>JAEEWS010000007.1 GCA_016287765.1 Lachnospiraceae bacterium
GGGACATTGCAAACGAGTACTTTAAAGCAAGAGACGAATACAATGAATATGTTGTAAAAACCGATGCATTAAAGGATGTTTTGAAAAATGAATTTCCTACTACGGAAGAGATCAGAGCGTTTGTTTTCAATTGCCCTGAAGGGGTAATTATAGAAAGTTTTGCTATTTCATCCGGTTTTCTGTCTATAAAGGCTTTTGCACTTAATTATGAATTGATAGGAGATTATTTAGATGCGTTAAGTGAAGTAGAGTATTTTAAGGATATTAATTATTCAACTATAAGCCATACATCTAATAGTAAAACTGTCAAAACCATAGATGAAGAGGGCAAGGAAATAGAGATGAAAGAAACAATAAATGGCTACGCTTTTACTTTTTCTATTAAAGTTGCCGGTGAATCAGAATGAAAAAAATTACTTTCAGAGAAAAGATAATAATGATTGGAGCAGTTCTGCTTATTGCAGTTCTTCTTTTTGACCATCTTTTTCTTAAACCTGTTAGGGAAGAAACTCTTACTCTTCAAGCAGATATAGAAAAAAGAGAAGAGATCATTGCGGCGCTTGATGGACAGCAAAAAGGATATGATTCCATTACAGAAGACCTTAATCGATCTATTGATGAATACAAAAAAACCATCGGTCAATTTCCTGAAAAATGGGATGATTCTATGATGCTTAAATACATTGAAGATACCATAGGAGATGTGTTAACTAAAGATAATCTTACATTTAACGGGCTCACAAAACATGACAGTTATTATGTCGGTACCTATAGTATCGGGGTATCTGGACACTTTGATGATTTTATGGAATTATTGTTCAAATTTGCTAATGCCAAGTATTTTAATACAGTATCTAATGTAAGTGTTCCTAAATACAGTTATGACAATGAAGAAGTAACCGCTTCCTTTACAATTAATTTCTATGTCCTTTCGGAATGATCATGAAAATATATTATCTTATACCCATAATATTGATCCTTTTGATCGTTTATACAGCCTATGAGATCTTTGAGTTCAGATTCAGAAAATATGTTCATTTTAAGCTGGATCTGGGACTGGGATTAAAGGCCGTTATCATTACGGATCTCCACAATAAAAGCTTTACAAAAAGGGATCTAAAACTCCTGTCTTCGGAAAAACCGGATTGTTTTTTTATGGCAGGAGATCTTTTAATATCCAAAGAAGAGGACAATAAAAAGGCTCTGGAGGCTATGAGACAGTTATGTGCAATTGCTCCGGTTTATTTTTCCCTTGGGAACCATGAACTTAAATACAGGGTATACTTTAAGGAACAATGGGATGAGTTTATTAAATCTCTTCCGGATAATTGTTTTATCCTGGATGACAGCCATATGAGCTTAGGTGAAAAGGCCGAGATCTTTGGGATTTCTTTAAAGATCGAGAATTATAAAAAGGGAAGACTTTATGATATGTCCGAAGAGGATACGGAGGTTTTTAAGGATATTCCCGAGGGTAAGAAAAAGATACTCTTAGCTCACGATCCTGACTTTTATGAGTATTATGACAGAGTGCTGGATGCGGACCTGATAGTTTCCGGACATTTACACGGAGGCTTTGTGAGAATCCCCTTTATAGGCGGTTTTGTCTTTTCCCGGTACGGAGTAAAGCACAGGGTCAAGGGAATATATGCAGGAAAGCACTTGGTGTCTTCCGGAGCGGGAGAACATTTGATGCCCTTGCGTGTGTTTAACAGATGTGAAATAGATATAATAGATCTTTAGATCAGGCTTTTCTTTTTATGCAACTTTATTTGTCAAGCTTCTTCTTTTTTCACCTTTTTTGTGATATAATATTTCAGTTAAAAAATCTTTAAAAATCTTTTAAACGAGGCTCCTATGTCAATCCCGATAAAACTTGATGCATTTGAAGGCCCTTTGGACCTTTTGCTGCATTTGATAGATATTAATAAGATAAATATTTATGATATCCCCATTGCATTGATCACCGATCAATACCTTGATGCCATTAAGGGGATCGAAGATAAGAGCCTGGATTCCATGAGCGAATTTCTTTTGATGGCCAGCACTTTGCTTCGCATAAAATCCAAGATGCTGCTTCCTGCGGAAGTGGACGAAGAAACGGGCGAGGAGATAGACCCCAGAGCAGAACTGGTGGAAAGACTCCTGGAATACAAGATGTACAAGTACACCTCCTTGGAGCTTAAGGACATGGCTGTGGATGCGGATAAGGTGTTCTTTAAGAAGAGCAATCTTCCTCCCGAGATCCTGAATTATCATGAGCCGGTGCCGGTGAGTGAGCTTTTGAGCGATATTACCCTGCAAAAGCTGAATGATATCTTCGACGGTGTTATGAAACGCCGGGAAGATAAGATAGATCCGGTCAGATCCAAATTCGGAAAGATAGAAAAAGAAGAGGTGAGCCTAACCAAAAAAATGTATTCGGTTCAGGAATACGGCCTCAAAAACAGACATTTTTCCTTTAAAACCCTGCTTGAAGGCGGAAAAGATAAAATGGATGTTATAGTTACCTTCCTTTGCGTTTTGGAGCTCATGAAGATGGGCAGGATGAATGTGGTACAAAAGGATATATTTGATGATATAGAGATCGAGTACACAGCCGATGACATCGTTGACTTCGATGAGAACAACGGATTCGGACTGTAAAAGGGGAATAAATGGAGATAAAAGAACTTGAAGCAAAAATAGAAGCCATACTTTTCACCATGGGTGAAGCTGTGGAAGCAGACCGAATAGCCATAGCTCTTGAGCAGGATGTGTCTGTTATCAGGAATATTTTAAGGAATATGATGATCGAGTACAAGGAAAGCAGCAGAGGTGTACAGATCATTGAACTTAACGATTCATTTCAGATGTGTACCAAACCGGACATGTATGAATACATCATCCGCGTGGCACATGCACCGAAAAAGCACATTTTGACCGACGCTTTACTGGAAACCCTTTCCATTATCGCTTACAAACAGCCCATCACCAGAAGCGAAATAGCGGCCATCAGAGGCGTTAATTGCGATCATGCGGTAAGCAAACTGGTGGAATACAATCTGGTAACGGAATTGGGCAGGATAGAAGCTCCGGGACGTCCCATTGCCTTCGGCACGACCGAGGAGTTTTTAAGGAACTTCGGTCTTTCTTCTCTTTCGGATCTGCCCATTGTAAATCCGGAGAAATTGGAAGACTTTAAGATAGAGGTTCAGGAAGAACTGCAATTGTCATTCGATTTTGATACTTGATCTTAAGATTTCGGAGCTTTAAAATCTGCATCATTTAAATCTAAGGGGAATATAATGATTCATTTAACCAAGCAAAAGATCAGAAACCTGGCGCCTGATGAAGGTACTTATCTTCGCGGAGTTACCTATTACAAAAACGGCCACATCCAAAACGCCTCTTACTCCAGACAAAACAAAAAATACAAATTCATAATAAAAGGCAGCAGCAGCTATACCGTGCTCATCAATGAGCTGGAGGACGGTATGTTTGATTACTCCTGTTCCTGTCCGGGAAGCATTTTGGGCCACGGCGCCTGCAAGCACGTGATCTGTGCTCTTTGTATGCTTTATAAGCATCAGGAGAAGAAAGAAGGCAATCTTCCCAAGACTCCGGAAGAAAAGCGTATTTACAACGTTCTTGATTATTTTGACAATATGTCATCCCTGTCAAAGACAGGAGATGTTTTCCATATAGAACCTGTTATAAATCTGGGAACCATGCTTAAGAATACATCCGGTAAGGCAGGAATTTCCATTAAGGTCGGAAGCAATCGTCTTTATAAGGTGCAGAACATAAAGAAATTTCTGGAATCCTTTGTAAAACAGGAACCCATAGTTTTGGGCAAGGATTTTCACTTTATCTACAACGAAAGTGCCTTTGACAGGGATTCAAAAGCTTTTTTGGACTTCCTTTTGGGCATATATGATGTATCCGAGCTTACCGCAGGTAAAGAAGGCACGGAGATCTTCGTCAAGTCTCAGATGCTGATATCCAAATTCCTGTTCATAAAGCTATTAAAACAGGTGGGTAATCTTTCCTGTACCCTGGATCTTTACGGAAATCAATACTTCGATGTTCATGTGGTAGCTTCCAATCCCAACATTGAGTTTGAGCTTATAAACACGGAGGATCAGATAATCTTTGATTACAAAGATAAAGAACCCGTGATACCGATCACGGAAAATGGGGAAGTGCTTTACAGAGACGGATTTCTGTATACCCCCGACAAGGTTTTTCTTCACAATTTCCTTCCTTTTTTCAATAATCTGGGAGGAGACAGGACTCCGCTTATCTTTGAAGGCAAATACAAGCAGAGATTTCTGGAATTCGTTCTTCCAAAACTTCATGACACCATGGAGTTCGAAATCCCGGAGGAACTTTCGGACAAGTACATTTCTCCGGATTTTAAGGCGGAGATATATTTTGATAAATACAATTCTTACATTAAAGCAGAGATAATCTACACCTACGGTGAATATCGCTTTAACTCTTTTGAAAGTCCAAAGAGTGAGCCTTATATCATTTTAAGGAACAAAACGGAAGAGAAGAACATCTGTAACATCCTTGAAGCCAATGGCTTTGAAGCCTATTCCGGCTTTTATCTTCTTAAAGCCGACAACGGGATATATGAATTTATCACAGAAGGGGTGGAAAGCCTTAAGGAACATGCGGAGCTTTTCTATTCCGAGGATTTTAAGAGATTAAAGTCTTCAAGAACGAGAAAGTTTTCCATAGGCTTAAATGTGTCGGGAGAAAGCGATCTCCTGGAACTGAATCTTACCTATGGAGATGTTACCAAAGAAGAACTCAAGTCACTTTTCCGTGCCTACAGACTTAAAAAGAAGTTCTTCCGTTTATCGGACGGCTCATTTATAGATCTTGAGTCCGATGAACTGAACGAACTGAACGGACTTCTGGACGATCTGAACATTTCTGCCAAGGAGATCGAGAAGAAGGACGTGCTTCAGGTGTCCAAGGGACTGGCGCTTTTTGCCGACAGGATCTTTGATGAGGGTCGTTTCACCGTTATCAAGAACGATGAGTTTAAGGCACTGGTTGATAATGTGCTGAATTCCTCAAAGCAGGATTTTGAAGTGCCTTCAGAGATCAATGCGGAACTTCGTCCCTATCAGATAGTGGGGTACAAGTGGCTCATGAATCTGGCTGCCAACGGGCTGGGCGGTATATTGGCAGACGACATGGGTCTTGGAAAGACCTTGCAGGCCATTGTTTATATTACCGAGATGAAAAAACTTAATCCCGGAGCTCAGTTCCTCATCGTTTGTCCCACTTCCGTGGTTTATAACTGGATGGATGAGTTTGAAACCTTTTCGCCTACCCTTAAATGCAGGATAATAGAAGGTGTTCCTCAGGACAGAGAGGAGGCTATCAAAAACAGTGGAGACTTCGACGTGCTCATCACTTCTTATCCTCTTATCCGAAGGGATATCGGAGCTTATGAAGACAAAAAATTCAATTCCATTTTCCTGGATGAAGCACAGTTTATTAAAAATGCGGCTTCCGTTAATGCAAAATCAGTTAAGAGCCTTCAGGCCGAGCACAGATTTGCTTTAACAGGAACTCCCATAGAGAATTCGCTTTCGGAACTTTGGTCCATATTCGATTATATCATGCCTTTTTATCTGCTTTCCTATACAAAGTTCATTACCAAGTATGAAAAGCCCATTTCCAAGGGTGATGAAGGGGTAAAGGCCATCTTAAATAAGCGCATATTGCCCTTTGTCATGCGCAGAATGAAGAAAGATGTGCTTACCGAGCTGCCTGACAAGATAGAAGAAAAGATGATCGCCGAGTTGAACTTTGAGCAAAAGAACCTTTATCTTTCCTATCTGGAAAGCGTCAAGGGAGACCTGCGCCAGGAGCTTTTGAACGAGGGCATAAATGCCAGTCGTTTCCAGATACTTGCGGCTCTCACCCGACTTCGTCAGATCTGCTGTCATCCTTCCACCTTCCTGGAAAACTACGAAGGAGGAAGCGGAAAACTGGATCTGTTTATGGAACTGGTTCCAAACCTCATCGAAAACGGACATCGTATTCTGGTATTTTCACAGTTCACCAGCATGCTTGAACTGATCCAAAAGTCACTGGATGAAATGGGATACACCTATTATTATCTGGACGGTGGTACAAAAAAGAGTGAAAGAGTGGATTATGTAAAGGAATTTAACGCAGGAGAACGTCAGCTTTTCCTTATTTCCCTTAAAGCCGGAGGTACGGGACTTAACCTTACAGGCGCTGATACTGTTATTCATTTTGATCCCTGGTGGAATCCCGCCGTGGAAGATCAGGCTACAGACAGAGCTCACAGAATAGGTCAGAAGAATGTGGTGGAAGTTATTAAGCTTATCACCAAGGGAACCATAGAAGAAAAGATATACAAGCTGCAACACAGAAAAAAGGAACTTTCCGAGTCGATCATCTCCACCAAGGAGGTATTTATCAATTCTCTTTCCAAGGAAGAGATCATGGAACTGTTCTCATTGGATTAAAAAAATTCCGCCTTAGGGCGGAATTTTTTTAATCATTATATAGTTCGTTCATGAATTCTTCCACAAGTATGTCGGCATATTCGTCATTGGTATCGGGAAAAGCTTCCAGAAGTTTGTCTTTTACCAGATCTGACTGTTTAAGATAGAGAAGTTCAGGTGATGTGTCTTCGTCGTTAAGAGCATCCAGCATTTCTTTTGTAATGTTTTCCTTAATGTATTCCTTAAGTTTGTTTTCTGTCTTTTCTTCTTCGGCCACTTCACTCTTTAACGACTTCCCCTTGATGATGGAATATATGCCATAAGCGATGAAAAGCACGCCCATAAGGATAAGGATCAGGATGGAGAAGGTGGCTGTAAAGAGACGGATGATCTCAAGTTTATTAATGATACCGAAAGCGATAAGAGCAACACCGAAAACGGAAAACAACCATCCGGAAGAGGTGTAATCACTGCTCTTGTCACTGGCCTTTATAAAGCCTTTTTTCTGTGCCATTTCTTTCATTTGTTCAAGAGCTTGTTCGGCTTCTTTAAGGACTTCTTCAGGATTTTCCTTGAATTTGTTTTCGGCCTCAACCTTTATTATTGCCTGAATAATCTGCATGGTCTCAGTAGCTTTATCTTCGGGAACGGAGATCACATATTCGGTCTCTTCGGCCTCATTGACTCTTTCCGTGACGGAATTTTCCGTTTTGACGTGATCCAGATACTTAATGATCTTATCCTTAAGTACTTCATCTTTAACAGCCATAAGCTCTTTGAGTTCTGCTTTTACTTCATCAAGCTCTTCGATAAGAGCGATATTGCATTCGGGACAGATCGTAATTCCTGCTCTGTACTCATTTTGGCAATTGGGACACCACATGTTGTTTCCTCCGATTTATTAATCATATACTATTATATCAGTATAGATTTTTTAAAGGGATTTTTCAAGACAAATATGATTTTTACACATGTGTGCCAAAGGGGATTTTTATTGTATATTACCTGAAATTGTGTTAAAATAAACAATACGGATTTATTCAGATTTAGTTATTAAAGAGGTCTTTTCATGCAAAAGCTTGCACTTTCGGATGAAATCTTAATGAATATAGAAAAGCCGGTAAGATATATCGGCGGAGAAGTGAACAGCATTGTTAAATCCAAGGATGAGGTGGATGTTCGCTTTTGTATGTGTTTCCCCGATGTATATGAGATCGGTATGAGCCATCTGGGCATACAGATCCTCTATGATATGTTTAATAAGTTTGAGGGTGTTTGGTGCGAAAGAGTTTATTCCCCCTGGCCCGACCTTGATAAGATAATGAGAGAAAAACACATTCCTCTGTTTGCACTGGAATCCCAGGACAGGATAAAGGATTTTGATTTTCTGGGCATCACCCTTCAATATGAAATGTGTTACACCAATATCCTTCAGATCCTGGAACTTTCGGAGATTCCTCTTATAGCTTCGGAAAGGGGAGAAGATGATCCCATTGTTATCGGAGGAGGCCCTTGTTCCTATAATCCCGAGCCCATAGCGGATTTCTTTGATTTCTTCTATATCGGAGAAGGGGAAACCGTATATCAGGATATTATCAACCTTTATCGCAAAAACAGGGATAACGGCGGTACAAGACGTGAATTTCTTGAGATGGTGGCAGAAGTCGAGGGAATGTATGTCCCTATGTTCTATGATGTGGACTATAACGAGGATCAGACCATCAAGAGTTTTACTCCCAATAATCCTCATGCTCCGGCAAGGATCAGAAAACAGGTGGAAATGAAGCTATCCGAGACCTATTATCCGGACAGCCCGGTGGTTCCTTTCCTTCAGGTGGTGCAGGACAAGGTTACACTTGAGATACAGAGAGGCTGTATCAGAGGGTGTAGATTCTGTCAGGCAGGTATGCTTTACAGACCCATCAGAGAGAGGGATGTGGAATTCCTTAAACAACAGGCCGTTAAGATGATCAAAAACACCGGTCATGAAGAGATCACCCTTTCTTCCTTAAGCTCCAGTGATTACAAGGCTCTTCCGGAACTGGTATATTTCCTTATCGAATATTTTAAAGAGCTGAAGGTGAACATTTCTCTTCCTTCACTCAGAATAGATGCTTTTGCTCTGGATGTTATGAGCAAGGTTCAGGATATAAAGAAATCCTCCCTTACATTTGCTCCCGAAGCCGGATCTCAAAGGCTCAGGAATGTTATTAACAAGGGACTTACGGAAGAAAACATTTTAAAAGGCTCCATGGACGCTTTTAAAGGCGGCTGGAACAATGTAAAGCTTTACTTTATGCTGGGCCTGCCCACGGAGACTGAAGACGATATAGAGCAGATAGCTGTATTGGCTGATAAGATAGCAAGAGAGTATTACGAGATACCCAAGGATCAGAGAAACGGAAGAGTACAGATCACTCCCAGCACCAGCTTCTTTGTGCCCAAGCCCTTTACCCCTTTCCAGTGGGTGGCCATGAACAGAGAAGAACAGTTCAGGGAAAAGGCCCGTTTCCTTAAAGCAAAGGTGGCTGAGCAATTGAATGCCAGAAGCATTCATTACAAATGGCATGACAGCGACCTGACCATTCTTGAGGGAATATTTGCAAGAGGTGACAGAAGGCTTTCAAAATTGCTTCTTAATGTGTATAAGAAGGGTGCCATATTTGATGCCTGGACCGATCAGTTTAAGAAAGAGCTTTGGGACAAGGCCATGGAAGAAGAAAAGGTGGATCTGGATTTCTATGTTTTCCGAGAGAGAGACAAGGATGAGATCTTCCCCTGGGATTTTCTCGATGCGGGTATCACCAAGGAATTCTTATGGAGAGAATATCAGACCGGCCTTAATGAAAAGGTTACTCCCAACTGTCGAAAGGGATGCGCGAGATGCGGCGCCTTCGAATTCCATGGGGGCATCTGTTACGAAACAAGAAATGTGTCCGGAGACGAAGTTTAATGACTTTAAGAATAAAATTTGCAAAATACGGGAATCTTAAATTCCTGTCACATTTGGATGTAATGCGCTTCTTCCAGAAAGCCATAAGAAGAGCGGAGATAGATGTAAAATACTCTGAAGGATATCATCCTCATCAGCTCATGTCCTTTGCTGCGCCTTTGGGAGTGGGACAGACCAGCGAGGGAGAGTACTTCGACCTTGAAGTGAATTCCATGATAAGTACGGATGATATTTTGGCGAGGCTTGACGCACAGATGCCGGAAGGATTTAAAGTTCTTCATGTTTCGCTTCTGCCGCCCACGCCGCCTCAGACCAAAAAGGAATCCCTGATGGCATTGGTAAAAGCCTCGGATTACCTTGTGCTTCGTAAGGGTCTGGCACATTTACCCTTGACAAATGAGGAATTTTTAGGTAAATTTAGTGAGTTTGTTAAGGAACCTGAGATACTTGCCGTTAAGACCACCAAGGTGGGCGATACGGAGATCAATCTGGCTCCGTTTATTTATGACGTAAAATATGATGTTCCGCCTACGGAACTTACGGAAAAATATGATAATGGACTTTGTATTTATGTAAAGCTTTGTGCCGGAAACGAGAATCACATCCGCCCGGAGCTTCTTATGAAGGCATTTCATTCCTACACAGGCATCGAGTACGATCAATACGAATACCAGGTTCACAGACTTGAAGCCTATGCCCTTAAGGATGAGGAACTTATACCCATCTATAAATTTCACGAATAAAAGGATTTTTACCTATAATGAACGAGTTGGTTATTACAAATTATAACGGAAAGAAGATCAGTGCCATATATAACGACGGCAGAATGACCAATGTTTCCGTGATACCTCCCAAGACATATTTCGAGATCGGAAATATTTACGTGGGACGTGTAGACAATATTGTAAAGAACATAAATGCTGCATTTGTCAATATTTCTGATGATTGCTCCTGTTATCTGGATCTGAACTCAGATACAAAGCCTTTATTTGTCAAAAGACAGTCGGAGAAAAAGGTATGTATCGGTGATGAGATCATCGTACAGCTGGTCAAGGAAAGCATTAAGACCAAGGCTCCTGTAGTCACCACCAGTTTTTCTCTTGCGGGAAGATTTGTATCTCTTGTTAAAAACGGTTCCGGAGCGCAGGTTTCCAAAAAGATATCCAACAAGCAGATGAGGCAGCATTTAAAAGAATTGCTGTCCCGGTTCTCGGATGAAGATTATTGTGTTATTGCCAGAACAAATTCGGTTCATGCCACCGACGAGCAGATCTTAAGAGAAGCAGCCCAGCTGGTGAAAAAGTATAAGAGTATCTGCGATTATTCCGTGCATGATGCTAAATACACGGTGATCCATAAGGAGTTGCCCGCTTATCTTATTCAGCTCAGAGATACCAACACCTTCCTTTATGACAGGATAGTTACGGATATTCCCGAAGTTTACGATGAAGTGGATCAATACCTTAAGCTTTTCCCTTCCGTAAATGAAAACGGTGAAGAAACCCAGGTGCTTTTTACCGATGATCCTCATCGTTTGAACATTCTTTATAAGATCGATAAGAATATGGACGGCGCTTTAAAGAGGATCATAAATCTTAAGTCCGGAGCTTCGATAATAATCGATCAGACAGAGGCTTTGACAGCCATTGACGTTAATACAAGTAAGGCCATTTCAGGAAAGCGTGCCACAGAGCAGACGTTTTTCGAGATCAATTGCGAAGCGGCCAAGGAGATCGCTTACCAATTGAAGCTCAGAAATATTTCAGGCATAATTGTTATCGACTTCATAAATCAGCATGACGAAGCTTTAAGAGAGCAGCTTCTTGAGAACTTTAAAAATGAGTTCAAGAACGACAACATCCAGACAGAACTGGTGGATATCACCAAGCTTGGGCTTGTGGAAGTAACCCGTAAGAAGGTACATAAGTGCATAGCGGAACAGCTTAACAGTTGATGCTTTAATGTAAGTTTTGAAAATTTTTAAGACTATTTGAAAAATTTATTTATAAAACCACTTGACATTCAAGTGGTTTTTTGTTATAAATCTTCAGTATGCCGCACAACGAGGTCGAAGTCTGCCCTGACTTAAGGACAGCACCACAGTTGGCGAGTAATGATAAATAGGAGGTGCCAGTATGTACGCTATTATTGCAACAGGTGGTAAGCAATACAAGGTAGCAGAAGGCGATATCATTAATGTTGAGAAGCTCGGCGTTGAAGCAGGAGCAAATTACACATTCGATCAGGTTCTCGCAGTGAACGACGGATCAATGAAGATCGGTAACCCTACTGTTTCCGGTGCTACCGTAACAGCATCCGTTGTCGGAGATGTTAAGGGCAACAAGGTTATTGTTTATAAGTATAAGAGAAAATCCGGCTATCACAAGAAGAATGGCCACAGACAGAATTATACCCGTATCAAGATTGAAAAGATCAACGCTTAATTGGCATGATTAAAGTTACATCGATCCATAATGAAAAAGATGAGGTTTGCGGCTTTCGTGTAGAAGGTCATGCAGGATACGACAAAAAGGGCAGAGACATTATATGCTCGGCTGTTTCGGTTCTGGCTACCAATACCGTTAATTCGGTTGAGGCTTTTACCGATGATGTGTTTTCCTGTAAGCAGGCTGAAGACGGTTTCCTCGAATTGATCCTTACAGAAGAGGTTTCTGCTAAGAGCGCTTTGCTTTTGGATTCCTTCTTCCTCGGAATAGAGGCGATCGTACAGGAGTACGGAGAAAAGTTCGTTTACTTATTAAAATAGGAGGTAAGCACAATGTTAAAGATGAACCTTCAGTTATTTGCTCATAAAAAGGGCGTTGGTTCTACTAAGAACGGCAGAGACTCCGAGTCTAAGAGACTTGGTGCTAAGCGTGCCGACGGTCAGTTTGTTTTGGCCGGAAACATCCTTTACAGACAGCGTGGAACAAAGATTCATCCCGGCGTTAATGTTGGACGCGGTGGCGATGATACATTATTCGCACTTAAGGATGGTGTTTTGAGATTCGAAAGATTGGGAAGAGATAAGAAGCAGGCTTCTGTTTATCCTGTAGAAGAATCCAAGTAGAGATGATTGATTAAGCCCCGAGGGATAAGCTTCGGGGCTTAAATTTTCTGTAATGAATTAAAGATTTAAAAGCATTTGCGAGTTGAGAAAGGATATGCTATGTTTGCTGACAGAGCAGAAATTTATATAAAGTCCGGTAAAGGCGGAAACGGCTGTGTTGCATTTCGCCGTGAACTTTTTGTTGCAGCCGGCGGACCTAACGGAGGGGACGGCGGAAAAGGCGGAGATATCGTCTTTGAAGTGGATAAGGGGATGAACACTCTTACGGATTACCGTTTCGTCAGGAAATACTGCGCTGAAAGCGGAGAAGACGGCAAGGGCAACAATTGTACCGGAGCCAACGGAAACGACCTTATTCTTAAGGTGCCCGAAGGAACAGTCATACGTGAAGCTACCAGCGGTAAGGTGATAGCCGATATGTCAAACGGCAACGATCGTGAAGTGGTGTTAAAAGGCGGAAGAGGCGGCAAAGGCAATCAGCATTATGCCACAGCCACCATGCAGGTGCCTCAATATGCCCAGCCCGGTCAGGAAGCAAGAGAACTCACCGTTATCCTGGAGCTTAAGGTTATAGCGGACGTGGGTCTGGTGGGCTTCCCCAATGTAGGTAAATCCACTTTGTTAAGCCGCGTGTCCAACGCACGTCCCAAGATCGCGAATTATCATTTTACCACTTTGAATCCCAATCTGGGTGTGGTGGACCTTAAAAACGGTGAAGGCTTCGTAATGGCTGATATTCCGGGACTTATTGAAGGAGCTTCCGAAGGCGTTGGTCTGGGTCATCAGTTCCTTAAGCACATCGAGCGCTGCAGAGTACTTATCCATATAGTGGATGCGGCCTGCACGGAAGGAAGAGATGCGGTACAGGATATCTACAATATTAATAAAGAGCTGGAAGCCTATAATTCTTCCATTTCCTCAAAGCCCTGGGTTATCGCGGCTAATAAGCTGGATACACTTTACGGAGAGGAAAAAGACATTGCTCTGCAGCTTATAAAGGACGAATTTGAGCCTCAGGGCATCAAAGTGTTCCCTATATCGGCTGTCAGCGGCGAGGGCATTACCGAGCTTCTTTACTACGTAAATGACCTTTTGAAAAAATGCGGAGACAAGCCCATTGTTTTCGAAAAGGAATTCTATCCCGAAGCTCTTGAGTCTGACAGCGAGCCTTATTTCGTTTCTTATGACGAAAATGAAAAGGAATATGTTATTGAAGGACCCAGGATCGAGAAGATGCTTGGATATACTAATCTGGATTCCGAAAAGGGCTTTGAATTCTTCCAGAATTTTATGAGGACCAACGGAATACTGGATGAGCTTGAGTCCATGGGAATTAAAGACGGAGATACCGTAAGGATCTACGGTTGGTCCTTCGATTATTATAAATAAGGAGAGCATATGATCACTACAAAGCAGAGAGCCTATCTGCGCGGACTGGCACAAAATCTGGATCCTTCGTTTCAGATAGGAAAGAACAGCCTTACTCCCGAATTTACGGAAGCAATCATTGAAAATCTTGAAAAGAACGAGCTTTTAAAGATCTCGGTGCTTAAGAACTGCGATGATGAGCCCAAGGAACTGGCGGGTATACTTGCGGACAGAACCCATTCCGATGTGGTTTCCGTAACAGGCAGAAAGATCGTTGTATATAAACAGGCAAAAGACAAGGACAAGAGAAAAATAGAACTTCCGAGGTGATCATGAAAACAGGCATTTTAGGAGGAACCTTCAATCCAATACACAATGCCCATCTTTCTCTCGGTAAGGCTGCCAAAGAACAGTTCGGACTTGACAGGCTTGTGTTTATGCCCGCAGCAAGACCTGCTTACAAGGATCCGAGGCAACTGGTGTCTTTTGAAGATCGTATGGAAATGACACGGCTTGCTGTTGATGAAGTTCTTGGCGGCGAAAAGAAGGGCTATTATATTTCCGATCTGGAATTTAAGCGCCCGGGAAACACCTACACCTGTGACACCCTTGCCTATTTAAAGAATCTGGAGCCCGAAACAGAGCTTTATTTCATTATAGGCGGAGATTCCCTGATGTGGCTTGATGAGTGGAAGGATCCCGCAAATATCGTTAATAAATGTACCCTGCTGGTGGCTGAAAGAGGGGAAACAAGGCTGGCTGTATTAAAGAATAAAGCGGAAGGTCTTAAGAAAAGCATAGGTGCAAAGATCGAGTTCATCGATTATCCCTGCAATTTTGTTTCATCCTCGGATATACGTAAGCACATCCGTTCAGGTAATCTAAAATCATCAGACCTGCCTTCGGCAGTGATCGAATATATCGATAAGAAAGAACTGTACGGCTGCTGTAAGGACGGCTCTTATTTTACGGCCGACGAGATCCAGAAATTCACTAAGGAAATGGAAAAAACCTTAAGTACCTTCAGGTTTCAGCATTCCCTGGGTGTTGCCTATACAGCCGCAGCTCTGGCCATGGTTTACGGTGTAGCTGTGGATAAAGCCACAGCCGCAGGTCTTTTGCATGACAGCGCAAAAGAAATCCCTCATGATGAGCAGGAGAGACTCTGCGACGAAAAAGGCATAGCTTTAACCGATACAGAACGCCGTTTAAAGCAGCTGATACACGGTAAACTGGCCGCAGGTCTTATACAGGATAAATACGGTATTAAAGATGAGGATTTCTTAAATTCCATAAGAAATCACGTTGTGGGACGCCCCGGAATGACGCGTCTGGAGCAGATCGTGTTCTGCGCCGATTTTCTTGAACCCCAGAGAGCCTTTGTAATGGATCCGCCCTTAAAAGAGATCAGATCCTTGGTCTTCAGAGACATAGACAAGGCCACCGCCATGATATTAAAGGCTACCATAGGCTTTCTTAAAGAAAAAGGCAGCGAAATAGACGATTCCATGAATAAAACCTTCGACTACTACAAGGTATTTCTTGACAACGAAGATACAATAAAATGAACCTTTGGGGGCGGGGTTATGGGTTGAACCTTTGGGGACGGGGTTAGGGGTTCATTTTTCCAAAAAATGAACCCCTAACCCCGTCCCCAAAGGTTCAACCCATAACCCCGTCCCCAAAGGATCATTTTTAAGAAACGGAGAAAAATAATGACAGAGAAAAATCGTAAGATATTAACTGAAATCTATAAGGCACTGGATGAAAAGAAGGCTGAGAACATCAAGATCCTGGATATAAGCAAGATTTCCATCATGACGGATTTTTTTATCATCACTGACGGGAACAATCAGCCTCAGGTGGATGCACTGGTGGATGCAGCGGAAGAAGCGCTTTTAAAGGCAGGCATCAAAGATGTAAAGACCGAAGGGGGAAGGAATAACGGCTGGACTTTGATCGACGCCGGAAATATGATCATACACATTTTCACAAAAGAAAACAGAGATTTTTATGATCTGGAAAGGATCTGGAGCGACGGTAAAACTGTTGAACTCTGATAAGCTTTGCAGAATTTTTACAGACTTTGCTGAAACTTGCAGCCTTTATGATAAAAAATCCTTGACATGATCTGTTTTAACATTTTATAATCTTATATGTTTTGGTGGTTGTTTTTTGAACAGGGGTTGTTGGTTATGGAAAGGAAGATAAGCGTCATCGATTACGGTGACGTATCGTTCAAAGTATGGGATTTTAAGTATTTATATGGTTTGTTTTTTTGCACCCAAAATTCGAGTTGATCGTATTATGGGTGTTTTTTATTTCGTATTTTCGACAACGTGCCGAAAGAGGTGGAGCGGGTGGAATTTATATCTTTTGAAAATGAACCCCTAACCCCGTCCCCAAAGGGTCATAAAGGGAGGAGACTAAATGAAAGTCACGTGGAAAAAAGTAACAGGTTGTTTTTTGTGTTTGCTGCTGTTGATCGGGCTGATGCCTGTAAATATGGTTAAGGGAGATAATGTTCCTGAAGTAGACGTGCAAAATACAAGAATTGTTGACGGAAGTCAATATTCTATAGTAAGGGTTACAGGCTCATCAGACAGTAGTTTCACAATTAATGCAAATGAAAATGAGGATATAACAGTCATTTTATCCGGAGTAACAATTAATATGGAAATTTTATCCGGAGTAACATTTGGTAGGGAAAAATATGCTTTACGAATATTGGGTACCGGAAATGTGACCATTCTATTGGAGGGTAATAACACACTGAGCTCACCTTTGGGAACAGGAATAAGTAAAGAAAACAGTGGGAGCCTTATTATAAGCAATGTTGAAGGGAGTCAGAGTGCTTCATTAAATATAAATATAGGTAGCGAATGTGACGGCGCCGGGATCGGAGGAGGTTATCGTGGCTCAGGCTCTGATATCACGATCGGTGGCAATGCTCAGGTTACTGTAAATCATTTGGGTCAGGGCGCCGGGATCGGAGGAGGTCTGGAAGGCGCAGGTTCTAACATCACGATCGGTGGCAATGCTCAGGTTACTGTAAATCATTCGGGTTGGGGCGCCGGAATCGGAGGAGGTGATAGTGGCTCAGGCTCTGATATCACGATCTGTGGCAATGCTCAGGTTACTGTAAATCATTTGGTTGCGGGCGCCGGGATCGGAGGAGGTTATAGAGGCTCAGGCTCTGATATCACGATCGAAGACAATGCTCAGGTTACTGTAAATCATTCGGGTTCAGGCGCCGGGATCGGAGGAGGTCAGGGTGGCTCAGGCTCTGATATCACGATCGGTGGCAATGCAAATGTCATAGTTGTGGGTGGAGGAGATAGCGCAGCTATAGGTGGATCACGCACAGGATACTGTACCGGAGTAAGGATCCTTGACAATGCTACGGTAAGGTTGGGATTGTATGATGACAACCGTCCCTATATAGGAGGAAGGGACTGGACTGATATTGAATTTACCAACAATTCTCATCCCACGTTTACGGGAGATGTTCTTTACTATGAACCCGGTGCAACTGTTCAGGAGATTCAAAACGGTACCGCTCGAAGAGTGAATACAGCCAATCTTTCACTTAAAGCAAACGGCGGAACAGGTAATGATGTAGTGTTAACGAGACCAATAGGAGTTCAGGGCAGAATTCCCAATAATACCTTTTCCCGGGTCGGGTATGCTTTTTGTAGATGGAATACGTTAGCTAATGGAAACGGAACCAATTACACGGCCGGGCAATCTGTTACCTTAACCCAGAATCTCACTCTTTACGCTGTTTGGGAACACGTCTATAACCAAAACGTTGCTTCGGCACAATATCTTAGAACCCCTGCAGACTGTACCCATGCTGCGGTGTATTACAAGAGCTGTGTTTGCGGTGCAAGGGGAACAGAAACTTTTACTTACGGAAATCCTCTCGGACATGACTATCATGATGTGCCCGGGACCTATACAGCTCCCACCTGTACAAACGCAGGAAAGGAAGCAGATCTGGAATGCAGCAGTTGCCATGCGGTGATCGCTGGGAGAACCATAGATTCCTTGCCGCATACCTACGACAGAAATGTGGCTTCGGCACAATATCTTAAAACCCCTGCAGACTGTACCCATGCTGCGGTGTATTACAAGAGCTGTACCTGCGGTGCAAGGGGAACAGAAATTTTTACTTACGAAAGTCCTCTCGGACATGACTATCAAGAGGTTCCCGGGACCTATACAGCTCCCACCTGTACAAACGCAGGAAAGGAAGCGGATCGGGAATGCAACAGATGCCATGCGGTGATCACAGGGGGAACCATAGAGCCCTTGCCGCATACCTATGACAGGACTGAGACTTCGGCACAATATCTTAAAACCGCTGCAGACTGTACCCATGCTGCGGTGTATTACAAGAGCTGTGTTTGCGGTGCAAGGGGAACAGATAATGATACCTTTACCCAGGGCAGTCCTCTCGGGCATGATTATCATTATGTGCCCGGAAGCTACGAATCAGCCAGCTGCACTTCTTCAGGAAAAGAATCGGACAGGGAATGCTCCCGCTGTCATGATGTGATCTACGGCAGTTATATCCCCGTACTGCCTCACACTTACGACCGTGAAGTGGTAAATGCAACCTATCTTAAAAGCGATGCTGACTGTATCCATTCTGCAGTTTATTACAAGAGCTGTATCTGCGGGGAGTGCGGTACCGAGACCTTTACCTACGGCAGTCCTCTCGGACATTTTTATCAGGAGGTTTCGGAAAGCTCCATAGCACCGACCTGTACATCGGAAGGAAAGGAAGCGGATCAAAGCTGCCTTCGCTGCGGGGATGTGATCACAGGAGCCGTGATCGCCAAGCTTCCCCATACCTTTGACCAAAAGACGGCATCTGATAAGTATCTTAAGACTTCTGCAGACTGCACCCATGAGGCGGTTTATTATATGAGCTGTACCTGTGGGGAAAAGGGGACGGAGACCTTTATTCACGGCAACGCCCTGGGACATGACTATAAAGAGGTCATAGGGTCTGAAGTAGCTCCCTGCTGCACGTCGGAAGGTAAAGAGAGGGATTTGAAATGCACCCGATGTCAGGAGGTGATCACAGGTGCGGTGATCGCCAGGCTTCCTCACACCTTTGAACTGAGGAAAGCAGAAGATAAATACCTTAAGACCCCTGCAGACTGCACCCATGAGGCAGTTTATTATATGAGCTGCACCTGCGGTGAAAAGGGAACGGAAACCTTTACTTACGGACTCCCTTTAGGCCACGACTATAAGGTGCTTGTCGAGACCTATAAGGCTCCCACCTGTGCCGAACCCGGTAAGGAAGCGGATATGGAATGCGCAAGATGCCATGATCTTATCATGGGTAAAAGCATCCCAAAGACCGAAGACCACAAGTGGAAGGAAGCCACAGGATGGACTCCCAGAACCTGCGAGATCTGCGGCCTCACCGAAGGAGATGTGGTAAGCTACAGGATCTCTGCTGCCGAGAACGCCGGAACATCCGACAACAGCAAAGGTCTGACCTACAAGAAGGGGAAAAAGACGCCACTTATCCTAAAGCTTCTTAGAAGCGAAGATGAGGGTTCCGTCATCGATCATCTGGAAGGAATCCTGATCGACGGCAAAGATGCAAAGTACACCACAGACCGCTACGATAATTCCGTTTCCATAGCATACGAAACCCTTAACAGCCTGGAAGCAGGAGACCACACGATGACGGTGGTCTTTAATGACTGGAGGGAGGAATTAAAGTTCACAATAGAGCCGGCCGTAACTCCCAAAGACCTTGTCATCCCCATTGCAGTGGTCGGCAGCCTCAGTCTTGCGGGAGGCCTCGGCACTGCCATTATCGTAAGAAAGCGAAAGGCCCTAAAATGAACCCCGGGGACGGGGTTATAGGTTCATTTTTTGAACCCCAGAAAAGAGACCTCCAATAGACCTCCATAAGAGGTCTCTTTTCATGCCCTGAAATCTGAGACTTATCGCAATCCCTTATTCTATGAAAATTTTTATTAACAATAGCTGCAGTAAGTCTCGGAAAGTTGCATTTACTTTTAAATTTGAGTGGCTTAAATCTTGCTCGGATCATCGTAATTTGCACGTAATTTACTTGACATACGATGGAAAGAGAGGTATATTTTATGTAAACATTATTTCGCCAAACGCGAGTTTAACGAAATAATTATACCTTAAAAAGCGGTTTTCAGATGATAAGGAATTAAACCCATGAAAGAAATAAATTATCATGACAAACAAAATATTAATAACATAAACAAATTACGCGAGCTGGAAAATTCACTTCCTGCATTTGTAAAAACTTTTTTCAGAGGTATTGAACCCATCACTCAGTCAAGAACACGGATCGCTTACGCTGAAGATCTCAAAGTTTTTTTTGAATTTGTCAGAGAAAATAATCCGGAGTTTAAAGACAAAGAATTTTCTGCCATGAGGGATCCTACGGTTCTTGAGCGTTTTATAGCCGAGGACATTGAAGAATTTTTGGACTATCTTAAACTTTATGAGAATTCCGAAGGGAAAACCTACACAAATTCAGAGGCAGGTATTAAAAGAAAGATTTCTTCTTTAAGAGCCATGTACAATTATTATCATACACATCAGATAATAAATGAAAATCCCACATTACAGGTACGAGTACCAAAGATCCACGAAAAAAATATTATCAGGATGGATCCTAATGAAGTTGTTGATTTCCTTGATACAGTGGAAACAGGAAAAAATCTGTCGAAGAAATCCCTGGAGTTTCACGAAAAAAACAAGGTCAGAGATCTGGCTATCACTACCCTTTTACTTGGAACCGGTATCCGTGTATCCGAATGTGTCGGCCTTGATCTTAAGGATCTGGACATGGAAAACGATCGTATTAACATCATTCGAAAAGGCGGAAACGAGTCTTTTGTTTATTTCGGTGATGAGGTTCATGAGGCCTTGATCGATTATCTGGAGGAAAGAAAAAAGATAATTCCCGAATCTGGCAGTGAAAATGCGTTATTTCTTTCATCGCGAAAAAAACGTATGTGCGTAAGAAATGTAGAATTCATGGTAAAAAAATACGCAAAACTCTCCGTTTCCTCCAAGAAAATTACGCCTCACAAGCTGAGAAGTACCTATGGCACTCAATTATACACTGAAACCGGGGATATTTACCTTGTTGCAGAGGTCCTGGGACATAAGGATGTAAATACCACAAAACGCCATTATGCGGCTATAGACGAAGAAAGAAGGCGTTCTGCCAAGGATGCGGTCAAACTTAGGGAAAAATAAGAAAAAAGCTTAAAAACCTATGTAAACGTAAAGAAAAAAGCTTTATACGGTATCGGCCGTATAAAGCTTTAAATTTTCATATCTTGTAACGTTTATGTTCACTGAGAACCGTTTCAAGTTCAACAATATCCGAAGGTGTCAGGGAAATGTGGCGTAAGTATTCATTAAAGAAATTACTGATCTTACCGCTGAAAACCTTATTTAATAATGCTTTTGTTTCAATTTCCTGAACCTTTTCCTTGGTTATCAAAGCTCTGCATATAAATCCGGGATCCTCACGGCTTACAGCTCCCTTATCGATCAAACGATTGATAACTGTGTAGGTGGTGTTTTTCTCCCATCCGATGTAGTTCTTAATGATATTTGCAATGTCTTTTGCTGCAATCTGGTCATTTGCCCAAAGCAACTCCATAACATTTAATTCACCCTCATGTAATCGAATTTCCTCTCCCATTTTCAAAACTCCGTCCTTCCAAAACTAATCTACCGCGGTAGATGCTTTTACTTTCAATACTCCTCAACATATTGAAATGATCTTCCGTGGTGATAATTCTACCACCATAGAAATTGTTTTGTCAAGAATTAAAGCAGTTCTTTCGAAAGTTTTTCCAAATAAAATACCGAGTATACGGGAAGGGTTACGAATATGTCTTCTTCTACAAAATTAGAATTGGTGATTTTCAAGGCTTTAGATGATGTTTGTCTACTCTGATAGGATGAAATGCTCTTAGAGGATCTTCTGATCTCGTTCAAGTAGTCAACGGGAATAAGATCACCGTCCTTCTTTTTTATAACAAAAGGCAGTTCAGCCCTGTTTCCCGACTCCCAAAAATAAACGTCCATTTCATTTTCCAACATTGTGGCCAGGATATAGTTTTCTTCCCTGAGAAGAAATTCTACATCTGTAATCTCATCAAAACACTGAGTTTTATTAAATGTATATTCCGGATGATACAGCTTAAACTTTCTGTTATCCGATAGCTCTTCTATCTTAAGGACCAAACCTTTTCTTACCAGTTCATCTATAGCTTCCGAATACATATTGTATGTTACGCCGTTTCTGATGAGGCTGAACATGAATTTCTTATTTGGCTTGGAAAGTTGTTCGTCAAGAGTGTCAAGGATCTGCTGGCATTTAGTCTTTAAAGAAGTTTCTTTAATGAAATTTACTGTATTGTAGATCAATAATTTGGCATCGTTCTGTTTTGCGTTGATCCCCAGGCGGTTTTCCCTTATGTATTCATTAACCACTTCAGGCATACCTCCTGTCCAAAGATACTCTTCGAAGGTGGAGATCAGGTTATTGTGTACGATATCAGGCAGTTTTTCATGCCTCAAAAGAGTCTCTCCGATGGAATTCACATACCAGTCATTGTAACCCAGATTTGTAAGAAATTCATCAAATTGCAAAGGGTACATGTGAAGTTTTTTAAAGGAACCTACATCTGCGCCTATTGTGTAATCGTAATCGGAAATAAAGATCCATTTACAGCTATGGACAACAGCTTCCTTTAAAAGCCGTAAAAAAAATCCTTCAGCTTTTTCTGTTTCATTTAAGATCAAAAAATTTGCTTCAAGGGCCTCTTTACTTAAACCGAAGTGATCTCCTATATGAGCGGCGGGATCTTCGATACTGTCCTCACGTGTCAGGAAAAGCTCAGGCTCATAATGTAAAAAGGAATCATGAAAAAGTTTAGCATACTCATGGCATATAAATGCTTTACCCACGCCTTTTAATCCGTAGAGTAAAAGAGGCCCTTCCTCATGATCTTCCCATTGCTTGATCTTTTCTGTTATATTTCTTTTTAATGCCTTATTTTCCATTTATATGTTTCCTAAAAATTTACCGATCTTCTTAATTTGTCCAAAAGAGAAACAAAATACTCAGGCAAAGGAGCTTCAAATTCCACATATTCTTTGGTGGAGGGATGAATAAAACCTATAGTTTTTGCATGTAAGCACTGCCCTTGCAGATTATAATGTTTTTCTGAAGGTCCGTAAACCTCATCACCCAGTAACGGATGATGCAAAGATGCCATGTGGACTCTGATCTGGTGGGTTCTTCCGGTCTCAAGTCTGCATTCTATATGGGAGTACTTTCCTCCAAGGTTTTCCAAAACCAGGTAATTTGTAATGGCTTCTTTTCCTGACTTGTAATTAATAGCCATCTTTTTACGGTCTTTTGGGTCTCTTCCTATAGGTGCATCAACCCGTCCCGAAGCTTCTTTAAAGCAACCGTTGGCAATGGCTTCGTATTTTCGGGTTATGGAGTGGACCTTAAGCTGATCTGACAGGCATTGATGAGCTATATCATTTTTACAGACCACGAGAGCACCCGTGGTATCCTTATCGATCCTGTGAACTATACCCGGTCTCATAATACCGTTTATTCCAGACAAAGTGTCACCGCAATGATAAAGCAGTGCATTTACCAGTGTACCTGAATAGTGTCCCGCAGCCGGGTGTACTACCATATCCTTAGGCTTATTTACTATAATGATATCCGCATCTTCGTATATTATATCCAAAGGGATATTTTCGGGTTTTATATCAGGTTTTTCCGCATCGGCGAATATAACCTCTATAACATCACCTTCTACGGTCTTGTAGCTGGATCTTATCTTTTTGCCGAATACAGAAACAAAACCGCCATCAATCAATCGTTGAATAGCGGTTCTGGACATTCCTTCCGTTTGCGAAGAGATGAATTTGTCGATACGGAGATCGGCGGTCTCTTCATCGATTGTCAGTATTACTTTCTCCATTTTCCTCGATCTTCTTTTTCTTTATGGAAAAGAATGAAAAATTGTCTTCCTTGTATCTGGTCAAAATCATAACTATGGTAAGTGCCGCAGCCACTGTAATGCAGCAGTCGGCAAAGTTAAAGATGGGGAAATTGATGATCTCCACATAAATGAAATCTGTAACATATCCGAAGAAAATACGATCAATAGTATTTCCCACTGCTCCCGCGAGCATAAACACATCAATCCAGATAAGAGGCAGATAATGTTTTTCCTTGGGAAGTCTGATATAAACGAATAGCAATATAGCAAATAATAATAAAGATACGATCAAAAGGAAGTTGATCCTGTCCTGAAGTATTCCCCAAACAGAACCTCTGTTTTCAAGATAATGAAAGCATAACACGTTTTTGATCAAATAATAGCTTTTTGAGGCGCCGGTGTCTGTGATCAGGTATTTCCTCGCAAGAACCTTCGTGAATTGATCTATGGCCACTAAAACGACAAATACGAGGGCCTGAAATATATAAGTTGATTTATTAAACTTTTTTTCCATTTCAATTTTCCGCTTTTCCGTTTATGATCTCGAAGTCATTATCTTTCTGATCATTATCGGAAGCAGCGTTTCTTTCTTCTTTCTTATCGTAAAACTTTTTCGGTACAGCGATACCGTCCGTATTCAATAAACTGGCAGAAATATTAAAGGAATCGGAATTTATAAGTTCTATCTGAGCATTTACAAGGTTTTTAAAGTTGATCTTATAGGTATCAAAAACCTGATTCAGATGAATTATCTGCTGATTTATCTTGTCCAGTTCCCTGCGGGCATCACCCAGAATGACCTGAGATTTGGTCATGGCATCGTTTTCAAGCTGCCTTGCATTTTCAAATGCACTTGCTCTTGTTTCCTCAGCTGTTTTTTCGGCGAGTATCAAGGCTTTTTGCATTGTTTTCTCAATGGAACGATAATGGATCAATGCTTCTTCAAGTTCACTTACCTTATTTTCAAGTCCTTTTTTTTCTTTAAGGAGTTCCGAAAAGCTGCCGGCTATTTCCTGAAGAAAAGAATCCACATCTTTTTTATCATATCCGAGGCCCAAGGCCTTAAAGGATTTATTCTGTATATCTACAGGTGTTAACATCTTCTTTTCCTCCCTGATCAATACTTGTTAAATGTCGGAAAATCACTGCCTGTCAATGTGATCTGAGCAAGAATGTCACCCTCGATATCCACATCACCGGGTGCGGCGATGAAATTATAACCTGTGATCTGATAGATCTGACCGCCGAGGGCATATACAGCACCTCCGGCAAAGTCCATGAGTCTCTGGGCAAGTTCCACCCTTACGCCTTCAAAATTAAGGAAGATCACTCCACCGCCTTTAACTGTTTCACTTACTTCTTTGGCTTCCTCAAAAGACTTGGGGTTTAGAACGTATATGCGGCGATCTGAAAGAGAGGATCTTAAAGGCACGGCTGTTTTGCTCTGGGGCTGCTGAACCGTGTTTCTTTGAGACTGGGAGGTACGTCCCGAATAAAAACTCTGTCCGGAGGATGAAGGCCTCTGTGACTGGGGGCGATAAGAACCGAAGGAAGTATCGCGGCTCGGAGATGTTGTTCCCGAGGGACGGGAATTAAAGGTACGTCTTTGAGCTATGGGCTCATCATCGTACTCATCTTCCTCTTCCTCTTTATCTGTTCTTCCACGCATATCTTCATATTTTCTTAAAGGGGGATTTTCACGCTTAGGCACAACCTCGCGCTTGCGGCTGTTATCCATGACGATATCAAAATCTTCATCATCGTCATAATCCTCTTCATCCGTAAGCTTTAATGAATTCAAAAAACCTTGAATTAATTTTCCCATAAAGAATTCTCCTCATGCCTTTCAATATGTTACATTATCCTTATTTTTTAATACACTGTCAATAGTTTTTAGTAGATGACGGCACCTTCCGTTACCTTATCGGCTTTAAGTGCAATATGGTCGTAAGCCTTTAGTCCGGAGGGGGAATTCCTTTTGACCAGAACATAGTCAGTTCCCGATTCCAGACGCTCCACGCGTTTAAATACAGCATAGCCGTTATTGATGTTGTAAGCGCCTTCCAGCTTTACGGCAAACAGATAAAGCATTGAACTCTCGGTTTTATCCGGTTTTACTATATATTCACCGGAAGAGATAAGATTTCCGCTGATGTAATAAAAACCTTCATCTTTCCAAAAGATCTCTGTTTCCAAAAAGCCATAGGTTTTCGCTCCGTTTTTTTCATCGGTCCTTTCTATGGTAAGACCGATCTTTTCCTTATCATTCTCATTTGTCTTATAATTCGTAAAATAAGAAGAAGGTATACGGTAAAAATCCTTATAAGCCAATGAAGAAACCGGTATCTTAAGTCCCGAGTTTTCTTCCGTATCAAAAGAAATATCAACAAATCTCTCAGCAGTATAGTTAGAGATATATTTATCAAGTTTTATAATGGCATAATACTTGGTGCCGCATTTTGAAAAACTGACCGGTGCAGTGATCTTCTGCCCGTCATTAATGGTAAAGGTGACTTTTTCTTTACCCGAAAGTTTTGAAAAGATATCATCGTTCAATTCCACGATAATATTCCAGTCATCTGAGGTTATAAGTTTGTAAACGATAGTTCCGGCTTCGGCCAGATCTGTGGAATAAGCATATTGGGAAGCATACTTTTCCTCGAACATGGAAGTATTGAAATTATTCACATTCACATTGGAATAACCGTCCAGGTAATAGGAAATTATACCGGAGGAATCGGAATTCACGATATTAAAGCCGGTATTCAGCCCGGTAACCTTTATGATATCGTTCAGACGGGTCATTACCTTTTTGTCCATTGTACGACGATAATACTGAAGTATCTCGTCTTTTACAGTATTAAACTCATCAAAATCCGATGCTTTTATGTAGCTCTTGTTAATAAAAGCCTTTAGATCCGATATTTCCCGGGAAGTAAGCTTGATCCCTGATTTCTCTGTGCTTAGTCTTTCATAGACGGAACCGTCGGAACCAATGGAATAAACACTTTCGTTTTTGGAGATCTTATCTCCCTCTTTAAAATAATAATTGATATATCCGCTTTTTGAAGTGGTATAAAGTTTTTCTTCACGGACGATCAGACCCTTGAACACATCTTTTGAATAAAGCCTGCCCACAGGTACTTCATAAATTGAGATCTCTGTTTTTGTCAAAGGAACATAAACATTGATTGTCAGGTAAATAAGGACAAACAAAAAAATAACCAGTCCTATATTGACCTCTTTACGCTGTTTAATTTTTGTGGGCTTCGTACCTGACAATTTATAAACCTCCGGCGTCAAGTTATAGATCAAAGACCTGAAAACATAATAAGCACAAGGCAGTTTCCCGCCTTGTGCATTTATTATCAATATATACTCTTATAAAGCAACAACAACGTTCTGTCTTACCTTTTCGCTTAATCTATCGGCATTGGATGAAACACTGAGGATGAAATCAACCTTAAATGCGCTCGAAAGGACTTCAAGCTTATCGATCAAACCTTCCATATCTTTGGCTTCGATACATGCAATAGTTAAAAAGCTGTCCAGATAGATGCTGGAAATGTCATAATTCTGTGAAATGATACCACTGATAAAGCCGACGAATTCATCAGCGTTGTTGATGAAATAATTCTTAGCATTGATCAAACGGATCTTGTTGTTAAGTTCATACATATGCTTCGAATTTTTATCGATGTAGATAATGCTTCCCTTAGAGTGCAACACGTCGGCGTTGGCTCTGTCAAGAATAATTTTGGTTTTACCCTTTCCCTTTTCACCTGCAATAATCTGTATCATAATTTCATCCTCCTGAAATGATATTTATAATGAATGAGAAATTCATTATCAAAGTTAGTATATGCAACGTATAACAGCCATTGCGTTAGAAAAAAACGTAAAGATTAAAGTTCTGATTTATTACCTAACCCCGTTATAAGGTTATGTAAGCGAAGCTTACATAAACACACGGATGATGAGCGATCGTCAAGCTTGCTTGTAAGAGCGCTTATTATCCGTGTGCACATGAAATTTATTTCATGTGCCTTATAACGTTCACAGCTAACATCTTAGTCACTACTTAATTCTTATACAATTCTCTCCAGTCAAGGTCTCCCCTGTCCAAGGCCTTTACCAGCAACTCTGCGGTTGCTATGTTCGTTGCAAAAGGAATATTATGAGTGTCACAGAGACTGATGATATCAAATACGTTAGGCTCATGTGACTTTGGATTTAAAGGGTCTCTCAGATAGATTATCATATCCATATCATTGCTCTCTATTTGAGCTCCCATCTGTTGCTGTCCTCCGAGATGCCCCGCGAGATACTTATGAACGGTTAACCCTGTGCCATCCTCTATCATTCTTCCGGTGGTTCCTGTAGCAAAAAGAGAATGTTTCGACAATATCCCCTTATATGCTATGCAGAAACTCTGCAGAAGCTTCTTTTTGGCATCATGTGCAATTAAGCCTATGTTCATCTGATCAATTCCTCGCTTTCCTTTTTAAGGGCAACATCATGATTGATTGCTATGTTCTGTACTATCCCAAGCATAATGTAACTGCTGAGTGCAGAACTTAATCCGTTGCTTACAAACGGCAACGGAATTCCCGTATTCGGAAGAAGCAATGTAACAACGCCGATGTTAACAAACATCTGAGATGTGAAAACACAGGCGCAACCCACTCCAATCAATTTTCCGAGCAAGTCGGACGCGTTATACGCGATCTTTAAGATATTCAGCGCCATCAAGAAGAATAATATGATGACGAGTGTTGCTCCAAGAAACCCGAACTCCTCGCATATCCCTGTGAAAATAAAATCACTTTCACGAACCGGTACATACACCGTTCCTCTGGTGCCTGTATCATTGTTCAACTGCTTTCCCAAAAGTCCGCCGGAGCCAATAGCCGAAACGGAATTAAGCTGTTGGTACATGGTGTCCGGATAATCCTCCGGATGAAGATAAGCAAGTATTCTGGTTTGTTGATTTTCTGTTATGAATAAGGGATCCGGCTGCTGAACGTACCAAAAAGCAAATATGAGAAGAGGTACGGTTACTACGATCAATGCCGCTATCGCCTTTATATTGTATCCCGAAGCAAAAAGCATGATCACAAACAATAATGCAAAGACTATGCTTGTTGACAGATCGGGTTCTATCAGTATGAGCAGCCATTGAAGCCCAAAGACCGCTCCTACTATAAGTATTACATAGATTTTTTTTAACTTCGGTTCCAATATCTGATAGATCTTGGCCATCACAATGATCATAATGACCTTGGAAAGTTCCGAAGGCTGAAAAGAAAAGATCTCTTTGATCCCCAGCCATCTCCTGGCACCGTATATGGTAACGCCGAATCGTGTAAATTTAACGGCGGCAAGAAGCAAAAGGTTCAAAAGATACATGGGGACATACAGTCTGGCCAAAAATCTGTAATCAAAAACCGATACAAACATGGCCAGAAACATGCCGCCTGCAACACCGATCAGCTGCTTAAGATAGAGCTTTTCGGATACTCCGGGCATCACGAATAATGTATATGCACCAATGACACCTAAGGAAGCTGCAAAAACCATTAAAGCAATATTGTATTCCCTCAGGTTATAACACAGGATCTTGTCCCGTAACTTTTTAATCAGATTCAGCATTTGATCAGATCCGTTTTACTTTTCTTTCCTTTATGGGGATATTAGCCTGTAATGCAGGACCATTGCTGCCTGCAAGCTTTCCGTCCGGTGAGATCTTGATATCAAAATTCTCAATATCAACATCAACATACTTTGACAAAACGGAAATAATATCTGTTTTGATCTGCTCTATTGTTTCGGGCGGAAGTCCTTGATGCTCCGAATAGAGAACAAGCTTCAATCTGCTTTTTGCATCCAGCCCGGATCTTTTTTGTTTGTTTTTTTTGCTGAAAAAGCCCATTTTTGTCCCTCCCGTTATTGCCTTTTACCGAATAATTTGGAGAAGAATCCGCTTTTCTTGTTAAGATCCAGGAAAGGGACCTCTTCACCGGTAACTCTGTGACAGATGTTCATGAACGCCTTACCTGCCAATGATTCGGAACCAACAAGAGGGATACCTGTATTTGTAGCCACAACGATATTTTCATCATCGGGAACAATACCGATCAGATTGATGGAAAGTACTTCAAGAACGTCTTCTGCAGACATCATTTCTCCGCGCTTGACCATATCCATGCGAAGTCTGTTAACAATAAGGTCATAACGTTTAACCTCATTGGCATCAAGAAGACCGATGATCCTGTCTGCATCTCTGACAGCAGATACTTCAGGCGTGGTAACGATCAAAGCTCTGTCAGCACCGGCAATGGCATTTCTGAAACCTTGTTCAATACCTGCAGGGCAGTCCAGAATGACGTAATCAAATTCCTTTTTAAGAGTGTCGGTCAAGGTCTTCATCTGTTCAGGAGATACAGAAGTCTTATCTCTTGTCTGAGCGCAGGGAAGGAGATAAAAATTGGAATATCCCTTTACCTTGATAAATGCCTGATTGATCTTACACTTTTGCTCTATAACATCAACGAGATTGTATACTATCCTGTTTTCGAGACCCATAACAACGTCGAGATTTCTGAGGCCGATATCCATATCGATCAGTACTACTTTTTTGTCGAGTTTAGCCAATCCGGTACCGACATTGGCAGTGGTCGTGGTCTTACCAACGCCGCCCTTTCCGGATGTTACTACAATAACCTCTCCCATGTTTTAAAATCCTCCGAGTTTAAAGTATTATATCGTTAAGAACCGATCTGGATGCGAGCTCGATGGCAATGGCATTATCTTTTACCAATGCGATCTTCGGTTCATGCTCTTCTTTTTTTCCTTTTTTCTTGACAACGGAATCGGAAGCTCTGCCTATCTTATCCGCTATCCTGATCTGGATGGGATCCATATTAAGAGCGAATACAAAGGCGTTTTCGTTACCGTTGATGCCTGCATAGGCTTTCCCCTTGAGACTGCCCAGGATAATGATGCTCCCTTCGGAGTAGATCTCACTGCCGGCATTTATATCCCCCAGTATTACAAGGCTGCTTTTTTCGTTGAGCACCATGCCGCTTCTTAAATAACCTTTATAAAACCGGGCGATCTTTGGAATATCCTCCCGTGAGTAATAAATATAATCCTCATTTTCCGGAGGCTCCGAAACGGATGTTTCCGCATTGACCTCTTCCGAGGGAACTTCCTCGACATCTTCAAAGATCGTATCCTCAGTTTCGGCTGCGACAGTTTCCTCAACAGGCTCAATTTCTATCTCTTCAGGTTCATTATATTTCTGAACAGCCCTTCTGAATCTCTCTTCCGTATCGGAATTAAAATCCATAATACATAAAATATCCAGAGAACAACTGTCCCGAATAATACCGATCAATTCTTCTCTTTCTTCGTCGTTCAGCGGTCTGCCCTCAAAACCAATGGCGATTTTTTCTTTACCGAACATTTTTGATGCGTGTTTAAAGTATTCGGCAGTTTCAGTCTTTATATCATCAAACGACGCATCGGAGGCAATGTTAACGGAAAGTCCGTATCTGTTGCCCTTTAATGAAATTATACCGTTCATTTAACCTCCTGTCAGTCTCCGATAAATTCTATTTCACCAAGATTTGTATTATCTATTATATGATAATAGTCTTTGTAAATATCACTGACAAGAATTGCCGCATTGGTTCCGGAATATCCGTTGGTAATTACGGCAACTACACTTGTTTCCGGATCTTTCTCAGGTGCAAAACTTATAGCGAGTGCGTGAGCTGCATTGGTTGCCGATACTTCGGCAGTACCTGTTTTCGCCGCCACGGTATAGGGAACCTTTGCAAAGGCTTTCTTCAAAGTGCTTGAAGAGGAAACCACCATTTCCATTCCGGAATGTATGGACATCCAGTCATCATCCGATAATCCGTTGATAACTCCGGATATAACGGGAGTACTCTCATATAAGATATGGCCGTCCTTGTCGGTTATCTTTGATATAACGGTCAGATCGTAAACCTTACCTCGAGTGGCAATGGCTGTAGCATACTTTGACATCTGTGTGGCCGTAAATCTGTGTCCGTAACCTATGGACGAACGAACTGCATCCGAAGTAGAAAAAACAGGCTCCGCTTCACTTATTTCAATGCCGGAATTTTTATTAAGTCCAAACAATGTGCCGGTTTCCGTGAGCAATGAAATACCTTGGGAATCGGAGTACTCTTCACTGTTTTTCGTCGCGAGTCTGTAACCCACTTCATAAAAGAAATAGTTACAGGAATTCTTAATGGCATAGGCCAAAGTCTGTTCTCCGTGCCCGTGAATGTACCAACAGGCAGGACTCGGATCGATCTTGGTAAATATAACTTCATCGCGAATTTTTTCCGTGGATGTAAGAACTCCGTTTAAGATACCGGAAACCGCAACAAGCGGTTTAATGGTGGAACCTGTGGGAATCCTCATCTGAGTCGCACGGTTATAAAGAGGATTGGATCCGTCTTCCAATAATTTTGAATAGTACTTCCAGTCGATCTTATTGGCCAGTTTATTGTTGTCATAACCCGGATATGTGACCATGGCTATGACAGCTCCGGTCTTACAATCCGTCTGGACCGCAGAACCGTTATAGGGCTCTATGGCAAGCATGGCGGGTGTGATCTCGAGAGCTGAGAGCTTATCCTTAAAAAAATTGAAAGGTTTTATCTTCGAATCTTTTAATTTAATATAATCCTCTTCGTTATATTCTATCACATTTTGATCAAATAATAAAAGACAAATTTCTGTTCCTGTCAAATTATATGAAAAAATCAGATCCCTGAATATCATAAGATCGATGGCTTCATTGTCCGAAATGTCATCAAACATAGTATCCATAAGGGTTTCGTAGATCTCTCCGGTGGTATAGTAACTTCCCTCTATCCCCAAAATTTTAAGGTCTACCCACTCATTATTTATGCAATGAACAATGTAATCGGACAAACTCATCTCATTATCCGTATATTTTTTGTATTCCGGATCGTGATTTCCGGTTTTTGAGGCATATAGATACCCCTTTTCTCTCATTTCTTTAAAGAAATATTCCAGATATTTATGGGCTTCCTCCTGAAGGTCCGATAAAGGCGCGGAATTTCCGAACTGCATATATTCCCTCAACCCTTTAAGCATATCCGACTTATAGGAAGAGAACTTTTTATATATGCTTTCTTCGTTATCCGACAGATCCTCCAGTTTAAGCTTATCTATATCAAAAACATGATTTTCGAACAAAGCATAATAGCATTCGTAAACAGGGATATTTATGTCATCGGAACTGATGCCTTTTGTACCGTAATCCATCGAGTTTACAAGGTTAGCCGCCAGGACCGATGCTATGTTTTCTTCCAGCAGTCCGTAATAGTCCTTTTGAAGCTCCGCATCCAGGGACAGATATATGTTATTTCCCGAAACAGGCTTGGAAATGATTTCTGTTTCTATTATCCTTCCGGATCTGTTCAATGTAACCTTTTCCACTCCCTTGGTTCCGGAAAGTTCCTTCTCGTAGGAGGCTTCTATGCCTGTTTTACCCACATAATCCGTAGATGTATAGTCAGCATTTTCGGATTCAAGGTTAAGCGCCTCCAGTTCATCTTCGGTGATAAGACCGGTATAACCTATGATATGGGCAAAATATTCACTGTAGTAATAGACTCTTTTGGTCTGCTGCTCCACGGAAACTCCCGGAAGTTCTCCCGAAGCTTCCAGAAGCGCGGCTATGGTAACATCGTCTATGTTGGTGGCAACTGTGTATCTGGCTGAATTATCCGGATTTGTAAAATATGCATATCTTACCGCGGCCACGTCCAGCTTTTGGTCAAGGGTCAGATCATCGGAGATCTGAAACATGGCAGAGGTTTTATCGCCGTGACAAAGAAAGTCGAAAACCTCCTCCGCGGTGGCATTTCTCTGCTTTTCGGAAAGATTGTTGACAGAACGTAGTCCGTAAGCATTTTTCTTGAATCTGAGTTCGGAATTACCACTGACCGTAAAATATAGATCACCACGTTCATCCGCAGCTATACCGAATTCAAATTCAGGCTCGATGTCATGTTCTCTTAATATTGTACAGAGCTTTAAGATCATCTCATTTTTTTCTTTATTTCCGCTTAAAGATGCGGACTGCTCAAGAAAAACGGAATAAGAAAGTTCGTTTCCGGCCAGGAGTTTACCGTTACGATCATAGATCATGCCTCTGGTGGCAGGTATATACCTTAATTTGACCGTATAATACTCTTCATTTCTTTTTACGGTCTTTCCTCCCACTATCTGAAGATCGTACAATCTGAAGATAAGGACACCCGCAAGGAACGCAAAAGACAGAGCCACGTAAAACAGCCTGGATGTTAATACAGCTTTTATTCTGTTTAAGAAGTTATCATCATTCATTTGAGAAGCCTTCCGGACTCATGAGCTTTTTCTGTATAAACATGAACAGTGGATAAAGTACAACAGCAACAACCAAGGTATAAAAGGCTCTGGGAAGGATCATGTTTAACATGTAAGATCCCAGGGAAGTCTTTCCAAGGAGAAAGAAGCCGAAAATATAATAGGCCAGGGAATAGAACAATTCTCCGGAAAAAATGGCAACAGCAGGCACTATAAGGCTTTGAGGATCAAATATCCTGTTAAATCTGCCTGCGATATAAGCGATGAACATATAGATCAGGGAACAGGTTCCGACAGTCTCGGAAAACATGAGATCCAAAAGCAGGCCGGAAAAGAAGCCTGCGGCTATGGCCTGATTCTGACCTTTGGTAAGGGATATGACAATGATAAGGATCAAAAAGCAATCCGGAACCACTCCGAACACGCGAAAATTTGCAAACACCGATGTTTGCAACAAATAACACAATATGATCTCGATCAGATAAACTAAATAACGGATCATGGCATTTACCTTAAAGCTTCCGCTTCTTTTTCCTTAAGTACAGTGATCACCAGAACATTGTCCAGCTTTTGAAAGTCCACGGCAGGAACCAGTAAAGCTTCCTTTGTCATATTACTTGAATCGATCTCAAGATTTTTTATGTAACCTATAAGAAGACCGGAGAGATACTTATCACTGATACGTGAAGTAAGGACTTCTTCGTTTTCCATTGCATTACATTCCTTGGGAAGCATATTGATCTCAATGGTACCGTTGCTTCTTAGCATGGCCATGTTGCCGTTTACTATGCAATTGTCACCGGATGATGCGATCATGGCGGAAACATTGGAATTATCGTCGATTATGGACTTGACCACAGAGGTCTTTTTTCTGACATCGGTAACTATGCCCACCAGACCGTTTCCGGCTATTACGTTCATATTAACGCAGATGCCGTCATCGGAGCCCTTATCTATGGTGAATATATCATACCAGCCGTTACTTTCCCGGGCAATGATCCTTGCGGCAGTCTTTGGAAGATCCGGGTATTCCGTATCCAGATCGTACAGACGTCTCAGGGAATCCAGCTCATATTGATCGTTATCTGTAAGACGGGCTTTAGACGAAAGCTCTTCCACTTTCTTTTTTAATTCCTCGTTTTCAAGTTTTAGTTCTTCCATGGTCTCCCGTTTTTTGAACCTGCCGGATATGGCACTTCCCACATGGTTTATGCCGGACTGCATGGGGCTTAAAACAATATCCGCCAGATTTTTAACCGGTTTTATCGTATCCGGGAACCTGTAGGATACAAACATTATTACAAGGCAAATAAAGCTTAATACGAAAAGTATATGCTTGGGGAGAAGAACTATTCTTTTTTCTTCCTTTTCACGTCTGCGTATTCTTGCGGACTTTTTTCTTTTGTGGATCTCAAGTTTCATATTTAAGCCTTATCCTAAAAGTTATAAGAGAAATTATTTGATCTTTATAAGTCCCGCGTTAACCATTTCCTGAAATGACATCATGATACCGAATTTTGCATGATACCAGGTGAGACCGCCCTGAAAATATACGGCATAGGGCGGATAAAGAGGTCCGTCGGCCGAAAGCTCGATGGATGAGCCCTGAATAAAGGCACCTGCCGCCATTATAACATCCGAATGATAACCGGGCATGGGCCAGGGTTCGGGAGTTACATAACTGTCAACGGGAGCTGCCTCCTGGATACCCTTGCAAAATGCGTTCATTCCTTCGGGTGATCCCAGCTTTACAGCCTGGATTATGTCAAATCTTTCCTCAGTGGCATTGGGAACGCATTCAAAGCCGAATCTTTCATATAGATTCGCGGCAAATATAGCTCCTTTTAAAGCTCCGGCAGTAACAACGGGAGCAAGGAACAACCCCTGGAAGAAAGAACGGTTGAGGCCCAGAGTAGCACCCACTTCTTTTCCCAGACCGGGAGCAGTGAGCCTAAAGGCACAGTTTTCGATAAGATCCGATCTTCCCACGATATAACCGCCTATGGGAGCCAGTCCGCCACCGGGATTCTTAATAAGTGAACCTACGCAAAGATCCGCACCCAGATCTGTGGGTTCGATGGTCTCCACGAATTCCCCGTAACAATTGTCCACCATGCAGATGACTTCCGGCTTAACGGACTTTATATAGCTTACAAGTTCACCTATTCTTTCCACGGAAAGGGTCTTTCTGGGCTCATAGCCCTTGGAGCGCTGAATGGTGACCAGTTTTGTCTTTTCATTTATCGCATTTTTAATACCTTCAAAGTCAAACTCTCCGTTTGGAAGAAGATCCACCTGGGAGTAAGTCACACCGTATTCGGCAAGACTGCCCTTTTGAGGCCTGATACCAATAACGCCTTCCAGCGTGTCATAGGGCTTTCCCACCGGAGAAAGGATCTCGTCCCCCGGCCTTACATTGGCTGAAAGAGCTATGGTAAGAGCGTGGGTACCGCAGGTGATTGTGGGACGAACAAGAGCATCCTCTGCATGGAATATATCTGCATATACTTTCTCGAGAGTTTCTCTGCCCGCATCATCATATCCGTATCCGGTGGAAGCTTCAAAATGCTCTGCGGCAAGTTTATTCTTCCGCATTGCATTTATTACCTTTAATTGGTTGATCTCTGCGATCTCATCGATCTTATCAAATCTTTCTTTAAGTCCCGAAAGCACTTCATCGGAAAGTCTTACAACCTCCTTTGAAATGCCTGATTCTTCGTAAATCTTTTCCTTCATCTTAGCTCCATTCATTTATATCATGTTTATCATATTACTTAAAATTTCTTCATCCGACATCCGGCTCTTGTCAAACCAGATAACATCCGGTTCTCTCTTAAGCCAGGTTATCTGCCTTTTCGCAAAATGTCGGGTATCTCTTTTTAAAATATATATTGCTTCCTCCAGGCTGATCTCGCCTTCGATAAAAGCAGCGATCTCTTTGTACCCCAAGCCCTGCATGGAAACATTGGTCCTTGGCACTCCGTTTTTCAGAAGTGTCCTGACCTCCTCTACCAGTCCCATATCCAGCATCAGATCCACCCGCTTTTCAATATTATCATATATACGGCTTCTTTCATTGGTAAGGGCAAAATAATGGTATTCATAGGGGGATTTTTTAGCCCGTTGTTCTTTGTTGTGTTCAGAGATCTTCCCCTTGCTCTTTTCATAGAATTCCAGAGCACGGATAACTCTCTTCACATTATTGGGATGGATGCTTTCCGCAGCCTCGGGGTCTATTGCTTTAAGTCTTTCATGAAGCACTTCCCCGCCCTTTATCCTTGCCTCTTCTTCCAGTTCATGCCTGAAGGTCATGTCATTGTCATTGTCGGTAAAATCTATGTCATACAAAACAGACTGGATGTAAAAGCCTGTACCGCCCACAAGGATAGGGATCCTGTCATTTTCATGAAGGCGTGAAATGATCTCCTTTACCCTTTTGGCAAATTCAACAACGTTAAAATCTTCCCTGGGGTCCAGTATGTCTATCATATGGTGAGGAATGCCCTGCATTTCATCAGCTGTGACCTTGGCTGTTCCTATGTCCATGCCTTTGTAGACCTGCATGGAATCAGCGGATATGATCTCGCCCGATATTCTTTTTGCAAGTTCGATTGATATTTTGGTCTTTCCTACAGCTGTAGGCCCGCCAATTATAACTAATTTGTTATTCATCAAAGCACTCTCTTGAATTTTTTATCCATATCCGCCTTGGTCATGGATATGGTTGTAGGTCTTCCGTGTGGGCAATGATAGGGATCATCCAGCTCAAACATATCTTTTATCAACGTCTCGGCTTCTTCAAAGGTTATATAATTATTGCCCTTGATGGCGGCCTTACAGGATATGGTGGCCACTCTGTCCAGCATGGTCTCGGGACTCCCGGCATCTCTTCCGTTCAAAAGATCATCCAGTATCTCCTTAAACAGTTCTTCGTGATCTATATCCACCAGTTCTGCGGGAACACCAGTGACTTTAAATTCGCGGGGACCGAATTCTTCAAGTTCAAACCCCAGTTTCTCAAAGACTTTCATGTTCTTAACGAGGCATTCGGACTCTCTCATGGAAAGAGAGATTATTGCGGGAGGAAGCAGAGTCTGGGAAAGGAACTGCTCCTTAGCCCTTATCTTTCTCATGGTCTTTTCAAAAAGCACCTTCTCATGGGCCGCATGCTGATCGATCATAAACACGGTGTCACCCATTTCTACTATCCAATAGGTCTTAAACACCTGTCCCACCAGACGGATCTCATTCTTTTTGTCCTTATAAAGATCCAGGGGAAGCTCGGTCTGTTGAACATCCGTGATACTGTTGCTTTTATCTATAAATTCCCTTATATACTCCTCTTGAGTCAAAGGTTTGTTGATAACCTCTTTTAAAGGCTCATCGGGCTCTTTTGCGGGTTCCTTTATAACCTCATCTTCAGGTCTTGGCGCAGCCGTATTTACGGGAAGTTTTTCTTCCGGTTTTACCGGACTGTTAATAAAAGGCTCAAGATGATTTGAGTATTCGTTTACTATCTCCGGCTTTTTGATCTCCGGCTTATCTTTTTGAACAGCATTCTCGGACAGGCTTGCGGAAACAGGTACCATTTCCTTGGGGATCTTTGTCTCAAAGGGCTCGGGAATGTGGACCGAGTTCAAAGCCTCTTTCTTTGCTTCTTTTTCTGCTTCAACATCCTTTTCGTCTTTTAGGATGTTACTGACTATCATGTTCTTACCCGTAAGTGCATCTCTGACAGCCTTATAAACCATTTTATAGATGATATCGTTATCCGAGAAACGTATTTCAAGTTTTGAAGGATGTACATTTACATCCACAAAATCGGAAGGAGTTTCAAGGTAAATAGCGGCAACAGGGTAACTGTGTCCCATCATATAGCCTTTGTAGGCATCTTCAAGAGCATTTGCAACCACCTTGGATTTAATGAATCTTCCGTTTATGAAAAAGGCCTCAAGTTCTCTGTTTCCTCTTGAAATGTATGGCTTTGCAACCACTCCCTTTACCTTTATTTCCGGGTCATCGTTGGTTTCGGATATGCTTATCAGAGACTTTGCGATATCAAGACCGTAAAGTTCAAGAAAATCGTCCTGAAGTTTGCCTTTACCGGTGGTATGAAGGATGATCCTTCCGTTTCCGATCAGCTTAAATGAGATATCCGTATGGCTTAAAGCCAGTTTTTCAACTGTCTCGCATATATATCCCGCTTCCGTTGAAGCGGATTTTAGGAACTTTCTTCTGACAGGTGTATTAAAGAATATGTCTCTGATCAGCATTGTGGTTCCATCGGGACAGCCCACGTCTTCAAAAGCCTTTTCCTCTCCGCCTTCTATAACATATCTTGTTCCCGTAAAGGCATCAGCTGTCTTGGTAAGTACTTCCACTTTGGCTATGCTGGCTATGCTTGAAAGAGCCTCACCTCTGAATCCCAGGCTTGTAAGCGTCATTAGATCCGAAGCATTTTTGATCTTGCTGGTGGCATGTCTTAAAAATGCTGTCTTTACTTCCGATGCATTTATCCCTGAACCGTTATCCGTGATCCTGATAAGAGAAAGACCGCCTTCTTTTATTTCGATGGTCACAGCCGTAGCTCCCGCATCCAGAGCATTTTCCGTAAGTTCCTTTACTACCGAAGCAGGTCTTTCTATAACCTCGCCTGCGGCTATCTGATCGATGGTGTTTTTGTCAAGAACTGTAATCATCTGCATTTTTCCTTAAGTCTGTAAAGCACGTTAAGTGCATCAAGGGGTGTCATGGTCTGAACGTTTATACTGAGCAATTCGTCAATAACGTTTTTATATTTAGGTGAAAAGACAGGTTCTGCAGTAGGTGCGGGTTCGTCTTCCGGAGGCTCCTCGAAAAATGAAAGCTGACCGTCTATAAGATCATCATTCTTTTCTTTCTTCTTGGGCTTCTTTTCGTTGTGATCCGCTTCGTCAAATATATCCTCGGAAATTATATCGTTTTTAACCAATTCATCGGATATCTCTGCAGCTCTTTTAAGCACCTCTTCGGGAAGTCCCGCAAGCCTTGCTACCTGAATTCCGTAGCTCTTATCCGCTCCGCCCTTAATTATCTTTCTCAGGAAGATTATGCTGTCACCCTGTTCTTTAACGGCTATACAATAATTGTTTACCCCCTTAAGTCTGCCTTCCAGTTCCGTAAGTTCATGATAGTGAGTGGCAAACAGCGCTTTGGCTCCCAGTTTTTTGGTATCGGCTATATGTTCCACCACGGCCCAGGCGATACTTAATCCGTCATAGGTACTGGTACCTCTGCCTATCTCATCCAGGATAAGAAGGCTCTTCTTTGTGGCATTTTTAAGGATATTGGCCACTTCGTTCATTTCCACCATGAATGTGGATTGACCGCTGGCCAGATCATCGGAAGCACCGACTCTTGTAAATATCCTGTCACATATACCGATCTTTGCACTTGCAGCAGGAACAAAAGATCCCAATTGAGCCATGAGTACGATCAAAGCCGTCTGTCTCATATAGGTGGATTTTCCTGCCATATTGGGGCCTGTGATGATGGATATCCTGTGCTCATTATTGTCCAGGAAGGTATCATTTTCGATGAACATGTCGTTTATCAGCATCTGTTCCACCACAGGATGTCTTCCGCCTTTAATATGGATAACTCCGTCATCTGTGATCTCGGGACGAACATAGTTGTGATTGGAAGCCACTTTGGAAAGCGAGCATATAACGTCTATATAGGCAATGGCTCTGGCGGATTGCTGGATACGGGTAACTTCTCCCGCCACTCTGTCTCTTAAATCATCAAAAAGATCATATTCCAGTGAGAACAGTTTATCTTCAGCGCCCAAAATATCTTCTTCAATCTTTTTCAACTCTTCATTGGTGTATCTTTCAGCACCTGCCAGAGTCTGTTTTCTGATCCAGTCCGGAGGAACCTGATCCTTAAAGGAATTTGTTACTTCAAAGTAATATCCGAAAACACGGTTGTATTTTATCTTAAGGTTTTTAATACCTGTTTCTTCTTTTGCCTTGGTCTCCAGTTGCATGAGCCAGCTTTTACCGTCGGTCTTGGCACTTCTGAGTCTGTCTACTTCCGGATTATAGCCGGTTTTAATAATTCCTCCTTCTTTTATCTGTAAAGGAGGTTCTTCGGCTATACAGGAATCTATAAGATCTGCCAGATCCTTAAGTTCGTCTATCTCATCCTGCTGCTTTTTCCAGAAATCACTTGAAAACTCTTTAGCTATGCCTTTTATAAACGGAAGCATCTTAAGGGAAGAACAAAGGGCTATCATATCTCTGGGATTGGCAGATCTGTAGGATACCTTACTCATTAGTCTTTCAAGATCGTAAATGGCATCCAGATATTCCATCAGTTCTTCTCGACTTATTGCATTATCGTTCAATTCCTGAACCGCATCCAGTCTTTCGTTTATCTCATTCTTTTTGATCAGGGGCTGTTCGATGAAATTCTTTAAAAGACGCCCGCCCATGGCAGTCTTGGTCTTATCCAGGATACCGAAAAGAGAGCCTCTCTTATTCTTTTCCCTCATTGTTTCCGTAAGCTCAAGATTTCTTCTCGTGGAATTGTCAATGATCATATATCTTCCCACGAAGTATTGTTCGAGTCTGGTTATATGCAGAAGAGAATTCTTTTGGGTATCAAAAAGATACTTAAGCAAACCTCCTGCAGCCAGACGACCAATGGGAATCCCTGTAATTGAGAGATTCGGACTGTTTTCACCGAAATGAAGGGTTATCGCCTTCTCACTTTCATCTTCACTGAAAACAAAGTCATCCAGAACAGATACGAAGATATTCATCTTCTCTTTTAATCCGTCCAGATCCAAGCCGGAAACTATGCAGGATGAATTACAGATGATCTCCGAGGGAGAAAATCTGGTGATCTCATCCAAAGCCTCCGAAAGACCGTTCACTTCGGTTACAAGGAAATCTCCTGTGGAAACATCCACTGTGGAAAGGCCGAAAGCACCGTCCACATAGACTATGCTCATAAGATAATTGTGTGATGCATCGTTTCCGTTACCTACATTAAGATTTGTACCGGGAGTGACTATACGTGTGACTTCCCTTTTTACAAGGCCTTTTGCCTGTTTGGGATCTTCTGTCTGTTCGCAGATGGCTACCTTGTAGCCCTTAGCCACCAGTCTGTCCAGGTAAACATCCACCGCATGATGGGGAATGCCACACATGGGTGCTCTTTCTTCAAGACCGCAGGCTTTACCCGTAAGTGTGAGTTCCAGTTCCTTGGATGCGGTAATTGCATCGTCAAAGAACATTTCGTAGAAATCTCCCAAACGATAAAACAGAATGCAGTCCCGGTATAAAGCTTTAGTTTCAAGATATTTCGCCATCATCGGCGAAACATCTGCCTGATTGATATCCATTATCCTTTTGCCTCCGAAGGATTATTCCAGGTGCCGCTTGCCACAAATTCCTCTGCAAGGGCTGTAGCGTTTTGGATTATCCGTTCATCATATCCGTAGGTCTTTAGCATTAATATGGCATTACGGGTTTTGGACGGACCTGTTTTTAAAACATAATCAAAGTAAACGTCTCCATCTTCATCCAGACTCTCTTCAAAATGATAATTAAGATAAATGTCCTTAAGAAGCGTGGTAAGTTCAATGTCATGAGTGGCCGCAAATACCAGTTTGTTCTGAGCTGCAAGAAACTTGAGAGAGGAAGTGGAGGCGGCTATTCTTTCGACGGTATTTGTACCGCGCAACACTTCATCAACAAAGCAAAGAACGGGGTATTCTCCGCCCTCATCCATTATACGTTTCAAAGCTTTGATCTCGGTGATGTAATAACTTTCACCCGATACTATGTCATCGGAAAGGGACATACCGGTCATGGTCTTAAAGAACGAACCGCTGTAGCTTTCCGCAAAGCATGTATGAATAGTTTGAGAAAAAATGGCATTAAGTGCCACTGTTTTTAAGAAGGTGGATTTACCCGAAGCATTGGATCCTGTGATCAAAACATGTTTGTCGGTATCCAGATCCGAAGTTACGGGATCGTTCAAAAGGAAATGATAAGCCCCCTTAAAAGATACATGAGGCTTTCCTTCTTTTGTAAGCTCGGGAACACACCACTTCTTAGAGGATGCTCTCATACTGCTCACACAGATAAGAGCATCTATATATCCTACGGTCTTATACAGATCTATTATCGTATCTGTTTCTTTTGCCGCACTTTTAGCCGCATTGTTTAATGAGATCAGATCAAAATGAAAGATCAGATTTGCATAGTCCAAAAGAATGGAGCCTATATCCATGGAAACAGTTTCCCTTATAGCCCAGGAAGCCTTCTTTACGGGTCTGAGTTTTGGAAGGAGCTTTTTTAACTTTTCGTTCTCTTCCTTAAGTACCGGAATATCAGCATCTATCAGTCTGTAACCTGCATTTATGATGGAAATGATGTTCCTGATGGCATATATATAGCTGTCGGTTTTTGACTTTGCCATATAATAGGTGGTTATATTGTAAATTATAACTCCAATGGGGAAAAGCAATGAACCGGGCGTGTTTTTGATCACAGCAAAAATAACTGCTGCCACAAGCAGGAATATATTTATATATTGGGAAAAGGCATTGGCATCCAGAGTGCTTTTAAACTGCTCCAGAATAAAATAAAGGTGAAAGCCGTGACTTTTGGACATGTTTGTAAAGGTCATCTGGGTATTTACCCTTTTTTCCTTGTTTTCGGAAAAATAGCTGATTATATCTTCTCTTTTTTTCAGTTCACTCTCATCGAAGGTGGGAGTTCTCAGCATGTTGTAATAACAAACAGAACCGGCTGCGGAGCCTGTCTTGTCTGTCATAAGATAAATAAGATCCAGATCCAGATCGTTAGCCGTTATATCATCTATTACAAATCGGTCATTTCTGGCTCTTTCTTCCGCAAAAAACACTTTTGCATCTTCGCCGTAAAGGATGTTAAAGTCATCCTCTTCGTTAAATGTTCCGTATTCTCTTTCTATCCTTTGATGGAGTTTTATCGCGTTTCTGTGTTTGTCGATCAGACCTTTTACAATGAAAAATACAAAAGCCGCCAGTAATAAATAAAGAAATTCCATTTTTCTCTCCCTTGATCTTAAGCTAAAAGATCTTTAGCATAACCCTTTCTTAAGCGTAACAAAATCGGCATCTTCTGTTCCGTGAAGCAACACGAACGAAAAGGCCGATCCCGTTATTATGCATGTTGTTTTGATTTCTCCTTTTTAACCATGTTTCCCCCTGTCACTTAAGATCAAATGTCATATAAACAGGTTCGTGGTCGGAATACAGATATCCTGTGTTTAAATTCTCATAGGAAAGAACATTAACATTGTCCGAAACAATGAAACCATCCACTATAAACTCATTGGTGTGACCCTTGGTATAGGGTTCGTCACAATCTCTGCAGGTCATTTCAAGACTGTGCTTATAGTCTTCTCCGAAAAGATCCATGGCAAGTGAAAAATGCTCAGGAATGGCACTTCTCGGGAATGCACAGGCCCAGGTGGAATAACCTGTTTCATCCTCTTTTAAGAGGAGATCGTGATTAAAATCACCGCCACAGATAATATAATTTCCCTTATTGTATTCTGCCACCATGTCATTAAAGAGCATGGAAGTCTGTCCTTCTCTTACCGATTCGTCTGAACCGTAAGCGGAAAGATGCACATTAAAGAGCACAAGATATTTTCCGTTATCCAAAGGTACTCTTGATATGGAATAACATCTGTCCAAGTCTAACACTTTGGAAATGCTTTCATTTATGGGAAGACTTCTTCTTAAACCGCTTTCTATACCATATTTGGAATAGGTGGCTATCCCTGAGGTTATGGTGCCGTGAGGCTGCAAAAAGGGATAGGCGATAAATGAAGATTTAAAGTAATTATATGCGAAGGTGTAATTGTAAGGCTTAAGCATGAGGTTCACAAATTCCAGCTCATTCACATGATAAGTTCTTGTGGAATCCTCATCTATCTCCTGGATCATTATAAAATCGGGATCGAGGGCTGTAAGCTTGCTTATCTGCCCGTTAAGGTTTTTATATATCGCATCCTTGGAGAAAGCCCAGGACTGGGTACCGCCGTCCATGAAGAAATCAAAATCATAGGAATAAGCACCGAAGCCCACATTATTTGACATGATGGAAAAGGTCTTTTCGGTATCGGGTTTTAAAGAAGGATCGAATTCCGCATTTTTATGAAGGTTCAGTTCAAAATTATCCGGTAATCTGCTGTAGCTTAATAAGAAATAAGCCACATATCCTATCAATACCACCAAAAGGCAGCCGAGAACTATGCCCAGAGTTCTTAAAGTAATTGTTAAAGGGCTTTTTTTTCTTGCCTTTTTGATCATAGCCTTCTTCTTTGCTTTCATTCCTTGATCAACCTCCTCCTTGTAACTACCAGGATAGACTGCTGTGCTCCGCTTTCTTATCTCTTGTAAACAGATCGTGGACCGCTTCAATGGCGGGTTTATCTTCAAAAAGCACCATGCAGACCTGTTCCACGATGGGCATGCTCACGTCAAACTTCTTTGAAAGAGCAAGGGCTGCTTTTGCACAGTAAACACCTTCTACAGTCTGTCCTATCAGACTCAGGGCTGCTTCACAGGATTTACCCTGTCCCAGAAGATATCCCGCGTTCCTGTTTCTGGAATGGTTACTTGTACATGTAACCATAAGGTCTCCCATACCGGATAGTCCGGAGAAAGTCTCGGGATGACCTCCCATTTTAATGCCAAGTCTTGTGATCTCAGCTATTCCTCTTGTCATAAGTGCGGCTTTTGTATTGTCACCGTATCCCAGTCCGTCGGCAATACCCGCTGCAAGAGCTATAACATTCTTTAAAGAGCCGCCAAGTTCTATGCCCAAAACATCGGGACTTGTATAAACTCTGAAATAATCGTTCATAAATGCGTCCTGTATTCTTTCCGCCGCTTCCTTGCTGTGAGATCCTGCTACAATAGTAGAAGGTATATGTACCGAGACTTCTTCAGCATGAGTAGGTCCTGAAAGTACACAGACTTCAGCCTGTTTTATCTCATCTGAGATCACTTCCGTAAGGGTCATAAGACTCTTTTCCTCGATACCTTTAGCCACATTTACTATGATCTGTCCTTTTTTTATCATGGGAGCGATGAGAGCAGCCGTCTTTCTTGCATATATAGACGCCACAGCCATTACGATGATATCTTTTTCACCGGAAAGAGCTTCTTCAATATCTGTCGTAAGTTTAACTTCTTCAGGCATTACAGCGCCGGGAAGATTCCTGATCCTGGATCTGTCGGCAGCCATTGCGGATATCTCTTTTTCGACTGCACTCCATAGAGTAACCTCGTGCCGGTTTGAATTTAAAAGTATGGTTAATGCTGTTCCCCATGTTCCTGCTCCGAGAACGGTAATATTCATTATTCACTCTTCTCCTTTTTCTTTACCGTAAGCTTATTTTCGTTGTGATTAATAAGTCTGACTATATTCTGCCTGTGATTGTAAAAAGCAGAAACAGTAAAAAGCAAAGTTACAAGGATCATATGCAGATCTCCGTGGGAGGAAATGCCTACGAAGATCGGGAAAAGAACGGATGCTGTAAGTGATGCCAGAGACATGTATCTTGTGATCACAAGGATAGAGATAAAAAGTACAAGTCCGATGGCTGCCAGCCTCCAGTCATAGATCAGCATACATGCTCCCATGCAGGCAATACCTTTTCCGCCTCTGAATTTTAAGTAGAAAGGAAAAAGATGACCGCATACAGCTCCCAGAGCGGTATAAAGCACCAACAGCTGACTGAGACCGGAAAAAGCCTCATATTGAGTGAAAAGCACATATCTGGTCAGCATCATGGGAATGATGGTCTTGCCCAGATCTATCACAAGGGTGATGATCCCCGCTTTAAGCCCCACAACTCTTAAAACATTGGTAGTTCCCAGATTTCCGCTACCCTTGGATTTAACGTCCACATGGTAGATCTTTCCGATAAAATAACCGGATGAGAAGATCCCGAACACATAACCCATAATGATACAAAAAATGATCTGAAGAACGAAATAATCTTTGAATAATTCCATTTTAGTCCCCTACCTTTTAAACATTGTCTTTCTCATTACGCTCTCTGATTATAAATTTCAGGGACGTTCCAGCAAAACCAAAAGCCTCACGGATCTTGTTCTCTATATATCTGGTATATGAAAAATGCATAAGCTTCTTATCATTTACAAAAATGACAAATGCGGGAGGCTTAACCGCCACCTGCGTGATATAGAAGAGTTTCAGTCTTCTGCCCTTGTCCGAAGGCGGCTGCTGTAAAGATACAGCCTGCATCATGATCTCGTTAAGAACGCCTGTACCTATCCTCATATTCTGATTCTGAATGATCGCATCGATCCGTTCAAACAGCTTGTTCATTCTCTGACCGGTCTTTGCGGAAATGAAAAGGATATCCGCATAAGGAATGAAGGAAAGTACCTGTTTGATCTTTTCCGTCATCTTGTATATAGTCTTATCATCCTTTTCTTCAACCGCATCCCATTTGTTTACAACGATCAGGATACCCTTACCCGCATCGTGGGCAATACCGGCGATCTTTGCATCCTGCTCGGTAACACCCTCCACGGCGTTGATAACCACTACGACCACATCAGCTCTTTCAACGGCTGCAACGGTTCTTACCATCATGAAATGCTCGATATCTTCTTTTATCTTTGCGTGCTTTCTAAGGCCTGCGGTATCGATGAATACATATTCTTCATCATTATGTTTTACCACTGTATCAATGGCATCCCTGGTGGTTCCGGCTATATCGGAAACGATGACTCTGTCGGTGCCTATGAGCTTATTAATGATAGAACTTTTTCCCACATTGGGTTTACCGACTATTGCCACTCTGGGTCTTTCGTCTTCCTCCTCTTCATTGGGCCTGTCGCCTACGGCTTCACAGACCGCATCAAGAAGTTCGCCGAAACCAAGTCTGTTTACCGACGATACGGGAATGGGATCTCCGATGCCCAGATTATAAAATTCATAGGTGTCATTCATGAATTTGTTGAAATCATCGACCTTATTTACGCAAAGGATAACGGATTTACCGGATTTACGCAGGATATCTGCCACATTGTAATCCGCATCCACCAGACCTGTTTTTACATCCACAACGAAAATAACTGCGTCAGCAGTTTCAATGGCTACCTGTGCCTGCTCACGCATATAAGTCAGCATCATATCGCCGTTTTCCGGCTCAATTCCGCCTGTATCTATTAATGTAAACTGCCTGTCCAGCCAGGTGATATCAGCATAGATCCTGTCTCTTGTGACACCGGGAGTGTCTTTTACGATCGAGATCCTTTCACCTGCCAGCGCATTGAAAAGCGTTGATTTTCCCACATTGGGACGCCCAATAACAGCTATTATGGGTTTAGACATTTATTATTTCCTCCACTAAAGAGCTACCTTCAGATTTTACTATACTAATTTTTATTTGTAAAGATTTTTCGATGTCTCCGACGGTCATGTCATCCAGCAATACATCTTCTCCGGTCTTTAAGAGAACACAGGGAAGCAACAGCTTTTCGCCCAGTTCTTTACCTTTGAGCTGAGCTATGATGTCCTGCCCGGTAAGCAGTCCTGCAACAGTTATCGTATCTCCGAAAAAGTTGTTTATTATCTCATAAACCCTTACATCTATGTTGGGGAATTTTTCGTTTATCTTGGCTACCTGATCGCAAAGGATGGGATAAGCAAGGGCTCCGGTGGCAAGAGAAAGTGTATGCTTTCTGCCATCTCCCGTAAGTTCCTTTAAGCACTCGTCCACTTCATAGTTTAGGAGTCTCACCATGCCTACTCCGTTACCTATCTGAGGATATTCCTCATAGCTTTCCGCTTCGGGTATGGGCAGCTCAGCCTTTAAATACCATTCGTCACTGGCATAAACAAATCTTGTACCGAAGGCTGCCTTATACTTTTCCTGATACTTCTCTATCTGTTTTACGACAGCAATAGAATCCTCTTTATTGAAGGGTTCAAGAGGTGTCAGTTTATTTCTGAACTTAGTGATGCCCACAGGTACCACGGACAGGCTTTTCATGTGACCGATATACATGGACAGATCATTTATTGTCCTGTCCAGCTCCTCTTTGTCGTTCCAGCCCTTGCAAAGCACTATCTGGCCGTTCATATCTATGCCTGCCTGATAAAGTCTGGTCATATGGTCCATAACCGTACCCGCAAAACGGTTATGAAGCATCCTGCACCTGAGTTCGGGATTTGTGGTATGGACCGAAACGTTTATGGGGGAAAGGTTATAGGATATAAGTCTGTCTATATCCGCATCCGTCATATTCGTCAAAGTTACGTAACTTCCGGAAAGGAAGGAAAGTCTTGTATCGTCATCTTTAAAATAAATGGTATCTCTCATCCCCGGAGGGTTTTGATCTATGAAACAGAATATACATTTGTTACGGCAACTGGAATAATCATCCATAATGCCGTCTTCAAAAACAAGTCCCAGTTCTTCGGAAGGATCCTTCTCTATATCCAGTTCCCATTCTTCTCCGTCAGGTTTTTTTATGACCACCGTAAGTTCTTCATTTGCGCACAAAAATTCGAAGTCAAAGATATCAATGACTTCTTTACCGTTTATGGAAATAAGTTCATCCCCGGGTTCTATTTCCATTTCCTCGGCTATGGAACCCTCCAATATGCTTTTTATTATCTGTTTACGCTGTGAATGCATTTTTGATCCATTTTACCTCTTCGCCCAAGATAGATATCACATCAAATCTCATGGGCAGTTCAAAGGACAGACCCTTGTATTTTAAATAGGTCATGGCTCCTTTTATAAGTTTCTTTTGCTTTGTACGGTCCACAGCCTCCTCGGGATAACCGTTTACCGTATTTTCCCGCATCTTTACTTCAATAAAACAGAGATATTCCTCACCCAGCCATTTTTCAACGGCTATGATATCGATCTCTCCGCCTTTAAAATAAAAATTTCTGTCAATTATCCTGCCACCCTCTTTAAGTATCCTTGAAACAGCCAGATCTTCACCCGCTCTGCCCTTATCCCTGTTGTTCATTCTACCTCTTCTTTCCGAAAGCCGGTACCTTGTTCTCGGCTCTGTCCACCATTACAAGAACTTCTGCAACCACTCCGTAAAGCTCCTCAGGGATATAATCTCCGATATCAAGCTTTGACAGTGTGCCTGCCAGCTTTTCGTCTTTGTGGATGGGAACTTCCTTTTCCTTGGCGGTTTCAATGATCTTTTCAGCCACATAACCTTTACCGGATGCTATGATCTGGGGGGCGGTCTCTCCGGGAACATATTCCAGAGCCACGGCAGTTTTCTGTTTTTCGTCTTTCTTATCCATCATATAAATACCGGATCCGTAATTAATATTTTTTTAGCCGGATCAAACAAAATTACCGATAAAAGAACGTCTGTGGATCTCACAGGGGCCGTATTTTTTAAGGGCTTCTATATGAGCCGCACTTCCGTAACCTTTATTGGAAGCAAAGTCATATTCGGGATATTTTTCGGATATATGCTCCATATATCTGTCTCTCGTAACCTTGGCGATGATGCTTGCTGAAGCAATGGAAAGGCTTTTGGCATCACCTTTTATGATAGGCACCTGCCTTATATCTATTCCCGGTATCTTAACCGCATCGTTAAGAAGAAGATCAGGTACGGGATCAAGCATGGAAACAGCTTTTCTCATGGCTTCATAAGTTGCCTGAAGGATGTTTATCTCATCTATCCTTTCATTTGAAACAAAACCTATGCCGTAAGAAACCGCCTTTTCTATGATCTCCTCACTCAGTTCTTCTCTTTGTTTGGCCGTAAGCTTTTTTGAATCATTTACATAGAGGATCTTTAAGCCCTTGGGAAGGATAACTGCTCCTGCTACTACAGGTCCTGCAAGAGGGCCTCTTCCCACCTCGTCGATACCGCATATGTATGCCATGTCAAAATACTTGTTTTCATATATCAACATGTTTTCGATGCGTTGTAATTCTTTAAGGTATTTATCCTTCTTTTTTTCTATATCTTCGATTATCTTAATAACGCCTGCTCTGGTGTCACTTCCGTAGGCTTTGATAAACTCATCCGTATCTTCCGGTGAAAGAGTTTTTGCTTTTGCTCTGATATCCGATATACTTTCCATTTTATTCTTCCCGTTTAATATAGTCGCTGACCTTCTCCAGACTGATCTTTCCGAACTTGCCGCCTCTGAAATCGTCGGTCACGGTAAAAGCCATACGGTCTGTATCGGGTTCTCCGCCTTTTTTCATACAAGCCTTTTTAAGGCATATATCATATAAAAGCTGCAGACTGTCTTCCTTTTCTTCCACTCCGTAACGGGCATTTACCGCTCCCGGATATTCCTTTACAAGGAATTCCAAAAGTTTTAATGCCAGTTCATTGGAATCAAGAAGATTTTCATTGATGGAGCCTATCATAGCTATATGAAGTCCCACAGCCTTATCTTCAAATTTGGGCCATAATATGCCGGGAGTATCCAAAAGCTCCAGTTCTTTTGAAAGCCTGATCCACTGCTTACCCGTAGTGACTCCGGGCTTATCTCCGGTCTTGGTACATGCCTTTTTGGCATAAGAATTGATAAAAGTGGATTTTCCCACGTTGGGGATGCCAAGGATCATGGCTCTTATGGGGCGATTTATCATGCCTCTTGCCTTATCTCTTTCGATCTTTTCCTTACAGGCCTCACGTACAACGTTCATTACCGGCTTAAGGTTACCGTTTCTTGCATTGGTAACAAGAACAAAATATCCTTTTTTCTCGTAATATTCCTTAAAGTCGGCAGTTCTTTTGTCATCTGCCATATCCGCTTTATTTAAGAGAAGGACTCTGGGTTTGTTGGCGGCGATCTCATCTATGTCCGGATTCTTTGATGAATATGGGATCCTTGCATCTATAAGCTCTATGATCACGTCCACAAGTTTTAAACTGTCTTTTATCTCTCTTTTTGCTTTGGACATATGTCCGGGATACCATTGATATTCCATGCTTACCTCTGTTTCGTATTGATCTTTTTAATAAGTGCCGGAGACGGGGAAAGTCTGAAAAAAGCTTCACCAATTATATCTTCCCGTACCACGGGACCGATATTTGAAAATCTGGAATCTTCCGATGAATTTCTGTTGTCTCCAAGGACAAAAAACTCATTCTCCCCAAGGACAAAAGGGCTTTCCGCAAGTCCGGAAATCCTCATTTCATCGGTTTCCACAGCTTCTTCGAATCTTTCACCGTTAACATAAACCCTTCCGCTTTTTATCTCTACGGTGTCTCCGGGAATTCCGATGACACGTTTCACATTGTTGTATGAATGTTCATTGGAACCCTGGTTAAAAACGATAACGTCATTTCTGCGGGGATCATTTTGGGTATAAGAAAATTTGTTGATCAAAATAACATCACCATCGTTTAAAGTTCCTGACATGGAATCACCTACCATGACGGTCTTTGAAAGCGCATAAGTGATGATGAGCCAAGCGGCAAATATCACTGCGGAGGTTTCAAGGATCAACAGCGCGATCTTTTTTATAAACTTCTTAATTTTTGAAGGTTTTTCATAAAGATACTCGTATGCCATAATAATTAATTTTAATTGATTAGCCTGTTTTTGTAAATAAGGAAAAAGGACAGGCAACAGCCTGTCCCTTAAATGTCGGTTTGTTATTATATAATAACTTCCTTAACCTTAGCGCTCTTACCTTTTCTGTCACGAAGGTAGTTAAGCTTAGCACGTCTAGCCTTACCTGCTCTGATAACTTCAACCTTCTCAACGCTGGGAGCATTGAGGGGCCAAGTCTTCTCTACGCCGATACCGTTAGAGCTCTTTCTTACTGTGAAAGTCTCTCTGATCCCTGCGTGCTGCTTCTTAAGCACTGTTCCCTCGAAGATCTGTGTTCTTACACGGTTTCCTTCCCTTACCTTAGCGTATACCTTTACAGTATCGCCTACGTTGAAAGAAGGCTTCTCTTCTTTTAACTGAGCTGCTTCGATCTCTCTGATAATGTCGTTCATTTTACGACCTCCTTTTATATTAAGCCGTTCTTACTCAGTGCATCTGACAGCGGACCGACTTTTTCATGCCGAGATATTATAATACCGAATTGTATTAATTGCAAGTACATTTTTAAAAAATCTTGAATTGATCAAATCAAAAGATCCGGCCGGTACTTTTTTGTTCTTTCAACAGATTGCTCCTTCTTCCACTTTTCCACATTAGCATGATGCCCGGAAAGAAGGACCTCCGGAACCTTCATTCCTCGGTACTCTTCGGGACGTGTGTATTGCGGATGTTCCAGAAGATTATCGTTAAAGCTTTCATAAACAGCGGAATCCTCATTGTTAAGAACTCCCGGAACAAGCCTGGAAATCGTATCCATCATCACCATGGCAGGCAGTTCTCCGCCTGTAAGGACATAATCTCCGATGGTATAAAAATCCGGCTTGATGATCTCTAAAGCTCTTTCATCTATTCCTTCATAGTGACCGCAAATAAAAATAAGATCTTCTTCCTTTGCCAGTTCTTTTGCTGCGTTCTGATCGAATTTCTTACCCCAGGGAGTAAGATATATGGTCTTAGGCTGTTTATTCAGTCCGGAACAGATGTGTTCCCAGGTCCTTACCACAGGATCTGCAGCCATAAGCATACCTGCCCCGCCGCCATAGGGATAATCATCCACCTTACGATGTTTATCCAGAGTAAAATCCCGGATATTTACTGCAGAGATTTTTAATATTCCTTTTTCAACGGCTCTTCCGATGATGCTCTCATTCATACAGGAATCGATCATATCGGGAAAGAGAGTCATAACATAAAAATTCATAGGCCCTCGTTTTTAATCAAGGATCCCGGGAAGAAAATGCACAGTTATCTTCTTCTCTTCAAGGGAAACCCTGATATTGCAATCTTTAATGGCAGGGATAAGTATTTCCTTACCGTTTTTGGTTTTAGCCAGATAAACATCATTTGATGCGGTCTGAAGCACTTCCGTCAGCTTTCCGACAGATGCTTCGGGTTTTTCCTCATCAAAGACTTCAAGTCCTATAAGGTCATATATATAATATTCCCCTTCGTTAAGAGGAATGGCATTTTCACGTGTTACAAGAAGATCCATCTGTTTCCAGCGTTCCACATCGTTTATTGAATCTATGCCTTTAAACTTTAAAATGGCAAGATTCTTAAAGTATTTTACGCCTTCCACTTCAAGTTCCTTAAGCTCTTTTCCCGTATCCAGAAAAACCTGCTTAAGGTTGTCGAATCTCTTAAGATCTTCGGTGGTGGGATAAACCTTCACTTCACCCCTTATGCCGTGTGTGTTTGATATCACACCGACTCTCAGCATTTCTTCTTTGTTTGCCAAAGTCTTCTCCTTCTTCCTGCTCTTATTGCAAGAACGGCGCATGCTTAAAGAATAAACATGCGCCAAAAGTCTTACTGTAAAATTTCTACAATCACCTTTTTGTCATCCTTCGCAGAAGCGGCCTTAACCACTGTACGAATGGACTTTGCGATGCGTCCCTGCTTTCCGATAACTTTACCCATATCGGATTCAGCTACCTTAAGGGAAACAACCAGCGCTTTTTCGGTGTCCTCTTCGGTTACAACAACCTCAGAGGGATTGTCAACCAATGCCTTGGCAATGGTTTCAACAAGCTCTCTCATCATGATGCCAACCCTCCCGCTGATCGAAACAAATTATTTGTTAATTCCAGCCTTCTTGAAAAGGTTAGCAACTGTCTGAGTGGGCTGTGCTCCGTTGGAGATCCACTGCTTTGCAGCATCTGCGTCTACGTTGAATGCTGCGGGCTCCTTTGTAGGATCATAAGTACCGATCTCAGCGATGAAACGGCCGTTACGAGGTGCTCTCTCGTCTGCAACTACGATTCTGTAGAAAGGATTCTTCTTTTCTCCGACTCTCCTAAGTCTGATCTTAACCATGGTAATTTCCTCCGTAAAATATATTGATTAATAAATTTATTTATGAATATCCTTATTGATATTGCATACTGTTTAAATAGTACATCGGTTATAAAATAACCGGACCCAATGCTTGCCTGTTTACCCGACTGCCCGTACATGAAAGCCTCGGAGTAGCCCGCTACACCTGCGTTTTCAAGCACGTGCATTCGAGCAAACATTCTGCGCATTAGTCCATTTATTTTAAAACCGCTGTACTAGAACGGAAAACCGCCCTTTTTGCCGAAACCGCCGGGCATCATAGGCATTTTGCCGTGCTTATTGCCCATCATTCCTTTAAGCTGTTTCATCATCTGCTTCTGTCCTTCAACCTGTTTTACAAGCCTGTTGACTTCGGCCACATCAACTCCCGCTCCCTTGGCTATCCTTCTTTTTCTGGAAGGGTTCATGATCTTGGGATTGGATCTTTCTTCTGCCGTCATGGAATTTATGATAGCTACAACAGGTTTAAACATATCATCGTCCAGTTCGGCATTTTTAAGCGCTCCCATTCCCGGAAGCATGCCCATGATGCTTTTGATACCGCCCATTTTTTTCATCTGTTTGATCTGTTCAAGATAGTCGTTGTAGTCGAACTCGGCTTTCTTAAACTTTCTGGCCATTTCCTTGGCTTTCTCTTCATCAACCGCAGCCTGAGCTTTTTCGATAAGGGAAAGGACATCTCCCATGCCCAGGATCCTGTTGGCCATTCTGTCCGGATGGAAAGGCTCCAGATCTTCCACCTTTTCTCCCATGCCCGCAAAGATAACGGGAAGTCCGGTAACGGCTTTTACGGAAAGGGCCGCACCGCCTCTGGTATCGCCATCCAGCTTTGTGAGGATGACACCGGTCAAAGGAAGCTTTTCATTAAAGGTTTCGGCCACGTTGACCGCATCCTGACCTGTCATGGCATCTACGGTAAGAAGCGAATTTGTAATGGGATACTTTTCGGTAATCTCCACCAATTCGTTCATCATGGCTTCATCCACCTGTAAACGACCGGCTGTATCTATGATAACAAAGTTCAATTTGTTTTCCGATGCATATTTAAAGGCTGCGTCAACAATCTCTATGGGCTTCTTTTCCGTTCCCATTTCAAAGACAGGAACTCCCACCTTTTCACCGTTTACCTTTAGCTGTTCGATGGCTGCGGGACGATAAACGTCACAGGCAACCAGTAAGGGCTTTTTGCCCTTGTTCTTATATATGGCTGCAAGCTTTGCCGCTGTTGTGGTTTTACCTGCACCCTGAAGACCGCACATCATTACGGATGTGATCTCATTTGCGGGGAGGAACTTGAGCTCGGCGTTTTCGGAACCCATAAGGTTTATGAGTTCTTCATTTACTATCTTTACCACCGTCTGTCCGGGTGTAAGGGAATTAAGTACATCCTCGCCGACAGCTCTTTCCGAAACGCTTGCCACAAAGTTTTTTACGACTTTAAAGTTTACATCTGCTTCCAAAAGAGCCATTTTGATCTCTTTCATAGCAGTTTTTACATCGTTTTCCGAAAGTCGTCCTTTTCCGCGAAGTCCCTTAAATACATTTTGAAGTTTTTCGGATAATGATTCAAATGCCATTTTTCTTGATCTCTTGTATTAATTCCGTGATCCTTTTGCCCTTATCCCCTTTAATGCTTTCGGCGATAGAAGCTATCTCATCACAGATCCTTGATGCTGTTTTGTATTTTTCTGCAAGATGTAACGCATTTTCATAGTTCAAAAGACTTTTTTCACTGTTTTTGATCGCATCGAAAACGCCCTGTCTGGAAATCCCTTCGTTCTCGGCCACTTCCGCCAGAGAAAGATCGTTTAAGATGTAATCGTTAAATATATGCTTTTTTCTTTCGCTGAGCAGGTCACCGTAAAAATCAAATAGGATGGACAGCTCATAGGCTTTCTCAAGATGTTCCATTTTTCTGCTCTATATGATACGTTTACATTTGAAGACTGTAAAGTAATTTACTTGCCAGCTTTGCAGCCGTGTTATAATATCACAAGAAAAAAAGCCTGTCAAGTGTTTTTCCTTACAGGCTGTAATTTATTTGCCAAGCATAGCTTCGGCCTTTTTATAATTATTTTTTTTAAGTTCTTCCCTTATTCTTGAACTTGAAACAGGACTTCCTTCAAACTCTTCCCGTTTAATGACTGTAAGCTTAAAATCCAGGTCATTTGAAAGCTTTTTAAGAAGGTTGATATCACCCTCTCTGTTTTTACCGAACCTGAAATCGTCGCCAACCACCAGAAGCTTACAATTTAATCCTTTAACAAGGATGTCTTTTACAAAATTCTCCGGAGAAATAGAGGCTGTCTTGGAATCAAAGGGAAAAAGGATCATTTTCTCTATTCCCAGATCTTCAAATCTTTTTTCCTTTTCTTCCTCGGAAAGTATCCTGTTATCACTTTCCAGGATATTATTGTCTTTAAGGATATCAAAGGTAAAAACACAAGACTCAAGACTTCCCTTTTCCTTTAACAACGTTTCAAGTAATTTTTGGTGTCCGATATGAACACCGTCAAACTTTCCCACTGTTACAGCAGTTCCCGGGGAAGAAAAATTTTTCAGATCTTTGATAACGATCATGAGATCATCTCCTAAATAATTAAGATCACATGGAAAGGAACATTTTTTCGGGTTTATACTTGTTATCCGCAGGATCGAAGAAATATATGCCGCAGAAATCTCCACAGGAATCATATACTCTGTAAAACGTAAAATCTACACAAGTAGTAACTTCTCTTTTTCTTAAAGGATTACCGTTCCGTACAAGTTTATCAAATTCTTCTTTTGTAGAAAGCGCAGGGTATTCATTAAAATACTCATCAATGGGTAAGATCACATCGGAAAGCCTGTCTTCCCCGGCAGCCTTTGCCACCTCCGAAAGCGTTACGGCACTATCTATCTCAAATCTTCCTGTTTTCATTCTGACCAGAGATTTCATGCATGCACAGGTTCCCAGCTCTTCTCCCAGATCCCTGCAAAGACTTCTGATATAAGTGCCTTTGCCGCAGGTGATCCTGATACGTGCTTCTTTTAAAAGATCTTTTTCATCTTTTACAGTATCGAGCAATTCTATGGAATGGATGGTTACCGGTCTTTTTGCCACTTCAGCTGTTTTTCCTGCTCTGGCAAGTTCATACAGCTTTTTACCTTCCACCTTGATGGCTGAATACATGGGAGGCATCTGCATAATATCACCGGTGAAGGCTTTGAAGCTGCTTTTAAGCTGTTCCTCATCACAATTAACGGGAAGGGTTTTTATAACCTTTCCCGTAATATCTTCGGTGTCTGTAGCTGTTCCGAACAGTACTTCTGCCTCATATATTTTTGTCTTAGCGGTTTCCATATCGCACAGCTTCGTAGCAGAACCTATGCAGACCGGAAGCACACCTGTTGCCAGAGGATCGAGGGTTCCTGTATGTCCTATGTGTTTGAAATGCAAAATTCCTCTGAGTTTTGCCACCACATCATGGGAGGTGAAGCCCTCTTCCTTGTATATATTTATAATTCCGTTGATCATATTCCTTTACGGATGAACAAAGAGCATTACTCTTCTTCATCTTCTCTCTTGGGCATTGCGGCCATAACATCATCTATCTTTTTAGACATGTTTACACCGTATTCTATGGTTTGATCCACAACAAAGGTCAGTTCCGGGGTGTTCCTCATATTCATAGTATGAGCAAGCCTTCCGCGAATGAAACCGGCAGCCGAATTAAGGCCTTTAAGAGTTTCCTTCTTGGATTCTTCTCCGCCTAAAACACTGACCCAGACCTTGGCTGTCTTAAGATCCGGAGCCACATAAACGTCAACGACGCTGGTAAACGGATCGATCCTGGGATCATGAACCTCATCACGTATGATCAGGGAAAGTTCACGAAGAACTTCCTGACTCACACGAATGTTTTTAATGCTGTTTTTTTTCATTTTCTCGGTACCTCTACCATCTGATAAAGTTCGATCTGATCTCCTTCAAGAAGATCACTGAACTTTTCAAAAACAAGACCGCATTCATATCCTGCATTAACTTCCTTAACATCATCCTTGAATCTCTTTAAGGAAGCGAGATTTCCGTCGAATATCTGATTTCCGCCACGTGAGATACGTGCCTTGCAACCGCGAACGATCTTACCGTCCAGAACAAAGGAACCGGCGATGATACCAACCTGTGAAGCCTTGAAGGTCTGTCTTACTTCCGCATGAGCTATGATCTGCTCCTCAAATACAGGATCAAGCATACCCTTCATTGCAGATTCCACATCGTCAATAGCATCATAGATGACACTGTAGTTTCTTAAGTCGATCTTTTCTCTGTCACAGATATCCTTGGCTGTATTATCAGCCTTAACATTGAAGGCAATGATGATAGCATTGGAAGCGCCCGCAAGCGTTGCATCGGACTCATTGACCGCTCCTACACCGCTGTGGATGATACGAACTGCAACTTCTTCGTTGGAAAGCTTGATGAGAGACTGCTTGATAGCTTCTACAGAGCCCTGTACATCTGCCTTTACGATAACATTCAATTCTTTTACATTACCTGCCTGGATCTGTGAGAACAATCCGTCAAGCGAAAGCTTAGCCTTGGTCTCGGCGATGAGTTTCTCCTTATTCTGGGCAATATATGCATTGGCAATAGCCTTGGCTTCTTTATCGCTTGCGGTGGCAACCACTACTTCACCTGCATCGGGAACGGAATTGAGACCAAGGATCTCAACAGGCATTGAAGGTGTAGCCATCTTTACTTTTTCGTGCTTGTCGTTGATAAGAGCACGGACCTTACCCATAGCAGAACCGATAACCACATTGTCACCGATCTTAAGAGTACCCTTTTGAACAAGAACCGTAGCCACAGGACCACGTCCCTTATCAAGCTGAGCCTCTACAACGATACCTCTTGCCTGACGATCCGGATTAGCCTTTAATTCAAGTACATCCGCGGTAAGGATGATCATTTCCAGGAGTTGTTCGATACCTTCATGAGTCTTTGCGGAAACGGGTACGAAGGTAGTGCTTCCGCCCCATTCTTCGGATACAAGACCATATTCGGTAAGTTCTCTCTTAACTCTTTCAATATTTGCGGTGGGCTTATCGATCTTATTGATCGCTACAATGATCTCTACGCCTGCAGCCTTTGCATGGTTAATGGCTTCAATGGTCTGAGGCATTACGCCGTCATCGGCAGCAACGACCAGAACTGCGATATCCGTTGAATTTGCGCCACGCATACGCATAGCTGTGAAGGCCTCATGTCCGGGTGTATCCAGGAATGTGATCTTCTGACCGTTGATCTCGACCATATAAGCACCGATGTGCTGCGTGATACCACCTGCTTCTCTTGAAGTAACATTAGTGGTACGGATAGCATCAAGAAGGGATGTTTTACCGTGGTCAACATGTCCCATTACGCAAACAACGGGAGGACGCTTAACCATCTTGTTTTCATCTTCTTCATCTTCCTTAAGAAGTTCGGCAACCATATCCACTTTTTCTTCATGTTCGGCAATGATCTCGTATTCAAGTGCGATATTCTCAGCTTCTTCAAAAGTGATATCCGAGTTAACGGAGCAGATCTTACCGGAAAGGAAAAGCTTCTTAACGATATCTGCGCCCTTGATCTTCATCTTATCGGCAAGTTCCTGGATGGTAAGAACATCAGGTATACTGATGGTCTTGATAGCATCTTCTTCAACCTGAACTTTAACGGGTTCGGGCTTATGGAAAGCTCCCGCACGGTTAGGATCCTTGATCTTGCCCTTCTTGCCGCCCTGAAGCTCATCATAGTCATCAAAGCGCTTATTTGCCTTTTCCCTGTCTTTGCTCTTGTCGTTTCTGCGGTTGGTCTGCTGCTTCATTGACTCAGCAATTTCAGGTGAATTACTCCTCTTCTTGGGATCTCTTGCATGAGAAACAGGCCTGGACTCATCTTCATCCTTGCCTCCTCCGAAGCCTCCCTGAGGTCTGGTGGAAAATCCGCTACTGCGGCCTCTGTTTCCGCCGTTATTGTCTCTTGCTCCTCCGGCTACAGCACTTGCACCGTAGCTTCTCTGGTTTTTATTCTCAAAAAGGTTGCTGTGACCGCGATTATTGCCGTCATATTTACTCTCAACCTTCTGGAAATGGTTTCTGTCGGAAGTAGGACGATTATTGTTTCTGGGTCCGTTCTGACGATCCTGATTTCTTGAAGCTGTGTCTCTTCCCTCATTTCTGCGATCGGGACGATTCTCGTTGTTAATTGAACGTCTTTCACCGTTTTGAGAACGATCGTTCCTCTTTTCTCCCATATTTGTCCGGTTAACGCTGTCTGCACCGGCACGTTTGATAATATTGGGACGAACGGGATTATTAAGGGTCTTGAAAACCTTTTCGGGTTTTTCTTCACCCTCGTTCTTATTATCAACGGGTGCATCGGTGGAAGAAGGTGTTGTGGCTGCAGCTTTTGCTGCTTCTTCCTCTTTTGCTGCTTCGGCAGCTTTTTCTGCACGGTTCTTTTCAGCTTCAACTGCCTTTTGTTCTTCTATGTTTTTTTCTATATCAGCTGCCTCTTTGCGAGCTTTGGCTGCAAGTTCATTCGCCTTTGCTTCATCCTCGGCCGCCTTCTTTGCTGCTTTTACTTTCTCAGCCTCACGTCTTGCCTGGTTTTCCTTGATCTTTTCTCTCTTTAAAGCTTCAAGTTCTTCTTCGGATCTGAAAGTACCGTGAATAAGACGGTTGTCTCCGTCATCGCTGGAAATTACCACTCCGTTTATTGTTCTGGGGCCATTGGTTCTGGGGGCACCCGGACGCTGATTTCTCTGTCCCGCAAAGGATGATCTTCTGTCCTGAGGTCCGTTTAACATCTGTCTCTTTTGCCCCTGCTGCATCTGTCTTCTTTCTTCGGGACCATCCAGCATTCTTCTTACGGGCTGTCCGTTACGAGGGCCGTCTGCCATTTGTCTTCTTTGATTCTGTTGCTGCATTAATTGTCTCTTTTCTTCAGGTCCGCTAAGCATTTTTCTGGGAGCACCCTGCACATCATTTGTCCTGCGTACAGGTTTCTGTCCCGTAGGGGCATTTCCTGAGGGAGCACTTTTTATTTCACTCCTTGCAGGTGTGGCCTTCTTCTTTCCGAAATGCTCGTTCACCATTTTTATAGCATCTTCATCAACGCTGTTCATGTGGCTTGATACCTCCACATTGTGAGCGTTAAGAAAATCTATTATTTCTTTGTTTGATACATTAAGTTCTCCGGATAATTCGGATATTCTCTTTTTTGCCATTAATTGGACTCCTTCATGATCTTTTCAAGGGTTAACATCTTCTTTTGAAAGCTTTTCGCGAAGCCTTCATCTATTATTGCAACAGATGAGCGCTCTTGCTTACCTATCGCAGATCCAAGTTCCTCCTTTTTACCGAAAACAATTATCGGCACCTTGTAAAATGAACATTTATCGTTGAACAATTTTTGGGTGTTATCTGATGCATCCTCCGCAACGATAACACAAAAAGCTTTTCCGGCTTTAACCGCAGTTTCTGTCTGAAACTCACCGCTTTGAAGCTTGCCTGCTTTTTGCATGAGCGACAAAAAGGTTAAAAGACTTTTTCTGGAATTATCATCCATTATTTTCCATCTCCTTGATGAGTTCCTCATAAACTTCATCGGGTATTGCAGTAGAAAGGGATTTTGCAATACTGCCGGATTTTCTGGCTTTTTTAAAGCACTCGACCGAATCGCATATATATGCTCCGCGGCCATTGGCTCTACCGGTTTTGTCGATCTTGATATCTCCCTCCGGAGTTCTTAACACACGGATAAGTTCTTTTTTGGACTTAACAGCGCCGCATCCGGTACATTTTCTCATAGGGATCTTTTTTTCTGCCATTTTATTCTTCCTCTTCGGGAACCTCTACTTCGTTAACATCTATTCCCGCTTCCTGGGATTCGGATTTAATATCGATCTTATAGCCTGTAAGCTTTGCGGCAAGTCTTGCATTCTGGCCTTCTCTGCCGATAGCAAGTGAAAGCTGATAATCGGGAACGATTACTCTTGCCTTCTTTTCCTCGGGATCTACAGTAACGGATACAACCTTCGCAGGGCTTAAGGAATTCTCGATAAGAACTGCGGGATCCTCGCTCCAGACGATTATATCTATCTTTTCACCGTGAAGTTCATCAACGATGGCATTTACTCTTGTTCCGTTTACGCCTACACAGGCACCTACGGGATCAACATTTGCATCGTTTGAGTGAACGGAGATCTTGGTTCTCTGTCCTGCTTCACGGGAAATGCTTTTGATCTCTACTATTCCGTCGGCAATCTCTGTAACTTCTTCTTCGAAAAGTCTCTTTACAAGATTGGGATGAGTTCTGGAAACCGACACTCTGGGTCCCTTGGGTGTATCCTCTACTCTTGTGACATAGAGCTTAACTCTTTCATTCTTATAAAACTCTTCACCCTTGATCTGCTCGGCAACGGGAAGAATGGTTTCGATCTTTCCGAGGGAAACGATGATGTTATAGTTCCCTCTGTCAGGATCCTGGAAGCACTGGATGATACCTGTAACGATATCATTTTCCTTCATGCTGTAGCTGGAGAAAAGAGCCTTTCTTTCTTCTTCGCGGATCTTCTGAACGATAACCTGCTTAGCCTTCTGAGCAGCCTTTCTTCCAAAATCCTTGGGGGTTACTTCGATATTTACCACATCTCCTTCTTCGTAAGGAGTGTTAAAACGGATCCTTGCAGCCTCCTTGGATATCTGAAGGTTCTCATCCTCAACCACATCAACTACCGTCTTTTCTTCAAATACTCTGAAAGAAGATGTGATGGGATCAAAATTGATCTTAATGTTATCTGCCTGCTTAAACTCATCTTTGCAGGCTGTTATAAGTGAAGTCTCGATGGTCTCAAGCATAACTTCTTTTGATATGCCTTTTTCCTTTTCGATTGCCTCTAAAGCCATTATCAGTTCATTATTTGCCTCAGGAGCTGCTTTTGCAGTACTCTTTTTTCTGGCTGCCATTTTGTTTTCCTCCTATTTGTCTATCATTTATTATCTGTAATAAAGTGCGGTCGGTTTTAAAAATGCACCGCAAGATTGATCTTGGCTATATTTGCTCTTTCTGCCACGAAGGTTTCTTCATTTTCAAGAGTAAGAGTTACTGACTTATCGTCAAAATCCTTAAGATATCCGTTAAACTCCTTTTGACCGTCAACCGCTTTAAAAAGTTTGACTTCCACTTCTTCACCCAGGCTTCTTTTAAAATCCTTATCCTTTTTAAGAGCTCTTCCCAGTCCCGGAGAACTTACCTCAAAAATATAGGACTCTTCTATGAAATCCTGTTCGTCAAGAATATCATTCATTCTTCTGCTTACGATCTCACACTCATCGACAGTGATACCGCCGGGTTTATCAATATAAACCCTTAAATAATCTGTTCCGGCCTCTTTAACAAATTCCACATCCACCAGTTCAAAGTTAAGCTCTTCGCAGATAGGTGCGGCTATTTTTTCGGTTTTGGAACAATAATCATCTCTTTTGGACATTCATATCTCCTTCGTTTTCATTTGCAAAAGTAAAGAGTGGATTCGCATCCACTCTTAACTAGTCATTATATCGTATAAATTTATAGCATCAAACCCTTTAATTGTCAAGGCTTTCAGCCAAAAAAGTTGATCTTGGACCTATTTGATCTGTGAATTCATGATCTCATTGGCTTTTTCAAGAGCTTTTTCTATACCTGAAGGATCTTTACCGCCTGCCTGAGCCATGTTGGGACGACCGCCGCCGCCACCTCCGAGAAGTCCGGCTACTTCACGGATCAGATTACCGCAATGAGCTCCCTTTGCAACCGCATCATCGGTAGCCATGGAAACAATTGTAACCTTACCGTCAACATTACTGATAAGAAGGACAAATGCTGTTCCCAGCTTTGCTTTCATATCATCCCCCAGAGTCTTAAGCGCATTTCCGTCGGAATCTGCTATCTCTGCTGCGAGAAGTTTTACACCGTTCTTTTCTGTTACTTTGGAGTAAACATCGGAAGCGGAATTTGAAGCAAGTTTAGCTTTAAGCTTTTCATTCTCGCTCTTTAATGACTTGATCTCATCCAGCATTGCTTCGATCTTCTTGGCAAGATTACCGGGTTCACACTTGGCTGCTTTAACAGCATCAAGCATCTCCTTTTCGGCATTTCTGTAATACTCAAGCACGCCCTCTCCGGTCAAAGCTTCAATTCTTCTTGTGCCTGCTGCGATACCGGACTCGGAAACGATCTTAAAGCTTCCGATAACACCTGTATTTAATGCATGTGTACCGCCGCAGAATTCTATGGACCAGTCGCCCATATTAACGACTCTGACAGTTGCACCGTACTTTTCGTTGAAAAGATGCTTTGCACCGGTCTTTTCCGCTTCTGCAATAGGCATTTCTTTTGTAACGATGGAGATATTTTCACGGATCTTTTCGTTAACAATATCTTCAACTCTCTTAATCTCATCACTTGTCATTGCAGAAAAATGAGAGAAGTCAAAGCGAAGTCTATCTTCGTTTACAAGAGAGCCCTTCTGCTCTACATGAGTTCCCAGCACCTGACGAAGTGCTTCCTGAAGAAGGTGTGTGGCGGAATGATTTTTGCAGGTCGCATTTCTCTGATTCTTATCAACAGAAAGTGTTACTTCGTTGCCTACGCTGAAGGAACCGCTTTCAACAACACCCACATGACCGATCCTGCCGCCTTTAAGCTTAATAACATCGCTTACGGCAAAACTGCTGCTCTCACCGAAGGTGATGTAACCGGTATCTGCTTCCTGACCACCCATTGTGGCATAGAAAGGAGTTTCGTCAACGATTATGGTTCCTACCTGACCTTCTGTCAATGTATCGGTAAGTTCGGTCTCAGTGGTAAGAACGGATATCTTCGAATTATACTCAAGGTTGTCATAACCTACAAAGGATGAGGTTACAGTGGGATCGATCAAATCGTAGACAGTTGCGTCTGCACCCATATAAGATGCATTGGCACCTTTATTCTTTCTGTCGGCTCTTGCGGCAGCCTTCTGCTTCTCCATGCAAAGTTTGAAACCTTCTTTGTCATAGGTCATTCCCTTATCGGAAAGGATCTCCTCTGTAAGATCTGTAGGGAATCCGTAGGTGTCATAAAGCTTAAATACATCTTCTCCCGAAAGGATCTTGGATCCTGCTTCGGAGCACTTTTCTTCCATTTCGGAAAGGATGGCAAGTCCCTTATCTATAGTCTTGTTAAAGGTCTCTTCCTCGTTGGTGATAACCTTTAAAATGAAATCTTTCTTTTCCTCAAGCTCCGGATAGCCGTCCTTGGATTCGTTTATAACCACTTGACAAAGTTTTGCCAGGAAAAGTCCGTCGATGCCCAACAGTCTTCCGTGACGTGCGGCACGACGAAGGAGTCTTCTTAAAACATATCCTCTGCCACCATTGGAAGGAGTGATACCGTCCGATGTCATGAAGGTAACGGAACGGATATGGTCGGTAATAAGACGGATGGATACATCCTTTACGGGATCAGATTCATATTCGGTATTTGCAAGACGACAAACCGCGTCTCTGATAGCCTTCATCGTGTCTATATCGAAAACGGTATCCACGTCCTGAACAACAACCGCAAGACGCTCAAGTCCCATACCTGTATCGATATTCTTCTGCTTGAGCTCGGTATAATTTCCTTTGCCGTCGTTTTCAAACTGGGTGAACACGTTATTCCAAACTTCCATGAACCTGTCGCAATCACAGCCGACCTTACAATCAGGCTTACCGCAGCCGTATTTGATACCTCTGTCGTAATAGATCTCTGAGCAGGGACCGCAAGGGCCTGCGCCGTGCTCCCAGAAGTTGTCGCATTCTTTTGTTACCGGATCGCGATAGAATCTTGTGATCTTTTCCGCAGGAATACCGATCTCCTTGTTCCAGATCTCAAAGGCTTCGTCATCCTCTCCGTAGATGGAAGGATAAAGTCTGTCGGCTTCAAGTCCAACTACCTTTGTAAGGAATTCCCAGCTCCAATGAATGGCTTCTCTCTTAAAGTAATCTCCGAAAGAGAAATTCCCCAGCATTTCAAAGAAAGTAAGATGACGTGCTGTATGTCCTACATTTTCAATATCACCTGTTCTGATACATTTCTGGCATGTGCAGACGCGATTTCTCGGAGGGATCTCCTGTCCGGTGAAATAAGGCTTCATAGGCGCCATGCCCGCATTGATGAGCAAAAGAGATTTATCATTTTGAGGAACCAGCGAAAAGCTGTTAAGCTTTAAGTGTCCTTTTGATTCAAAAAATTCAAGATAGGATTTACGGAGTTCATTAACTCCCATTTTTTTAACCATTTTATCCTCCAAACCTGGGTCAATTCATTGTACAAAGGAATACTCCATCGCACATTCAGCCCATTTGACTTCAACTCAAAAGATTATAGTTATTAAAGAATTAAAAGTCAATAACAAAAAAAATCGAAACCGCAGTTTCGATCATTTTGGGTTGGGCTGTTTAAAAAACAGTGAGCAGCTCGTATCGGAATCGAACCGGTGATTTCGCCGTGAGAGGGCGACGTCTTAGCCTCTTGACCAACGAGCCATGTGCCACTAATATACACTAGTAACACAAAAAAATCAAGTTAAACTTTAAAGATTTTTAGGGTTTATTTTCAGAATATTCACCCCATATCAAACAAATCCATGAGACTAATCTGATCACTTTCCGGAATATCTCCGAGTAGTCCCAATCTTGCCATTGTATCTATCGCGCTTTGAGGTGCTTTTGTCCTTTCTTTGAAATTCTCCTTTGAGGTAAAAGCTCCTGCTTTACAACCTTCAAACATAAGGTCGGAAGCCTTTTCTCCAAGACCCTGGATAGAGTCAAAGGAAGGCATTACCTTTCCGTCGATCACCTGGAAGGCATGTGCCTTGGCCCTGAAGATATCTATAGGCATGAACTCATAGCCCCTGGCATACATTTCAAGAACACTCTTCATGTTCATGTATGTGGTTTCATCCTTGGCCTTGGCTGTATGATTGTCTATGGCTGCTTTGATCTCTCTCATATTCTTTAAGAGATTCTCTTTACCCAGACACATAAGTTCGTAATCAAAGGCAGCTGCACGTATGCCAAAATAAGCCGCATAGTATTCCAGCGGTCTGTACACTTTAAACCATGCCACACGGAAAGCCATCATGATATAAGCCGCAGCATGTGCCTTGGGGAACATATACTTGATCTTCTTACAGGAACCGATGTACCAGTCGGGAACATCATGCTCTTTCATTTCAGCTTCCCATTCTTCCGTAAGTCCTCTTCCCTTACGGACACTTTCCATGATCTTAAAAGCGTGTCCGGGTTCAAGGCCTTTGTTAATAAGATAAAGCATGATATCGTCACGGGTACATATGGCTTGTTTAAGGTTACATGTACCGCTCTTAATGAGATCTTGGGCGTTATTGGCATAAACATCGGTACCGTGAGAAAGACCTGAGATCCGCACCATGTCTGAAAAGCAGTCGGGTTTGGTCTCACGTAACATGTTCATGGCATTATCCGTTCCAAGTTCGGGTAATCCCAGAGATCCCATATCAATACCGTTAAGATCTTCAGCTGTTATCCCCAGAGCTTCCGTTCCATGGAACAGTGAAATAACCTTTTTATCATCCATGGGAATGGTCTTGGCATCCATGCCCGTAAGTTCCTCAAGTCTCTTTATCATAGTGGGATCATCGTGTCCCAGGATATCGAGTTTTAAAAGGTTATGGTCAATGGAGTGGTAATCAAAGTGAGTGGTGACGATGTTACTTGTCATATCATTGGCCGGGTGCTGTACGGGAGTAAAGGTGTCTATATCTTCTCCCACAGGAAGTACCACGATACCTCCGGGATGCTGACCTGTGGCACGTCTGACACCAACACAGCCCGCAGACATTCTTTCCAGTTCAGCCCTTCTGTGAGAAAGACCATGTTCTTCGTCATATTTTAGGGCGTATCCGAAAGCGGTTTTTTCAGCCACGGTTCCTACAGTACCTGCTTTAAAGGTCTGTCCTTTACCGAAGATAACTTCCGTATAATCATGTGCCTTGGACTGATATTCCCCCGAGAAGTTAAGATCAATATCCGGCTCCTTATCGCAGTTGAATCCCAGGAAGGTTTCAAAAGGAATATCACAGCCGTCTTTAACCAGCATTTCTCCGCAAACCGGACATTTCTTATCCGGCATATCGAAGCCGCAGATGGATTCCTTTTGATAATGTTTAACTTCTTCCGAATCAAAATCCGAATAATGGCATTTTTTACAATAATAATGGGCAGGAAGAGGATTGATCTCGGAAATACCTGCCATTGTGGCTACGAAGGAAGAGCCCACGGATCCTCTGGAGCCTACCAGATAACCGTCCTCGTTGGATTTCCATACCAGTTTCTGGGCAATAATGTACATAACCGAATAACCGTTTTTGATAATGGAAGTAAGCTCTTTTTCAAGTCTTGTTTCCACCTTTTCAGGCAGTTTTTCTCCGTACATCGAATGAGCCTTGTCATGACAGATCTTGGTCAGCATCTCCTCGGAATGCTCGATGACCGGAGGACATTTATCCGGTCGTACAGGCTCGATCTTTTCGATCATATCATAGATCTTCATGGGATTATCTATGACCACTTCCCTGCATTTTCTCGGCCCAAGGTAATCAAATTCAGCCAGCATCTCCTCAGTGGTCCTGAAATAAAGCGGCGGCTGGTTTTCCGCATCCTTAAAGCCCTTCGAATAGGTGATGAGCCTTCTGTATACTTCATCCTCCGGATTAAGGAAATGACAGTCACAGGTAGCGCAAACAGGCTTGTTGTAGATCTCCCCCAGCTTAACCACTTTCTCGTTCAAGGCTTTTATGTCATCTTCCGATGTAATGTTGGTAAGCTTTTCGTCTTCTATCATAAAGCGATTGTTACCCAGGGGCTGGATCTCATAATAATCATAAAACTCACAAAGACTGTCTATTTCATCCTGAGAAGCATCTTCCACCAATGCCCTGTAAAGTTCTCCGGCTTCACAGGCAGATCCAATGATCAGGCCTTCCCTGTGCTTAGCCAGCATGCTCTTGGGTATCTTTGGATTTCTGAAAAAATAGGTGAGATGGCTTTGAGATATCATCTTATAAAGATTGATACGTCCGGTCTCATTCTTTATCAAAACTATGCAATGGAAGGGATGCATCTTCTTTACGGAATCTGCCGAAGGTTTAAGATTCTCTGTAGCATCTCCCAGTTTCTCAAATCCCTTTTTCTTCATCATTTCACAAAGCTTTTGATATATGAGGGCGGTACATTCGGCATCATCAACGGCTCTGTGATGATTTTCCAGAGAAACCCCCAGTTCCTCCGCCACGGTATCCAGCTTATAGTTCTTAAGATTACCTATCAGTCCTCTGGAGAGTCCCACTGTATCCACTATAGTGGGCTTCCAGTCAATACCCTGCTCCCTGGCAAACCTTTTTATAAAGCCTGTATCAAAGGGAGCATTGTGAGCCACTATGACCGCATCTCCACAGAAATCCAGGAAGTTTTTAAGCTCGTTTTCTATGGTGGCTGCATCCTTTACCATATCGTCGGTAATATGCGTAAGGGTAATGATCTCTGTTGGAATGGGCACTTCGGGATTAACAAAGACCGAGTATCTGTCTACTATCTCATTATTCCTTAGTTTTACTGCTCCTATTTCAATGATCTTGTCCTTATTTTTTGATACACCTGTGGTTTCTATATCAAAAACAACGCTTTCAGCATCAAAACCCTGTCCCTTATCATCTTTGATGATCTCCTTCATATCGTCCACAAGGTAGATTTCGCAACCGTAAAGGATCTTAAAGTCCTTGGCTCTTTCAGCCACTTCCGGCTTTTTACTCTTCAGAAGTTTATCCCTGTAATAGTGAAAAGCTTCGGTAAATCCCTGAACCACGCCATGATCGGTGATGGCCACCCCAGGATGTCCGAAATCAAAGGCTCTCTGCACCAGATCTCCGGGTGCGATGACTGCATCCATATCACTGAAAGTGGTATGAGCATGAAGCTCCACTCTTTTTACAGATGCATCGTCCTTCCTTTTTTTGATAAAGTCCGGGATGGATTTGATACCGATGATATCAGCCATTTCCAGCTCCTTATCAAAAGCATCGTACCTTGGAAAGCCCTTCATCTTAATGCAGTTTCCCACGGCGATATACTTGAAAAGCTCATCCTTGTCCTCCACAAGAGGGAAAAGCTTGGCATATACAGAATCGGTCATATCGGTAAAAGAAAACTTTACAATATATCTGTCTTTCTTTTTGGTAAGCTTGGGTTCCTCTACTTTTATGATCTTTCCGTAAACCACAGCCTCCGAATGTCCGTCCTGAATGTCTGATAAAGGGGTTACCACTTCTTCATCGGAATCGAACAATTTACCGTAAAAGAGATCCGGATCATCTTCCAGTTTCTTTTTGAGGAATTTGGAGCGTCCTTTAAATTCTGCATTCTTAGGTGAAAATTTGCTTTTGTCATCAGCCTGTTTGTCTTCAGCCTGTTTGTTATCGGCTGACTTATTTTCCGTTTTCTCTTCTTTAATAGGTTCGGCATTTGAACTGTCCGCGGTTTTCTTATCTGTATTCTCTTTTGCTTTAGACTTGGCCTGAGCATCCGATGCCTGTACAGCTTCAGGATCTACTATACCCTGTTCGGTGATCCTCTTAACAGGCTTTTTGTCTTCCTTGGGCGTATAGTAATATACTTCTTCATCTTTTTCTGTTTCCACAGCCCTGGGCGTATTCCACTTAAAATCAATATTCAGATCAAAATTATATCTTTCCGAAAATACATCCGTCAGGAATTTTCTGATGTTCTCTGCCACCATATGGTAGATAAACGTATCCTCCGAAGTAATGACCATGGTATAGTTTTCATTTTCATCTTTTTGGAAAGAAATGTCTGCATTATCGATAAACATATTATTCATCTTGGATATGGAATTAAGTTCATCCAACAGGCTGTCCTTGGCCATATTCCACAGACTTTCCGGATTATAAAGAGATGAAAGGGAATAATTTACATTAAGCATCACCTTATTTCCCGAATGAGAAAAAAACTGAGCCTCAACCTCTTCCTCCATTGTCTTAAAATCCTTATATTCTATGACATGGGGAGAGTCCAGGAATATAGTCACTTTGCTTTTACTTTTACATAAACGGACCTTCTCCACTTCAACATCAGAAAAGGCCCGTTCCACATTCTTTTTTACCTCAAGACCGGTAAATACCTCAAATAAGTTCATTTAACTCCTCCAAGAGTTCCTTGAGCAGATCTTCTTCTTTGCACTTTTTAATGATCTCACCTTTTTTAAAGATCATTCCTGCTCCCTTGGCTCCGGCTATTCCAAGATCAGCTTCCTTGGCTTCTCCGGGGCCGTTTACAATGCAGCCCATAACAGCGATCTTAAGATCCAAAGGATAGTCCTTTACGGCTTCATTTACTTTTTCCGCCAAAGAGATAAGATCTATGTTGGTCCTTCCGCAGGTAGGACAGGAAACCACTTCAATACCGCCTTTTTTAAGTCCCAAAGTCTTTAAGATCTCTTTAGCGGCATATATCTCCTCTACGGGGTCGGCTGTTAAGGATACTCTTACAGTATCCCCTATGCCCTGATCCAGTATCAATGCAAGGCCGGCAGATGATTTGATAAGTCCTCTTTTAAGGGTACCTGCTTCAGTGATACCCACATGTAAAGGATGTTTGGTCTTGTCTTTAATAAGTTCATGGGCTTTAACGCACATTAAAACATCAGATGCTTTGATGCTTATGACCAGATTGTCATATCCCATATCTTCTATAACAGCCGCTTCTTTAAGAGCGCTTTCCGTGAGTCCTTCTGCAGTTACTCCGCCGTATTTCTCAAGACATTCTTTTTCAAGAGAGCCGGAATTCACTCCCACTCTTAAGGGAATATTCCGTTCTCTTGCACAATTTACCACTTCTCTTACTCTGTCCAAGGATCCGATATTTCCGGGATTTATCCTCACCTTATCTGCTCCGTTTTCCATGGCCGCGATAGCCAGACGGTAGTCAAAATGTATGTCTGCCACAAGAGGGATATTTATGCTTTTCTTTATCTCCGAAAGTGCAAAAGCAGCTTCCTTTGTAGGCACCGCACAGCGGATGATGTCACAGCCGGCCTTCTCCAATTCAAGTATCTGAGCAACTGTAGCTTTAACATCTTCGGTTTTTGTGTTGGTCATGGACTGAATGGCAATGGGATTATTACCGCCTATCTTCACATTACCTATATTAACTTCTTTCGTTATCATTCTCATAATCTTATCTTCCGATCAATCTCATAATATCGTTAAAGAAAACGAATACCATGAGTAACATTAGTAAAACAAAACCTGCCAGATTAACTATGCCTTCCACTTTTCTGTTTAAAGGTCTTCTTGCGACAGCCTCTACGATCAGGAACAAGAATTTCCCTCCGTCCAGTGCCGGGATGGGAAGAAGGTTCATAACTCCCAGGTTGGCGGAAAGAAGTATGGTGATGTACATGAGCTGAAGTACCACGTCCAATGTAGTTCCGGATGCCTTGGTCTCTTCATAGGAATCACCTATCATATCAACGATGGCAACAGCTCCGCCCACATCATCCTTCGAAAGCTGACCGGTAACCAGCATGCCAAGATTTCTTACAGTGGTGACGATCCAATATTTAACTTCCACAATACTGTATTTTATAACCTGAGCAGCATTTGCCTTATCTCTGTAAAGATTATAATTAAAGCCCACTGTATAGGTTTCGGATATAAACTTGGGTGAAATAGAAACAGTGAATTCGGATCCGTTTCTTTCCAGCAGCATTTTCACTTCGCTGCCGTCCAGAGGATTGGAACTGAAATACTGATTGAGTTCTTTACCGGAAGGGATCTTGTGTCCGTTGATCTCAAGGATGATATCACCCTTTTGTACTCCGGCTTCTTCCATGGGATAGCCTTTTTCCAACTCTTCCACCACAACACTGGAATCCGTAAGATTATATGTGAAGCCCAAAAGGTACTTCTTGATCTTTTCGGGATAAAGTGTGGTCTCGTACTTTTCTCCGTCTCTTTCATATATTACCTCAATGGGTTTAGTGGAAACACCGTTATACAGAAAAAAGGAATCGATCTCACGTCCTATGGAAATGTTGCTGTGATTCATCTTCTTAATGGTATCTCCTGCCCTGAGGCCTGCATCATAGGCGGGTGTATCCTTGGTAACTCCGGTTACCAGTGCGGGATCATAACCCACAATACCTGTTACGAAAAGCGCAAGGATAAAGGCCAGAATGAAATTAAAGAAAGGACCTGCAAGAATAACAGACATTCTCTGCCATACGGATTTGGAATAATAAGTTCCTTCCTCGCCGGCTTCCTTATTATCCATGTCCTCTTCACCCAGCATCTGGCATGCGCCTCCGAAGGGCAACAGCTTCAAGGAATATTTGGTTCCTCCGAATTCTTTTCCGATCAGGGTGGGACCCAGGCCTACGGAAAATTCCACTACCTTGATCCCGTTTTTCTTCGCTAAAAGCAAGTGGCCAAGTTCGTGAAAAATAATGATAAAAGAAAAGATCAAAAGTGCTATTACTATTTTCATATAATTGGGTTCTCCTTTTCCTCACGGAAACCCGAGGTCTTATTTTTTTCCTGAGGATCGTATTATGTTTAGCTAACGTGTTTTATAATGTGCAAGTTCATGTTTAAGGAAATCTTCAATGTTTAAAATATTATCCAGTGTGGGATTTAAAATTACATTATGTTTTGCCATTGCATTACCTATCATGTCGGCAATATCAAGATAACCTATATCTCCCCTTAAAAACTTATCCACTGCGATCTCATTTACCGCATTAAATACTGTAGGCATGCTTCCGCCTGTCCTGCAGGCTTCGTAAGCCATTGACAATGCAGGAAAATTTTCATTGTCGGGTTTATCGATCTCTATGGAAGTAAGTTCTCTGAAATCCAGTCTTTTTGCGGTTCTTTCTCTTCTTTCCGGGTAATAGAGAGCATACTGGATAGGGAGTTTCATATCCGGAACTCCCATCTGTGCAATAACCGCACCGTCAGTGAACTCGATCATTGAATGTATTATGCTCTGAGGCTGAATCACCACTTCGATATTATCGGGCTCCACATTAAAAAGCCATTTTGCTTCTATGACTTCCAATCCCTTGTTAACCATTGTAGACGAATCTATGGTTATTTTTCTCCCCATGGACCAATTGGGATGTTTAAGAGCATCTTCCGGTCGGATATCCTTAAGTTCGCTCTTCTTTTTACCTCTGAAGGGGCCTCCCGAGGCAGTCAAGAGGATCTTTTCCGGCCTGTTGCCCTGCGCCCCCTGTAAACACTGGAAGATTGCCGAATGTTCGGAATCCACAGGCAGGATCTTTACATTTTTTTCTTTTGCCAAAGGCATTATTATATGACCGGCGGTAACAAGAGTTTCCTTATTGGCAAGAGCAATGTCCTTTCCCTTAAGGATAGCTTCAATAGTGGGTCTTATACCTATCATGCCCACAAAAGCCGTTACCACGATATCCGCTTCATCTATGCCCGCACAGGCGATAAGTCCTTCCATGCCCGATGTAACTTCGCAAGTAAGGCCTTCTTCCTTTAGTTTTTTCGAAAGTTCTTGCGCTTTTTCTACGTTATAGAGGCAGACAAGTTTGGGCTCGAATTCCTTAATCTGGGCATATATCTTCTCGACATTGGAATTTGCCGCCAGTGCAGAAACCTTTATATCTCCGTTTTGTCTAACAACTTCAAGAGTCTGGGTGCCTATGGAACCTGTGGAACCCAGTATAGAAATACATTTCATATGATCATTCCTTCGTTAAGCAAAGCGGCTCATTTCATTCGGATATCGAATGTTAACGAACCGCCTTGTATTATTCAGAGCTTTTATTCTATCCTAAAAATATACCAAGATAATAAACTAACGGTGCTACAAAAATAATGCTGTCAAATCTGTCAAGGATCCCTCCGTGACCGGGTATCAGATTACTGTAATCCTTGATATTATTGAACCTTTTAATGGCAGAGGCCGCCAGATCTCCGATCTGAGAGAATATAGAACCAACACCGCAGATAAGGATGAGTGCGGGATAATCTATAAGCTCGAAACCGAGGAGATCCAAAACAAGCTTGTAAAGAATGCCTATCACAATGCTGGATAAAACGCCTCCGATACAGCCTTCCACCGATTTCTTAGGTGAAAGTTTCGGAAATGCCTTATGTTTGCCGATAGCTATGCCGGTAAGATAGGCACCGGAATCGGATATCCAGGAGCAGATAAAGATGAGCCAGACTATAAAAGCTCCGTTAGTAACTTCGGTCCTGGTCAGATAAATGTAGGACATTCCGAGACCCACATAGATCAATGAAGCAAAGGTTACCATAACCTGTGTCACATTGTACCTGGGGTAACAAACCACCATACATGCAAAAAGTATCAGCAGATAGATCATGAACAGAGGGACCATCCACTCCTGTTTTTGCAGATAAGCTGCAAGATACAGACATCCGCAGGCAAGAGAACTAATATATTGCAACAGTGTCTTTTGAACATTAACTGTCTTTTGAAGTTCATACATCCCCAGGCATGCAACGGCAGAATTTACAAATAAAAGCACAAGACCGCCGGGAATTATAGCCGCAAAAGCAATAAGAGTTAAGATAGCACCGCTTCTTACACGTATGAGCAATGTCTTCCTTTTTTCTTTTTTATCATCATTGTAGTTATCGGACATTGTTATTTAACCCCTCCGTATCTTCGGTCTCTGGTATTATAGTATTTTATGGCTTCAAGAAGTTGTTTTTTGCCAAAATCCGGCCACAATGTGTCACAAAAATAAAACTCCGTATAGGAAAGCTGCCATAATAAGAAATTGGAAAGTCTCTGTTCTCCGCTGGTCCTGATCAAAAGATCCGGAGCAGGGATTCCTGCCGTATCAAGAGAGTCCTCTATGGTTTTAACGGTGATGTCTTCAGGTAAGATATCTCCGGCCTTAACCCTTTCTCCTATCTTCTTAACGGCACGAAGGATCTCATCCTGTCCTCCGTAATTTATAGCAATCTGAAAATTAAGGCCTGTATAGTTCCGGGATGCCTCTTCAGTCTCTTTGATCCTGTCTCTGATATCGGGGGAAAGAGCATTTCTGTCGCCTATAACCCTGATCTTCATATTATTCTTCTTTGCATTGGCAAGACTGTCACTTAAGTAATCTCTCAAAAGATTCATGAGCATATTTACTTCTTCTGCCGGTCTTGACCAGTTTTCAGTTGAAAAAGCATAAATGGTGAGATATTTAACCCCGGCATTATAAGCTTCTTCACATATTTTTTCCACAGCCTTTGCACCTGCCCTGTGACCTGCAGTTCTGGGCAAACCTCTTTTTTTTGCCCATCTTCCGTTGCCGTCCATGATGATCGCTATATGCTGCGGTATAACTAAATCTGTCAGCTTTTCAGCCATTTTTTATAACCCCTTACCAAAAAAATTTATAGAAAAAACCCACTTGTTCATTATAGGACAAGTGGGAATCTTTTACAAGCAATTGTTAGATCATACTGTCATGATTTCTTTTTCTTTAGCATCTGCCATCTTATCGATCTCAGCAATGCGCTTATCAGTAGCTTTCTGGATCTCATCCTCTATGGTCTTCTCTTCGTCTTCCGAAATTTCAGAATTCTTACCCATTTTTTTGATAACATCCATGGCATCACGACGGATATTTCTTACAGCAACTTTGGAATTTTCAGCACTCTTTCTGATATCCTTGGCAAGAGACTTTCTGCGTTCCTCGGTAAGTTCCGGGAAAACAAGTCTGATGACTTTACCGTCATTATTGGGAGTAATACCGAGTTCAGAAGCCATGATAGCTTTTTCGATCTCTTTGATCATCTTGGACTCCCAGGGCTGGATCTGGATGATCCTTGCTTCGGGAACGGAAACGTTAGCCACGCCCTGAATGGAAGTGGGAGTTCCGTAATAGTCAACTTTGATCTTGTCAAGAAGATGAGGATTTGCACGTCCGGCTCTTATGGAAGCAAAATCTTCAGCCAGAACAGCTATGGTCTTTTCCATTTTTTCATCGTAAGGTTTAATCTTATCGTTCATAGTCTTCTCCATTCGTTTGCTTTAAAGCAAACCGACTTAATCTTTAATTTAAGGTTATTCTGCGGTGATCACTGTTCCGCTTGCTTTACCCACAGCGGCATTGTAAATTCCATCTTTTTCAAGCAGAGAAAAAATGAAAAGAGGCATCTTGTTTTCAAGACAGAGAACTGCGGCTGTCATATCAATAACACCCAGTTTATCGTCTATGATGGTATTGATCGCCATCTTGTCATATTTCTTCGCGGCAGGATTTAAATTGGGATCGCTGTCATATACTCCGTCCACAGCTTTAGCCATAAGGATCATTTCGCAATTTAATTCGATTGCTCTGAGCGCTGTGGCTGAATCTGTTGAGAAGTAAGGATGACCTGTACCGCCTGCCAGGAATACGACTTTACCGTTCTCAAGGTCATTTACCGCATTGTCCTTTGAAAACAGAGATGTCATACTGCCGCATGCGAAAGGTGTATATATGCTTGTGCCGAGACCCAGGTAACGGAAAATATCACTGACATAAATGCAATTCATAACAGTGGCAAGCATACCTATCTGATCTGCTTTTACTCTGTCAATGGTCTCGCTCTTTCGTCCTCTCCAGAAGTTTCCTCCACCGATAACAATAGCGACCTGTACGCCTTCTTCCACAAGTTTTTTAACCTGTTCACCCACCATAATGCAGGTGTTTTCGTCAAAACCCGTTTTCTTATCTCCTGCAAGAGCTTCGCCGCTTAATTTTAAAAGTATTCTTTTGTATTTAGCCATTTATAATATCCTGTCTTATTCAAAAATAGAATCAACATCAAGCTCTGCATAGGAAAGTGAGCAGAAACCGTCAAGAACGGCACCGTTGTTCATCTGAACGGATTTAGCCTTGATATTACCCTTAATGATAGCTGTTGAGTCGAGGACCACAGGTCCGTTAACATCCACTTCACCCTTTACAGCACCTGCAAGTACGGCTGAAGATGCGCTGATGTCTCCGATAACGATGGTTCCCTGGCTGATCTTAACGGTACCCTCACAGGTAATAGAACCGTCAAGTCTGTCAGTATTTACAAATACTTCTGAAGCAACCGAATTTCCCGTAACCTTACCGGAAATAGTCAGCTTACCGAGGCATTCGATATCACCGTTGATGGTTCCCATAACATCCAAAGAACAGTCGGAAATAATGGAGCCGTTGATAGTAGTACCTTTAGTGATAAGAGTAGTCTGTGTAGTATCTGCAGATGCTCCGTCGCTCTCACCCTTAGAACGTCTTTCCGCAACATCGGGAACAGTTCTTGTACTTTCAACCTTTTCTTCTTTCTTCTTGGATTTTTTACCGTTATCTTCCTCTGAATCCTCTAATATGGATTCAAGCAGTTCCGTATCGATATCGGCTGCATCCACTTCCTCATCCTGAACATCAAAAAGATTGTTCTCGGACACTTCGGTTTTCTCATTGTCAAGCTGATTCTTAGCATCATTAAATAAGCCCATAGATACCTCCCATTAAATTTTTATATGATGGTAAAAGTAAAGGCTCTTTAAACTTTGTTAGGGTTTAGTGATTTTAGCTGTGTAAAAAAAGAAACCTCTGACTCCGACATCATGATTATTTGTATAATAGCACATTATAATAATTTTGAAAACAAAAAAATATAGACAGCATAACAAAAAAAATAAAGAACGGACGCAAATCCGCTCTTTATTAATTCTAAATTTAATTTTTACAGATGGATCATTTAAAAGCATCTGCAGCAACGGTAACATTTATACTTCTGTCATTACCTTCGGGAGCCTTGGGTTCTTTATCAAAATCAGGGTTCTCCTGCTTTGCTTTACGATACTTAAAGAATTCTGTAGCAACCTGAGGGAACAATGCATAGGAAAGTACATCCTCATCCTGCTGGATCCATTCTTTACACTCCTCGCGGAACTTATCCAACTGGGGAGGAATGAGATCTGCCGGACGGCAGGTAATGGGCTCCGCATCTCCGATAGCTTTTTTCTGTACTTCCTTGTTGAAAGGCTTAACAGTCTTACCGAATTCTCCTGCAAGTATCTTTTTGGACTCCTTGGTGATCATCTTGTAACGTTCACCTGAAAGTACATTGAGAACTGCCTGAGTGCCCACGATCTGAGATGAAGGTGTAACAAGAGGCGGCTCACCGAAATCCTTTCTTACATTGGGGATCTCTTTAAGAACTGCTTCGTACTTATCCTCAGCATGTGCTTCCTTAAGCTGTGATACAAGGTTGGAAAGCATACCGCCGGGAACCTGATAAAGAAGTGTCTTGATATTTACGCCCAAAACCTTGGGATTCAAGAGGCCGTTCTTAAGCACTTCCTCTCTGTAAGGTCTGAAGTAATCGGCGATCTCTGCCAGAAGGTTCTGGTCATAGCCTGTATCGTAAGGTGTACCCTTGAAGGTCTCAACCATTACTTCCGTAGCAGGCTGTGCAGTACCCATTGAAAGAGGGCTCATAGCGCAGTCGATAACATCAGCGCCTGCTTCAACAGCCTTAAGATAGGTCATGGAAGCAACACCCGATGTGTAATGTGTGTGCATCTGCAACGGGATCTTGGAACCGTTCTTAAGGGCGGTAACCAGCTCTGTTGCAGCATAAGGAACAAGAAGGCCGGCCATATCCTTGATACAGATGGAATCTGCACCGAGTTCTTCAACAGACTTGGCCATCTTCTCCCAATACTCCAGGGTATAAGCTTCACCGAGAGTATAGGAAAGAGCTATCTGTGCATGTGCTCCTTCCTTCTTTGCAGCCTTAACTGCCGTTTCAAGGTTACGGAGATCGTTAAAGCAGTCAAATATCCTGATGATATCGATACCGTTGGCAACGGACTTCTGAACGAAGTATTCAACCACATCATCGGAATAATGGTTATAGCCTAGGATGTTCTGTCCGCGGAAAAGCATCTGAAGCTTTGAATGAGGAAGTCCCTTTCTTAAAGCTCTGAGTCTTTCCCAAGGATCTTCCTTAAGGAATCTGAGACATGCATCAAATGTAGCGCCGCCCCAACATTCAATGGAGTGATAACCCACTTTGTCCATCTTGTCCAGAATAGGGAGCATCTCGGATGTGGGCATTCTGGTAGCGATCAGGGACTGATGAGCGTCACGAAGTATTGTTTCGGTAATACCGATAGGTTTCTTTTTAATATCAGCCATAATTTTATACCCTTTCTATAGATCAAACTCCGAAAATAGCCATGAATACACCGGCTGCTACTGCTGTTCCGATAACGCCTGCAACGTTGGGTCCCATAGCGTGCATGAGAAGGAAGTTTGTAGGATCCTCTTTTGCACCGACTTTCTGAGATACACGTGCTGCCATGGGAACTGCAGAAACACCTGCGGAACCGATCAAAGGATTTATCTTACCATGTGTAAGCTTGCACATAAGTTTTCCGAGAAGAACACCGCCTGTTGTACCAAAGGCAAAAGCAACAAGTCCGAGAACAACGATCTTGATGGTTGTCCACTGAAGGAAGTTCTCTGCACTGGTGGATGCACCTACTGATGTACCGAGCATGATAACAACGATGTACATAAGTGCATTCTGAGCAGTTTCGGAAAGCTGCTTTGTAACTCCGCACTCCTTGAAAAGGTTACCCAGCATGAGCATACCTACGAGAGGAGCTGTAGAAGGAAGCAGGAAACATACAACGATGGTTACGATGATAGGGAAAAGGATCTTTTCAAGCTTGGAAACGGGACGAAGCTGTTCCATCTTGATCTTTCTCTCTTCTTTTGTTGTAAGGGCCCTCATGATAGGAGGCTGAATGATGGGAACCAGTGACATATAGCTGTAGGCTGCAACCGCGATGGGCCCCATAAGGTCTGTCTGACCAAGCTTACCTGCAAGGAAAATGGATGTGGGGCCGTCTGCTCCACCAATGATGGAAATAGCTGCAGCTGCCTCTCCGTTAAATCCGAGAAGGATCGCAAGAAGATAAGCTACAAAGATACCCAGCTGAGCTGCCGCTCCGAGAAGGAAACTTCTGGGATTGGCGATCAGGGGTCCGAAGTCTGTGGATGCACCAACTCCAAGGAAGATAAGAGAAGGGAAAATGGACCATTCATCCAGTTTAAAGAAATAATAAAGCAATCCGCCTGCAGATTCGATACCTGTAACAGGGTCTACCGAAGGAGCCGCCATGATGGACGGATACATGTTTACCAATAACATACCGAATGCGATCGGTACAAGAAGTAAGGGCTCAAACTTCCACTTGATACCAAGATAAAGGAAAACAAGAGCCACAAGGATCATGACATAATTGCCCCAATAAAGGTTGGCAAATCCTGTCTGTTCCCATAAGTTCAATAAGGTCTCACCAATATTCATGAAGATTACCCCTTTTCTTAGTTAAGTGTAACGATTACAGTTCCTGCTTCTACCTGGTCATTAACCTGGCAATTGATGGAAGCAATGGTTCCGTCCTGAGGAGCGGTAAGTTCGTTTTCCATCTTCATTGCTTCGAATGTAAGGATAACCTGTCCCTTGGTAACCTTAGTACCTGCAGATAAATTAATGCCTGTGATCTTTCCGGGCATAGGCATGGAAATGGCAACTGCGCCCTGAGCTCCTGCGGGAGCTGCTGCCTTGGGTGCTGCTGCGGGAGCTGCTGCCTGAGCAACATTGCTTCCGTTACCTTCTTCTACTGTTACGGCATATTTATTTCCGTTAATTGTAATAGTATAATTTTTCATTTTAAAAATCCTCCGTTAATAAGCATGAATCTCATGATCCGATGCCGGTGAAATGTTTTCCGACTGTAGGAGCCGGTAAATGATAACTTGCGCATTTATATGCGCCATGATCCGAAAAGAAAAACTGCCGGATCGGTCAATACTACGAAATCTTCTTTACGGAACGGACTACAATGCCGTCTTTGAAGAAATTACCGCGGGATTCCTCATACTCGCTGATGGCTGCGGTAATAATGGCAACAAGCTCAAAATTGTCGATATTAAGCTCATTTCCGGACTGCTGTGCTGCAACTGCGGGTGCCTTGGCTGCAGTCTTGGTTTCATTACTCTTATCCAACTTTCCGATATACTTGAAAAGTGAAATGATGAAGCTGATGAAAACCAATGCTGTAAATACAATGCACAGGCCCACAATCGTGTTGACACCGGCATCGGCAAGAGGACCTTTAACGCCTTCCCACCATGTCGAAGCTGCAAATACTCCTGTCATATCTACGTGCCTCCTGTTTATTCTTTTACGGGTTTTCAGATTGTCAAAACATCCACAATTTATAGAAAACCCGATTTTCTCGCAATTATAATAATATCACACATAGTAAGGAAATACAAGTAATAAAACCTTAAATAACTATGTAATTATAGTGGTTTTAGCCTGGTAATAATCGAAAAAAATAAGACCGCGATCAAAATTCACGGTCTTATATGATCCATTTTACAAAAATCAAAACATTACTCAAAGTTTTCAAGCTTAAGGGCTTTGGAGATCACATCGGATCTGAAACCTTTTCTGTAAAATTTTGCGGCCAGTTTCTGCTTTTCTTTAAAATCCAAAGCTGCTATCCTGTCAGGTGTCAGGCTCATCTTTTTAAGTAGATAGATAACAGCCTTAAGCTCAGGATCCCGTCCCTCGGGATCATCCTCATCTTTAACATAGTACTCTTCTAGGGCCCGCTCGGCTGTTTCTTCGGAGATCCCGCGTTTTTTTAACATAAACCTGATCTCAGCCTTGCTCTTTGCTTCTTTGTTTGCTCTTATGAGATTCTCTGCCAGTCTGTTATCGTCAAGATAATGATACCCGTTAAGAAAGGTGAATATCTTTTCGATGATCGAAGAGTTGTAACCGTCTTCCTCTAACTTTTCCTTAAGTGCTTTCACGGAATAGTCTTTCTTGATAAGAAGGTTCATGGCCCGCTTTTTTCCGTAGGACGTCATCTCGGAAACAAGAGTATCATACTCTTCTTCCTTCATCTCCGAATCGCTGCCCTTGTACATTCCCTTATATACAACCAAAAAGCTTTCATCATCAAATATTATTCTGGTCTTTGCCTTGGAGAATTCAGTTATTCCGGCGATCTTCAGCATATATGCTACTTATCCTCTGCCTTGGTTACAGGTGCGAGAGGAGCAAAGCCGTACTTCTCACGTACCTTGTTTTCAACTTCTCTCAATACTTCAGGTCTTTCTTCAAGGTAGTTCTTAACATTCTCCCTGCCCTGACCGATCTTCTCGTCGTTATAAGAGAACCATGCACCGCTTTTAACGATGATATTCTCATCCGTTGCGAGATCAAGAATATCTCCCGTTTTTGAAATACCTTTACCGAACATGATGTCGAATTCCGCTTCTTTGAAGGGTGGAGCCACCTTATTCTTAACGATTTTGATCTTTGTCCTGTTACCGATCACATCGCCGCCGGCCTTAATGGACTCGATACGTCTTACATCCATTCTTATGGAAGCATAGAACTTAAGAGCACGTCCGCCTGTGGTGGTCTCGGGATTACCGAACATAACACCCAGTTTTTCACGAAGCTGGTTGATAAAGATAACAACACAATTGGATCTGCTGATGGCTGCAGTGAGTTTTCTTAAAGCCTGGGACATGAGTCTTGCCTGAAGTCCCATATGGGAATCTCCCATGTCTCCTTCGATCTCGGCCTTAGGAACGAGAGCCGCAACAGAGTCAACGATAATGATATCCACAGCACCTGAACGCACCATGGTCTCGGTGATCTCAAGTGCCTGTTCCCCGTTATCCGGCTGTGAAATATAGAGATTGTCTATATCCACACCGATATTCTTTGCATATACCGGATCAAGTGCATGCTCGGCGTCTATGAAGCCCGCGATACCGCCCAGTTTCTGAACTTCAGCTACCATATGAAGAGCCACCGTGGTCTTACCTGAAGACTCGGGGCCGTAGATCTCGATTATCCTTCCCTTCGGAACGCCGCCGACTCCGAGTGCGATATCAAGAGAAAGTGAACCCGTGGGGATAGCTTCCACCTGCATTGATGCGGTGTCTCCCAATTTCATTACAGAGCCCTTGCCATAGGCTTTTTCGATCTGCGCAAGTGCAGAATCCAGGGCTTTCAATTTATCAGCATCTGCCATGATTAATATAGACTCCTTTACGTATTTTTTTTGATCAACTTATTCATAGACAAACAATTTGGGTATCTCCCAATTAATTCTGATGTTTGTATGTGACTTTGGTACATATGATTTTATCAAATCAAAGATTTTAATACAAGGGAAATAAAAAAATGGGATGTAGAAAATCACACCCCATTTTTGTACAAATTGCACAAGATGTTTTTCTTTAAAAAAGGGTTGCATTACCGCTCAAACAGCGAATTTACATAGCTGTCCGGGTCAAATTTTTTTAGACTGTCTATCTTCTCACCCAGTCCGATATACTTGACCGGAACGTTCAGTTCCGACTGTACCGCTATGGCTATACCACCCTTGGCTGTACCCTCCAGCTTGGTAATGATGATACCCGTGACAGGAGCAACTTCATTAAATTCCTTAGCCTGAACCAACGCATTCTGTCCGGTGGTTCCGTCCAGCACCACAAGAGTCTCTCTCTTGCTTTCCGGATACTCTCTTGAAATGATCCTGTCGATCTTATTAAGTTCATCCATCAGGTTTTTCTTATTCTGCAGTCTTCCTGCAGTATCCACCAAAAGCACATCGACTTTTCTGGCTTTTGCTGCATTAAGGCCGTCAAATACAACCGCTGCGGGGTCTGAGCCTTCGCTCTGGGCTATGATATCCACACCTGCTCTTCTTGCCCATTCCGCCAGCTGATCGATGGCAGCTGCTCTGAAGGTATCGGCAGCAACTATCAGCACTTTTTTACCCTCGGCCTTTAAGGAGGCTGCCAGCTTTCCGACGGAAGAAGTCTTGCCCACTCCGTTTACACCTATCATAAGGACTACAGAAGGACCTTTTTCAAAGTCATAGGCATCCTCGGGAACATGCATCTGTTCCTTTATGGAATCAATGAGCAGCTGTCTGCATTCATCCGGTTTATATATTTTTTTTTCTTTTACCTTTTGTCTGAGAGAAGAGATGATCTTTTCGGATGTGGAAATACCCACATCCGCCATGACAAGGTTTTCTTCTATCTCATCATAAAAATCATCGTCTATTATCTCCGCTCCGGTAAATAAAGCGGCTATCCTTCTGAATATTCCCATAATCTTCCTTTGTATCCGACTTTCTGTCGGTTCTTAATTTGCCAGTGAATTCTCTATCAGGCTTACGGAAACAAGAGCTGAAACTCCTTTTTCCTGCATGGTGATGCCGTACAAGGCATCAGCCGATGCCATGGTTCCTCTTCTGTGGGTAATTACAATAAACTGGGTATGATCCGTCAGTTTGTGCAAGTAACGGGCATATCTGCCCACGTTACTGTCATCAAGAGCCGCCTCGATCTCATCCAGCAGACAGAAAGGTGAAGGCTTAAGGTTCTGTATGGCGAAGAGTAAAGCTATGGCTGTAAGAGCTCTTTCACCACCGGATAACATCATCATGTTCTGCAGCTTCTTCCCGGGGGGCTGAGCATTTATCTTAATGCCTGCAATAAGCACATCCTCATCCTCCATAAGCTCCAGTGTACCCTGGCCGCCTCCGAAGAGTTCTTTGAATACCACATCAAATTCATCTCTGATCAATGCGAATTTCTCGTTGAACTGCTTACGCATTTCTTCTTCCAGGGTCTCTATAATGCCCTTGAGTTTATCCTCTGCCT
>JAEEWS010000008.1 GCA_016287765.1 Lachnospiraceae bacterium
AGAATGCTTGCTCGAATGCTCGTGCGTGAAAACGCAGGTGTAGCGGGCTACTCCGAGGCTTTCATGTACGGGCAGTCGGGTAAGCAGGCAAGCATTCGGTCCAGTTATTTAATAACCGATGTACTAGAACAGAAAAGGAAAAAAATGGAGATTAAAAAGATATACTTTGATATGGACGGTGTACTGGCAGATTTTGAAAAGGGCGTCAGAGAACTTTGCGGTATCGATGCCTACTCCCAGAATGTTAAGAGACCCAAGGGTTACGATGACCTTCTGTGGGAAAAGGTGAGAGGGGTCGAGAATTTCTATGACCGGCTGGACATCCTGCCCGGTGCAAAGGAGATGTTTGACACCGTTAGAGGGATCTACGGCGACAGATGTGAGATCCTCACCGGGATCCCAAAGCCTTACAAAGGGGTACTTACGGCTGCTGAAGACAAGATCTCCTGGATGAGAAGGCTGTTGTCTGAGGACATAGTCATGAACATCGTTTACAGGGATCAAAAGAAAGATTATTGTACCGGTCCCGATTGTATCCTTATCGATGATATGGTAAAGACCATAAAGCAGTGGAATGAACTCGGCGGAACGGGAGTTCTTCACGTGAGCGTTGAAAAAACCATGGAGGAACTAAAAAAACTGGGCGTTTTGTAAGAAAAAGGCATGAGGTGATAAAGATGGACAACGAAGCAATGGACTCCTTTGATGAGATCAGGGGGAAAAGCGATCTCGCGGCGGCATTCAGAAAGATATCCGTGGAATTATACAATAAGGAACACAATCCGGCTAAGGCACTGGAAGCCATAAATCAGGCCTGCGCTCTGGATCCGGAAAACAGCCGGTATCTTTATGACAGGGATCGTATTCTTGAAAATGTGGGAGCGGATCCCTTGGTAAGGCTTTCCATGCTGGAAGAAAAAAAGGAGCTGATAGATGAGAGAGATGATCTGAGCCTCAATTACATCAGTGTTTTGAGCAGAAACGGTCGTGAGGAAGAGGCGCTGGACCGGCTTATGGGCAGAAACTTTCATCTTGATGAGGAACTGCAGCCCAAGATCATTGCGGTTTATAAGGAATTATTGTTTGCTTTTGCGCTAAAAGAGATAAAAGAAGGAAATAAAGAAAGGGCTGCGGTGCTCTGCGAGCTCACCTTCACCTATCCCGACTGCCTGGGCGTCAACAAGGGGAAGACTTTGCCGGACAACAAGGGCTGGTATCTTATCGGAGAGATAAAAAAGGATGAAGGAAAGGACGAAGAAGCGGAAGAAGCCTATAAAAAGGCAGCGGAAGGCTCCCCGGAACCCGAGCTCTTAAAGAGTGTATCGGACTATCCTTCGGACAGCCTGTACTGGATAGGCCTTGCCAAAGCCCGTCTGGGACAGCAGAAGGAAGCGCTGGACATCATGCGTAAGCTCATGGATTTCGGAAGTGCCAATATGAAAGAGGAAACTTTCGGGGAGGACAAGGAAGAAGAGCTTCTTTACGAAACGTACAGGGATGAGCTGGTTACGAAAAACAATGAATATTGCAGGATGCTGATATCTCTGGGGGTTAAGGGCCTGGGAGAAGTGAACCGATAAGGCATGCACAGCCTTAAGATCTCCGGGCCTCAGGGTAGACCAAATACATTTTGAAAAGGATAAATTTATATGGAAAGATTAATATACGATAATCCATTAAGATCCGAAAAAGATATAGAAGGCTGGAGACTTGAAGGAAAGGCCAAGATAAGCTTTGAAAACGGAAAAATGAGACTTGAAAATGCCATGGCAGCGGAGAACGGCCAAAAGGCCAATTATGTGCTTTGGTGTGACAGGGATTTTCCGAAGGATCTTATGATCACCTGGAAGTTTAAGCCCATAAGAGAACCGGGCCTTGCCATCATGTTTTTTGCAGCCAAGGGAATAAACGGAGAAGACTTATTTGACGAAAAACTGCAAAAGAGAACGGGAGAGTACCCCTTATATCACCATGGGGATATAAATGCTTTTCATGTTTCCTACTTCAGAAGAAAAGAGCCGGATGAAAGACAGTTCCATACCTGTAACTTAAGAAAAAGCTACGGATTTAACCTGGTGGCTCAGGGAGCGGATCCCATTCCGGATGCAGATGATTGCGCGGACTTTTATGATATGAAAGTGGTTAAGAACAAGGGCAGAGTGGAATTCTATGTAAACGGCCTTATGAGCTTCTCCTTTGATGATGACGGAAAGACCTACGGCGAGGTATTAAAAGAGGGCAAGATAGGCTTCCGCCAGCTTGCCCCCATGATCGGAGAATATTCCGATCTTAAAGTATATGCTCTTGAATGATTTTTTTAAAACAGAAAAAACTTTTATCACGCTCTGAATTCGATGATACGGCTCTGAGCTCCTTCGCTTCCGTCTGCAAATTTAGCCGCAACGTAAACCTGATATACGTCGGAGGCGGGAATGGTGAAAGGCAGGACGGGAGAAGTCTTCTTTTCTTCTGCGGAAACGGTCTTTAAAGGGAAGAACTGGAAATCCACGGAACCTTTTCTGTAAACCGTATAAGAAACCGCACCTTCCACATCGTTCCAGATGAGAAGGAAGTTGGCCACACCATCCGCAATGTGAAGCTCCTGTAAAGCGAAGCCTGAAGGCTTGGTAGAATCTGCGGGCTCGGGATTTGCAACGGGAGCGGGCTTTGCAATCTTGAAATCCGTCGTGATGGCGGGTTTAAGAGGAGCAAGTTCCGGTCTGTCGGAATCCAGAATAGCCTGAGCTACCAGTTTTGCGAACATGGTGGCACCGTATTCCTGAAGATGGGTGTTGTCATGTACTCCGTCTGCGTAAGCGCCTTCGGGATAAGCACCGGGTGCTGCCCAGAGGTAGATGAGTTTTGATTCTTCGCTTCCGATGGAATTTAAGTATTCTACCGTAAGGTTGCAAAGATCGATATAAGGAACATTTTCCTCTTCTGCAACAGCCACCATGGCATCTCTGTATTTACCGAAGGAGGCGATGAAATTACCCTCATGATCGTCACAGTTTCTTCTTGCGATGGGAGTTACCAGGACAAGGTTTACCTTTCTGGCTCTGCAGGAATAAATATATTTCTTGAGCCAGAAGCCGAAATCGGCTGTTGAAACGAAACGGTTGGGACGAACGGCGGTGGCATCGTTGTGACCCCACTGGATGAAGCAATAGTCTCCGGGGGCGGAGAGAGCAAGGAGTCTGTCCCATTTGCCTTCGTTAATGAAGGAGCGGGAGCTTCTTGCACCGATGGAACGGTTTTCTATGTTGAACATAGGCGTTTCGTAAATATGATTCTGAGGATAACAAAGGTCGGGAGACTGGATCTCCGGTGTGTCTTTACCTCCGTTAAAGAATCTGTATAAAACCTGTCCCCAACCTGTCTGAGGATAGTAGAATCTTTCGTAGGACTGAACCGTAGAGTCGGAAGCCAGGAAAACAGTGGGCTTCTTCTTGGGAGCCTTAAGAGGAAGTTCCTCATAGGAGATGTTTGTAATGGTAAGGTTTGCCGGAACTGCATCTTCCTTTACTTTTGCCTCCGAGGGAACAAAAAACTGAAGCAGGGTTTCTTCTTCAACGGAGCAAAGGGTGAACTCCGTTGAAGCTTCCGAGCAGGCGGGAACAGCAAAGGCATTCAGCTTTAAAATGTTGTTTGCGAAACAGCTTACCTTCATCTCGTTTTCGGAAGCGTTCTTAAAGGTAACGGTCCATTTACCGTCCTTAAGACCTGTTTTCTTTTTGAAGCCGAGACCTTCGGCGTAATTGTAAACTCCAAAACCTGAAACTTCCGTTTCGATCCAATTTAAAGAGGAAAGAGTAATGGCACTGTCTTTCACTGTAAAAGAAGGATCGACGTCATTCCATGATATTTCCCTGAAAACCGGTTTTCTCTCCGTGTAGACTCCGTTATTCCATCCGGCAGCGGGATCGGGATAGGTTACCAGAACGGGAATAAGATTTTCATAAAACATAAGTACACCTCGTAAGTATAGTTTTTATTTTGGTAGGGATTATAACATTTCAACAAATCAAAAAAAAGTGTAAAACCCTGAATTAAGGAATTGACACTTTTATAAAAAGATGATACTTTTCGCTTTAAGTAACTGAAAGGAAATAGATAAATGGCAACGGAATCCAAACTTTTTGACCCTGAAGGGCCCTTGATGACCGGCTTTGACACGGTTAAAGATCTGATAACTCTCAATCTGCTCACGATAATCTGTTCTATCCCGGTAGTAACCATAGGCGCATCCTTTACGGCCATGCATTATACGGCTCTTAAAATGGTGAGGAACGAAGAAGGCTATATACATAAGACTTTTTTCAAGTCCTTTAAGGAAAATCTGAAGCAGGGCATAGGAGCTACCTTTATCATGGCTTTTGCCTTCGGATTTATAGGCCTTGACTTTTGGGCAACACAGTGGTTTCAGGAGGATCCGGGCTTTGTAAAAGCGGCAATTGTACTCTTGATCCTTATGGCGGCGGTAACGATAACCACCGTGACTTTTTTCTTCCCTGTCCAGGCAAAACTCAGTGCGACCCTTAAGCAGAATATTTCAAATGCGTTTAAGATGGCACTTTCCCATTTTCCCATGACATTACTCATGATATTGTTTGATCTTTTACCCTTTATTATATGTTATTTCCTGCATTTCCTTATTCCCTTGCTTTTCATCTTCGGATTTTCTCTTCCCGCTTTTTGGGATGCCAAACTTTACAATAAGATATTCATTAAAATAGAGGAGGCTGCACATGCAGGGAAGGATATTTGATTACGGCGGACCTTTATTCGGCTTTTTAAACACCTTTGCCAATATCATAGTTTTGAGCGTGGTTACCCTTGTGTGCTGTATCCCGGTGATCACCTTCGGACCTGCGGTAAGGGCTTTGTACGTCGTATGTCTTAAGATGGTCAGAAACGAAGAGAGCTATGTGGTAAGGGACTTTTTTAAGAGCTTTAAGTCCAATTTCGGACAAAATGTGTTCCTTGGTCTTTTAGTGCTTTCGGCCCTTGGAATCTTTGGCGGCGGACTGTATTCGTTGATACTGATAGGCGGAGCGTTTCATATCATAATAAAGATCGGCTTCGGAATGGCTGCTTTGATAGTGATAGCCACCATTCTATGGATCTTTCCCATGCAGAGCCGTTTTAAAAACCCCATTAAACAGACTGTTAAGCTTTCCTTTTGGCTGGCGGTCACCAGGTTTCCCAAAACATTTCTGATGCTCATCATCTGGCTTTTTATACCGGCCTGTGTAGTCTTCATATCAGGTAACTTCGTCCCTCTGGTATTTCTGGCTGAGCTGGGAACGGCGGCCTATTTCTGCGCCGAAGTCTATGACGGCCTTTTTAAGGAACTGGAAGATAAGATCAACGGTAACGGAGAATGATCATTATCCTATTCCGGTTTGTTTAAGCGGTAATTTCTTCTGTAGTTTTCCGGCGTTATGCCGAATTCATTCTTAAATACGTTTTGAAAATGTGACTGACTCTTCATCCCTATTGCCTGGGAGATGGCGGAGACAGTCATTTTTTCGTCTCCCTGAAGGAGGCGGAGAGCAGTCTCAAGTCTCTTTTCTTTCAGATATTCCGTGAAATTCATTCCCATGTTTTTTTTAAACAGTCGGCAAAGGTAGGCATCGGTAAGATCGAAGTGGGCCGCAGTCTCCGAAAGAGATACGGTACTCAGGTTTTCGGAAATGTGGTTTAATATCTCCCTCATATTTCTTTGCTCACGTTCCGAGGCGGGGATACGCATGAAATTATCCCTGTACTTGGTGACGGAATCGGCAAAGAGCCTCATGAGACCGGCGCATCCGTTGACATCAAAAAGAAGGTCGAAGATGTTTTTCTTTGCAAAGGAAAATTCATAGTTCTGTTTGGTGAAAAACAGCTTAAACACAGTGAGCATTTCTGCCGCATAGGCTATGATCCCGTTGTAATCGTAGGCATCACCGTTGTCGAACAGATTTGTGAAGTTTTGTTCCTGCCGGGAGAGATAATCTATGACCCGGTCATATTTTTTCTCGACGAGATCATCATAGAGGAGTGAAGGCAGATCAAAAGGGAAGGTTGTCCTGCTGTCGTTCAGGCGGTGGAGTAGGGAACCGGTATAAGGTACGGCAGAACCCAGGATATATCCGTATTTTACCGCTTCCATGAGAAATACCGTTTCTTCGGACACCTTCCTTCTGTCCTGAAGACCCTCGGAATAACAGACATAGGAACGGTTTTTCCGGGATATGGTATACATGGTCTGGCGAAGGGATCCCACAAAGGCACGGATACTGAATACGGCTGAATCGTAATTAAGGAAGCATACTATCAGAGTTCCTGATTTTTCGCAGTAATGGTTAATATAAGAGGCTGACATCAGATTGGAACAGGCAGTGAGGACTTCATTGATCTCGGCCTCGGACGGTGTCTCTCCCTGCCGGTTTTTTATGGCTGTGATTATTATGGAATAGTCGGGAAATGATCCTTCCGCAAAAAGATCGTTAAGGCTGGTTTTGGTAAAATTGAACAAAAATGCTACCTCCGCTGAAAATTATCATTTTTTACTTTTATGGGCAAAATATAGCATAAATATCAAAATTACACAATGATTTTTTGAGACGATAATAAATTGATTATCGCTGAACTTCAAAGAAACGCAAGAATGTCAAAAAATGGCAATTGTGCAAAGTGTACAACTATGTTAGCATCGTGCCAAACAGTACAACTATGACTGAACTAAAAAAGCACTTTTTGGAGGAACTTTTTTATGAAAAAGATCAAAGGCGGCTTTTCGGATAATTTAAAAAAAGTGATTGGCCTTTCTCTTGTTACCGCCATGACGATAACAAGTTTACCTTTTTCCCTTTCCCCGGCATTTGCTGCCGAAGGACAGGCTTTGAAGGATAAATATATTGAATTTGACGGTCGCGACATTGATTGGAAGTACTCCATCGGTGAAAATGTCCTTTCATATTCCCAGACAAAACAGAATTATGCCGGCGTAAAGGCTGCCGAGAAGGAGATCGATGTGGATCTTTCTTCCGTATCCGATGTGAACGGCAGGATGAAGACCGTGGAATATGACGGAAGGACCGTTATCCTCAACGATCTGGACGGAGAGTATATTGAGTTTAATATAAACGTTCCGGAGGATGCGGTTTACGGCTTTGAGATCGATTATCATATGGCCGGCACGGATTCAAGTGCAGCCAAGAGAAATCTTTTTATAGACGGAGAGTATCCCTTTACGGAAGCCTCCGATCTGGTGTTCTACAGATATTTCTGTGACGATGGTGAACCCATATTAAACAGTATAGGAGATGAGACCAGACCGAGACAGAAGGAGATTACCGGCTGGAGGACTCAGGGACTTAAAGATACCACCGGTATCTCTCCTGAGGATTACAGGATCTTCCTTGCTAAAGGAGCTCACACCGTAAAGTTTATGGCTTCCGGCGGTGATATGTACATATCCGCCATCCGTTTTACCGTTCCCGAGATCATAAAGACCTATGCGGAGGTTGAGGCTGAGTACAAGGCTAAGGGCTATAAGAATGTGAATTGCGAAAAGATCACCTTTCAGGCAGAGACCACAGCTGTAGAAAAGAACTCCACCACCTTAAGACGTGAGAATGACGGCGATCCCCTGGTAGAGCCTGCATCGGGCACCAGCAGACGCCTGAACGTTATAGGCGGTTCAAAATGGAGATACGGTAATCAGAGCATCACATGGGAATTTGAGGTTCCCGAAGACGGACTTTACAAGATAGGTTTATACGAGAAGCAGGCATGGAATGACGGCCTTCCTTCATACAGACAGATAATGATCGACGGCAAGGTACCGTTTGAAGAACTCAGCGCTTATAAATTTGAGTTCACGGGCGGCACCAAGTGGATAGTAAATCAGTTGGGACCCGAAGACGGAGATCCTTACAGATTCTACCTCACCAAGGGTAAGCACACCATCACAATGACGGTGAAGATGGGCAGCTTCGGCCCCATCATAGAATCCCTCAAGCAGGATATCACAGTGCTTTCCGATGTTATCCTTGATATCACCATGATCGCGGGAGCCAGCCCCGACCCCAACTATGATTACGGATTCTTTGAAAAGATCCCCGATCTTGAGGAAAATCTTAATTATCTGATCGACAGTCTTCAATACAAATACGAGCTGGCAAACAGCATGTCGAAAAAAACATCTGCTATGGCAAATAACTTCCTGGCGGTTCAGGAAGACATCAAAGCTATGGTGGAAGATCCCTTCGTTATCGCAAAAAGATTTTCGCTTCTTGAGGATAACCAGAACAAGCTCTCCGAATATTACCAGAACATTCAGTATCTGATGCTGGTGGTAGATGAGTTCTACGTTGGCAGTCCCGATGAAGAGTGGAAGAGTGTTTCTTCCAACTTCTTCCAGAGGTTCGGAGTTACCGTAAGGCAGTTCCTGCTTTCCTTCACAAAGGATTATGACAACATAGGAAGTGTACTTTCGGAGAATACGGTGGTTACGGATACTATCGATGTCTGGATCGCAAGAAGCACCGAATATGCCGAGATCATTAAGCAATTGGCGGATGAGACCTTTACTCCCGAACATGGAATAGCCATCAATGTAAACGTACTTCCGTCATCACAGCTTGATGCCGGACAGGTAAATGCCATCATGCTTGCCATCACTTCGGGGAAGGCTCCCGACGTGGCCCTGGGTGTGGATATCAAATCCCCTGTTGAATTCGCTATCCGCGATCAGGTATATGACCTTTCCAAAATGGACGGCTTTAACAGCATGAAGGGTAATTTTGTGGATGCCATATTCACTCCCTACATATATCGGGGCGGCATCTATGCCATACCTGAGACCATGAATTTCAATGTCCTTTTCTACAGAAAGGATATCCTTAATAATTTCGGCATAGATCTGCCCGATACATGGGACGATCTGTATGAATATGTTCTTCCCGCTCTTTATCAGAACGGACTTGAATTCTACTTTGGTCGTGAATTCAGTCAGTTCCTTTTCCAGAACGGAGGAGAATACTATACGGAAGACGGCCTCAGATCTGCGCTGGATACTCCGGAAGCCTATAAGGCGTTTAAGGAGTATACGGAGCTGTTCACAAACTACGGCGTGGACAAGACAGCCAATTTCTATCAATATTTCCGCTCCGGCCTCATGCCTCTCGGTGTTGCCGATTTTAACACGTTCATGCAACTTTCGGCAGCTGCACCTGAGCTGGCCGGAAAGTGGGGCATAGTTTCCCTTCCCGGTCATCTTAAGGCTGACGGAACCATTGACAGGACCGCAGGCGCCATCACTCAGACCGGCGATGTCATCCTGAAGCAGTCCGATAAGCCTGAAGAGAGCTGGAAATTCCTTAAATGGTGGACAAGCACGGAGACTCAGACTCAGTTTGCGAAGGAAGTCGAAGCTACCATCGGTACGGAAGCAAGATGGAACACCGCAAACAAAGAAGCGTTTTTGAATCTTTCCTGGAGCAGGGAAGACATTGCTGCTCTTAAAGAGGAATGGAGCTTTGCGAAAGAAACTCCTTACGTTCTCGGCGGCTATATGACGGAACGTCACCTGACCAATGCATGGACCAGCGTTGTAATGAGCGGTATGGATGTAAGAGAAGCCCTCGAGAGAGCGGTTAAAGATATAAACAGAGAGTTACGAATGAAACAGGAAGAGTACGGGGTAAAGACCAATGAGTAAGAAAAAAGTGGTTATTGCCGAAAACAGCCTTTATAAGAACTACACGAAGTGGCAGCGTTTTAAGAAATTCTGGCACAAGAACTGGATGGGATACGGGTTTATGGCCCCCTTCGTTATCCTTTTCGTTGTTTTCGTTGTAGCTCCGGTGTTCACTGCAATAGGCTTGAGCTTTACAGATTACAACATGATGCAAAAGCCCGATTTTGTCGGCTTTAACAACTACAAGCTCCTTTTCCTTGATGATGATGTATTTAAGATCTCTATAGCAAACACGGTTAAATTTGCGGTTATCACAGGCCCTGCGGGATATCTCCTTTCCTTCTTCGCAGCCTGGGTGATAAATCAATTGAAGGCAAAGAGAGCGTTTGCCCTTGCCTTCTACGCACCCTCCATTCTTTCCGGCGTGGCCATGTCCAATGTCTGGCTGGTCATCTTCTCCGGCGATAAGAGAGGTATCATCAACTATTGGCTCATCCAATGGGGCATCATAGATGAACCCATACTTTGGAACACAGACCCCAACCACATCATGGGAGTTGTAATGTTCATTCAGTTGTGGATGAGCATGGGTACCGGCTTCCTGGTATTCCTGGCAGGTCTGCAGAACATGGACAGATCTCTTTATGAGGCAGGTGCCATTGACGGTGTAAAGAACAAGTTCCAGGAACTGTTCTATATCACCCTTCCAGCCATGAAGCCTCAGCTTTTGTTCGGTGCCATCAATACCATCACAAGTTCCTTTGCGGTGTTCGATATTGCGGTAAACGTTGCCGGAATGCCCAGCCCGAACTATTCGGCGCACACCATTGTGGCTCACCTTTACGATTACGCGTTCATACGATTCCAGATGGGTTACGCATCAGCCGTAGCCGTGGTGCTCTTCCTTGTTACCTTTATTCTCGGTAAGGTCGTTATGAAGGCACTTTCCTCCAGGGAAGAATAAAAAAAGCCTTGGAAAGATCAGACTGACAAAAAGAGAGGAACATGTAATGATAAAGATAAAATGGTTTAAGGGACAATGGTTGCATATAACCTTCGGCAAAACGTTGTTGTACATCGTTATGCTTGCTCTTGTAGCCTTCACTGCACTGCCCCTGGTTTATGTTGTTGTAACGGCGTTTAAACCTCTGGATGAGTTGTTTGTTTATCCTCCCAGGTTTTATGTTAAGAACCCCACAACACAGAACTTCTCGGACCTGGTGGTTTCCCTGGGAAGTTCCACGGTGCCTTTTACGAGATACATATTCAACAGTATTTTGATCACCATAGTGGTAGTAATGCTCACGGTCATCGTTTGCTCACTTGCAGCCTACTCACTGGTCAAGTTTAAGCCTAAGGGAGGCAAGGTGCTCTTTGACCTTATCCTTGTAGCCCTTATGTTCTCGCCCCACGTTACCAAGATACCCAGTTACCTGATCATTAACGGTCTGAACATGGTAAATACCTACTGGGCATTGATCCTTCCCAGCATAGCGGTGGCATACAACTGCTTCCTTATGCGACAGTTCATTCAGCAGTATCCCGATGAGCTCATCGAGGCTGCAAGGATCGACGGAGCGGGAGAGTTCAAGATCTTCATTAAGATGGTTATGCCGGCTCTTGCACCGGCTTGGTCCACATTAGTTGTTTTCTCCTTTGTAAGTAACTGGAATGATTACTTTTCACCTCTTATTTACATCACCAGCCAGGCAATGAAAACCCTTCCCCTCGCCTTAAAGACGATCGGAACGGGTATTGCCCGTGCGGGTGCCATGAATGCGGCTTCACTTCTTACGGCAGCACCTACGATCATTCTTTTTACGATCATGCAGGGCCATGTCATGGAGACTATGACTTATTCGGGAATTAAAGGTTGATGAGCAGGAGGAAAATATGAGATCAATCAAAAAAATCGGTATTTGCCTGCTGGCTGCGTTGATAACAGTATCGGGAACCGCAACAAATGCGGTTTATGCTGCAAATACAGGATCGTCTTTAAGTTATGTTACGGGAGATGACAATGGCAGACAGCCGGTACCGGAATGTTACATCATATCGGATACGATCTATAACCTGGGTGATTTTGAGGGAAAAGCCGGCAGTAAGACGGCCAAGACCTTTAACAGCCCTCAGGATCTTTTTATAGACGACAACGATAACATCTATGTTGTTGATACGGGAAACAACAGGATCGTCAAGTTCGACAGCGAACATAAACCCGTAGGAGTGTTTGAAGGGCCGGATAAGGCTTTCAAAAAGCCTCAGGGTATCTTTGTTGATAAAGACGGCGATATGTATGTGGCCGACACCGATAACAACAGGATCGTTCATATGGGAAGTGACGGTGCGCTGGTCGAGGTTTTCACCAATCCCGAAAGCAGCCTTTCCACAGGCGATGTTTTTTCACCTTCAAAACTCATCATCAATGACACGGGTTACATTTACGTTATCCGCGGTGAAAATATCATGGCCATAGACGGAAACGGCACCTTCAGAGGTTACTACGGTCAGACCAACATCGGCTTCAGCCTTACGGATCTTCTGATCAGAATGTTCGCTTCGGAACAGCAGAAGCGGTTTGTTGCCAAGAGACTTGCATCCTCTTATATAAACCTTACATACGGTGATGATGGAATGATCTATGCCACCAGTATGGAAAGAGAAGAGGGTGAGATCAAGAAACTCAATTCCATCGGTACCAATATATATCGAAAATATAAGACCATCGGCAATTCCTTACAGAATCCCATCACTGCCTGGATAAACAGAGCTCTCAAGTCTGTGGTTGCCGGCAGAAGCTTCAGGTTCGGTGAATACTTTGATGATGAAGGCATGTACATGGAACCTTTGTTCATGGACATATGCGTTGACAATGACGGCATCGTGACCATAATCGAGCGACTGAACGGAAGAGTTTATCAATATGATCAGGACGGAAGGATGCTTGTGGCCTTCGGCGGTCAGGGTAAAAAGAAGGGTACTTTCCAAAGCCCCATTGCCATTGATGTGGACAGCAAGGGAAATCTTTATATCCTCGATCAGAACGACAACAGCATTCAGATCTTTGAACCTACGGAATTCATACAGAACATACATGACGCCACCTCCACCTATAACAACGGTGATTATCAGGCGTCCTATGAGCTTTGGAGAAAGGTGCTTGCCACAGATGAAAACTATGATCTGGCACACGTAGGTATAGCCAATGCTTATTACAAGCAGGGCAAGTATAAGGAAGCAATGGAAGAAGCCAAGATCGTCGGCGACAGAGATGTTTACACTCTGGCCTTCGATGAATACAAGTATGAAGTCCTTCGGGCTCACTTTTTCCCCATTGTCCTTTTGGCACTGGCCATCGTGCTGGGGGTTATCTTCTTTGTCAAGTTTTTTGTAAAGCATGCAAAGAACGGTTATTGGAAATTCCTGAAGGAAAAGAACAAGAAGATGACTGTGGGATCGGGACTCATGTACTCCTTCTATGTTATCTTCCATCCGATCGATGCTTATGAAGGCCTAAAGAATAACAGAGACAGGATCAATCCTGTAGTCCCTTTCATCATCCTTACAATAGCTTACGCAGTCAGGATCGCATATCTTTACATAGTGCATTTTCCTCTTGCTTCTATGGAGAAGGAGAATATCAACCTTTTGATTGAACTTGCGAAGTTGTGGATCGTTCCCCTTTCCTGGATTCCCGCTTCATTCATGGCAACGAGTATTTCCGGCGGTGAAAGTAAGACCAGGGAGATCACCTTTGCTTCGGCAACTTCACTCACACCCTACATCGTTATCATGACACCGCTTATGTTCCTGTCAAACGTAATGTCCAAGACACAGCAGTCCTGGTACGGACTGTTTGAGGTGCTTGCCACTGTAGGAATGGTCCTGCTGATGTTTGCCGCAATGATGGCATTAAACAATTATACCTTCGGTAAGACCTTGAAGATGATGTTTGTATCTGCTTTTCTCATGGCTGTTTTGTGGCTGGTAATGCTGCTTTGCTACGTGTTGACGGGAAGAATGATACAGTTCGTTTTGCAATTGCTTGAAGAATTCAGACTCAATTTCCTGTGATCGTCGGGGAATTAAAGGAGAGATTTTATGCTTAGAAAGTTTTTAAACAGAATAAAGGGTTTCTTCAAGAACCTTCCTGCAAGGCTGAAACGCTGGTGGAAGGGTGAGATGATGGACTTCAAAAGAAAAACGGCTACCTTTCCGGACGATTTTAAAGCCTGGGCAAAGAGCAAGATAGGCTCAGCTGTTGTTCTTGTGATCCTGGCGATATTCATTATCGTCGGAATGAATGCGATAAAGAAGGCAAGACTTAATGCCATTGTCTTTGTGGATGATTATGAGGCTCCGGAAGCTACAGTTAATCTTTTTTCGGCAGGAGAATTCGTACCGGTTGCGAAGAACGATAAGCTGGAACTGCTTTTTTGCGAAGAAAAAGGTGCTATCAAGGTTAAAGATCTGCAAAACGGTTTCGTCTGGAGCTCCATCGTTGATGAAGAGATCTGTGATATAAGCGGATATAAAAAGTCACAGCTCAGAGAAATGCAAAATGCTCTGACAGTTTCCTACTACGATCTTAAAAAGCGTGATTCAAAGGTTCAGGAACTTCTTGCCAGCAAGGACTGCGGAAGTCTTGAAGTGGAATACATTGACAACGGCATATCCTTAACCTACGGCTTTCTGAAGAGGGGTATCTACGTAAATGTGGAATACTTCCTTGACGGCGATAACCTGGTGGTAAGGGTTCCCTGGGAAAAGATCGAAGAAAAGACCAAATATGCCGTTTCTTCGATCAAGGTGGTACCTTATTTCGGAGCATGTGACAACACTTCCGACGGTTATCTTTTTTACCCTGACGGCTGTGGGGCTATCACCTGCTTTGACAGGGCTGACAGACGTAATTCCAATGTATCTGTGGCCCAGTACTATACCTACTCGGACAGAATTGTTCAGATGCAGAAATTCTTTTCCGAGAACATGAAACGCTATGTGGCTTATATGCCTGTTTTCGGTATAAAGAACGGAAATAATGCCCTGCTGGCTTTCGCTACCGAGGGCGCGGCAAACACAGGTATCACCGTATCACCTGCTGGAACGAGCATGCTGGCGATAAACCGTATCTGCTTTGATATCTTTACAAGAAATATATTTAACGTAAGTCTGGGAACAGCAGCGGCCGGAGATTCGAGTGCATCGGGTGCGGTCATACAGCGTGTTGACAAATATCTGATCCATGAGGACAAGGAGATAAGGTTTGCTTTTCTCAACGGAGACAAAGCCGATTATTCAGGTATGGCTGCCGTGTACAGAGATTACCTTATCGAAAACGGTCTGCTGCATGATGTGATCACCGAAGAGGAAGACTATCCCGTGGCATTGAGGATGCTGATGGGAACCACCAAGGCGGGAGTTGCTTTTGACGAATACATTGCCATGACTACCTTCGGACAGGTCAGAGATATGCTGGAAGAACTGGAAAGCATGAAGGTTTCGTCACAAAAAGTGGTCCTTGATGAGTGGTGCAGAAAAAGCGAAGACTATAACTATTGGGGGCCGGAAGGTCGTCTTGGAGGAAAAAGCGGGCTTAAAAAGCTTGGAGCTTACGCAGAAGAAAACCCCGGAACAGACATTTTCCTGCAGCAGTCCACAGCGTTGTGTACGGCCGACACAAAAGGGATCAAGGAAGCAAAGGATGTTGTTTACGACGGCCTTGCGGTTGAGGTTTCCATTGACATGTATAAGGTGGGAATGACCTATCTCCTTAATCCCGCCGTTATCCTGAAACGTAACGGAGAGATGCTTAAAAAGCTTAAGAGTTACGATGGCATCGACATTGCCTATGATAATCTGGGAAAGTTTGTCTACGCGGATTACAATGAAAATCATCCCTATACCAAGAATGAAAGTGTTACCGAGCTCAGAAATGTTCTTAAAGAGACCAAAGAGAAAGACAAAAACATCGCTGTCAGCGGCTCAAACCAGTATGTTTTCTCTTATGCCGATTATCTTTACGAACTGAGCGAGAATTCATACGGACTTGCAATTACGGACTTTTCGGTTCCCTTCGTACAGATGGTTGTTTCCGGCTGTATCCCCTATGCTACACAGGGGGCCGGAAATCTGGCCTACGACATGGACATACAGAAGCTTAAATGGATCGAATTCGGTTCGATCCCCTACTTCCGTGTAACACACGAATCGGCTCTGAATCTCAGAGATACGGACCATGATATGCTTTTCAGCTCCACCTGGGATGATTGGAAATCGACCATTGCCGATACCTATTCGGAATTCAAAGAGAATCTGGGATGTGTATACGGAAAACAGATGATCGAACACAGGATCATTTCAGACCGGTTATATGCAGTCACATACGAGAACGGCGTAAAGATCTATATAAACTACGATAAAAACGAAGCGCACATCGACGGATTAACCATCCCGGCAAAGGGATATGTGGTTACGGGAGGTTCTTCAAAGTGAAAAAAACAGCTGAAAATAAAAAAAGGAAGATCAAGATAACCCTGGAAAGACGAAATCAGTTGAAAGGGCTGGTATTTGTACTGCCTTTCATCATCGGTGTTTTATGCTTCTTTCTGTATCCCATCCTGTTTTCCGTCAGACTCAGCTTTGCTACCGATATCAAGATAATCGGCATGAAGCTTTCCGGATGGAACATAGAGTACTATAAAAAAGCTTTCATTGTAGATACGAATTTCCTTCCGGAATTTAAGAACACTGTGGTGTTCACACTTACGAAATTCCCGCTTACCATCATACTTTCACTGATCATTTCGATCCTGCTTAACAATAAGATAAAGGGAAGAGGATTTTTCAGAGTTATATTCTTCATTCCTTTTCTTTTGGGAAGCGGGGAGATCATGAAGCAGATCCTGAATCTGGGTGTTGAAAGGGCAGTGCTCAACGTTTCGGATGGAAAACTGATCCCTTACAACGTTCTGAGCTATTTCGGACCCACGGTCATGGACACTGTGTTCAATGTTTTCGGTAACCTTGTAAGTATCCTGTGGGGCTGCGGTGTTCAGATCCTGCTTTTCCTGGCCGGGTTACAGAGCATTTCACCTTCCCTGTATGAAGCCGCAAAGATCGACGGAGCCACCGAGTGGGAGATATTCTGGAAGGTAACTGTTCCCATGATCTCGCCCATGATGCTGTTGAATATAGTTTATACTCTGGTTGATTCTTTTACAAGTATCGACAATACCCTTTTGCAGTATATAAGGACTTACGGTTTCAACAATAACCAGTTCCAGTATGCTGCAGCCATGGGCTGGGTATACTTCCTGTTTATAGGCATCGTTGTCGGTATCGCTTTCGGAATAATGAAGAAATATATGCACACAAATGAGATCGAGGAGGTAAGAAAACGTGAGCGCAAACACAAGGTCTTCACAATTGAAAAAGCTCCCAGACGAACTTTTGAGTAATCTTTCTCTGAGATTCAGACTGTTTAAAAGAAAGTATTCCAATCCCACAAGTTACAAGCGTTTGTTTGTCAGGATAGTTATGTATCTTCTGGTCATGGGGCTGGCATTTGTATTTGCTTATCCTTTTCTGTACATGCTTGTTACATCGCTGATGTCAAACTCCGACCTTAACAGTTCATCCGTAAACTGGCTGCCTACGGAATTCAAATTTGAAAACTTTACTCTGGCTTCAAACCTGATAAACGGCAAGCAGGCAGTAAAACTGACTTTCCGTGAATTTATCGATAAGTCTCTTGCGAACGGAGAGGAACTGAGCACTTTCAAACTGTTTACACAATGGGTCAACAATAATATCGGCAACAAAAAATATATTGTCAATTCGGCTTTTGTTACTGTATTCGCCACTTTCGGGCATGTTATAGCCTGCTCTTTTATAGGCTATGGATTTGCGAGATATCGTTTTCCTTTAAAGAAGGTCTTGTTTGCCCTGGTCATACTTGCGTTCATTGTGCCCACTCAGACGATCATCATCCCGTCCTATCTTATGTATTCGAATGTGAAGCTGAACGGAGCCAGCCTGATAAACACCTATGTTCCGCTGATCCTTCCCACATTCTTCGGGTTCGGCCTCAGGGGAGCGCTTTACATCTTCCTGTTCCGACAGTTTTATATGACTGTTCCCAGGAGTCTTGAAGAAGCGGCAAGGATAGACGGCTGCGGCTTCATGAAGACCTATTGGAAGATCGTATTCCCCCTGGCAAAGGCTACACTGGTAGTGGCAATCGTTCTTTCCATTGTTTGGCACTGGAATGATTCCTATGAACCGAGCATATACGTGAACAGTCCCAGCAAGCAGTTCCTGCCGCCCCGTATAAATGCGATCATCACTGCTGCCAACGCTCTTCCCGAACAGCAGCAGGAGCTTATGAGACAGCTTGGTCTTGAGGACGGTGAAGATACACTTAACGATGCGGTCGTTATGGCAGGGGCAACTATAATCAGTGCACCTGTCCTCATATTCTTTGCATTTGCTCAGAGTCAGTTCATGCAGGGTATTGAGCGATCCGGTATCACCGGTGAATAGCTCCGGTTTGTTATTTACGGTAACTACGCGCTGTGCGTTGTTATATAATTCAAAAATTTGAATGGAGGAAAGAATTATGAAGAAACTCAACAAAGTTCTTGCGCTTGCGCTGGCAGCTTCTATGGTAGTAAGCCTTGCCGCATGTGGCAAAGACAAGAACGAGTCAGCCGGAAAGACGGCTTCAACACCTACTCCCGCGACAGTTGCCAAGGCAACTTCCACACCTACTGTCACACCTACTCCCGCTCCTCTTAAGATCACAGTATCTCTGCCTTCCGATGATGAGCATCTTGAAGCTAACGAGTGGTACGACAAGATGGTTGCAGCGATCAATGATTACACAAACATGGACGTGACCTACGAGTGGAGTGATATCTCCACATACTATGATGATGAGCATCTCGGCCTCAAGCTTTCTACCGCCGATGTGGCTGATGTTCTTGTAGTAGGTCCTACAGATGCATTCTATAAGGCAGCTGAAGAAGGACTTTTCTGGGATCTCGCTCCTTATCTTAAGGACTATGACAACCTGGCATGCATCCCTGAGACAGATATCCTTGCAAACACAAAGAACGGCAAGATGTTCGGTATTCCCCGTTCAAGAAACCTCGGACGTGCAGGAATGGGTTATCGTCTTGACTGGTTGAACAAGCTTGGTCTTGATGAGCCTACAACATGGGCAGCTTACAAGGAAATGCTCCGTGCATTTACCGAAAACGATCCCGACGGAAACGGACTCAACGATACAGTAGGTCTCGGCCTTGATAAGTGGGATGTTGCCTGGGACATCATGGGACTTTGGTTCGGCGTTCCCAACAGATGGGGCATTGATTCCAAGGGAGATCTCGTTTTCAAGATCAATACTCCCGAATACAAGACATTCCTTAAGGAAATGAAGGAACTCTATTCCAAGGGTTACATCAACAACGGATCCATCGAAGGTATTCCTGATTTCACAGAGATCAATGCAGGTAGAGCACACAATACACTTACAAAGGCTGAAAAGTCCGGCGCTTCCGTACAGGTTCTTGACGATTGCCGTAAGGTTGAAACAAGCTTAGAGGCTACATACGGCGAGCCTGATTCCGAAGAAGATCTTATGTACACTCTTGCAAGCGGTGTTGATACCGGTTTGGGTCTTCGCACCTATCCTTGGGGCGCTGCTGCTTCCAACTGTGTAGCTATCTCCACCATCAATATCAAGACAGAAGCTCAGCTTCGTCAGGTACTTCAGTTCCTGAACGATCTTAACGACGGCGAGATGCTTAACCTTATCGATTACGGTTTCAAGGATGTTACATGGCATGTAACCGACGAAGAGAACAAATATCTCGAAATGTATGACGCTGACACCATCAGTGCCAACCTTAACGGAGCTTCCGAGAAGTTCAGAAACGGTTTCAACCAGATCCTCGGTTACTACACGGCAGATGCTAACGCAAGAGAGTATATCGTTGCTCCTTCAGAGGCACCTATCAGAGTACTTGAGAACAGACTTTACACAGAGAACCTTGATTATCTTGTTCCCAACTACGGTCTTGCATATGAAAGCTCAACCGCTACATACAACACCGAAGGTCTTATCAGCCAGCTTAATACAATGGTATGGGATTCTCTCGTATCATATGTTAAGGGTGAGATCGATGACTCCGGTCTTGCAGAATCCATAAACCAGTGGAACAAGGCAGGCGGCGCTCAGCTTACAAAGGAAATGAACGAGCTTTATCATAAGGCCGGCAAGTAATAGGTTTTAAAGAGTTTTGAATTAACAGCATAAAGGCGTTTTTAACGACAGAGTGCTAAAAGTACCACAGACACACGGGCTTTTACAGTCCGTGTGTCTGTTTTTTTGTTTTAATTCCCTCACTTCTCCAAAACAAAAGGAAAAAAAGATGAAGATAACAGTTAAAAATATAACCAGAGATCAGATCGTTTTAGAGTGGGATAAGGCGGACGGAGCGGATGAATATGCTCTGTACTATTCGGACAGTGATTCCGAGACCATGGTTTACTCCCAAAAGTACAGGGGTAAAGACAATGCCTTTTTGATAAAGAGATCCACTCATGTGCCTCATTTCTTTTACGCGGAGGCCTATTCAAACGGAAAATTACTTGAAAGAAGCGAAAAGCTGAAGACAAGTGTAACATATAAAAAAGAAGAACAGAGAGAAAAGCTGGACAGAGGTCTCATTGCGGTTAAGACCAAAGACGGTGTTTATCTTGGCTGGCGTCTCTTTATAGACGAAGTTACCGGAAGTACCGAAACCGGTCTTACGGGTACAGACTTTAACATTTATAAAAATGGTAAGAAGCTTGCTTTTGTAAATGACAGCACCAACTTCCTGGATAAGGACGGTAAAGCAGAAGACGAGTACTGTGTTGCTGCGGTAAGGGACGGCAAAGAACTTCCCGCCTGTGCCGGTGTCAAGGCCTGGAAGAACGATAAGAATTATCTTGAGATCCCTATGAAGAAACCCGAAGGGGGAGTAACTCCGGCAGGACAGGAGTACACTTACTCCGTAAACGATATGAGTATCGGCGATGTGGACGGAGACGGAGAACTGGAGTTCTTCGTTAAATGGGATCCTTCAAATTCTCATGACGTTTCCCACAGAGGCTATACGGGAAACTGTTATGTGGATTGCTATAAGATAGATGGACAACTCCTCTGGAGACTGGACATGGGTAAGAACATCCGCGCAGGCGCTCATTACACCCAGTTCATGGTATATGATTTCGACGGAGACGGAAAAGCCGAGATGTCCGTAAAGACTGCTCCCGGCACTAAGATGACCCGTTTTGACGAAAACGGAAATGTTATATCCGAAAAGTATATAACCATTCCCGAAAAGGATGTTAAGAACGGAGTCACCAATGAGGACAACTATGTTTGCTCCGCTTCCGATTTCTATGATTACACGGTAAACCGTTTCAGAAGCTGGCACAAGCATCCGGAGGTAGTGAACGGTCATTGGCCCGCTACTCTTGAGGAATGCTTCGGCATCGAAAAGAAGTATGATTATCCTCTTTCTCTTGAAGATGCATGTGAGCTTACCGACTATTTTATGGATGTATTTGCCCCCGCAAGGAGTGACAAGAACAAACTCCGTGAGTTTGAAGGCTTCATCTATGAGGGCCCCGAATATCTCACAATGTTTGAAGGACTGGGAGAGGAGATCGAGACCATCGATTTCCCCGTTCCCCGTGACGATGACGGAATGATGTGGGGAGACTATGCCTGGAAGAGGATCGAGCCCTGCAACAGAGTGGACAGATTTAATTCCGCTGTGGGTTACTTAGACGGAAAACATCCTTACCTCATCATCTGCAGAGGTTACTATACAAGAGCGACCATCACGGCATATGATTTCTCGACCCGTAAGCACAAGCTGTATTTCAAGATCGATTCGGGATATGTTCTTATGGATAATCCCTTCATGCATCACTGTGCAGTGGACGGTACGGATCCTGTTTACGGCTGTATCGCCGGACAGGGAGACCACAGCCTTTCGGTTGCGGATGTGGACGGAGACGGCTGTCATGAGATCATCTACGGTGCCTGCACCATAGATCACGACGGAACAGTCCTTTATTCCTCCGCAGATAAGATGGAAGACGGCAGGATGGTAAAACTGGGACATGGTGATGCCATGCATGTGGCACGTATCGATCCTGATGCGCCGGGCTTTAATATATTCAACGTATTTGAAGGCGGAGTTTCCGTTCCCTGGGGGTTTGCTTACAGAGATGCGGAAACAGGAAAAGTATTATTTGCCGAAAGAGGAGACAGGGATCTGGGGCGTTGCATGATCGGAGACATCGTTCCCGGTGTAAGAGGACTTCAGATGTGGGTTTACGATGTTCGTGACACCAAGGGCAACATCCTTCCCGTAAAGCCTCTGGGAACCAATTTCAATATCAAGTGGGCTGCGGATCTCACAACTCAGGTTACAGACGGAGTTGATTATGTGGGAGGACACCATATCGGAGTTATAGGTGATCATACCCATGGAGTGATGCTGGCTCCCGAGAATACATCTACCAATAACGGAACCAAAGGAAATCCGTGTCTGGTTGCCGATATCTTCGGTGATTTCCGTGAGGAACTGGTTTTAAGAACGGAAGACAGCAGCGCCGTAAGGATATATACAAATACGGACATTACAAAACACAAGCTGTTTACACTTTTGCATGATACCATGTATCGCTGCGGAGTGGCCTGGCAGAACAATGTATATAATCAGCCCTGCTACACTTCCTTCTATTACGCAAGCGACATGGATTTCCGCAAGGTTTTGCCTGAGCTTTCATAATTAAGTATTTCCCTTAGATAATTTATCCCGCCTCCCGTTATTGGGGGGCGGGATGAATTTGGTTAGACAATACAGAAATTTTGTGCTAATCTTTTAGGAGATGAAGATCTCTTTAAGAGAATTGGAGGATTATCAATGGCACGGCGTTTAAGGGAAAAGCTTTCCGGAATATCCTACAGATATATGCTTACTATGGGAAGCGTTATTTTTGTATGTATATTGGCAGCTGTCTTTTTCGGATACACTGCCGGCGGGAATTTAAGAGAATATAGGGAAGAAGCCGGACAGAGAACGGAATTTCTGTCAGGACAGATGGCTGACCAGATAGACAATAAGCTTTCCATATTTGAAAAGTACTATATAGCATCCATGGATGAGGAAGAAGTGGACTGGATTCTGCAGAATGATTTCACTTATTCGGATTACAGCCGCTACAGATCCGTCATGGATATCATGAGTACAAGAAAAATGTTCCTGGACTATGTGGACAGTTATACTCTTGTACTTTATAAATCCGGCTGGGTAATAAGCAGTAAAGGGCTAATGAGACTGGAGGATCTTAGCGACAGGATGATCCTTTCCGAACTTTACAGAAAAAGTCGTGAAGTTGGAAAGAGACATTTCTGGAATTACATAAAAGAAACGGAAAAACAAAATACAACAGCGGTGGATGCGGATGAGAGGACCAAAGTGGATACCTCCGGGCTTACTCTTGTAATGCGTTTGCCCTTTGACTCCATGAGTACCAATGCACTGGCTATCATAAAAGTAAACATGAACACTCTTAAAGGATGGGTCAGGGACCTTCTGGAGGATGATGAGCATGTTGTGATCACCGATGGGGACGGCAATGTTGTATATTCCGATGACGGACGCTTTGAGCGGGCAGTCACGGAGTTTTTAGATAAGGATATTAACGGATATATAAGGATCGAAGATAAGGAATTCGGAGAATGCATGGCTGCGGAGACCTTTTCCTTTTCAACCGGATGGCATTATTATGCATTTACCGAACTGGCAGGGAACGGGGTATTCGGTTCCGGAGGCTACAGAAGCTGGACCGGTCCCATGATCCTTCTGATCATGGTCGTACTCATGATAGTGACTCTCACCTACTTCATCTACAAACCCGTAGGCGGTCTGGTCAGGGAGTTTGCAGAGAATGCGGATATAAAGGGTAATGAATTCGAGTTTATTTCCGGCCATCTTTCGAACCTTCTGGAAGACAGGACGGTACTGGAAAAGATGGTGGCCGGTCAGGAAAATAAGATCCGTGAGATGTTTGAACGTCGCCTGATCAATGAAGGTATTAAATCGGAAGATGAGTGGGAGGATTATTTTAAAGGCTTCAGGCTTCCGGACTATCCCTGCTTCGCCACAGGCGTTATGGTACTGGATCTGAGGCTCTATCCCGATCCTCAGAGCACGATCAATGAAGATGCCATCTGCCTCCAGATCATCGATTCCATGCCTGAGAGCATCAAAAAGCTTTTGTGGATGCCTCCTTTCTATAACTCCTATGCCATTGTTGTTATTTTCGGAGCGGAGGATGAGGATAAACTCCTGGAGAATATTCTTAGGTTCCACGAAGAGATACAGAAATTTACTTTTGAACATACAGGCTATCATATGCTGGAGGGCATCAGCAGTACCTGCCATGACCACAGGCATTTCAGAAGAGCCTACAGAGAGAGCGTCAAAGCTCTCACCAAACAGGGCTATGAAGACCTTTCACCCAATACGGAGAGCATAAACAATACCGATGCTCCGGAGCTTAGGTTTTATACCGCTTCCAAGCCCTCCATAAAGGGTGAATCCTACAGTAATGACTTTGAAAACGATGTGCGGGTGGCTGTAAAAGAAGCGGACAAACACAAGGCCTACCAGCTCACGGACCGCTTTGCGGAGCATCTGGCAACGGTGACTCAGAGCGACATCTCCGTTCTTTACATTATGCGCTATGTTAACAGCATTGTGCTTACGGGGATGGAGACAGGACTTGCTCTTGAGGAAGTATTCCCTGAGGGTGTGCGTCCCGCTTACGCAGAGCTGCTTTCCGAGATCGAGCCAAGAAAGGTAAGAAAGAGGATAAAGAGGATCTTTATAGATCCCATAGTGGATAAAATTTCCGAAAAGATGCAGGACGACTCCTATAATGTAATGGAGTCCATAGACAAACTGATGGATAAGACCAAGGGAAACATACTGCTTTCGGAATGTGCGGATGAGCTGGGAGTTCACCAGACCTACATCTGGAAGATACTTAAGATGGAAAAGGGCAAATCCTTTACGGAATATGCGGAAAAGTACAAGATCGAAGAGGCCAAGAAGCTGCTTCTTCAGACCAATATGTCCGTGCAGGAGATAGCCGCTTCTCTGGATTATGCCAACGCCCAGAATTTTATACGTTTCTTCAGTAAGGTTACCGGTGTTACACCCGGTAAATTCAGAAAGCTGTATTAAGGGGTTTTATGTATGAAAAGAACTATTATAAGATCAATCGCTCTTTTTCTGGCCGGAGCGATCATTCTGACCGAGAACGGTTGTTCTCCGGGAGGCAATGATAAGGAAGAGCCCCGGGAAAAAGTGACTATAATGACCATAAGCTTTAATCCCGGTAAATCCAATACCGGTGAGTATGCAGAGGAGATCAGGAAAAGAATAGAGGATTATTGCGACTGTGAGCTTGAGATAATATGGGTCAGTAACGACCTTATGGAAGAAAAAGCCGATCTGGCTCTGGCATCTCCCGATACCATGCCCATGATAATGACCTATGGCGGTGCAGTGACGGCTAAAACCATATCAGCAGCCAAGAACGGCCTTTTTGTGAATCTGAATGATTATATCTGGGATAGTGAGAAGTATCCCAATCTTTCCCGGATACTGCCTTCGGTAGCGGCAAGCCTTTCCGTGGACGGTCAGCTGATAGCCATTCCCAGGGCAAGAGCAGTGGGGCGTTACGGCCTCTGTTACCGTACAGACTGGGCGGAGAAACTTGGCTTAAAGGAGCCCGCAACTCCCAAGGATGTTTATGACATGCTCTATGCCTTTACCTACGGAGATCCGGACGGAAACGGCAAAGATGATACAGTAGGGCTCGAAATGTGCAATTATACGGGACCCTTCGATATTATCCAGACATGGTTCGGATGCGGAAACGGATGGGCGGATGTGAACGGATATCTGATACCCGTGCATATGCAGCCTGAATATGTGGAAGCCCTGGATTATATCAAGAAATTATATGATGACGGGCTCATGCCCGCCGACTGGGCAGCAAGACCTACGGAAACCTGGGCCGACGGCTGCAAAACAGGAAAAAACGGTATGTTCATAGATGTAATGGACTCCGGCAGAAGGATATGGGACTATTTTGTGGCGGATACCACCTTTACACCTTCGGTCACAGATCCGGAAAAGCCCGCTTCCATGACACTCTACGGAGCTGTGAACGGGCACACCCTTGCTACCTCCGGCTATAACGGTTATTTTACCCTGTCATCCTCTTCCTGCGATACACCGGATAAGGTGGATGCGGCTCTCAGGTTCCTGGACAGGCTTTGTGACGATGAGATGCTGATCCTTACCCAATATGGTATTGAGGGAGTTAACTATACGGTTAACGGGGATATCATTGAAATGAAGGATGCGGGAAATCCCACGCTTATAAACAATTACGCAGATCTTAATCAGATGCTGGCCTATCTTCCTTCCACGGAACATGTTACCACACCCCACGTAAAGGATACGGAAAGGCTCACTGCTCAAAAACAGGCCTATGAAAAGGCGGCTACAGCAGCAGTTTCAAACCCTGCTTCCGTCTATCTTGTGAACTCGGCAACCTATGCGGAGGTCGGGACCAGCCTTCAGGAAAGCATTGACACTGCCAGGACCAGATATATTTACGGAGAGATCACCAAAGAGGAACTTCTCAAAGTAAACAATGAATGGTTGAAACGCGGTGGACAGAGCATACTGAACGAAGTGAACGCTCTTTACAGATCTGATCATTAACGCACAAAAGGGTATAGGACCCGATACAGGGCCTTATACCCATAAACATGAGGTATAAATATGATAAATCTTGCCGGAACCTGGCATGTCAGAGCCAACGAACAGGAGGGAGAAGTCGTTCTTCCCGGAATCCTTCAGATGCAGGGATTTGGAGAGGAAGTGACTCCGGATACAGAGTTCGTAAGCGGACTGCACAATCCTTTTTGGAATGAAAGAGAAGAGTATTCTTTTGCTCAGGACGAGGGGTGCAAAGTTCCCTTTCTTTCCCAGCCCCAAAGGGTCTTCAGAGGCGAAGCCGTTTACGAAAAGGAGATCGAAGTCGGGGAAGACTGCCGTTGGTTCCTTTTTATTGAGCTTACCAGATGGAAAGTAACCGCTTATATAGATGACAAAAAGGCAGGAGAAAAGATCGCTCTTTTTACTCCCTTTGTTTTTGATCTCGGTGAATTGAGCGCGGGCAAACATAAGATCCGCGTAACTGTGGATAACAGCATGATATACCCTTATCGCCCCGACGGTCACGGAGTTTCCGATGCGCTTGGAGCCACATGGAATGGAATGGGCGGCAGAATAGCGCTTTTAACCGGCGATGAACTTAAGGCACTTGAAGATGCCAAGAAAACATATGCCTTACAGCACCCCAGAAATATAAAGGTGGAAGAGGGCAATTTTGTGATCGACCAAAAAGCGGAGTATATGCGAGGCATACATTTCGGCGGCGATTACCCTCATACCGGCCTTCCGGATACCACCGAAGAGTTTTGGGATCGTATCATGGATAAAGTAAAGGAATGGGGCTTTAATTTCATCCGCTGTCATTCCTATTGCCCTCCGGAAGCAGCATTTGCGGCCGCAGACAGAGCAGGGATCTTTCTTCAGATAGAATGCGGCATGTGGAATGTGTTTAATGACGACATCCCTATGCTTAAGGTGTTGGAAGAAGAAACGATAAACATTCTTAAGGCCTTCGGACATCACCCTTCCTTTGTGCTCTTTTCTTCGGGAAACGAGCCAAGCGGTGAATGGTACAACAGCCTTAGAAAATGGGTGAGCTTTGCAAGAAAAGAGGATGAGAAGCTGGGCTTCAAGGGAAGAAGAGTCTATACGGCTCAGTCCGGCTGGTTCTATGATGTGCCTCCTGCTGAGATCACGGGAACGGATTACATCTATTTCCATCGCTCCGGTTACGGGCCCTTACCCGGCGGAGTGATCAGAAATTTTAAGGGATGGAAGGGTAAGGATTACGATCCCTCCCTGGTGGACTGCAAACTTCCCGTTATCTGTCATGAAATGGGGCAGTGGTGCTCCTATCCGGATTTTGATATCATAGACAAGTTTTCCGGATATATGACTCCAAGTAATTACGAGATATTTAAGGCCTGCGCCGAAGACAGGAAGGTATTGGGCTTTAACAAGTCCTTTACCTATTGCTCGGGAAGAAATCAGGTCAGGTTCCTAAAAGAAGATATAGAAGCCAATTACAGAACGAAAGCCCTTCGCGGATACGAATACCTGGATCTTCACGATTATCTGGGACAGGGCGGTGCTTTTGTGGGGCTGTTGGATGCCTTTTGGGACAATAAGGGCTATGTGACTCCCGGGGAAGTAAGAGAGTTCATAGGTGACAGAGTACTTCTTACAAGATTGCCTTCCTATGTTTATAAAAAGGGCGAAAGTCTTAAGACCCCTGTGGAACTCTGCAATTTCAGCGATGCTGACGTAGAAGATGCCACGCTTTACGTAAGGCTGGTGCTTAACGGCAAAAGGGTCTTTGAGAGGAATTATACCGGTATTTCTGCGAAAAAGGGGGGAAATACCCGGCTCACAGAGCTCGAGATACCGATGGATCTTATCGAAGGGAACGGTGCCGGTAAGCTCATCATATGTATGGGCAGGGATAATACCTGCATCACGGAAAACCAATGGGAGATATATGTTTTTGACAAGATGGAGGCAGATCCCAAAGATGTGCTTTATACCAGGGATCTGACTGAGGCTCTTTCTGCCCTTGATCGGGGCAGAAAGGTTATCTACAGCCCTTATCTCACGGATCTGGATTACGAGTGTCCGAATCTGGGGATGAGAAACATTTTCTGGAACGATCAGATGGGGCCCAACTGGTCCAGACCTTTAGGCCTGGTCTGCGACGACAGACATCCGCTGTTCAAGTATTTTCCGAGCGATGTTTCGGGTGGCTGGCAGTGGGAGGACATTCTCGGGAATGCCAGAGGTTTTTCGATCTCTCCCGAATACAGGAATATTGTGAGAGCTGTAGACTGCTGGAACAGAAACCAGCCCCTTTCTTTGATATTTGAGGGAAGAGTGGGAGAAGGAAAGCTGATCGTGGTATCTGCCGGACTGGAAGGAAGCTTTGAGGATAGACCTGCGGCATTTGCTCTTAAACAGGCACTTATAAGATATGCGGCTTCCGAGGAATTTGATCCCCAATACAGGGTAGCCCCCGAGAATCTAAAAAAACACGTGTTCCCCGTTACCACCGGCAGCGAGATCATAAAAAGCATAGCTATAAAGGGCTGCAATACTCCTTCGGAGGAACTCTTTAATATAAATCCCAATACAGCCTGGGAGGCTGAAGGGTTTGAAAAGTTCCCCATAGAGTTTAGTATCAGATTTAAGGAAAGGGTGAAGGTTAAAGGTTTAAGATACCTGCCTCCCCAGAATGACAGAGATTTCAGAGGCTGTCTGAAAGACTACAGGATCCTGATCGGAGACAGGGAAGTGGCAAAGGGACGTGTTGCGAACCGTCTTTTGGGAGATGTGATAGAGATCCCGGAAACGGAAACCGCGGAACTTACTCTTCTTTGCGAAAGCGTTTACGGCAGCGGCACAGCTACACGCTGGGATGAAAACCGTGAGGGCTGGTTTAAGACTACGGCTAAGGAAAAGAACGTTCTTTCCGTTGCGGGTCTTCAGATCATCTTTGAAGGCAATTTTGAAGGTGAAAGGGGAGATCTGAGGTTCTGGGCAGGAGAGATAAAGAACAGGCATAAGGAGATCGAAGCCTGATCTTTTACGGATGAAGACGGGAGAAGAGAAGATGAGATTAAAAAGACTAAAAGGCGGTATGGGATATACCACCTTCGGATGTATGTGGAAAAAGGGCGAATGTAAGCCCGGACAGACTTTTAACTGTGTGGGGGATTCGGGAAATTCCGTCCCCCTGCAGTCAAGGATAACTGCCTTCTGGCCCGACGGTTCCGTAAAGTGGACCGCTCATACCGCAAACTCTGCTCTTTTGGGGGACTTTGCGGAAGTAAGGATGGGGGAGGAGACTAAGGCAGCAAAAGGAATGAAGGTAAAAGAAACTCCGGACTCCTTTATTGTGGATAACGGACTCTTTGAGACAGAGATACCCAAAAGAGGAAACTGCCTTTTTAACAAGATCCAAAGGGGCGGTCTGACCGTGGCAAAGAATGCGGTTCCGGAGCTGATCCTTCAAAACCCTGTGGAGATCGAAGGGATGAAGGGCTTTATCGATCATCCTTATAAGGGATGGACAGAAAAAGCAGAACTTGAAGAACAGGGCGATCTTCAGTGCATTTTTAAATTTCTTGGAACTCATAAGGATGTTAAGGGAGAAGAGAGACTTGGGTTCGTTATAAGGATGAGGATAAATCTTTTATCCGAAGAACTCTTGTTCACTCACACCTTTATCTATGACGGTGATGAAAACAGGGACTATCTTAAGGGCTTGGGTATTTCCTTTGAGATGCCCTTGTCAGGTGAATATTACAACAGACACATAAAGTTTATGGGGGATCACGGTATCTTCCACGAATCTTCCATGACCATGGTGAGCTGGAGACCCAGGACTCCTGAGGGCTATGCCGAAGCACAGATGAGAGGAGAAATCCTTTCTCCCGAGGGACCTGACAAAGAGACCATGGACAAGATCCTTAAAGATATTCCTTTTTGGGATACCTATGATATTTGTCAGGACAGTGCATCTCATTTCATGATACAAAAGAAACTTAAAGGAGAAGCTCTCTGCTATATAGAGGCTCTTCACGGCCGGAGAGCCGGTGGTACACTTGCTTTCGGAAGTCCTGCCTGCAGTGCGCTTGTGGGAATAAGAGATTTTTGGGAAAAGTATCCGAGCGGATACACGGTTTCGGACCTTACGGAGGATACTGCCAAATGCTGCATATGGCTTTGGAGCCCTGAAGCACGTCCCATGGACTTTAGGCATTATGCCGAAAGAGGTTATAATCAGGTGTGCTATGAAGGATATGACTACAAGGGAGCGGATCCCGACGGAATAGCCTGCACCAATGAGATATCCATGAGGTTCAGTGATAAGATGATAGCAACCGACGAGGATATATATGCCTTTAATGCGGTTTACTCAGATCCTCCGGTATTTACCGGAACGCCCGAGTTTTATCACGATATGAGAGCCTTTGGCTACTGGTCGTTGCCTTCGGATGATACGGAGACCTCAAAGTGGCTGGAGAGACAGTTGGATAAGGCCTTTGAGTTTTATAAGAATGAGGTGGAGCAGAGAAATTGGTACGGAATGTTCAACTACGGTGATTTCATGCACACTTACGATCCTGCCCGTCACAATTGGCGTTATGATGTGGGAGGATATGCCTGGGATAATACGGAACTGGTGCCCACCCTCTGGCTCTGGCTTATGTTTATGAGGACCGGCAGAGCGGATGTGTTTGAACTGGCGGAGAAGCTTTCCCGTCACGCATCCGAGGTGGATGTATATCACATAGGAAAGTACAAGGGCATGGGTTCCAGACACAATGTACGCCATTGGGGATGTCCCTGCAAGGAAGCAAGGATAGCCATGGCAGGTCATCACAGGTATTATTACTACCTGACCGGTGACAGAAGACTGGAAGATATATTTGATGAGCTTAAGGATAATGAAAAGACCTTTTTGAACAGGGATCCTTTGGGGGATTTCTATGATAAAGCAGCCATGAAGATGCCTTCCCATGCACGAACCGGCCCTGACTGGTCTTCACTTTGCTCCAACTGGCTTACCGAGTGGGAAAGAAAGAACGATAAGACCTATCTGCGGAAGATAGAGATAGGCTCCGAAGATATTAAAAAGGCTCCTTTAAAGCTGGTTTCCGGACCTGACTTTGAGTTTGATCCCGATACTCTTCATCTTGGATATATAGGGGAACGTACCACAGGCGGAACTCATCTTCAGATCTGTATGGGAGCGCCCTCCATTTGGATGGAGATGGCCGATCTCATGGAGGACGAGGAATGGAAGGATATGATCGCCGATTACGGAAGGATCTACTTCCTGTCCAAAGAGCAGAGAAGTAAAGAGACTAACGGCATGGTAGGTAACAGAGAGTTCAGTCTTCCCATGTTTGCCTGCTGTATGGGGGCATACGGGGCTAAAAAGACCGGAGATAAGGAACTTGCTTCAAACGTCTGGAGAATATTATTGAATTCCCTTGTGAGTCTTGATAATACGGAAGGGTTCTCGTTCCGGGAACTTCCCGATACCGGAAATCTTGCATCTCTTAACGAGATCCCCTGGATCAGCACCAACTTTGTGGCTCAATTCTGTTTAAATGTGATCATGACTCTGGATTTCATTAAAGATTCACTTCCCAAGACTCTTAAAGAGGTCCGTGACATGATAAAAGAAAATGAAAATGCAAGTACCTTCAGGAAAGCATGATAATAAATATAATATACGGAGGATAAAAAATGATCAAAGGTTTTAAGATGAAACTGTTTCCCGGACAGGAGGCAGAATATGAGAGAAGGCACAATCTTCTCTGGCCCGAAATGAAGGACATGATCCATGAGCACGGAGGAAAGAATTATACTATCTTCTTAGATAAAGAAACCCTCACCCTCTTCGGTTATATCGAGATAGAGGATGAGGAACTTTGGGCAAAGGGCGCCGACACTGCCATTAATCGTAAATGGTGGGATTTCATGGCTGATATCATGGAAACTAATCCCGACAACAGCCCGGTAGCAATAGACCTTAAGAATGTGTTTCACCTGGATTGATCGTTGTAAGGGGCAGGGGACTCCGGATGCTTTTCCGGATACATCCAGCCCTTATACTGTCGGATCTGATATTTTTCGGTATTTTCTTTTTGAGTCAACGTCTCGTAACGGTAGTTACGGGGCGTTGTTTTTATGGTTTCGGAAAAGTGGCGGTTAAAACTGGAGACCGAGTGGAACCCCACAGCTTCCGAAATGTCCAGAATGGAATCCTCCGTACTTCTTAACAGATCGCAGGCTTTGGTTATCCTGGTGCTGTTTATAAAGTCCAGGGGACTGGTGCCCATAATGGAATGAAAAAGACGTCTGAAATGTGTGGGGCTTAAGTGACAGATCTCTGCCAGGTAATCCACGTCGATCTGCTTTGGATAATTGTCTTCGATATAGTCCAGGACAGGAGATATGACCATGGCATTTTCGGGAGGATTTTCCGAGGCTGTCACCAGAACACCGCCTTCACTCTGGATCCTTGTGAGCTTTACTATAAGGGACATGAGCAGCCCTGCGGCGCAGACCCTGTAATGGGGCTTTTGGGCCTCGATCTCATGAACCGTGTCCATAGCCAGCTGATAGATCTCGGGATAGTTATCACGGCTAAGGATATACTTGTAATCCTTATAGGCTGAAACCGAGAGATCGTAGTTCTTGACAGTGGCATTGGGGATAAGGTTTTTCATAAATTCCTCAACATTTATGAAAAGATAGGACCAATGACTTTCCGTGCCTTCGCCGGACCAGGTGGTGTGGGGAATGTTCCTTGGAACACAGGTTACATCACCGGCCTTAAAGAAAAGGGGCTCCTTTCGACCGTTAAAGGCCATATAACCGCTGTCGGAATGGCAGATACCGATCTCCAGGCAATTATGAAAATGAAGATTGGGACTGGGAGTGCTGGATATCCTCCAATAGTCTCCCGAAAGAAGGAGAACGGGAAAGTCATGGGGAAGATAATAGTTTCTGTATTCTGCGACTGCATTTTTGGGTTTTGGCATTGCACACCTCTGTACGTTTTGTAATTTGTAGATTTTGACCTTTTATTATCACATTTGAATGAACAATAACAAAAAAATACGTAAAAAAAATACTTTTATTTCAATATCCTATAAAACATTACTAAAAAGCAGTGAAATGGTAAAGGGGATTTAGTAGAAAATTCCTATACATAACCGGGAATATTTTAACATAAATGGTTGAAAATGCATAGTTTTATTTTTGCTATGATTAGAAAATCATTAAAAAAAGGATAATAATTAAGATCAAGGTCCCTCGGGATCTCATGTGAAGTGTTAAGGAGAAACAACAATGGCAAAAAACAGAGCAGCTTCGATAAGAGCAAGAAGAGAGACCAAAAAAGCTGTAAAAAGGGATTGGCAGCTTTATCTCATGTTGCTGATACCGGTAGCATTGGTAGTGATCTTCAGCTATGCATCCTATCCGGGTTTACGCATGGCATTTATGAATTATAAACCGGCTAAGGGCTATTCGGGCAGTGAATGGGTCGGAATGGGGATGTTCAAAAAGATCTTTAATGATTCGGACTTTATCAGAGCATTAAGAAACTCCCTTTGCTTTAACCTCCTGGATCTGTTTGTGGGATTTCCTGTTCCCATTATCCTGGCACTTATGTTAAATGAACTCAGACTTTTAAGGTTCAAGAAGGTATCTCAAACGATCCTCTACCTTCCGCACTTTCTTTCCTGGGCGATCATCGGCTCCGTGGCTTACACCATGTTCCGTCCTTCATCGGGCCTTGTAAATATGGTCCTCATGAAGGCAGGGCTCATAGGATCCGGTATTCCCTTCCTGACAGAAAAATGGCATTGGGCGGTAAGCTATCTGCTCATAGGTGTATGGCAGGGAATGGGATGGGGCACCATCCTTTATCTGGCGGCTATCACCAGTATCAACGGAGAATTGTATGAAGCGGCAATGATAGACGGTGCCGGAAGATGGAAGAGAATGTGGCACATCACGTTACCGGGTATAAAAGGAACCATAGTTACACTTCTTATCATGAATCTGGGAAGAGTAATGGGAAGTAACCTGGAAAGACTTACGGCATTGGATAATACTCAGGTCAGAGATTTCGAGTATCAGCTCGCGGTTTACATTTATGAAAAAGGTCTCGGCAGCGGTAAATTCTCTCAAGGCACCGCAGTGGGACTGTTCCAGTCATTGGTCGGTCTGATCCTTGTTCTTGTGGCGGACAGGGTTGCCAAGTGGCTTGGAGAAGAAGGCTTATTATAAACGGAGCGTGGATCATATTATGAGTATTTTTAAGAAAAAAGAAGAATCGAACAGTTCATCCGACGGAAGCAGAGCGATAGTTAAGCTTCATGTCAGTGACTTCGTAATAGTTTTTGTTTTGATATTGCTTTGTGCTACCTGTATCTTTCCCTTTTGGCACGTGCTGGTAAAGTCCATTTCCGGCAACGGAGCGGTAATGGCCAAGGAAGTTTACTTCTGGCCCAAGGATTTTTCCCTGGAAGCCTATTCCTCTGTTTTTGGAAATTCATCCATGACCAGATCCATGTTGTACAGCGCGGGAGTTACCCTGATCTTCACCTTACTGGGAATGATAGTCTGCACATGTGCCGCTTATCCTCTTTCCAAAAAGAGACTTAAGGGAAAAAGGTTTTTCACTTTCGTCCTCATGGTACCCATGTACTTTTCAGCCGGAATGATACCCGCCTATCTCCTCATGAATGACCTTCATCTGATAGATACCATGTGGGTACTTATCCTGCCCCTGATCTATTCACCTTACAACATGCTTGTAATGAAGACCTATTTTCAGGGTTCCATCCCCGATTCACTTGAGGAATCTGCGTTTTTGGATGGAGCAACCAATATGCAGATATTGGGAAAGATCGTGATCCCATTAAGTAAGCCCATCATTGCCACACTTTCATTGTTCTATGCTGTGGGACGTTGGAATTCCTATGCGGATAATATGTACTATATCACTTCGGATAAATTGAGACTTATCCAGTATAAGCTCTATCTCCTTGTAAAAGGAGCGGAGGCTTCCATAAACACATCTCTGGGAGATGTGGGAGGAGCCACCAATACGGCAACTCCTGAAGTGCTTCAGGCAGCTTGCATCATGTTTGTTACCATTCCCATCATTATCATTTACCCTTTCCTTCAGAAATATTTTGTTAAGGGTGCTATGATCGGAGCGGTAAAAGGTTGATGTTTACCTGCATAGTGCAGGTTTACATATCGTGACTACACACGAAAATACAGGAGGAAAATATTTATGAAGAAAAGCTTCAAGAGACTCCTTACCGCAGCGCTTACCGGAGCATTGGCCGTTTCAATGCTTGCAGGATGCGGTAAGGATAAGACAAACGGCGGAACGGTGGATAACATTTCCAAAACCGTTGCCGGAATTGAGGGATGGTCGGCATTTAAGGACAAGGTTACCTTAAGGATCCCCGTATATCAGCGTGCTACTCCCAACGGTGCAGCTGATGCCGCAAATAACTACTGGACTAAGTGGGTTCAGAAGGAATTCGGCGACAAGTACAATATCAATGTGGAATATGTAGCTCTTGCCCGCGGACAGGAGAATGAACTCTATGCTGCGAAGGCAGCTGCAAAGCAGCTTCCCGTTTGCTGCTTCGAGTATGACTATCCCGACGTTACTCTTTATCAGAGTGAAGGTTACTTCTCGGAGTATGATAAGGACTGGTTCGCACATATTGCACCTACCTATTGGAAGGCTATGACAGACAACGGTCTTGATAAGTACACAGACATCAACGGTGAGACAGTACTCCTTATCGGTACAAGACCTTACGGTAAGACCAATTATCAGTTCGTTACGTTCTATCGTGCAGACTGGGTAAAGGCTGCAGGTTATGATGAGTATCCCGAAGATCCCGATGAACTTCTCAAGATGTATGAAAAGATCAAGAAGCTGGGCCTCGGCGGCGAGCATCTTCTCGGCGGTACAAAGGTTGAAGGCAACGGCGTAGATCAGAACTATCCTTACAGAACCTATCCTCAGGATAAGCTCCTCTGGGCTACAACCGGTGACTATTCCATTCCCGCTCTTTCAACAGAAGCTCAGAAAGCTTTCCTTAAGTGGCAGAACAAGCTTTATAATCTGGGATACATCGATGACGAGTACAATACAAGAACTTCCGACTATGCTATCAGTGATTTCGTAAGCGGAAAGACTCTTACCTACAGCTGCTATGCTACAAACAATGTAGATGTTTTAAATCAGTTCTATAAAGCAAATCCCAATGCTTCTCTCGGTATTGTTGTTAACCACGGTCCTAAGACATTTGCTGACGGCACCTGCAATGCATTCCGTCCCAACGGTATCTTCGGTGAGTACATCGGATTCTCTTCACAGGCTACAGAAGAAGAGAAGACAGCATTTGCTATGTACCTTGAGTGGATGAGCCAGCCCGATATTCTCTTCACCTTACAGTGGGGCTTTGAAGGCGTAAACTTCAATTATGTTAACGGTACACCCGTTTCCGTAGCAGATCAGTCAGGTATTCTTGAGCAGCAGAGCCACAACAACAACGTTGATATGTGGTGCCTCGTAACAGCTACCAGATCTCTCGGAAATGTTGACAAGGATATCCAGGCCATTACTCCTACAGGTTACAAGGATTCCGATGCTTTCCTTAAGCAGATCAAGGCCAACTACGAGGGTCAGCTTGCCTGCTATGAAGCAGGTCTTGCATCACCCGATTGTATGTTCCAGGTATCCATCGCATCTTCCGATGAATACAAGAACACCCTTCTTTCCAAGTACGCTGAACTCCGCGATAAGATCGTTATGGGGTCCGAAGCGGATTTCGAAAAGAATTATAAGGCAGCCAGCGATGAGTACCTTAAGGCAGGCTACCAGGCTATCATTGATGAGAAGACAAAAGCTTTCAATGAAGGCAAATATAACTAAGTTTAATATTCTTAGGTTCATGCAGACCTCCCTGGCCATTGGGAGGTCTGTGTTGTAAAGGGGAGAAAAACGGCTTTTCTTCCCTTCAGAGCACAGAAAAATATGAAGTGATTATAGAGATTATTGAGGTTTTGAGATAAAATAAGATCAGCAAATTGCCCCTTAAGGGCGGAAACGGAGAAGCATATGAATTTAGAGATGAATGAACAAGAGATCAGGGACGTCATTGACAAGATCGTTAAACGTACAATGAAAATGGACCTTACCTGGGACTGGCCCTGTGGAGTAGCTTATTACGGCATCGCGGATGCATATGAAAAAACAGGAAACGAGGAGTATCTTAAACTTCTTAAAGACAGAATAGATGAACTAATCGATCTTGGACTTCCCAAGGTCTGGACGGTAAACGCCTGTGCCATGGGACATTGCCTTGTAAGCCTTTATAAGGCTACAGGCGAGCAGAAGTACTGGGACATCGTTATGAGCAAGATCGAGTACTTAAGGAAAGATGCCCTGAGATTCGGAGATAATGTTTTACAGCACACAGTATCAGCAAACAACGATTTCCCGGAACAGTGCTGGGCAGATACTCTCTTTATGGCAGCATTTTTGCTTCTCAGGGTGGGAGTTGAGCTTAAGGATGAGGATATAATAAATGATGCTTTAAATCAGTGGTATTGGCACATCAAGTTCCTGCAGGATCCGGAAACAGGCCTTTATTATCACGGTTGGGATAATATCGCGGGCAATCATATGTCCGGCTTCTATTGGGGAAGAGCCAATGCATGGGCTGCCTTCACCATGTCTCAGGTAGGAGAGATACTTCCCAAGTGCTATCTCTATCCCAAGTACATGGATGTGGCAGGTTCTTTAAACGAGCAATTGGGAGCAATAAAGCTTCTTCAGACTGAAAACGGACTTTGGAGAACCATCCTGGACGATGAAGAATCCTACGAAGAGATCTCAGCTTCCGCAGGTATCGGAGCGGCCATGGTTTCAAGAGGAAATCCTCTCCATACAAAATATATCAATAAGACCATTAAGGGAATGCTGGCAAACATCAGCCCCGACGGCAGAGTGTTGAACGTTTCCGGAGGAACTGCCGTAATGAGAGACAGAGACGGCTACAGAAACATTTCCAAGGATTGGATCCAGGGATGGGGGCAGGGACTTGCTTTGGCATTTTTTGACAGAGTGCTGATCTCAGGAAAGATCGCTAAGGATGGAGCACTGTAATATGTTGCATTTTGCTTTTAATGAGATAGAAAAAGGGAAAAGGGTAAGAAACAGTGACCTGTATGACAAGACCCGGGGTTACGGATTCATTACGGACAAGAATGAGCCTGTGCCCGGACTCGGGAACCATTTCACCCTTCCCTCTTACTATAAAGATGAAGATGTGGTAAAGATATCAGAGACAAAGGAGGGAGTCTGCATAGATCAGGCTGAGAGCTGTAAAAGGCTGGAAGCGGCTGAGGGCAGACTCATTCCCCTTATGTTTGCCGCAGATGTACCCGAATACGGAAATTACAGGGTGAGAGTCAAGTTTACCGCCACCGGCGAGGTGCTGGTTTTCACCGGCAGCAGAAGACTGTCTTTCAGGCAGGATATCCTTGTGAGAACAACGGTAAATGTTTGTTTTGATGTCAACGTGAGTCGGATCATTCCCCGAGGTAAGACGGAACCCGGAGAAAGAAGGACTGTATTTGTTTCACTTTTGGGACAGGATGCGGTACTTTCAGAGATAGAGATAGATAAAGCGGATACCCCCACCGTATTTATTTACGGTGATTCCACCGTAACGGATCAGCCCGCCGATTATCCCTGGGCACCCGGAAGCAGTTATTCCGGCTGGGGACAGATGCTATCCGATCATCTGCAAAATGTGGCGGTATCCAATCATGCTCACTCAGGTCTTACCACGGAGTCCTTCAGAAGCGAGGGCCATTACGATATAGCCCGTAAGATGCTTAAGGCCGGTGATTATGTTATGATGCAGTTTGCACACAACGATCAGAAGCTTGCTCACTTAAAGGCCGGGGAGGGTTACAGAGACAGGATAGTGGCCTATATAAACGAAACCCGTGAGGCAGGAGCCTTCCCCATCATAGTGACACCTCTTGCAAGAAACACCTGGAAACCTGATAAAGGCGGATATAACGATCTTTTGAAGGAATATGCCGAGGAGTGTATAAATATCGGTAAGGAGTTTAATGTTCCGGTGGTGGATCTTCACGGATTCAGCATGAATGAGATCCTAAGGGACGGACTGGAATCCTCCAAGAGATTCTATTTCCCCAAGGATTATACTCACACCAATGACTACGGTGCTTATAAAATGTCCCGTTATATAGCGGGAGAACTGGAAAAGCTTACCGGAGATTACGCTCCCCTTGCCAAGGCTGTAACCGTGGATGACACGGAATGGAAAACAGATGAGATACCTGTTGTGCCTGAGGTCCCGGAGAGATTTAAGAACAGGGAAAAGCAGGAAGATGTCCCGGGCACATTTTCGGATGTGGAAAGACCCGATGACAGGCTTTTGAGAGCAGAAGCTCTGGACATGGTCATAAAGGCCGCCAAGTTCTTCCCTACCAACGTGTTTAATGATATTTACGACGATATAGTGGGACATGAATGGTATGCGGGAACGGTACAATGTGCTTTCCAGAATGGTATCATTCCCAAGGGGATGATAAAAGACGGAAAGTTCAGACCTGAAGAAGAGATAACTCTGGAAGATCTTATGTGCTTTACGGTTTCGGCCTGTGGAAGCAGAAAATCTCTGCCTGCGGCCAAAAAGAGTAAGTATGACAGTGTTTGCAATGAATATGCAAAGGAATATATGGGAGTAGCGGTTGCCCTGGGTCTTATAGGTGAAGATGAAGATCCCAAGAGGACTGTAATAAGAAAGGATGCGGCTAAGATGTGTTCGCATCTCGGTCTTTAAAGGAGAGAAATAGATGAAAAAAGGAAGTTTTACACTGCCCGGAGAGGCAGGCTTTGAAAAGCTGACCCTGGAGTTGGCTGACAGATGGGGAGCAGATGTTATCAGAGACAGCGACGGTACCAAGCTTTCCGATGAGATAACCAATGCGGGTTACGGTATTTATTCCACGATCTGCATTATCAGAGATCATAACGAGTGGGCAAAAAAGAATCTTGATAAGCTTCAGCAGACATTCCTCTGCACTGAGCCCGTAATGGCAAAGGGAACCGATCTTAAGATAGAGATCATGAAGGATTTCTTTGAAGAGCAGTTCAGCGTGAACGATACCGAAAGAGCCATGAAGTACTGGCAGGTATATGACAGGACCACTGACTGTGAGGTCGACAAAGACAATTGGAAATACGATCCCTTATCAAGATCCGTATGCATAAAGAACGTTACACCCTGGCATGAATATACGGTGAGTTTCCTGGCATATAGGATCTGGGAAGAGATCTCCATGTATAACCACACCACCAATAATTGGGACAAGGAACATCTGATGCAGATAGATCCCATCTATCCCGAGACCAGAAAATACCTTAAGGACTGGATGGATAACTGGTGCAAGGAGCATCCCACCACAACGGTTGTCAGATTTACTTCCATGTTCTATAATTTCGTATGGATCTGGGGCAGCAACGAGAGAAACAGAAATCTCTACACCGACTGGGCGTCCTACGACTTCACCGTCAGCGATCTGGCTCTTGACGAATTTGCAAAGAAATTCGGATACAGCATGACAGCGGAAGATTTCATCAACAAGGGCAGGCTTCATGTTACTCACACACCCGGCAATAAGAAAAAAGCCGATTGGATGAGCTTTGTAAATGACAATGTTATAAGCTTCGGCCGTGAACTGGTGGATCTGGTCCACAGCTACGGCAAGAAGGCATATATGTTCTATGATGACAGCTGGGTAGGCACTGAACCTTACAATGAGAGATTCTCGGAGTTCGGCTTTGACGGTATCATAAAGTGCATCTTTTCCGGCTTTGAGATCCGTCTTTGCGCAGGCGTTAAGGCAGAGACCCATGAGATCAGGCTCCATCCCTATCTCTTCCCTGTGGGACTGGGCGGACTTCCTACCTTTGCACCCGGCGGAGACCCTGCAAGAGATGCAAGAAAGTATTGGATAAATGCACGCCGCGCTTTGCTCCGTGCAAAGATCGACCGTATCGGACTGGGAGGATATCTTCATCTGGTACAGGAATATCCTGACTTTGTACAGTGCATAGAGGACATCGGCGATGAATTCAGGACCATTAAGGAACTTCATGAAGCGGGAGCACCTTATGTTATAAAGACCAGGGTAGCTGTCCTGCACTATTGGGGCAAGCTTCGTTCCTGGACTCTTTCCGGTCACTTCCATGAGACTTATATGAATGATCTTATCCATGTAAATGAGGCACTTTCGGGACTTCCCGTTGATGTTTCCTTTATAAACTTTGAAGATGTTAAAAACGGCTGCTTAAAAGACTATGACGTGGTGATCAATGCCGGTGCCGAGAACAGTGCCTGGAGCGGCGGAGAAGCATGGAACGATCCCGAGATCGTGAGCCTCATAAATGAGTGGGTATATAACGGCGGTACCTTTATCGGTGTCAATGAGCCTTCAGCTACCGAGGGAGGTCAGCATGTCTTTAAGACAGCAGGTCTTCTGGGTGTAGATGAAGACACCATCGAGAGGATATGTCACGGAAAATGGGCATTTGAGGTTGACAAAAAGACCGGAGATAAGTATATTCCCAATGGTGGCTTTGTTAAACTTCGGGCCAAGGTTCATCTGACTGACGGTGTTGCGAATGTATATGCCTCGGAAGACGGTTTCCCCGTATTCACGGAGCACAAGTTCGGAATGGGCAGAGGCTTCTGGCTTTCTTCCTTTGAAACCACACCCGAGAACAACCGAATGCTTTTGAACCTGCTGCTGGACTGCCAAAAGGACGGTTCGGACAAGTACATTACAGACAACCTTCATACAGAATGCGCTTTCTATCCTGCTGGAAATGTGCTTGTGGTCATCAATAACACGGAAGAGGAGCAGAGCACTGAGATCAAGACGGATTTCGGTACACAGAGCTTCAACTTAAAGCCCTGTGAGACCAGGATCGTAAAACTTAAATAGGAGGATATTTAATGATATATCTTGCCATTGATATCGGAGCTTCCTCCGGCAGGCATATAGTTGCCCGGAGGGAAAATGGACAGATCGTGATGAAAGAGGTTTACCGTTTCAAAAACGGACCTGTCAAAAAAGACGGCGCGCTGAACTGGGATCTCAACAATCTTTGCAATGAAGTGGTAAACGGACTAAAAGCAGCCAATGATGCGGGCTTCAAGCCGGACTGTGTGGGCATAGACACCTGGGGCGTTGATTACGTGCTCCTGGATAAAAAGGATGAGCCCATCCTTCCCGTTTATTGTTACAGAGATGAGAGAGGTGCCGTTGCGGCTGAGAAGGTTCATAAGATCCTTCCCTTTAAGGAACTTTATAACCATACAGGTATTCAGTTCCAGCCCTTTAATACCATATATCAGATGTTCTGGGACAAGGAAGCGGGCAGACTTGATAAGGCTTCGGATTTCCTGCTCTTACCCGAGTATATCGGATTCTATCTGACAGGATCCAAGGCTCATGAATATACCAATTGCAGTACCACAGGACTGGTAAAAGCGGATACCAAAAAGTGGGATAAGGAGCTTGTTGAGAAGTTAAATCTTCCTTTAAGTTTCTTTGAAAGCCAGCCGGTTACCGCTCCCATCAAGCTTGGTAAGCTGAAAGAGGATATAGTGAAAAAGGTGGGATTTAATTGTGACTTTATTCTTCCCGCCACACATGATACAGGTTCGGCAGTAGCTTCTTTAAGAGAAACGAAGGCTGAAAATGCCATCTTTATTTCCAGCGGTACCTGGAGCCTTATGGGCGTTGAACTATCAAAGCCCCTTACAGGCGAAAAGGCCCTGGCTGCAAACTTCTCCAATGAGGGAGGTCTCGGAACCATAAGGTTTTTAAAGAACATTATGGGACTTTGGCTGGTTCAGTGCTTAAAGAAAGAGCTGAATGACAAGTACTCCTTTGCGGAACTTGCAAAAATGGCTTCGGAAGCGGAAGGCTTTGATTACAGGCTGGATGTAAATGCCGAAAAGTACATGGCTCCGGAATCCATGACAGACACCATAAAGGCTGAGTGCAAAGAGAAAAACTGGCCTGTTCCGGAAACACCCGGTGAACTGGCAAATGCCATATATGTGAGCCTTGCCCATTGCTATGACGAGGCGGCAAAGGAGCTGGAGGCCATTACCGGAGAGAAATTCGAAAATATATGTATTATCGGAGGCGGCTCCAATAATACATATTTAAATGATCTGACAGAGAAGATCACAGGGAAAAAGGTGATTTTGGGAAGCCCCGAAGCAACCGCCCTGGGAAATATACTTTTACAGGAGGAATGCTATGTATAATGAGGCAAAAGAAGCTTATAAAAAGCTTGGCGTTGACACTGAGAAGGCGCTTGACACATTAAAGAATATTACAGTTTCCGTTCATTGCTGGCAGGGCGATGACGTGGTAGGTTTCGATTCCAAGGAGGCTCTTTCCGGAGGTATCCAGACCACAGGTAACTATCCCGGAAAGGCAAGAACACCCGAAGAGCTTATGGCGGACTTTGATAAGGTGCTGGAGCTTACACCCGGTAAGAAGAAGCTGAACCTTCATGCCTGCTATGCCATCTTTAAGGACGGAGAGTTTGCTGACCGTGACGTTATCGAGCCCAAGCACTTCGAGACATGGGTAAAGTACGCTAAGGAGAGAAAGATCGGTATCGACTTTAACCCCACATTCTTCTCACATCCCATGGTTAAGGACGGACTTACACTTACTTCTCCCGATGATGAGGTGCGTAAGTTCTGGATCAACCACGGTAAGCAGTGCCTTAAGATCTCCGAGTATTTTGCAAACGAGACCGGTATTCCCTGCGTTATGAACATCTGGATCCCCGACGGCTTCAAGGATTATCCCGCCGATCGTCTGGGACCTCGTAAGCGTTACATGGAATCACTGGACGAGATCCTTTCCGTTCCTTTTGATAAGACCAAGGTATTTGTTACTCTTGAGTCCAAGGTATTCGGTATCGGAGTGGAAGCTTATACCGCAGGTTCAGCAGAATTCTGCATGAACTACGTTAATTCTCGCCATATAACTCCTCTCATGGATAATGGACATTATCATCCTACAGAGATGGTATCTGATAAGATATCTTCCATGTTGCTGTTCAATGACAAAATTGCTCTTCATGTAACCCGTCCCATGAGATGGGATTCAGACCATGTAGTCCTTCTGGATGATGAGACCAGAGAGATCATGAAAGAGATCGTTCGCGCAAATGCTACAGACAGAGTATTTATCGCAACAGATTACTTTGATGCTTCCATTAACCGTATCAGCGCATGGGTAACAGGGCTTCGTTCCGTTCAGAAGGCACTTCTTTATGCACTTCTCGAGCCCGCAAGCTTCAAGGCACTGCAGGATAAGGGTAACTTCACTGAACTCATGGTACGTCAGGAAGAGCTTAAGACCATGCCTTTCGGCAGCGTATGGGAAGAGTATCTTAAGCGTGAGAACATGGTTTCCGATTACTACAGTGTTATAAAGAAGTATGAGGATGAGGTTCTTTCCAAGAGAAATTAATTCTGATCTTAAGAATGCCCTTGCTTTAAGGGTATTCTTTTTTTATAATTCATAGATGATCTTATCTGTATTTATTTGCTTTTTTGGATAAATGTGATACAATAAAACAAGACGTGAACAAGAATTCACGACGCAGGAGAGGAAAAAAATGAATACTTTAAGAAAAATCTGGTGTAGAACATTTCAGGCAGGCATGAACGTGGTATTACCCCTTATGCCTTACAGAGAACCCAAGCTTCTTGACGGGGTAAAGGCTATTCCCGAGTGCCTTAAGGAGCATGGAGTGGACAATTGTATCCTTGTAACAGATAAGGGCATACGTGGTCTCGGCCTTACACAGCCTCTTGAGGATTGCCTTAAGGAAGCAGGGATCAAATGCACGGTTTACGATGAGACCGTAGCCAATCCCACTATAGCAAATGTGGAAGCTGCAAGAGAACTGTATGTAAATAACGGATGTAAGGGCATCATCGCTTTCGGCGGCGGTTCATCTATGGATTGTGCCAAGGGAGTGGGAGCCAGGATAGCAAGACCCAATACTTCATTAAAGAAGATGAAGGGTATAATGAAGGTGCGTAAAAAACTGCCTTTACTTATTGCCGTACCCACCACAGCCGGAACGGGAAGTGAGACCACCGTCAGTGCGGTCATCACGGACGGTGAGACCCATTATAAATATGTGATAAATGATTTCCCTTTGATACCTGAGTATGCGGCACTTGAGCCTGAGGTTACTCTGGGACTTCCCGGAAGTCTTACCTCCACCACAGGTATGGATGCCATGACTCATTCCGTGGAAGCATTTATTGGACATGCAACCACGAAGAAGACAAGAGCAGCAGCCATCGAGTCGGTAAGGCTGATCCTGGAAAACCTCGAGAAAGCCTATGCCAACGGACAGGACAGAGAGGCAAGAGCAAAGATGTTAAGGGCTTCTTACCTTGCAGGTTGTGCATTTACAAGAAGCTATGTGGGCTATGTTCACGCTGTGGCTCACAGTCTGGGAGGACAGTACGGTATACCTCACGGACTTGCCAATGCGGTCCTTCTTCCTCATGTACTTGAAATGTACGGAAAATCCGCCCATAAGAAGCTGGCTAAGCTGGCAAAGGCTGTGGGACTTGTTCCTGAAAGCACAGATACGGCAGAAGCTGCCCACATCTTTATAGAAAAGATCAGACAGATGAACAGGGACATGAACATCCCCATCACTCTTAAAGGCATTAAGGAAGAGGATATCCCGTTGATGGCAGATCATGCGGACAAGGAGGGCAATCCCCTTTATCCCGTACCCACTTTATGGAACAAGGAAGAACTTGAAAAGGTGTACAGGAGAGTAATGGAGTAAATAAGTCCTTGACTTTTTACGAACATTATTGTATTCTGTCAAAAATAGCGATGAGGATGCGTAAGTAGTTTTCACGGAGAGCAAAAGCAGAGAGCCTGTGGTCGGTGCGAACAGGTCGGAGACGGGAAAATGAATTTCAACATCGGAGCAAAAATTAAATCCCAATGAGAGCAGGCGTCAGCCTGAAGATGGGTGGTACCGCGGGTAGATCTCGTCCCATATGAGTTTAGGCTCATATGGGACTTATTTATTTATCATTTAATTTTTTACGGAGGACGACATGCAGAACTTAGAAGAGTTGAAGGCCAGCATAACAGCTATTAAGGACGAGATCCTTAAAGGTGCTGCGGATCTTAAAAATTCCAAGGAGGTATATGAGTTCAAGAAGAACTTCCTTGATCCCAAGGCCGGCAAGATCAGCCAGCTCATGAAGGGAATGAAGGATATTCCCGGAGAGATGAGAGCGGATTTCGGTAAGGGAGTTAACGAACTCAAGAATTGGGCAGGCGAACGCTTTAACGAAATGGACGAAAAGATGAAGGCTGCTGAGGCCAAGCTTCGTTACGAAAGCGAGAAGATCGATGTTACCATGCCCGCAACTCATTCCATGAAGGGCTATCTTCATCCCGTAACACAGATCAGAAACAGAGTGATAGACATCTTTGCCTCCATGGGCTTCGAAGTGGTGGAGACCAGGGAGATAGAGAACGATTACTATAACTTTACCGCCCTGAACACACCTCAGGATCACCCGGCAAGAGATATGCAGGATACATTTTATCTCTCTCCCGGATTCCTTCTTGCTACCCAGACTTCGGCAGCGCAGATCCATACCATGGAGAAGAAGAAACCGCCCATTAAGATGGTGGCAGCTCCCGGTAAGGTGTTCCGTTCGGACGATGATGCTACCCATTCTCCCATGTTCCATCAGATCGAGGGTCTGGTAGTCGACAAGAAGATCACTCTCTGCGACCTGCAGGGTATGCTGGACGTGCTTGTGGCAAATCTCTTCGGAGAAGGCACCAAGACAAGACTTCGTCCTTCCTATTTCCCTTTCACCGAGCCCTCCGTAGAAGTGGATGTCAGCTGCTTCGAGTGTGGCGGCAAGGGGTGCAGACTTTGTAAGGGTACGGGCTGGATCGAGGTTCTCGGTGCAGGTATCGTAAACAGAAAGGTCCTCGAAAACTGCAACATCGATCCCGATGAGTATTCCGGACTTGCTTTCGGATGCGGTCTTGAAAGACTTGCAATGTTGAAATACGGCATTAACAACATTAAGATGCTCTACGAATCGGATCTTAGAGTGCTTGAACAGATCGATGATAAATAAACAGGCATATATTTTGTCCACAATTAAATGCAGGAGGATTAGAAAATGTTAGTACCGCTTAGCTGGTTAAAAGATTATGTAGATATAGATGTTACCCCTCAGGTGCTGGAAGAAAAGCTCTTCGGCTGCGGCTTCGAGGTGGAAGAGCTTAATGAAGTCGGAAAGGATATTTCCGATGTTGTTGTAGGACTTGTTACAGAGTGCGATCCCATTCCCGACACCCATCTTCATGTGTGCAAGGTGGATCTGGGAGAGGGTGAACCTGTTCAGATCTGTTGCGGAGCAGACAATGTGTGTGCAGGAAAGAAATTCCCCGTGGCAAAGGTGGGCGCTCAGGTTTATGCCACAGCCAAGGACCATGTTACGATTGAAGGCGTTATGAAGATCGGTAAGGGAAAGCTGAGAGGCTATGATTCCTTCGGAATGCTCTGCTCCGGAACGGAGTTGGGCGTAAGCGAAGACATGTATCCGGGAGCAGGCTATAACGGACTTCTGGTGCTTCCCGATGATGCAAAGGTGGGAAGCGATGTGAAGCCCATCCTGGGACTTGACGATTGGATCTTTGATATTTCCGTTACCGCCAACAGACCCGATTGCCAGAGTATCTTCGGTATAGCAAGAGAAGTGGCCGCTGTTCTTGAAAAGCCTCTTAAGACCCCGGATCTTTCCTATACCGAAAGCGGAGTGAAGAAGGAAGGCTTCAAGGTTACTGTGGAAGCACCTGAGCTTTGCCCCAGATATATAGGACATTATGTTTCAGACGTTAAGATAGCAGAGTCTCCCGCCTGGATGAAGAGGAGACTGGCCCTTGTGGGAATAAATGCCATTTCCAATATCGTTGATATCACAAATTATATCCTTATCGAGTTGGGACAGCCTATGCATGCATTTGATGAAGCTTTCCTTGAAAAGGGTGAGATCTGTGTCAGAAGAGCAAAGGATAAGGAAAAGATCGTTACCCTGGATGAGAAGGAATTTGAACTTACACCCAATAACCTGGTGATCTGCGACGGTGTTAAGCCTGTGGCTCTTGCGGGAGTTATGGGAGGACTCAATTCCGAGATCCGTGACACCACCACCGGAGTTGTTTTTGAGGCTGCAAAGTTCATGCGTGACAACATCCGTAAGACTTCCAGAGCTTTGGGACAGGCATCCGATTCATCTGCCCGTTTCGCTAAGGGCGTGGACGAGTACACCACCATCATGGCTATGAAGAGAGCTCTTCATCTGGTGGAAAAACTGGGGTGCGGTAAAGTCTCATCCACTCATGTGGACCAAAACTGCGGGAATTCCGTAGAACCCCGTGAGATGAAGGCTTCCCTTAAGAAGGTAAACGATGTTCTTGGTATAGAAGTTCCCACAGATGATGTTAAACGTATACTTACAAATCTGAACTTTGCTCCGGTTATAAGCGGAGATGAGCTTACCATACAGGTTCCCGCCTATCGTGAGGATATGGAGAGCTTCCCCGATATATCCGAGGAACTTATCCGTATGTACGGTTACGATCACGTGGTTCCCACCTTCCTGGCGGAGGCTACCGTTACCAGCGGAGGCATGAACTTAAAGCAGAAGACGGAACTCAAGATCAAGAGGACGCTGTGCGCAATGGGAGCTTCCGAAGGTATACATTATTCCTTCATTTCTCCCGCGGATCTTGACCTCATTGCTCTGCCCGAAGATGCGGAAGAAAGAAAGGCCATAAGGATCTTAAATCCCATAAACGAGGACCTTTCTGTTATGAGAACAACTCTTGTTCCTCAGATGATCCATGCTATGGGCAGAAATGAAAAGAGGGGCAGGCTTTACGGAAGGATCTTTGAACTTGGAAACCGTTTTATTGCCAAGGAACTTCCCTTAAAGGATTATCCCGATGAGAGAGCCACTCTTTCCATCGGAGCTTTCGGAGACAGCGAATCCTTCTTCACCTTAAAGGCTATGGTTGAAGCTGTTGCAGATACATTGAACCTTACATTTACATATGAAGCTTCCGAGAAGCCGTATCTTCATCCCTACAGGACAGCAAAGATCCTTTGCAACGGTGAAGAGATCGGTTTCATGGGTCAGATAACCTATGAGATCCAGAAGGCCGAGGATATGAGAACACCCGGATTTGTGGCTCAGATAGATCTTAAGAGTATTGAGAAATACTATGCGATCGAGCCCAAATTTATTCCCCTTCCCAGGTTTGACATCGAGAAGCGTGATCTGGCTATCGTTATGGATAAGACAGTCACCTGCGGTCAGGCTGAAGAGGTTATAAAGAATGCCTGCCGTTTCGTTACCGATGTTCAGCTCTTCGATGTATTTGAAGGCGCACAGATCGGAACGGATAAGAAGTCTCTTGCCTTCACGGTCACCTTCACTCCCGGAGATGAAGCCTTCGGAGCAGGTGCGGTTGACGGCTATGTATCAAAAATATTAAAGAATCTTAAGTTCCACTTAAATGCAGAGCTTCGTTCATAGGAGATACAGATGATAGTACACACTATGACGCTGAATGCGTTGCTCACGCATACTTACTTCATTTTTAACGAAGAGACGCTGGAAACCCTGATCGTGGATCCGGCATGGGATACTAAGGCCATTCCGGATTACATCGACGAAAACGGGCTTAAGCCCGTGGCGGTACTTCTTACCCATGGGCATTTTGACCACATTTACGGCGTACAGATGCTGAAAGACAGGGGAATTAAGGTTATAGCTCCCGAAAAGGAAAGAGAACTTCTGGGAGATATAGAGATGAACCTTTCCAAAAGGTTTAAAAGACCGGTTTCCGTAGTACCGGATGAGACTGTGGTTGACGGAGATGTGCTGGAACTGGCGGGATTTAAGATCCGTGTGATCGAGACTCCCGGGCACACTTCAGGCTCAGTTTGCTATGAGTTTGAGAAAGAGAATGTTATATTTACGGGAGATACCCTGTTTAATGGAACCATCGGAAGAACGGATGTGCCCACGGGGGATTGGGAGACGGAGTGCGTTTCCGTAAAAACCAGGCTTTTCTGCCTTCCGGAAGATATGATATGCTATCCCGGACACGGAACCACCACTACCATCGGCCGGGAAAAATTGTATAATACTGCGGTTGAATAGCATTAAAAGAGAGGATATACATGGGTATAATCCTCTCTTTCTTTGTTGATTTAAGGCTGTTTAAGGTATATAATGGGGAAAAGAAGGGAGAAGATCACTATGATAAATGAGATCAGAAAGACAATAGATGATGCAGTCAATAAGATCAAAAAGGATGTTGTTCCTACCATAAAGAATGATTATTATCCCAAGTTTAAAGACGGGCTGGATAAGGCCTATGATAAGACCATGGAGACGGTTGACGGACTTATGGGAAGTGCTGCGAGAAACAGCAGCTTCAGTGCTTCCGATCTTTCCAGAGACGAATTCATGCTTAAGGGGCGGTTTGCAAATAACGGATATGATTGGTGGTGGCACAGCTTTACCGGGCATGATAAGGAAACCGGTGAAGAAAAATCCTTCTTTGTAGAGTATTTTACGGTGAATCCCGCTTTGGCCGAGGATGAGCCGGTTCTTGGACAGGATCCCGATAACCAGGAGATGGGAAAGAAACCTTCTTATGTCATGGTCAAGTGCGGTGCCTGGGGACCGGGGGCAAAGCAGCTTCATAGGTATTTCCCCTGGAAGGATGTTAAGATCAATCCCAATGCTCCTTTTTCTCTGGAAGCTGAGGATTGCTACTGCTCAGAGGGCAGGATAGCAGGCAGCGTTGAGATAGAAGAAGAGGAAAACAAGCTTCATCCCGAGTGGATGTGTGATGCGGGCAAGATGAAATGGAATCTTTCCGTGGATAAGAAGATAGCCTTTAACGTGGGTTACGGTGCATCGAAGCCGGTACGTATGTCTGAAGCATTTGAGATGTTCTGGCATGCAGAGGGCATGAAGACAGAGTACACGGGCATGGTGGAATATGAAGGAAGAGAGTATGTGGTAAGAGCAGAGGATTCCTTCGGTTATGCCGACAAGAACTGGGGCTCTGATTTTACATCACCCTGGATCTGGCTTTCATCAAATAACCTTACCTCAAAGAAGACAGGAAAGCGTCTTACAAATTCCGTATTTGACATAGGCGGAGGAAGTCCGGGTATCGCAGGCTTCGAATTCCCCGATAAGCTTTTGGGTGCCTTCTATTATGAAGGTACGGAGATCGAGTTCAACTTTACCAAGGTCTGGACAGAACCCAAGACACGTTTCGATTGCAAGGAAACCGATACTGACATCATCTGGCATATAGAGCTTCAAAACGCAGCTTATGTCATGCTGGTAAATGCCAAGTGCAAAAAAGAGGATATGCTTCTTATAAATTATGAATCCCCCGACGGACTTAAACTCCATGACCGTCTTTGGAACGGAGGCAACGGCGAGGGTATCATCAAGCTCTACAGTAAAAACGGAGACAGTAAGGAACCGATCGACGAGATATATGCCCGGAATATGGGCTGCGAATGGGGCGAATACGATATCTAAGAAACAAAAGACCAACAGAGACGAGCTCTGTTGGTCTTTTTAATGAAAAATTATCCCAAGAAAGAGGAGAAGCCGGGACAGAGGGGAGGGGGAACTGTACCGGCTTTTTTTATGAAAAAATGTTCTTATTTGCTTGTTTTGTTTTACTGACTTTAGTATACAAAAAAAATGTGTCCCCCGTATGTTAAAAAATTGAACGTTTTAAGAACAATTGCCAACAAAAGTCCAACACTTGAGGCTTAAAATTTGTGCCTTTTTTTAATCTTCATCTCGATGAAATACTTGAGGGGAGTGCCCAGGAAGGCGTCGGTCAGAGTTTTATGTTCCCAGGGTTCCACCTTTTTGCCGTTACCCATTATGGAATAAGTTATCATATCCTCCTGAAGCTGATAGGGAAGATCATGAAAGCCGCAAAATTGATAAAAATCATGTCTTTTTATCCTCTGTTCTTTGTTGGCGCAGTCCACCCTCCAGTCTTCCAGAGCGAGATAGACTCTTTTACCTTTATATTTTTCAAGGATCATTTTTATAGCGTGGGTTCCGTGATGGCCGCCCCGGTATTTTGCGGCTATGGCGAATAAGAAGATATAGGCGAGATCGTTGTGAGTCATGATGTAAGCGAAGCCCACCAGAGCTCCTTCATCCATCACTTTTAGAAAATCAGCTTTACCGTGTTGGTATTTTAGTTTTAAAAACAAAAAAGGAGATCGTTCCTTGAGGGGAAAAGCCTCGTGGTAGATCTTTTTAATATCCGGGTAATCGGAAGCTTCAACATTTAGCAAATCCATAGGATTCAGCCTTTCTGAATAATCTGTTCAATATGAATTTGTATTGATACATTTATCAATGCCGCTGAATTATACTCCCATTGTCGGGTTTATACAATATAGATTTTGAGAATTAAAAAGAAAAAAATTCCCGTTCACGTTTATGTGGCCGGATGAAACACTTTAAAAGCGGGCTTTCAGTGTTTCATTCGGCCACATAAACGTGAACGGGAAATCTATTACCGGAGTGCTTGGGATACTCCGGAAGGGGAGGGCGGTGTTAATCCTGATCCTTAAGAAGGATCCCGGACCCGGTATCCGGATCGTAAGGTTTCCACTCGGGTAAAGGAAGGCCGGCAAAGCCGGGGCCGTTGGGAGTACCGTATTTTACGAAGTTGGCAAAGTAGTCGCTCATGCGGCGGGCCAGTTCGTAATGGCTTCCCACAAAGGGCCTTACGCATTTATGTATGTTTTCGAACCAGAACCAGAGATCTACGGAATGGAAAGTGCCGGGGTGATCAGCTCCGGGGATGTCCGGATCGAAACAATAGTAGTAGCATTTTCTATCGGGGCAGTTTTTAAGGGCAAGATCAAAGGTGGACTTTACAGTGTGCTCCACAATGTTTATACCACCGTCCTTAAACTCGTCAGAGGTGTTTCCGGCCAGGATCGGGACCTTGGGACAATTTCCAGAAATGAAGCGTTCCAGGGGATCGCCTTTACAAAACCGGCCGTCTGTTATGGTATACATCCTGGGGTGAGTCTTTACATATTCCCCATAGGAGGCTCTGAGCTCAAAAGCGTTTATCTTTCTTGCTTCTTCCAGGCTTTTTACACCAATATGATCAAAGAAGTCTTTGCCCCTTTCTTCGGCTTCTTTAAGGGTAAGAGGCTTAAATGAGCTGTCCTTGGGATTTCTTATCATGCCGCTGAAAACCACGGCACCGTTAATTATATCTTTATTGTCATCACAGGTAAATTGGTGCATTACTGACGCACCGCCTGCGGACTGGCCTGCTATGGTGATCCGGGCAGGGTCTCCTCCGAAGGCGGCGATATTTCTGTATACCCACTTGAGTCCCGCCTGCTGGTCCAGAAGACCAAAATTGGCGGGAGCATCGGGTGCTTCTGCGGTGATCTCCGGATGGGACAAAAAGCCGAAAAGACCCAGGCGGTAATTAACGCTTACTACTATTATGCCTCTCTTTGCCAGGTGTTCACCGTCAAATTCCATTTCGGAGGTATAACCCCATTGAAAACCGCCCCCGAAGAACCACACAAGTACCGGAAGCTTTTCGTCTTTGGTTTTGGCGGGGGTCCAGATGTTAAGGTACAGACAGTCTTCACTGATGGGGACCTCCGAATCCACATGCCATTCCCTGCAATATATGTCCGTGCCCAGGCCCGGAGTGTCCTGCACGGAGATCGGAGCGAAGGTGAAAGCATCCAACACCCCTTCCCAATTAAAGCAGGGTTGCGGAGCACGCCATCTGTTTTTGCCCACAGGCGGTGCTGCAAAGGGCACACCCTTATAGGCTGTGATCCTGGGATCAGATCCCGGAAGGCCGCGGACTTTGCCGTTTTCTGTTTCGGTTTGTCTAAGCATAGGTTTTACCTCCGTCTCATCTTGTATAATTATCTTACAATATTTAAAAGCAGATTTCTTTTATTTTTTTGCTGTTTATTACCCAATCATTGCAACTGATATCTTGTAATGATCTCATGCATATATAAGATAATATAAATCCAATATTTGTGCAATATATGCTATAATGAGGACAATATAAAAGAGGAAGGGTTACATATTTTTTGTTATCATTTATCGCATAGGATGAAGAGGAAAAGATCATGAAGAATAAAGCTTTCAGAATAGGGATATTGATCTTCGGCGGGCTGTTGAGCATATATATGCTCGGCTGCGGAAAGACAGGCAAAAAAGGTAGTGAAACAGAGCCGACACCGGAAACACAAGATGCAGGAGAAAACAGTATGGCAAAGACAGAATTTGAATCATTATTTAAAGGGATCAAGACAGAGAAATTCATAAAGAACATTTTGGAAAACAACCCCATTATGCTACAAAGGTTCGGAGCCGATCCCTATGCCATGGTTTACGACGGAAGAGTGTATATATACATGACCGGAGACACTCCCATGTATGATGCAAACGGTAAACTTAAGGAAAATGATTACTCAAACATATATACCATCAACGTGATCTCATCTGCCGACCTGGTGAACTGGACGGATCACGGGACCATATATGCCGCATCTCCCAAAGGCGCCTCCAAATGGGGGAAGAATTCCTGGGCACCGGCAGCTGCCTGGAAAAACATAAACGGTAAAGATAAGTTTTTCCTGTATTTTGCAAACGGAGGAAACGGTATAGCAGTGGTAACGGGTGATTCACCTATAGGACCCTTTACGGATGTCTTCGGCAAAGCTTTGATCTCCAGATCCACACCCAACTGCAGTAACGTTACCTGGCTCTTTGACCCGGCAGTGCTGGTGGATGATGACGGACAGGCCTATATCTATTTCGGAGGAGGAGTGCCGGACGGCAAGGCAGAAAACCCGGGAACAGCCAGAGTGGCAAAACTGTCGGAAAGCATGATATCTCTTGACGGAGACCCCATTGTGATAGAAAATGTGCCCCATCTTTTTGAGGATTCCGGGATAAATAAGATAAACGGAAAATATTATTATTCCTATTGCTCAAATTTCAGCATGAATGCGGAAACGAAGAAAAAATACGGGTTCGATCAGGGACAGATAATCACCATGGTATCGGATAACCCCATGGGACCCTTTGAACTATGTAATGCGGTTCTGAAGAATCCCGGAAACTACTTCGGAAAAGGCGGTAATAACCACCATTGTCTCTTTGAATTTAAGGGAGAATGGTACATTACCTATCATGCAAGGCTTTTGGAAACAGCTCTCGGAATGGATGGTAATTACAGGAGCACCAATATAGATAAGCTTAAAATGTCGGAAACCGGAGATCCTTTAATGTCTTTGGGCACAAGAACCGGTGTGGCAGCGGTGGACACCCTGGATCCTTACGGCGAAGTGGAGGCTGTTACCCTTGCCAATGCGGCGGGAATAGAAACAGTACAGTACGGAGAAACGGCAGTAAAATACGGCTCCGGACAGATGATACTTACAGGTATACATGACGGAAGCTTTACCGCAGTCTATAATGCGGATTTCGGTACCGGCAGTGCAAAGGATATCGTATTTAAAGTAAGGGGACAGGGAAATGGTGCCATAAAAGTGAGCCTTGATACACCCGGAAGCGACGCGATAGCCTATGCCTTGATCGAGGCTCCGGGAGAAGAGTTCACAGAAGTAAGAGCACAGCTTTTAAGCGTTCCGGAAGGGATCCACAAGATCTTCTTTGTGTATGCGGGAAAGGACTATGACATACTTTCCTGGAAATTTGAACAAAATTGAACAAAACAGGTGATGATGAACCTTTTGTGAATTTATTGTTCTTTTATTGAAATATTCACTGTCAGGTGTTAGAATGCAGACAACCAAGATGAGTTTCAGCCCGAAGGATCGGACAGAGAGGTGGTTTATATGGATATAGCAGCAATGTCCATGTCATTAAATCAAATTAATACATCCAGTGATATCGGTGTGGCAATGCTTTCAAAGGCTTTGGACACTCAGGAGACCATGGGTGCGGAAATGGTAAAGATGATGGAGCAGTCAGTTAATCCTCATATCGGTGCCAATATCGATGTTTCCGTATAAAATTGATTTTTACCTGCCGGTTTCGGCAGGTTTTTTTATTCCTGACCCGTCTGTTATCTTCCTTGAAAAACATAGGGTTTTTTGGTATAATTTTCTATTACCACGCTATGTGGTTTGGAGGTCAAGAGAAATATGAGAAGATATCGTTTAAGGATCGGTCTTGATGTGGATGACACATTATATGACTGCAACGCCTATGCATTGTCCATAGTGAACAAGAATCACCCCGATGAGGACCCGGTCAGCATCAATGAGATCAAAGGCTGGGGAAATTACGGAAGGCATTTTGACGAAAGGATCGCATTATACTCCGATCCTGAGTTTGTTCGCACTCAGCCCATCCTGCCGGGAGCTCAGAAATTTGTCAGAGAGCTTTCAAAGCAGGCCGACGTTTTCTTTGTAACGGCTGTGCCCGCAGCATGCATGAGCGCCAGAGCTGAGAGACTGCTTAAAGACTTTCCCGAGATCCCTTCCCAGAATATTATTATAGGTACACGTAAAGATGTGTTTGCGCTGGACATGCTGCTGGATGACGGCGCTCACAACATTTCAAATTCAAAGGCGGTTTACCCGGTTCTTTTCCGTAAGCCCTGGAATATGGATATGTCAGGCATACTTGCTGTCAACAGCTATTCGGATTTCATGCAGCTTTTCAGAATGGTGAGAAATTCCTTTGTGGAAAAGGCTCCGGATCTTTCCGACGGAGGCGTTATATGCCTGGTGGGACCTTCCGGTTCTTTAAAGAATGAGATAGCTTACGAGCTTACCAAGGATTCTCTGGAATTTAAGAAGCCCCTCACATCCACCACCAGACCCAAGAATCCGGGAGAAAGCGAAACTGCTTATCGTTTTATCGATGAGGAACAGTTCCTAGAGGAGAAAGAAGACGGAAGGTTTCTTGAAACTACCGTATACTCTAAATTCCATTTCGGAACACCAACCAATGAGATACAGCAGATAGTTAACGAGGGAAACTATGCAGTGCTTCCCATAGACATCTGTGGTGCGCTTACCATCAGGAATTCCTACAGAGGCAGAACTCTTATGGTATTTGTTAACAGAGAGAAGACAGCGGTTTTAAAGAATATCATCGCACGTAAATCCGATGAGGATGACAAGGTCAGAAGGATCATGTCTCTGGATTTTGAATACAGAAATGCGGAGATCTGCGATATCGAGCTTAAATGCGAGGATAATGCCGTGAGAGCGGCAGAAGAGCTTAAAAAGATCATTGCCGCCGGTAACAGATAAAATTTGGATCAGTTCTTAAATACAGATGAGGTAGAAAATGTATAAGGCTTTAATCGACGAGATCAAAAAGTACGATACGATCATCATTCACAGACATTCAAATCCCGACGGAGACGCCATCGGCAGTCAGATCGGAATGAAGCATCTTATAATGGTGAATTTCCCCGAAAAAAAGGTATATACCGTGGGAGACGAAGCGGGAAGATACTCTTTTATGGACGAGTCCGTAATGGATGAGGTTGAGGATGATACTTTTAAAAATGCCCTGTCCATTATCCTGGACTGTGGCGGCGCAAACATGGTAAATGATGAAAGATATAAGGTGGCAAAGGCCAATGCCAGAGTGGATCATCACATGTTTACAGGAAAGTTCACCGGAACCGAGGTCATCGATACCACCTTTGAAAGCTGCTGCGGTATCATTGCAGACATTATAAGGACCGAAGGCCTTGAGATCGATGAGATCGGAGCAAAATCCCTCTTTACGGGCATGGTAACGGATTCGGGAAGATTCCGCTATGACTCCACAAACGAAAGGACATTTGAACTTGCAGCTTTTCTGATGAGAAAAGGAAAGATCGACTTTAACGATCTCTATTCCAAGATGTATGCAGAGGATTTTGAAGGTCTTAAGAGAAAGTCGGAATTCATACTTAAGATCCGTTTTACCGAGCACAATGTGGCCTATATCTACACCGATGCGAAAGAGGTGGCTGAGCGTATCGCTCAGGGCATGACTCCCTTCGGGATATCCAGAGGCATGGTGGGAACCATGGGAGATATCAAAGGTGTCGATATTTGGGTAAACTTCACGGAAAGCGAAGGAAAGGTGCTTTGCGAGCTTCGTTCGAGCAAGTACAACATTAATCCTATAGCAGTCAAGTACGGCGGAGGCGGTCATGAAAAGGCCAGCGGTGCCACGGTGGCTGACAGAGAGACTGCAATGGCCATGCTGGCAGATCTTGATGCTATGATGATAAAGCAGGATTAAGCTTATATAAAGTTGAAAGGAAAACATATGGATAATAACAACCCGGAGTTAAAGAAACAGATCCTGGATAAGATCAAAGCCTATGACAGGATCATCATCGGACGTCATTTCAGACCCGACGGAGATGCAGTAGGTTCCACCATGGGACTTGCCACTGTTTTAAGAGAGTCTTTCCCAAAGAAGGAGATCTATGTGGTAAATGAGGACTATTCCGATTATGTGGCGTTCCTGGACGATGATAAGACCGTACTGGCTGACGAAATGTATGCAGATGCGCTTTTTATCGCTGTTGATACGGGAACAAAGGACAGACTTTCCAATAAGAAGTATGAATTGGCCAAGGAGCTTGTTAAGATCGATCATCATGTGGACAATGCACCCTATGGGGACATTTCCTGGGTGGAGGATTGGCGTTCTTCAGCCTGCGAGATGATCGTGGATTTCGCCATCACCTTTAAGGATGAGCTTAAAGTTACCAAGAGAGCGGCAGAGTGCCTTTTCACAGGTATGGTGACCGACTCCGGACGCTTCCGTTTCTCTTCCACTAACGGAGAGACCATGAGAATGGCCGGATATCTTTTGGATTTTGGATTGGATCTTGAAACCATCTACTCCAATCTTTATCTTGAGGACTTTGATTACTACAAGTTCCAGGCATATATTTTCGGACAGATGAAGCGCACGGAAAACGGAGTTGCCTATATCGTGGTTACCAGAGAGATGCAAAAGGAATGGGAACTTACCAATGAGCAGGCAAGTAATGTGATCACCATGCTGAATGCCATCAAGGGTTCCATCATCTGGCTGGCTTTCATCGAAAATCCCTACGATGATGAGATACGTGTGAGACTGCGTTCCAGATTTGTTACCATCAATAAGCTGGCAGAAAACTACAGCGGCGGAGGCCATGAATGTGCTGCGGGCGCTACGGTCCACTCACAGGAAGAGATGATGCAGCTGATAGAAGACGCGGATCTGATCTCAAAGGAGTACAAGGAAAATAATACCGGCTGGATGTAAAAATGAAAAAGCTCTTTTTGCAATAATCTATTGTATATTGGCGGCAGCTTTTACGGTTTACGTGGAAGTAAATGACGAAGACACAAAAAAGGTCCCCCGGATCACTCCGAAGGACCTTTATTTTTTTGCGTTTAAGCTGTTTTACAACGATCAGCGTGCTCTTTTCTTGGAAACGCTCATCATTGTGAAGGAAGCAGCTGCCATAAGAAGAAGCATGATCATGATCATCATGGAGCCGTCACCTGTCTTGGGTGTTGTATCTGCGGAAGCCTTGGTGTAAGTGCATCCCTTATCAAATTCAACTGTGCCCTTGTAGTTCTTGATGTTACCAGTAACTGTGATAACATCGCCAACCTGGATGTCAGCACCGCCTGCAAGACGATATGCTTCGATCTCGTAGTCACCGACCTTCATCATGAGAGTGATGTTATCGTACTTCTCAGCGTAAGCGCTTACGATGGAGGATACTGTACCGGTTACTTCCTGGATGCCGGGCATTGTCTCGCCGTCAGCAAGAGCGAAAGCCTTTTCCATTACCAGAAGATCCTTAGCGTATGCAAGCTTCTGACCCTTAACATAGGTGCATCCCTTATCGAATTCAATGGTGCCCTTGTAGTTCTTAAGAGTACCTGTAACTGTGATAACGTCGCCAACCTTGATGTCAGCACCGCCTGTGAGACGATATGCCTGGATGGTCTTGTCACCGACTGTCATGTTAACGGTGATGTTACCGTACTTATCAGAGTAAGCGGAAACGATCTCTGTAACCTTACCGGAGAGAACCTGAGTGCCGGGCATTGTTTCGCCGTCAGCGAGTGCATATGCCTTCTCAACGGTGATGAGCTGCTTAGCTTCGTCAACGGAGAGAGTCTTGGAATAGGTGCATCCCTTATCGAACTCAAGTGTGCCCTTGTAGTTCTTAAGAGTACCTGTAACTGTGATAACGTCGCCAACCTTGATGTCAGCACCGCCTGTGAGACGATATGCCTGAACTGTTGTGTCGCCGACCTTCATGTTAACGGTGATGTTGCCGTACTTCTCGGAGTACTCGGAAACGATCTCTGTAACTGTTCCGCGAAGAACCTGAGTTCCGGACATTGTTTCGCCGTCTGCAAGAGCAGCAAGCTTAGCAAGAACTTCTGCTTCGCAAAGATCGGAAGCCTTAGCTTCAACAGCGATCTCGATGGTAGCTGTATCTGTAGCATCGTTGCACTTAAGAGTAGCAACAACTGTAACTGTCTGAGCCTTCTCTGTCTGAACAAGAGGAAGCTTGCCGTCTGCAACGGTAGCGCCTGTTACAACATAGGTGATCTCAACATCTGTGTAAGTAGCACCTGTAGGATTAAGAGTAACAGAGGTATCTTCCTGAACCTTTGCGGGGATTCCGAGGTTAGCCTTTTCGTAAGCTACCTTCTCTGCATCAGTCCTCTTGGGAAGCTGGAAGTTAGAGAATGCATCTGCACTTACGGGAGAGAGGTAGAATGCTCCGTCGTAAAGTGTAAGGATACCTGTTGCATCTGCAAGGTAACCCTTGTGAGATGTGAATGCTGTCTTGAAGGTTTCCTGTTCATCCTTGGTGATAGGGCAAACGGAAGAGGAGAGTCTTTCGTAGGACTGCTTGTCACCGAGCTGGAACATGAAGTAGGTGGGATCGGAACCAACGCCGATGATCTCAACGCCCTTAACGGTTACGAGAAGACCCTGTTTAGCGGTAAGGTTCTTATCCTTTAAGCTTTCAGCCTTTGTGTAAAGGTCTGTGTAATCAGCGGGAGCAACTGTCTTGATGGAGGAATCAACGATCTCAACGCTGGAGTTGATGATCTCATAGGTTCCTGAATAAGTGGAACGCTCACCGGTAGCCTGAACTGTCATACCTTCCTTGATACCGAGATCGGTAACGGGGTCGGAGGACATATTGTAAACATAGTAACCGCCGTCGTTGTCCTGGAAGTAGAGAGCGTTGGAGGAGTTACCCTTTGACTTAGCAATGATAGCTGTAACAACACCCTTTACAACAACTGTTGTTCCGTCTGCAGCAGCAGCGTACTCAGCCCAGGTGAATTCCTTGTAAGCGGGTACGAAATGCTTGAAGGAAGCGGAAGCAGTGTTTCCGTTGGCATCCTTAAGTGTAGCGGTAAGAGTGTAATCAACCTGAGAAGAGGTCTTTTCATCTACATCGATGGTTACCATCTTCTTGGAGTTCATAGCCCCTACTGTAACGCCGGACTTAACATCAACCGACCAGTTAACATCATATGTAACGCCGTCGATCTTAACAACTCCGACAACTGTGTAATCGGATGCGGTAGCAGTAGCGCTGCCGTCCTTAGAAGCATACATACTGTTGAGATAATCCTTAGCTGCGGTAACACCCTTTGTATCAGCAACAGGGGCCGTGGTAGGAGCAGTGGTAGGTGTCTGTACTACAGGAGCGGGAGTGGGGGTGGGGTCAGCTTCCTTATCTTTTCCGCAGGCTGTAAGGCAGGTAATGCTCATTGCTGCAACAAGCAGTAATGAAAGAAGTTTTTTACTCTTCATCTTTTTTTCCTTCCCTTTGTTTAATGGTTGATAGTTATATATTCTTTAGATAATACCTTGATCTGGTAAGAGCCGTCGAAGTATTCCACTATGCCTTTTACGGAGATGTTTCTGTCTTCGTAGGCATCGGCTTTTATAAGATTACGGTTATCATCATAAAGTACTACGGTTCTGACATCGATCTCCGTACCACCCTGGGTAGCGCAGTGCAATGTCATGGCTCCGTTGGAGGAGCTGGCAGGATTTGAAGTGGTGTAGATGCTGAGCACATCCAGATCGCTTACGGAAACTGTGGTTCCCTGGATCAGGTCTGCATAGGCATATGTTTTCTTGACGGTTGTAACTGTACCGTCCTCCGCTTCAACATCATAGGAGACTGTTCTCTTACCGCTTACGAATTCGTCGGGATCGATCTCGATGAAGGAAGCGGAGTAGCCTGTGCCTATAAGCTGAAGATTTGAAGGATCGTTTGGTTTCATAACCTTGTACTGTACGTCGGCTATCTGGTAAGTGCCGCCTGCTTCATAGAACTGACAGGAACCTACCACTCTGACGCGGTTGCCTACATGAAGGATCTCAAGTCCGGCACCGCTCAGGTTATAACCGTAGAAGATGGATATGCCGTAGTAAAGATCTGTCTCGGCATCATATTCTTCCACATAGACCGTACTGTCTGAGTTAACGGTCACAACACCTTCGAAAGCCACTTTCTGTCCGTTATAATCGGCTATGTTCAGTCTGAGTTCCTTTAATGTGAGCTCGTGAGCATCGCCGTAGAAGAAATCGGGATCTTTTTCACCCGAATAAAGATTTAACCTGCAAGCTTTAGCGTTCATGAGAGCGGACATTGCAAGATCGCCGTAGCGGTTGTTGGCTGTTGAGGAAGCCAGGGCAAGTCCGTTCTGAAGAAGCTCCACGTTCAGATTCCTGTATGTGTCGCTTTCTGCTGTTTTGTACCAGATCCACACCAGATATCTTCCTCCCGTGGAATCCAGATTCCATTTGGAGTCGTCGGATTCAAGGATGATGGAAGTGGCCTTGGAAAGGGCGTTTCTTGTGTACTTGGAAGCGGCTTTGCCGTATTCCTCGATCTTTCCTGTGGATTCGGGAGTGTTCACCGCAAGAAAACGGGCTTTAAGAAGTCCCGTATCAACTACGGAAGTGGGGACATCAAAGTGCACCGTATCTCCGTCAACATATGATCTGACGGTAGCTTTGGTCTTAACAGATTCCGAATTTTCGTTGAGAATGAGCTGAGCTGCATAATCAATGAATTCAGGTTCCGGAGTAGCGGTGGGAGAGGGCGTCGGTGTAGGTGTAAGAGTCTGCTCCACTACTGTAGTGGGAGCAGATGTGGGCGCCTGACTCTCCGAACCGCTCTCATTCCCGCAGGCAGCGAAGCCTGCGAGAGAGAAGATCAAAACCGCGGTTAAAGCTATGCATGTTTTTCTGTCTTTTTTTAGCATATTGTTACCTTAATGATGGAAATCAATTAATACTGGCAGTTCTTAATAGCCTCTGCAAATGCTGCATCAACACTCTTATCTACATCACCTGTGATAAGGAAGCACTTCTGCATGAGAGAGCCCACCTGATCACGAGCCTTGGAAGAACCATTGAAAGCGGGAGATACGTAGTAAGCTTTTTCCTGATCGAGACAGATCTTAGCAGAGAGAGCGGAGATGTAGGTGCCGCCGTCAGCCTTTGCAAGGTGTGCCTTGTAGATGGGGTTCTCAGCTACGGACTTAAGAACGGGAACGTAACCGGAAGTAATGGAGAAGCTTGCCTGGAACTCAACGCTTGTGGTGAGATACTTAAGGAAAAGCCAGGATGCTATAACTTCCTGAGGGTTATCCTTCTTGAAGATACATACGGAAGGACCCTGGGAGATAACCTTCGGATTGGAAGGATCTACCTGAGGAATGGAAGCGATGCCTACTTCGAAAGGATAATTTCCGGAGTTATCGGCTGTAGGACGCTGATGAGTAGCACCTGCGGAAGAACCGATGGACATGTAGCTTCTTGTACCTGTTTCAGCAACAAAGAGGCCGGAAGTATAAGCACCGTAGAGCTGCTGGGTTGTTACAAGGTCATTCTGATACCAGTTTCTGAAACGCTTAACGAATTCCTTGTTCTGAGCATTATCGAAGAGGAAATGCTCTCCGGTTGCGCTGGTGTAAGGAGATCCGTACTGCTCGCACATGGTGATGAACCAGTTTGCTTCGGAGTCGTATCCGAGAGGAACGCACTGAGGATCGATGTCCTTAATGGTTTCGCAAAGGGTTTCCATTTCATCCCATGTCTTGGGAACTTCAAGACCGTTCTCATTGAAGAAGGTCTTGTTGTAGTAAAGAACTTCTGTGGACTTGGAGAAGGGCAGTGTGTACATATGCTCGTCACCGAAAGATGTACCTTCTGCATAGTAACCTTCAATGAAGTCATCGATCTGATCCTTTGTAAGACCGAGGGTTTCTGTGGTTCCGTCAGCTCTCTTTACGGTTTCTGTGCTGGCGATAAGGTTGTCAAGATGAGCAACGGCGCCTGCAAGGTTGTAAAGAGCAACGTGATCGGGATAGCAATAAGCCATGTTGGGTTCGCTGCCTACAGTGATCTCTGTGGAGATCTGATCTCTTACATCGTCATAGCCGCCGACCTGGGACCATTCGATGTGGATCTTGGGATAGAGCTTGTTAAATTCTGCAATATACTCATCAAGTACTGCAGAAAGGTTCTGACCCATTGTATGATAGAAAGTAATGGTTACTTCGCTTCCGTCGTATCCGCCTGCGGGAACCGTGAAGTTGGGAGGTGTGGATTCCCGAACGGGCGTTTTTGTGTTGGAGGAAGTGTTGTTTGAACTTTCATTCTGACTCTTAGCGGGTGTAGGTGTAGGAGCGTCAGAGCTGTTGCCTCCGCATGCGGTGAAGAGCATTGAAGCTGCAAGGACCGTGCATGCCAGAGTTTTGAAAAATCTCTTCTTCATATTGTTGTTTCTCCTTGTGTGTTGTATATCGGTGTGATCGCAGGATGCGATCTTGACCTCTTTATTTAATGCCTTGCGGCAAAAAATCAATTTAACCCTTGATACCGGAACGGCTTACACCCTTCATGATGTATTTTCTTAAGAAGATAAATACAAGGAAGAGAGGGAAGGATACCAGGGCTACGGCTGCCATCTGTACGGGATAATCCACATCGCCCGTGGAGGCGGTGAAGGCATTTCTCAAACCGTTGGTAACAAGCTTGTGTGCATCGTCCTTGGTAACCAGTCTGGGCCAGATGTAGGAGTTCCAGGCACCCATCATCTTAAGGATGGTTATGGAGATGAGGGTGGGAAGGGACAGGGGGACCATGACCTTCCAAAGGTATTTTATGTCACTTGTTCCGTCCACTTTTGCCGCCAGATACAGTTCATTGGGTATCTGTAGGAAGTTCTGGCGCAGCAGGTAGATGTAAAAGACGCTGACCAGGAAAGGAACAATGAGAACTACATATGTGTCGATCCAGTTAAAGGTATTTACCGTGCTGTAGTTCGTAATGGTGAAGAGTTCTCCGGGGATCATCATGGTGGCCATGAGGAAACCGAACATTGCGTTCTTACCCTTAAACTCCAGTCTTGCAAAGGCAAAAGCGGAAAGGACCGTGATCACCAGGGAGAGGATAGTGGACACAACACCTACATAGAGAGTATTGAGGAACAGTCTTCCCAGGTTGGCGGTAGTAAAGGCACGGGGATAGTTTTCAAAAACTATCTTTCTGGGCCAGAAGGTAGGAACGTTCAAACGATATTCTTCCAGTTCCTTAAGGGAGGAGTTGATCATCCAGTAGAAGGGGAAGAGGATTATTATAGCCATTACGATAAGGAAAGCGTATACCAGGATCTTTACCAGGATCTGAACCACCTTCTGGGTAGCTGTTACCGTGGAAAGATTCTTTTCGTGCATTATAATATTTTTTTCACTCATTTTTCTCACCTCACCCTAGTAATGTACTCTCTTCTTGCTTACCTGAAGATTTATCATGGTAACAACGAAGATGATCGCGAAAAGAATAAGTGCGGATGCGCTTGCGAGACCGTAGTTATTGTCGGCAAGTGAATCGTAAATGAATCCGACCATTGTCTGGAGCTTTCCGGGATCTCCGGTAGGTCCCATGGTATCACCGAAGATACCTACAATGCTGGTGTATTCCTTGAAGCCTCCGATGAAACCTGTGATTATAACATAGGCCAGCATGGGAGAAAGGAGCGGGATGGTGATCCTTGTGAGGATCCTTCTTCTTGAGGTACCGTCGATCTTAGCAGCGTCGTAGTACTGTTTGTTGATGGACTGAAGACCGCCCATAAGGATAAGGATCTTAAAGGGCAGTGCGTTCCAAACGATGTATACCACCATTACCGCAATGTTTGCCGCATAGGAGGAGCTGGCATTGATCCAGTTGATCCTCTTTCCGCCCAGCTTTTCGATAAGGTTGTTTACTATACCGATGGATGCGATGGAGGAGATGTGCTCAACGCTGAAGTAGGTCTTTATGGGATCTCCGCCCTTTAAAGGCGTCTGCATGAACCAAAGAGTGTAGCCCACTTCTTCACCGTCCTCATTGAGTACCGGATCTGCATATATTTCCGCGGCGCTTTTTGCATCGGCGGTCAGCTGAAGGGAGGAAAGAGCAGTCTCTTTACCCGAGTTCAGATACTTAATGCCTTCGCTTGTGGTAGCGATCAGTCTGTAAGAACCGTTATCGTTCTTTGTGAAATATACGTTACTGTCGGAAATGGCTTTCGAGGACCCGGAATATCTTCTTCCGGAGTATTCGGCAACCACATCGCATTTGTCGATGTCCTTCTGGGTGGTCATGTCCATGTAGTAATAAACATCATCCACATTACCTACGAAGAAGTAGTTGTTGTCATCACGCTCGGAAAGTTCAAAGACCGAAGCCTGTTCCGCTTTGTTACGTGCATATATGGCGTATTCCGTCTTATAAAGGTTGGTGGTATTACCAATGATGTTGAACATTGCGGCAAATACCATACCGATAGCGATGGAATTCGTTACATAAGGAAGGAAAAATATGGTCTGCAGGAATTTCTGCAGGGGCTTTATGGAATTTAACGCAACCGCAATGAGAAGGGCCAGAGCGGTGGAAATGGGTACTGTAAGAACACAGAGAAGGATAGTGTTCTTGAGACAGGTCAAAAATGCGTTAAAAGCAAAAGCCTTTTTGAAGTTGGCAAGACCGAAAGCAAACGTGGCACCGCCTGCGGCCTCCAAAGGTTTATAATCGGCCAGGAAAGCCATCCTGACTGTATTTATGATGGGCCAGACCGTGAATACCGCCAAGAGAACAACGGCAGGAGCAAGATAGATCCAGGCCTTCCATTGATGTTTACTGTCTACCATTTACTTTACCTCGCAGAATATCCTTTCTTCGGTCTCCTTGCTGAAGAGGAAGATCTTGTTGGGTTTAATTCTGAATTTAACGGTCTTAGCCGCAGGGTCAACCTTAATGTCCGAATCGATGATGGAACGGACAGTGGGGTTAAGGGAAGCTTCGCTGGTGGAAACAATGCTGGAGTCACGTCCCATTACTTCCACGCTCTGAAGGTTGCAGGTGAGAGGGCCGTTTTCGTCCACGATGAAGCCCTCGGGTCTGATACCGATGAAGATATCCTGATCGGGAACATCCTTAACGCTCATTACGGCTTCTTTGCCCACATAAACCTTGCCTCCGGAAACCTTGCCTTCAAATACGTTGATGGGAGGTGTTCCGAGAAACTTTGCAACGAAGAGGTTCTTGGGGCTGTCATAAACATCCTGAGGTGCACCTATCTGCTGTACAACTCCAAGTTTCATAACAACGATGACATCGGAGATGCTCATTGCCTCTTCCTGATCATGGGTAACGAATATGGTTGTGATCTTGGTCTCACGCTGGATCCTTCTGATCTCTTCACGGGTCTGAAGACGAAGTCTTGCATCCAGGTTGGAGAGAGGCTCGTCCAGAAGCAGTATCCTGGGCATCTTTACAAGAGCACGGGCAATGGCAACACGCTGCTGCTGACCGCCGGAGAGCTCTGAAGGCTTACGGTCCAGGAGTTCGTCGATCTGAACCAGCTTAGCTGCTTCCTGAGTACGCTGAAGCATCTCATCCTTTGTGAGTTTGTCTTTACCGGTAAGGTTCTGAAGAGGGAACAGGATGTTCTGTCTTACAGTCATATGAGGATAGAGCGCATAGTTCTGGAAAACCAGGCCTACTCCTCTGTTTTCGGGAGAGAGATCGGTAACATCGTCATCTCCGAAGAAGATCTTACCGCTGCTTAATTTCTGCAATCCGCAGATCATGTAGAGAGTGGTGGATTTTCCGCAGCCCGAAGGTCCGAGAAGGCCAACAAGCTTTCCGTCGGGGATGGTGAAGTCAAAATTATTGACTGCAACTACCTCCTCATTGGATTTCTTGTTACGGCTGGGGAAAATTTTGGTAACATTTTGCAATACGACTTTCATATTGTTCCTTCCTTCTATCCTTTTTTTATAGATGCAGGCGAATGCTCTTCCGCCTGAACATTTCGGGATTGATCTAACAGATTTATCAGTAGGTTGCGTTGGCTGCCTTTTCTGCAGCATCCTTTTCTTTTGCGGCGATCAGTTCTTCCTTTGTGTCAAAGATCTTTTGAGCGGGGAAGTCGATGACCACGGTTCCGGCGAAAAGGTCGTGAATACACGAATTTGTTTTGGTCACTGCCATGCAGAGGATCTGGAGGATAAGAAGTCCGATGATCGCAACTGTTCCGGCGAGACCCACCATTCCAAAGTAGATCATGAAGATCAATAGAACGGGAACCATAGTTTCTATTGTATATTTACCGAGGAATGTACGTATGAACATGAAGAGAGGAGAGACCTTAACATGATCGGTACGCATGACTCCGAGACCGAAGATCTTTTTACCGATGGTCTTTCCGTCTTTAAGAAAAACGGGAATAATAAAATCAACAACAAGAACGGCAAGGAAAATGCCGAGACTGATAATGAGTAAAGACAGATTGAGATAATAATGATTGTGGTAGATAAAATCTTTATCCGAAGCGATGGCGTCACACATTTTTTCGTAAGACTGCCGGTCACTTTCGGAAAGTGAGGTAAATTCATTCTCATCTATATAATAGGAAATATTGTATTCCTTTTCATAACGGGAAATAACTGAAACGCAAGCCTCGTAATGGCTGTCATAACCGGAAATAAAAGAGATAACAGCTCCGAAAGCCACTGTTAACGTCATAGTGATGATGAGGTCGAAAATAAAAGCCGAAATTCGCTTTGTCATATTCGCTTTTTGAAGATCGAACATCATGCTTTTGCCTTTCAATACGGTTATTTGGCGGATTTTAACGTCCGCATATTTTCGTAAAAGATTTGACACTTAATTGACACTGATTTTTTGTCGGTATTTTATCATAACATATTTTAATGGATTCATCAAGTTTAATTAAATAAAGGGTTTTGTCTCAAAGGGGCGCAGTTAACGGGTTTCGAGACTATTTAACGAAAACTCTAAACTATTTGAAAAATAAAAAGAATATGCCCTGACCTTTTAAGGCATATTCACACTAAACTCTGATACATTGCTGCTTTTATACGGTAAAATGCCGTTGGGGCAAACAGACTTTCATTTAAAGAAAGGATATGCTATAATCATTGTGCGTTTTTTAACAAAAACGATTTAAATCATCTATCATCTACGGTGCAGGACCTAAGTGGCCGTGTACCATATTGTTCATATAAGGAGAATAAAATGGAACAGTTTTGCGTTAAAGGTATGAGCTGCGCAGCATGCAGCGCCAGAGTGGAAAAGGCGGTGAGAGCGGTTCCGGGAGTTACGGACTGTGCCGTCAGCCTTCTTACAAATTCCATGGGTGTGGACGGAGATGCCAGACCAGAAGATATAATCGATGCGGTGGTAAAGGCCGGCTACGGTGCCAGCCTTAAGGGAGCCGGGGTTCAGGAGGATTCCGGCGACGAAACGGGTAAGCTTTTAAAACGTCTTCTGATCTCTCTTGCCATCCTTCTTCCTCTCATGTACGTGTCCATGGGACATAACATGTTCGGTTTTCCGCTTCCGAAGATCATCGCGGAGCCGGTGGTAAATGCAATGGTACAGGCTGTCCTTTCCCTTGTGGTCATCATAATAAACAGAAAGTTTTATATTTCCGGCTTCAGAGGAGCCATCCACAGAAGTCCCAACATGGATACGCTTGTGGCTATGGGTTCCGGAGTTTCCTATTTATACAGCGTGGTCTATTCTATAGTCATGATATCCTCCGGGATGGCGGAACATATGCTTCACGGACTCTATTTTGAATCCGCGGCCATGATCCTGGTGCTGATCACCGTAGGCAAGACTCTTGAAGCCAGATCCAAGGGCAAGACCACGGATGCTTTAAAGAGCCTTATGAATCTTAAGCCTATGGTGGCCACTAAGATAACCGTTGACGAAAACGGCAATGAGGTTTCTAAGATCGTGGGAGTTTCACAGATAAAGGTGGATGACATTTTTGCGGTAAAACCGGGAGAGAGCATTCCCGTGGACGGTATCGTAATCTCCGGCACAAGTGCGGTAAATGAGGCGGCACTTACGGGAGAGAGCATCCCTGTGGATAAGGAAGAGGGAGATGAAGTCTCCGCAGCCACCATAAACCGAACGGGTTACATTAAATGCCGTGCCACCAGAGTGGGTAATGACACCACACTTTCACAGATAATAAAGATGGTGAGTGATGCGGCTGCCACCAAGGCACCCATTGCCAAGCTTGCGGATAAGGTTTCAGGCATATTTGTTCCCACAGTTATAGGTATAGCATTTATTACCTTTATAATATGGTTCGCCGTAAAAGGCTTTGCCGAGCCGGGATATGCCTTGGCGAGAGCTATTTCGGTCCTTGTCATCAGCTGCCCCTGCGCTCTGGGACTTGCTACTCCCGTGGCCATCATGGTGGGCAACGGAGTGGGCGCAAAAAACGGTATTCTTTTTAAGAATGCAACTTCCCTGGAAAATCTGGGAAGAACACAGATCGTGGCGCTTGATAAGACGGGAACCGTTACCACAGGAGAACCGGTGCTTACGGATCTGGTGCCTGCAAAAGGCGTAAGCGAAGAAGAACTTTTGAGACTGGCCTATGTGCTTGAGAGTAAAAGTGAACATCCTCTGGCAAAGGCGGTTGTGAATTACTTTGAAGCCAAGGATACTGCTCTTAAGGAGGATGAGGTGGAGGATTTTGAGATCCTTCCCGGAAGCGGCTTAAGAGGAAAATACAAGGGTAAGGAACTTGTGGGCGGAAATGCCGCTTATTTAAAGAAGGGCATAGCCTGGGAAAACTTTATGTCATCGGATGTGTCAGAAAAGGCTGAGGCCCTTTCAAAGGAAGGAAAGACACCATTGCTCTTTGCCTATGACGGCAGGTTCTTGGGCTTCATAGCTGTGGCTGATGAGATAAAGGAAGATTCGAAAAAAGCGGTGGAAGAGCTTAAAGCCATGGGAATACGTGTGGTAATGCTCACGGGAGATTCGGAAAACACCGCAAAAGCCATTGCGGGACAGGCAGGAATAGACGAAGTCATAGCAGGAGTTACACCCGACCTTAAAGCGATAAGAGTGAATGAACTTAAGGAACAGGGTAAGACAGCCATGGTGGGCGATGGTATAAACGATGCACCGGCGCTTACCACAGCAGATTCGGGGATCGCCATCGGAGCGGGAACGGATGTGGCCATCGATGCTGCGGATGTGGTCCTGGTAAAGAGCAGGCTCACAGATCTGGCCGCAGCCATACGCCTAAGCAGGATCACTCTTACCAATATAAAAGAAAACCTTTTCTGGGCCTTCATTTACAACATAATCGGAATACCTCTGGCAGCAGGCGCCTGGATACCCGTCTTCGGATGGGAGCTTAATCCCATGTTCGGCGCTGCGGCCATGAGTCTTTCCAGTTTCTGTGTATGCATGAATGCGCTCAGGATAAATCTTAAGAACATATATAAGAATTAATGGAAAAACAGTACATTGCAATCGATCTCAAGTCCTTTTACGCATCCGTTGAATGTGTGGAGCGTAACCTTGATCCGCTGAACGCAAATCTGGTAGTGGCAGATCCGGAAAGGACATCAAAAACCATATGCCTTGCAGTTTCTCCCACCCTTAAAAGATACGGGATCCCGGGAAGAGCAAGGCTTTTTGAGGTGTTGCAAAAACTGGCACAGGTAAATGCCGACAGGCGGATAAATGCCCCGGGAAAAGAATTTAAGGGAAAATCCGTTTTCGGAACGGAGCTGGATGCGGATCCGTCTCTTGAGATCGATTTTATCCAGGCTCCTCCCAGAATGTCTTTATATATGAAGTATTCCACGGATATCCTTAACATCTATCTGAAATACGTGGCTCCGGAGGATGTCCATGTCTATTCGGTGGACGAGGTCTTTATAGATGTTACTGCTTATCTTAATACCTATCGTATGACAGCTCATGAACTGGCCATGACCATGGTGAGAGAGGTGCTTCAGACTACCGGTATCACAGCTACCGCAGGGATAGGGACCAATCTTTATCTTTGTAAGATCGCCATGGACATAGTGGCAAAACATATGCCTGCGGATAAGGACGGAGTCCGGGTGGCGGAACTGGACGAAATGAGCTATCGAAGGCTTTTGTGGAATCATCGTCCGTTAACGGATTTTTGGAGAGTGGGAGGCGGCATTTCAAGAAAGCTGGCAAAGTATGGGATGTACACCATGGGAGACATAGCCAGATGTTCTGTGGGAAAAGAAAACGAATATTATAATGAAGCTTTGCTGTACAGACTCTTCGGAATAAATGCGGAGCTTCTCATAGACCATGCCTGGGGATGGGAGCCTGTGGGGATGAAGGAGATAAAAGAATTCCGCCCCGCAACCAATTCCATAAGCCTGGGACAGGTCTTAAAAGAACCCTATGACTATAAGAGCGCCAGGCTGATAATAAAAGAAATGACGGATCTTCTGGTATTGGATCTTGTGAAAAAGGATATAGTGACAGATCAATTGGTGTTGAATCTGGGATTCGATACAGAAAACCTTAAGGATCCCGAAAAAATGAAGCACTTTAAGGGTGAAGTGGTGCTGGATCACTACGGCCGCGCAGTGCCCAAGGGAGTGCATGGTTCCATCAATCTTCCGGAATACACTTCCTCTACTTCGGTGATAATGGAATACATGATGAGACTCTATGATCAGATCGCGGACAAGGATCTCACGGTCCGCAGGATGAACGTGGTGGCAAATCATGTCATATCCGAAAGAAAGGCTGAAAAGCTGGAGGAGCAGGAAAGTGCCTATGAGCAGCTTGATCTGTTTACGGACTATTCCAAGGTTGAAAAGGAAAGAGCCGAAAAGAAGGAAAAGCGGCAGCGGGAGAAAAATGTCCAAAAAGCCGTGATCGAAATAAAGGAAAAGTTTGGAAAGAACGCTGTCCTTAAGGGCATGAATCTGGAGGAGGGCGGAACCACCATAGAAAGAAACCGCCAGATAGGCGGACATAAGGCCGAATAGGCCGGATGTGAAGCGGGTATAGGCATACTGCTTTATCCAAGGAGAGATGATTTGAAAATTACCATAGTTTGCGTCGGAAAGATAAAAGAGAAGTTTTATACCGATGCCATAGTAGAATATTCCAAAAGATTATCCAGGTATTGTAAGCTTGAGATCAAGGAAGTGGCAGATGAAAAGACTCCCGACGGTATCGGAGAGGCTGCGGAAGAGCAGATCCGTAAAGCCGAAGGGGACAGGATACTTAAAGCCATCCCCGAAGGTGCCTATGTGATCCTTCTTGCCATAAACGGCCGCATGCTCACTTCTCCCGAACTTTCGGAAGAGATCGAAAAACTGACGGTAAGGGGAGTGAGTAACATAGCTTTTGTGATCGGCGGTTCTCTTGGAACATCAAAGGAAGTATATTCACGGGCCGATGCGGAGCTTTCCTTTTCAAAAATGACCTTCCCGCACCAGCTGATGAGAGTGGTTTTGCTGGAACAGATATACAGAAGCTTTAAGATCAGCGCCGGTGAACCTCTAACCCCGTCCCCAAAGGCTCACCCAAGGCTTGTTTGTGTGGAACATAGCGGAACAAAATAATTATGACCAGAGGAAGAGACAGAAAAATGGAAAGAGAAAATATAGTTCTTATAGGTATGCCCACATCGGGAAAAAGCACGGTGGGAGTTATTGTTGCAAAGATCCTGGGCATGGATTTTGTGGATACGGATATCGTTATTCAGCAAAGAGAGGGCATGAGATTAAGCGAGATAATAGATAAACGCGGACTGGATGCTTTTTTGGACTGTGAGGAGCAGGCACTTTTAAGCCTTAATGTTAAAAATACCGTGATAGCCACAGGAGGAAGTGCGGTTTACAGCCGCAAGGCCATGGAATATCTTAAATCAAGTTCTAAAGTGGTATATCTTAAGGTGGAAAAGGAAGAATTATTTAAACGGTTAAAGGATGTGAAAGCCCGGGGAGTGGTTTTGAGAAACGGGGAGACTGTTGACGAAATGTTCGAGGAAAGGATCAAGCTCTATAATGAATTTGCGGATATAACGGTGGAAGAACACGGCAATCTTGAAGATACGGTAAGAGATGTTCAAAAGGCTGTTAAGGGCTGAAAAGCCCTTTTTGTTTTGGATTATCCTTCACATATATTGTAACGATAACGTTTTTCTTGCATTTTGGCGAAACCTAAGTTACAATTAACAATTAGCTTATTCTTTAAAACATTATGATGAGAGGTGTGACCTTTTTTACCTCGGATATCATGTATATTATAAGGAGAAGAAAATGAAAAAAGCCGACTATCTGAAATGGGATGAGTATTTTATGGGAATAGCGCTTCTTTCCGCACAACGCAGTAAGGATCCCAATACAAGTGTTGGAGCATGCATAGTCAGTGCCGACAACAAGATCCTTTCCGTGGGTTACAACGGAATGCCCAAGGGCTGCTCGGACGATGAATATCCCTGGGAGAGAGAGGGCACGACTCTCGAGACAAAATATGTCTATGTTTGCCATGCGGAGCTCAATGCCATCCTTAACTACACGGGAACAGACCTTAAGGGCGCAAAGGTGTACACAACCCTTTTTCCCTGTAATGAATGCACAAAAGCACTCATTCAGGCCGGACTTTCTGAGATAATCTATTATTCGGACAAGTATCGTGATACAGATACGGACATTGCCGCAAAACGCATGTTGAAGTCGGCAGGAGTAAAATACAGAAGATATGAAGCGGGCAGCAAGGATGTAACTTTAAAGCTTTGACCCGCAAAGAGGCAACATGAAAAAACTGTTATTAGCAATTATAATTTTGCTTGCACCGATACTTTGTACCGGATGCGGGCTCGCTGTGTTTGACACCGCGACTCAGAGATTTGACAATATGATAGGGTATGATATAGCCGAGAAAATGGGCGATACCCTCGAAAGTATCGTATCGAGCGGTGATGATGTTTACGGCGAGGAAGACGGAGTACAGATCAGGGTTTTGACGCCTACACCTACGGAGGATCCTTTCTTTGTAGCTACTGCCACACCTTTTATCATAGCCACACCCACACCCATGTCTGATGAGCCTGCGGGTAAGACCGTGGACGAGTGGGTATATGCAACGGAAGCAGCCAATGTGCGTTCCGGATGGTCCACAGAATATCTGGTGGCAGGATCCCTTACCGAAAATGACTGTGTACACAGAGTGGCGATCCTTTCCAACGGTTGGAGCAAGATATCCTATAACGGAAATTATGCATATGTTTACGGCGACTATCTGACTACCACAAGGCCCAGAAGAGTGGGAACCACTCATCTGGATGTTATGGAATACACGTTGGATGCCGCGTTTTCGGGAGATGATGTTTACGTTCTTGATGTAAAGAACATCATGCAGAAGCCGGAGCTCGTAAACGGACCCGAGATCACATGTCTTGCAATAGTCCTTCACTATCTGGGTTATGATGCGGTAAGCAAAGTGACTTTGGCGGAAGACTATCTGGAAACCGCAAAGCCCGGTGAAGCAACTCCTTTTGAGGCGTTTATCGGAGATCCCAGAAGCGCTAAGGAAAGCTACGGATGTTATGCACCCGTAATAGTAAAAGCGGCAAATAAGTGGTTTGAGGAAAAAAACATCCAGAAAAACTGTATCGAAGTTTCCGGAGCCACACTGGAAGAGATGTTAAGATATGTAAAGAGCGGTGTTCCGGTTATCTGCTGGACTACCGTAAGTCTTTCACCGACGGCTTACGGAGATTCCTGGGTCATAGACGGTGAAACCTACATCTGGCGTAATAACGAGCACTGTGTAGTTATCACGGGTTACAACAACAGTAAGGGTACACTGATCGTATGCGATCCTTTAAAGGGCCTTGTTGAATATACCATGAACGATTTCGTTGTAAGATACAAGGAACAGTACAGTAACGCATGCATAGTTACAAACAAGATTCAACAGTGATCGGTAAGATGAGATTGAAATTTTTTGGGCGTCGCCCGGTTCCGGGCCTTGACTTTAAGAAAAAAGCGCCTTCTAAAAACGGAATAGTATCATGCATTTTCGGAATTGCAGCCATGGCTGTGTTTATTGCCGCAAGCATTATTTCGGCCAAGGCTGACGGAGATGCCGGGGAGCCGGTGGGATTCATGGGGATCTCATCGGCACTCCTTTGTATTGTGGGTTTGGTCTTTGCAAGTGACGGTATGAGGGAGAGAGAAGTGGGCTATCTTTTCCCGATCATCGGCGCAGTGCTTAACGGACTGCTGCTGGTTTATCTTTTTTGGCTCTATATTTACGGATTGATCTAAGGGGGTATCATGGACATTATTGATGAACGATTTGAACTGGTCCGCGGCCGCATAGCAGAGATAGTGGAGGAATGCGGACAAAATGACAGTTTTCCCGAGAAAACTGCCTGGGCCTTTAAGACCATAGGAAAACTCTGGTTAAAGACCTGTGATCTTTATGAGCTTTGTAAAAGCGAAAAAGGTGTTTTCGGAAAGAGCCTCGAGGAACTGAGGGCTTTTTATAATGAACTTTATTTTAACATCCTGCCCGAAAACTATGAAAAGAGTCTTGAAAATCCGGCTTATGCCGTGAAGATGCTAAAAAGAAAGAACGGCAGGTTTTTATCTCTGCTTGCTGCGGAAGTCTATGCCAATATGAATAATGCGGCCAACGGCTATATTGAGTATCTGACTCCGGAAATGGAACTCTTTGTGGAGATCTATTGTCTGTTCAGAGATGCTTACGCCGAATACGACAGGGCGGAAGCTGAAAAGCAGGCCTATGCCTACTCAAGGCAGGCATTCTGTTCCTATAAAAAAGATAATATTGCAGATCTGGACGACAAGGTCTTTGGCGAAAGATATGATCCCGACAATAATAATATGCTCCGTATATTGAACTCCGATCTTAAGGATCTGAGATACCTTTACATGTACGGTGATTACATTACGGAAAACGAGATACAGATCGCAAACTATCTGAACTCCCTGAAAGATGAAGAACTGCATGAGATGGCGGAAACACTTGCTTCCGGGTATCTCCGCGGATTTAAGGTGATGAATGCCCACTTTAAGGAGGGAGGAAATGCAAGCGTCAGCTATTTCGTCGGAATGGAAGCTATGGTCTTAAGGGTGATACAGTCCCTTAAGGACAGAAATTGCAACGTAACCATGAGAAATGCTCCTCTCAGGTTAAGGTATACCGAGTGCGGTGCCGTAACCACTACAAACGTTAATACTCAGTTTATCTTTGATCACAAAGACGATATGGCTCTGTGGTTTGACCGGGCCTATGTGGCAAGGGAAGTCGAATGCTACAAAGCATCATTTGAAAAGCACAGAGAAAAGACGGATCTTTATAACGGCCCCATAAACATTGACGGCTTCGGACTTCCGGATTTTGATCCCGTTTACAAGAGCGAGGCCTATAACTACACTCCGGCCCAGAACAAGCTTATGGTGGAGTTCAGGGGTAAGATCGCAGGCATACATTACAGCTACATTAAGAGCGATGAGACCTCCTTTGCCATTATTGCCTATCCCTTCCCCGGCATAGGAAAGGACTTTGAGAGCATATTCAATGATACCGTTAAGGTTAATAACCTGGATAACGGTCTCTATCAGAAGATACAGCAGAACATCATCGATGAACTTGATAAGGGCTTCGCTGTCCATGTGACCGGAAGAAACGGCAACGAAACAGATGTTACCGTGGCGCTTACCCAGATCACGGATCCGGAAAAGCAGACGGTGTTTGAAAACTGTACAGCGGATGTGAACATTCCTTTGGGAGAGGTGTTCACTTCTCCCAGGTTAAAGGGGACCAATGGTCTGCTGCATGTTAAAAAGGTGTTTTTAAACGGCCTGGAATACAGAAATCTGAGGGTGCGTTTTAAGGATGGAGTGACCACCGAGGTTACCTGCGAGAATTATGAAGAGGAATCGGAGAATAAGAAGTTTATTTCCGAAAACCTTCTCTTCAAACATGAGTTCCTTCCTCTGGGTGAATTTGCCATCGGTACCAATACCACAGCCTTTGTGATGGGAGAGAAGTACGGCATACAGAAGAAACTTCCCATTTTGATCGCAGAAAAGACAGGGCCTCACTTTGCTATAGGCGATACCTGTTACAGCCACGCAGAGGACCACAAAGTCTATAATCCCAACGGCAAGGAGATCATCTCCAGGACCAATGATTTTGCCGAGCTTAGAAACACCGAGCCGGAAAAAGCTTATTTTAACTGTCATACGGATATCACAATACCCTATGACGAATTGGGCGATATCATATCTTTGCGCAATGACGGCAAGGATTTTGAGATAATTAAGAATGGAAGATTCGTTGTAAAGGGAACAGAGATCCTTAACGACGTTCTTGACAAAAAAGGGAGGTAACATGGCAAAAGTAGGAATAGTTATGGGAAGCGATTCGGATTTTCCCATCATGAAAAAAGCTGCCGAGATGCTGGAAAAGTTTGGCATCGATTACGAAATGACGGTCATATCCGCACATCGTATGCCTGATGTGTTCTTTGATTATGCGGCAAGCGCAAAAGAAAAGGGCTTCAAGGTGATCATCGCGGGAGCGGGAGGCGCGGCTCATCTTCCGGGCATGTGCGCTGCGATCTTCCCCCTGCCCGTTATAGGAGTTCCGATCAAATCGGCGGCGCTTTCGGGGATGGATTCACTGTACTCCATCGTGCAGATGCCCTCGGGGATACCCGTTGCCACAGTAGCTATCGACGGTGCGGCAAACGCGGGCATATTGGCTGCCAAGATATTGGCAACAAATGACGATGAGCTTCTTGAAAAGATAGAAGCGTATAAAGAAGAATTAAAAGCTTCCGTAATGGTTAAAAAAGCCAAAATGGAAGATATGGGTATTAAATACGAGAAATAATTTAAAGGAAGAAAAAAAGAAATGAATGCGAAATTAAAAGGCGGTTTAAAGGTTCTGGGAATACTTGCATTTGCGGCTTTCCTGATGTTTATGGCAGTAGTGGGCTTTGGAGAAGGCAAGATGTTTTCGGCGTCGGCCATCAAAAAAGGTCTTGATCTTGCCGGTGGTGTAAGTATCACCTATGAGGCAACAGCGGATGATGTTTCCGAAGAAGAGATGGGAGATGCGATCTACAAGCTGCAACTCCGTGCAGATGTGTATTCTACGGAAGCGAGTGTTTATCAGGAAGGTACAAAGAGGATCACGGTTGAGATCCCCGGAGTAAACGATGCAGAGACTATACTTACCGATCTGGGAAATCCCGGAGCACTTTATTTTGTATATGGTACCGGAAACTTAAGGTATGATTCGGCCAATGATAAATATTATCTCACTAAGACCATTGACGAGCTTAAAGCTGCCGATCAGATCGTTTTAAACGGTAATGATATATCTGATGCCAAGGCAGGATCACAGGAAGCTCAGAGTTATGTGGGCGGAAGGGAATATGTGGTTCAGTTGTTCCTTAACGATGAAGGCTCCAAAAAATTTGCCGAAGCTACAGAAAAGAGCATAGGTCAGAAGATAGCTATTGTTTATGATAACGATGTTATTTCAGCACCCACGGTAAATACTGCTATTCCGGGCGGCTCTGCCATCATCAGCGGTATGGCAGATTTTGAAGAGGCGGATATCCTTGCTTCCACCATCCGTATCGGTGCACTTCCCATTGAGCTTAAGGAAGTACGTTCCAACGTTGTAGGCGCTCAACTCGGTCAGGATGCAATCAGAACCTCACTTATTGCAGGAGCCGTAGGTTTCCTGTGTCTGATCCTTTTCATGATCATTTATTACAGAGTTCCCGGAATTGCCGCATCCCTTGCTCTTGTTGTATATGTGGGACTTATGGTGTTCTTCCTCAATGCATTTAATGCCACCCTAACCCTTTTGGGTATAGCCGGTATCATATTGTCAATAGGTATGGCTGTGGATGCCAATGTCATTATATTCCAGCGTATAAGAGAAGAACTTGCAAGAGGGCTTACTGTAAGAAGTGCGATCAAGAACGGCTTTAAGAAGGCCTTCAGTGCCATCTTTGACGGTAACGTAACAACCCTTATTGCGGCTTTTGTGCTTTTTGTTATGGCTTCCGGTGGTGTTAAGGGCTTCTCTACAACCCTTGCCATCGGTATCGTTCTTTCCATGTTTACAGCTCTTGCGGTAACCAGACTCACACTTAACGCTTTATATGAAGTTGGTTTCAGTAATGAAAAATTCTATGGTATTGCAAAGCAGAGAAAGACCATTAATTTTGTAAAGAACAGCCCCAAGTTTTTCGCTGCTTCCTGTGTTTTGATCCTTGTTGGCATTGTTTCGATGATAGTATTCGGTGTTAAGGATAAGAAACCCTTAAACTATGGCCTTGACTTCTCCGGCGGTACATCACTTTCCGTTACCTTGCCCGATAAATACAGTGAAAGCATGAACCTTGAACTGGAAAAACTGGTTTCCGATACTATTTCCAAGACCCCACAGATCACCAAGGTTTCCGGAGAAAATACCTATATCATTAAGACCATGGAGATCGATAAGGATCAGAGAGCTCAGGTGGTAAATGCACTTGTTGAAAAATACAATGTGGATGAGTCACTTATTGAAACAGAGAATATTTCCGGAAATGTAAGTGCGGAGATGAGAAGACATGCCATCATCGCTGTAGTTGTAGCGGTAATCTGCATGCTCATATACATCTGGTTCCGTTTCAAGAACTTCAACTTTGCGGCATCTGCTGTTATTGCACTTGTTCATGATGTACTCATTGTCCTCATGCTCTATGCGGTATCAAGGATCTCCGTAGGTAACGGTTTTATTGCATGTATGCTTACTATAGTAGGTTATTCCATAAATGCCACTATTGTTATCTTTGACCGTATCCGTGAGAACATGGCTGAGAAGAACAAGAAGACATCTGTTACGGAGATCGTTGATATGTCGATCACACAGACACTTTCCAGAAGTATCAACACATCCCTTACCACATTCCTGATGGTATTTGCACTTGTTATCTTTGGTGTTGATTCATTAAAGGTATTTGCATTCCCGCTCATGTTCGGTATCATCGCAGGTGCTTATTCATCAGTATGCATCACCGGACCTCTTTGGCACTTTATGGAAACACATATGAAAAAGAAAGATGAAGAATAGTTTTTAATGTCAGATTTCAGAGAATTGGAGAAAGAGAATAAAGAGAAGATCAAAGGAAAGGGCAGAGGGCGTTTGGTCCTCGGCCTTCTCCTTATTGTGGTTGCCGTGGTTCTGGTTTCCTACAGGAGCGGTTTTTTTGATTCAATATTTGACGGGAAGAAGACGAATGAAGAGTACCTCGCCGAGGAGATCACAAAAAAGATGAAAGGCTTCGATGAGCTTCTGATCGACGAAGTTTCGTTGATGAGCGAGGGAAGAGGTACTGCTGTGGGAAAAGTGCAGCTAAGGACCAATAACCTTTTGAATCTTCTTTTGGGTAATACGGAATTCGACTTTCATTACACCGAGAATGGATATGCCATTACAGAGATCAATACAAACATAGAACTGGCCTCCTTTGAGTTTGACTATCCAAGCCTTAAAAAGCTGGCTTCCTCTGAGGTTTTGAAATCCTCGGCCTTTAAAAAACTTTTGGAAAAATACAGGCTTATCTATTACGAGAAGCTGTTTAAAGACCGCATATCTTCCCGCAATGATAATTACATCAATAACCTGGACGGCGTGATACTGGTTGAGACGGAAATGAAGTTTGAACTCTCGGCTGAGGATTACGATAGAGCTATGGAAGCATGTCTTTATGCGGCGCGTAAGGATAAAACCCTTAAAAAGGCATATAAAGCCCTTGCTGAAGAGGGAGAGACTTATGATGAGTTTCTCAATAAGCTGGAAGAGAGCATAGAGAAACAGAGAGAAAAGGCTTTTGGAGGAGAAAAAATCTACGGTGCATTTTACATTAATGTCAGCGAAGGACTTACCATGGCAGATATTACGACAGAGAACGCCGATGATGAGGGAGACCTTGTTATTAAGCATATAAAGGCGGGCTATACCTATCTTAATCGTGAGGTGGGATTTGTCCTGGATTACGATGACGGAACAAGTACTTTAAATGTTCTTGGCAGCGGCATCTACAATGATAAAGATATTACCTTTAACACTACGGGAACACTTAAGGCAGAAGGCCCCGGGATAAAAGAGGCCAATGGTTACGATCTGGAATTTGTGACCAAGAATCTGCAGTTTTTCAGGGCCGGCGAAATATATGCGTCCGGGACCGTCTTGCTTGAATATAAGGATTCGGAAAAAGAAAGTACGATGATCGAGTTTGAAAGTAAAAACGGCAGTCAGACCATAGAGACGACGACTGTCAGAACAAACGGAAGTCGTGAGGAATCCGCCATTTACATAACAAGATAAATATTGACATTTACAAAACCCTGCTGTATAATTCGCTTGTTTTTCGGTTTTGTAGCGAGGTGTGGCTCAGCTTGGTGGAGCGCCTGCTTTGGGAGCAGGAGGTCGCAGGTTCAAATCCTGTCACCTCGATGTGGATCGATCACAAGAAGTTGTGGTTGATTTCGGAAATTTTATGAAAAATGATGTTGACAAAACGTCTAACCTGTGGTAAATTATCGCATGTCGCTTGAGCGACTAAATACTTCTTAAAGGACGATGAAGTTATAAAAATCATTATGCAGGTGTGGTTCAATGGTAGAACACCAGCCTTCCAAGCTGGATACGTGGGTTCGATTCCCATCACCTGCTTTTACTTGGACTTTTTGCCTAAGTTATGTGTCAGTAGCTCAGTTGGATAGAGCAACGGCCTTCTAAGCCGTGGGTCGGGGGTTCGAATCCCTTCTGGCACATGAGCGGTCTGCGTATCGTAGACTGCATTCTTTTTTAGGAAGAATATTGTATGGTGGATATGGCGCAGTTGGCTAGCGCGCCAGATTGTGGCTCTGGAGGCCCTGGGTTCGAGTCCCAGTATCCACCCTTTTCAAAAAAAGGCACGAAGGGCGCCGCGAACATTGGGCTATCGCCAAGCGGTAAGGCACAGCACTTTGACTGCTGCACTCGCTGGTTCGAATCCAGCTAGCCCAGCTTTTTGAGAAATATGGGCTACTAGCTCAGGCGGTAGAGCACTTGACTTTTAATCAAGGTGTCGCGGGTTCGAGTCCCGCGTGGCTCAGTACGAAATTAAAGGATCGAGACTTAATAGTCCCGATCCTTTTTTAACTTTTTATAACAGGTCCTGATAGCCTTTTCTGTACAGGTGTCTCGGGATACCGTCAACCATGATGGGAGCCACGTCACCCTGGATGAGAGGGCGGACGTAGGTGATGAATTCGTTGGTGACGTAGGTTCCGTCCTTGGTGATCCATTCTCTGGGAACGAGACGCTCGTCATTGGCGATCTTGTGCACGTCCTTGACTTCCGTGCCTGCCTGATAAGGATCATCGGAGAGACGCTGGATGACAACCATTTTTCCGCTGTCGCCTTCGTCTGCGGCCTTCATGGCAGCACCGCCTACTTCGTAGGCCTCCAGGATATCTATACGCGAAGCACAGTGGCTGGCGGAACGCTGAAGAGTGGAGAGCTCGATGGCTCTGGTCTTACAGCCGATCTCTTTGGCAAGAAGATTGCAGAGATATCTGGCGGTTCCGGTGAGCTGTTTATGACCGAAGGCATCCACGTAATCCGTATTTTCGTCCATTTCGCAGATGTACTGGCCTTCGGCGGTATGTATGCCTTCGGAAACGGCTATTACAACAGAGGCTTTTTTCTTTAGAAGCTCTCTGGATTTTTTGATGAATGCAGGAATATCGAAGGGCAGTTCCGGCAGATAGATGGCATCGGGACCGTCGCAATCCTCGCCCTTTGCAAGGACAGAAGCACCGGTGAGCCAGCCTGCATTTCTTCCCATGATCTCGATCACGAGTATCTGGCCGTTCTTGGTCTCCAGACTCCAACCATCACGGATGATCTCCTTCACGGATGTACCGATGTACTTTGCGGCTGAGCCGTAGCCGGGGGTGTGATCCGTAAGAGCCAGATCGTTATCGATGGTCTTTGGACATCCTACAAAGCGGATATCTGAGCCGGAGATGATGGCATAATCCGAAAGCTTCTTGATGGTGTCCATAGAGTCGTTTCCACCTATATATATGAAGCAGTCAACTTCCAGATCTTCAAGTATACTGAATATCTTTTCGTATACATCCTTGTTCTCGCTGATGGTGGGCAGCTTATAGCGGCAGGTGCCGAGATAAGCGGAAGGGGTACGCTTAAGAAGCTCGGCATCCAGGCCTGACTGTATGTGATCAGACAGATCGATATATCTGCCCTCCAACAATCCCTGTACGCCGTGAAGCATTCCGTAGACCTTGTTATATCCTCTGTCCTTGGCGGTCCTGAAAACACCGGCAAGAGAGGAGTTGATAGCTGCGGTAGGTCCTCCCGACTGTCCTACGATTACATTACGTTTTTTCTTCTCCATACGTCCTCCGTCCTTTTAGCTTTTTTGCACAAAAAATTAGAAAATTTTGAGTAAGTGAAAGGTTAATTCTGACAATCACTACTTTATCAAATTTACAGACGAATTTCAACACAGAAACGGGCTTAATGATAAGAAAAATTATGACACAACCCGTTCGTGTGCAGTAACAGGCATATACTTACTCTACGATCTATGTGTCAGCAGACTTCCATGTCACCCCAAAAAGTGATATAATCTGAAAGACGGGCTTGACCTGTTATCAATAGGGAGGTTTTAAAATGTCTAAATTCCTTAAAAATCTTGTTTCAAGCAAGATAGTGATGGCTCTTTTAAGTGTTGTGCTGGGAGTGATCCTTTTGATCGTGCAGGGCGGAGCATTGACGCTGATAGTGAAGGCAACTGCCATTGTATTCATTGGTGCGGGAGTGGGATATGCGATCCTTTTCCTTCTGAATAAAAAACGTTCAAATACAATGCTGGCATGCTCTGTCATAGTCTTGATCCTTGGCGTGCTTTTCCTGATCAGGCCGGATATCATCGTAAATTTCTTCCCTGTGATCCTTGGCGTTTATCTGATCATAGAAGGGCTCACAAACCTTCTTGCATCATTACAGCACAAAAAGAGAAAGGGATTTCTTGTGGGCCTGATCCTTGCCATCCTGACAATAATTGTGGGCGTTTATCTTATCTTCAGAGCGGGAACTGTTATGAACATAGTGGTGATCATTGCGGGAATAAGCCTTATAGTGAACGGTCTCACGGATCTTTTTGCACTGAAAGCTTTTAAATAAGACTGTTAAGTGACTCCGGGGTCTGAGACTCCGGAGTTTTTTCTTTATCGGAGGATAATATGGCAACTAAAGAAGTAAAGACCAATGCAATGCGCATATTGGATACCATGAAGATACCTAACAGGCATATGGAATATGAATGCAAGGAGTTTACCGACGGCGGGCAGATAGCAGATACCCCGGGGCTTCCTCATGAAAGAGTGTTTAAGACTCTTGTTACGGTGGGTGCGGATAAGAATTACTATGTGTTTGTGCTTTGTTACTAGTACAGCGGTTTTAAAATAAATGGACTAATGCGCAGAATGTTTGCTCGAATGCTCGTGCATGAAAACGCAGGTGTAGCGGGCTACTCCGAG
>JAEEWS010000040.1 GCA_016287765.1 Lachnospiraceae bacterium
CCCGTGTCTGTGGACAAGCTTACCTTTTCCGAAGCTCCGGAGCTTAAGGCAAAGGTGAGTGCAGGCACTTTACCCGCAGTGGAAGACCGTATCCCCGATAAGGACAATGTGTTTATCGCACAGACGGATGCTGCGGGAACGGTTCTTGAGATAGGTACCTACGGCGGGAACTACAGCATGGCCCTGGGCGGAGGCTCCTGGGATATCGCAAGACCGGTACTGGAAAGCATAATCCGCTACAACACCGACGGAACATATGCCCCCAATGTAATAAAGAGTTTCGAACATAACAGCGATTATACGGTTTGGACCTTCCATTTGAGAGAAGGCATGAAGTGGTCCGACGGTGATGATTTTACCGCGGATGACATTACCTTCTGGTACTACATGGTCCACATAAACAACTACGATTCAAAAGCCAGCTGGGAAGCACTTAAAGACGGAAAGACCGGAAACTACGCAGTGCTTAAAAAGGTGGATGATCACACCGTTACCTGGACCTTTGATACAGCAAAGTATCCCGGAAGTTTCATTGAAAACGGCGATTTCAAGTGGTGCTGGGCACCTTCCCACTACCTTAAGGATCTGATCCCCTCTTCCTACTATGTTCAGAACGAATACTGGAAAGACACGGGGCTGTCCGACGATCAGGTCATCGCCAACGCTGCGGCAAAGGGCATAAACTATTCCAAGGTTAAGGATATCGGAAAGAACGTTTGCTACTACTTCTGGAACATTTCCGGACTTCCCACGGTGAACTCCTTTGTTCTGACCACCAAGGAAGGAAACAACTCCCGATCCGCAGAGCTTTGCATCCTGGAAAGAAATCCCTACTATTGGAAGATCGACGCCAAGGGCAATCAGCTTCCTTACTTTGACAATATCTACTTGAAAAAACTGGGTGAAAATGACGATGCAAAGGCTATGCTTTTAAGCGGAGATCTGGACCGTATGGACATCGGTATGGAACAGGTTTCCTCCCTCATGGCGGAACTCGGCAGCTCAGCTGTGCTTAAGACCATTTCCGGCTCCAGCTGGGGATCCAATCAGGTTACCTTTAACTACACAAATGCCAATAAAAACTACGCCGATCTTTTTGCAAACAGCGATTTCCGTCAGGCCATGTCCATCTGTGTTGACCGTGATGAGGTTTCGCTTCTTACCTCCGAAGGCTTCCTGGCTCCGGGACAATGTGCTCCTTCTGTGGGTAACTTCGGTTACGATACGGAATGGTCCAAGAAATGGACAACCTACGATGTTGCCGCTGCCCAAAAGCTTTTGCAGAACTGCGGACTTAAGGCAGGCTCCGACGGCTATCTGGATTTTGCGGACGGCTCGGATCTGTCGGTGGACTTTGTATCCTTTGACGGAAGCGCAGATTTCATTTACAGTATATTAAAGCGCTACTATGATGCGATCCACATTAAGACCACCCTTACCAATTACGATGTGGCCACCTACGACAAAGTCATCGACACCAATGACTGGGTCGCATCCATGTGTCCTCACATGTCCGTAGGCGGTTTCTCTCTTAAAGAAAGAGCAGCCTCCTTCGTGCCCATCGCCCAGGCTGCGGAATGGTACGGCGATTACGGTACCTACTATACCGACCATACAAAGGGTGTGGCTCCCACAGGCGACATGGCTAAACTGGTACAGATCTACGAACAATGGACAGATACCGCAGACAGTGCCAAGAGAGACGAATTGGCCCTTCAGATCTACGAGCTCCACAAGAAGAATCTGTGGTCCATCGCCTACTCGGAAGGTGCAAACACCTACTGTCTCGTAAGCCCGAAGCTTCACAACTTCGCGGACAATCTGGTAAGCAACGACCTTTATCAGTACGCGAACATCTATCACTTTGAGACATTGTTTAAAAAATAAAAATAGGCCGCGGGAGATTGATCCCGCGGCTTTTTCTCGAGCAAGTGCGGCCACACTGAGGCTCATTTTTGTTTTCTCAGTATTTCAATGATCCCGCCATCCTTTATGTGCGAGAAGTCAAAATATACATTTCCTATCCCCTGTTCTTCGAAAAGTCCGAGCAAAAACTCTGCCTGCGCTTTTTCCGCTTCGCTTGCGTTGGGATAGCAGCCCCATTCACCGATAATAGTGGGAAGTCCCACGCGTCTTGCGCCTTCAAACAAGGTTTTAAATATGAAGCCCACGCGCTCCATCCCACCTGCTCCGTAGTCATCCGTATCGACCAGAATATCGTAGCCGTGGGGGACATACGAAAGCCCCTGTATCTCTTTGCCATCACCGTATGTGGGCGAGACCAGAACTGTTGGGATCGCCGCATTCGCAAAATAGTTGCTTTCCAGCATAATTATCGTATCCTTGTCGACCTCCCTTATAGCAGAAGCGATCTCGGAATAAAAAGGCACAAGCACCTCTGTTTCAAAGCGGGCCGTAATAGGCGAAACAGCTGCGATCAGCTCCCCGATCTCAGCCTCATCCTCCAGATCTGCCACGCCTCTCTCTCCCGCTATGCTCGTGATCAGCTCGAAGATCTTTGCACCGTCACTTCCCGGAAAAGGCTCGTTCATAATATCATACCCGATAACGTAAGGATTTCGGGCATATCTTTTCGCGACAAATTTCCACAGTTCCCTGTAATGGTCTCTGATCCCGATCCCATCGGACGCGGGCACATTTTTCCAAAAATTGTCAAAGGCATGCTGCACAGCAGGACTTATAAGATAGGATTCACTCCATAGTCCGGTCCTTATATGCTCGCAGGAGTCTGTTACAGTGGCCCATTCCGGAGCTCCGTCCTCAAATACAGATCCGTAAAGATCCTGGTGCATATCCAGAAACACAGGTATTCCTGCTTCTTCCGCCATTTTGAGGATACGATCGATCTCATTAAAATAACCTTCGCTGAACTTTCCCGGTTCAGGCTCCGCACCGTCCCAGATCAAGCCCAGACGGATAAGATTAAATCCGTTTTTCTTAAGAAACTCAAAGTCTTCCGGTGTGTATCCGCCAATGTAGTTCTTTGACCTGTCCTTGCACACCATGTTTATCCCGTGAGCTGTAAACGGCTGCCCGTCACTTAAAACAAATCCTTTATTCTCTATCCTGATCCTTTTTCTCATCTTCTCCCCTTTGTTGTACTTCGTCGTCTGACGTTTTTCTTCTCGCCTCAACATTAAATTCCGAGATCTTCTTTTCAAGTTCACGTCCTATCGGAAAGAAGATAAGCGGGATGAAGCCCAATATGCAAAGCATTGCGGGAACAAGCCCCGCTCCGACTCTGATCCCCCAGATCGCGCGGTCTGTCTGAGTAGCAAGAGTTCCGTCATATCCGTAATGGCTGATGATGGTGGCAAAAGCAGATTCCTGAAACGCCGTAAGAATGGTGGTAAGAAGGGCAAATAGTCCTCCGTACAGTCCGGTCTTTCTTGTACCCGTCCGCATCTCATCATAGTCGATCAAAGCTCCGTTCATTACAACGCCGGAGGTCTGAATTACATTTAAAGCAAAGATTATCAAGGTATAGCTTACAATGGCATGCCAGCCGCGGTTAATAAAGATCAGGCTTCCGAGCCCTGCAACCGCGGGTATCATGGATATCATCGTTACAGCCTTTGCACCGTACTTCTTTATCTGCTTTCCTGCCCATGGAAGAAGGATCAGCATCACTATGCCCGGGATCGTGTCAGCAATTGCCGCAAAACTTCCGGAGGTTTTCAAAACCTTATCCATCATGTAAAGGAACGGATTATAATAAGCCGCTATCGCGCCTCTTGCAATCACAAAAAACAGAAGATAGGTCAAAAACGGTTTTGAAAAAACAATTTCTTTAACATCACTCCAAATGTCCTTAAGGTTCTTGTGCTCAGGCGCAACGGCCGTCTCGTAAAGCTTTTCGTTATCCTTTAAAGGTGCAAGGGCAAGAAAATACATTCCCGCATTGACCAGTACCACAAGAGTAAAGATCGGAATGATCAAAGCCCGATTACCGCCTCCCACCAGCAGAAACGTGGGAATGATAGTGGTTACAAAGCCCACAACATTTCCCAGATAAGTCCTGATGATCTCAACGTCCACCCTTTCTTCCTTATCCGGCGCAGCAAGCAGGAAATAGGAATTGTAGGAAACCGAATAGATGGTATATCCCGTATCGTAAACAAACAATTCGAAAAGCAGCACGCCGAAGATCACCCATTGGTTCCAGGAGGGCGACGACAGCAGCATAAAGAAAAATGCCAGAAGCATGGCAGGTGCCGTAACCCGCATGAGATAAACGTATTTTCCTCTTTTTTTGTTAAAAGGCATCTTGTCAATATATGCCCCCAAAAGAGGATCGTTTATCGCATTCCACACACTGTAGATCAGGTAGATCAAGCCATAGAATTTTGCATCCAATCCGATTATATCCGTGTAGAACTTCATCAACACGTTGTGTATTACGATCTGCCCCATAACAGATGCCGGTCCCGGAAGTGCGATGAACAGCTTCTCACGGAAGGATAGGGCGCCTTTTGAAGGGCGCCCTGTGAAGATAGCACCGATTCTCTCTCTTAATGTCTTTTTTGTTCCCATAAATTCTCCCAATCCATTTTTAAGTTTTTCCCAAAAATACCTGTTGCATATTTTGATTATAAACCTTAAAGTTACTTTAAGGTCAATGATTTTATTTCATTTAAAGTACCAAAATTACAGAAATTCCGGCACATTATATAAAAGGAGGACTCATGAAAGAATTTTACACCATCGGAGAAGTATGCAAGATATTTAATATTCCCGCATCAACCCTAAGATACTACGACAGCATAGATCTGCTATCCCCCTGGAAATCCGGCGAAAACGGTTATCGCTATTATTCAAAGGCTCAGTTTGAGATAATCTCAATGATCGGCTTCATGCGTTCTTTGGGAACGCCCATACAGCATCTTAAAAAGATCCTTACGGAAGAGGATCCGAAAAGCATATGCCTTGAACTTAGGAGAAATAAACAGGAGCTTGAAAACAGGATCGCAGAATTAAATACTTTAAAGAAAAAAGTTGAGCTGTATGAAAAAAACATCGCAGAAACTTGTTTTTCCGAGGAAGTAACCATAGAATCCCTGCCTGACATGTACATGATGTCAAAGCCCTTCGGAGATAAAGACGAGCTGGATATAGACGAGATCATAAAAATAACCCGCAGTTCAGGGAGTTGGGCCGATACTGCCGGTATCATTTCAACGATCAGCGTGGAGAATCTACTTAACGGTAATTTCCATACCTACGAAAAATACGGCTACATCTCGGATCTTCCCTATCCCAAGCCAAACAAGTATACCGAGGTTTTGGCCGGCGGTCTGTATGCCTGCGGGAACATGCTGGTCCGAACCGTGGAACATTTTGAAGCTGATGCGGCCTACAGTCGGATCATGGATCACATAAAATCCCAAGGCCTCACCCCTGCCGGCCCCGCCATCGAACGAAATGTGCTGGACATTTACGGCAGCCGCCCGCTTAATCCCACCATGTATTTTAGGATCTACATCCCCATAAAATGAACCTATAACCCCGTCCCGGGGGGTCAAACTATGGCTCATTTCGGTAAAACATCTCCCTGAGCCACAAAAATGAACCCCGGGGACGGGGTTAGGGGTTCAAAAATGTGGCCCATTCCGGCAAAAAATCTACCTGAGTCACAGCGATCACGAAGTCATAGCTCGACAACCGGGATTTTCTATGACTCTATCAGCCAAAAATGTCCACTGAGCCAAAAGCTTCCCGGAACGACAGCGCCCCGGAAGCTATAATAGTGGCTCGGGTAGAGAAAACATATGCCTGAGCCACTAAAATGAACCCCTAACCCCGTCCCCGGGGTTCAAAATCGTTCTTGACATTTTGCAAAAAGGGGCGTATCCTATGTCCCGCTACATTGAGTGTTAATTCCTTCCCACTCAACCCGGTCAGTAGTCAATAATTTGACCTTAAACCCTAAAGGAGATCTAAAATGCAGAAGAAAGTTACTTTTATTACCCAGGCGGGCATAATCGCCGCCCTCTATGTCGTTCTCACCATGTTTGTCCAGACCGTGAATCTGGCCAGCGGAGCCATTCAGTTTCGTGTATCCGAGGCTCTGTGCGTACTTCCCTTTTTCACACCCGCAGGAATTCCCGGTGTTGTTGTAGGATGCTTTTTAAGCAACATCCTGCTTGTCTCTCCTCTTCCGGATGTTATTTTCGGAACGCTGGCAACAGCCATCGGCGCGGTTCTTTCATATATGCTCAGGAAGCACAGATTCCTTGTTACATTGCCTCCTGTCTTCGCAAACGCACTGATAATCCCTTTCGTTTTGAAATTTGCATATCATCTTGACGGAGCCCTTTGGTTCTTCATGCTTACCGTAGGTGCAGGTGAAGTTCTGGCCTGTGTGGGCGTGGGTTCTTTGCTTATAGCCGCTCTGATGCCTGTAAGAAACAGGATCTTCGGTGATGCCTACGGCCCCAAAAACACTGTTTCCACGGGATCCAAAAAGGCTGATGCAGCCTGAAACACCGAACGGAAGGATATTTAAACAAGATATTAAAATGAGATCTGCTTGACCGGCGGATCTTATTTTTATTGACAAATCCCAAAAAACGTATATACTTTACAACCGACAAGGCAAGTGCCTTGATCTGTACAACTTGCATATGTGCTAGGGGCGCTGACGCTGAGAGACGGCATTTGCTGTTGACCCTCATTACTTGAACCGGATAATACCGGCGTAAGGAAGCTTTTAATTATACCTCCACGCGCATATCGCATATAAGGAGGATTTTTTTATGTTTACAAAACAAGACGGTTACTTTGAAGTAACCACAGCAGGCTATATCGTATTTTCGATCATCGCTTTTATCGCCATTGTTGCGGTGGGAATGTTCATCCGCAGCAAGAAGGAAGGAAGCAAGAAGTTCAATGTTAAGGCTTTGGTCTTCTCTGCTATCTCCCTTGCCATCGCTTTTGTTCTTTCCTATGTTCAGCCCTACAAGCTCCCCTGGGGCGGATCGGTAACTCTTTTCAGCATGTTCTTCATCACACTGGTAGGCTACTGGTACGGTCTTAAAGCCGGCCTCACTGTTGCCTTTGCATACAGCATCCTGCAGTTCATTCAGAGTGGCGGTTCCTACATCCTTACACCTTTCCAGGTTTGCTGCGACTACTTCTTCGCATTCACCGCTCTCGGTCTCTCAGGTCTCTTCAAGGATAAAAAGAACGGCCTTGTTATCGGTTATATAGTAGGCATAGCTGTTCGCGGCCTTTTCCATACCATCGGCGGTTATATCTACTGGATGGAATATATGCCCGAGGAATTCCCGAAGGCTCTTGCCTGGGCTTATCCCGTAATTTATAACTACTCTTATATCGTGATCGAAGGAATCGTTACCGTGATCATCATTTCACTTCCTACGGTTAAGAAGGCTCTTGCTCAGGTTAAGAAAATGGCAACGGAAGCTTAAAAATTTTTCTTGACAAGTATATATATCTGTGGTAAAAATGTAGCAATATAACACTTTAAACCAATGAAGCGGAGATAACGGCAGTTACGACCTTACAGAGAGCCTGCGGTGCTGAGATGCAGGTGTGAAACGGATTGTCAAATGGACCGCGGAGGGCGCAGGGAAAAGAAGGCACTTGCATTCTTAGTATTCTGCGACGTGTAAGGCACACGTTATAAAGCCGGGGATATGATGGTATCCTGCTAAGAGCACGTATATCGTGAACACGAGGTGGCACCGCGGATAAAGAATTCATTCGTCCTCAACAGAAAGTCGATCTTTCTGTTGAGGATTTTTTATTTACATACGGAGGTCACCATGAACATCTTACCCAAATACGAAGAAGTACTTAAGATCGCCAAAACCGGCGAATACAAGGTCCTTCCCTTAAGCACCGAGATCCTTTCGGACTTTACCACACCCATTGAAGTGATAAAGATCCTTAAAAATGTTTCCACCCACACTTACATGCTGGAATCTGCAGCTGCCAATGAAAAGTGGGGCAGATACACCTTCCTGGGTTTTGATCCCAAGCTCAACATCACCTGTGTGGACGGAGAGATCACCGTGGGAAATCTAAAATTTAAGACCGATAACCCTTCGGACTATTTAAGAAAAATCCTTGCGGACTACAAAAGTCCCCGCTTTGATCATCTCCCTTCCTTCAGCGGAGGACTGGTGGGTTATTTCTCCTACGACTTCCTTTCCTACAGCGAGCCTTCCGTAAAGTGCCCGGTCAAGGACACGGAGAATTTTAAGGACATCGATCTGATGCTCTTTGATAAGGTCATAGCTTTCGATAACCTGAAGCAAAAGATCATCCTCATAGTAAACATGGAACTGGACGATTGCGAGACAGGCTACAACAAGGCTGTGATGGAACTGGAGCAGCTGGTTCACCTGTTAAAAATCGGTAAAAAGAAGGAAGAGCCCGGCGGAAAGCTTCTGGGTAAAGTAACCGCTCTCTTTGAGAAAAACGAATTTTGCGATATGGTAGCCAAGGCAAAGCATTACATTAAGGAAGGTGATATCTTCCAGATCGTACTCTCCAACCGCCTTGCCGCCCCCTTTGAAGGCAGCCTCCTTAACACCTATAGAGTGCTCCGTACCATAAACCCCTCTCCTTACATGTTCTACTTCTCAGGTACAGACGTGGAAGTGGCAGGTGCTTCTCCCGAAACCCTGGTAAAACTGGAGGACGGAGTCCTTCACACCTTCCCTTTGGCGGGCACCCGTCCCAGAGGAAAGACACCCGATGAAGACAAGGCTCTGGAAGAAGAGCTTTTACAGGACGAAAAGGAACTGGCCGAGCACAATATGCTGGTAGATCTGGGAAGAAACGATCTGGGAAAGGTCAGCCGCTTCGGAAGCGTTAAGGTGGAAAAACTTCATTCCATAGAGCGTTACTCCCATGTAATGCATATCGGGTCCACAGTTGCGGGCGTCATAAGAGATGATAAGGATGCACTGGATGCCATAGAAGCCGTGCTTCCCGCAGGTACTCTCTCGGGAGCTCCCAAGATCCGTGCCTGCCAGCTGATCGGAGAACTGGAACGGAACAAAAGAGGCATCTACGGAGGTGCCATCGGCTATATAGATTTCACCGGAAACATGGATACCTGCATAGCTATCCGCATCGCCTATAAAAAGAATGGGCAGGTTTTTGTAAGAAGCGGGGCAGGCATCGTCTATGACTCCGTTCCGGAAAAAGAATACGAAGAATGCCTAAATAAAGCCAAAGCTTCTTTAAGAGCCCTGGAAATGGCCAATACGGAGGAATGCTTATGATCCTTTTGATAGATAATTATGACAGTTTTTCATATAACCTGTACCAGTTTGTGGGCGAGATAAACCCGGATATAAAAGTGATCAGAAACGATGAAATGACGGTTAAGGAGATCGAAGCCTTAAAGCCGGAAAAGATCATTGTTTCCCCCGGCCCCGGAAGACCTGAAGATGCCGGCATCATAGTGGATGCGATCAGGGAATTGGGACCAAAGATCCCCCTTTTGGGTGTCTGTCTCGGACATCAGGCCATCACTCTTGCCTTCGGTGGTGTGGTTACATATGCCTCCAGGCTCATGCACGGAAAACAGTCTGAAGTAAAACTTGATATCACCTCAAAGATATTTGAGGGTTGTTCGGAGGAGACCACCGTGGCCCGTTACCACTCTCTGGCCGCAGATCCGAAAAAAATACCGGAATGCCTTAAGATCACCGCTCTTACAAAGGATGGTGAGATCATGGCGGTACAACACAGGGAATACCCCGTTTACGGGTTGCAGTTTCATCCCGAGTCCATCATGACTCCGGAAGGAAAGAAAATGATAAAAAATTTTGTTGAAATGTAGAAAAGGAGAACAACCATGATCAAAGAAGCCATTATGAAGATCGTAAACAAAGAGGATTTAAGCTATGATGAAGCATATGCGGTAATGAACGAGATAATGAGCGGTGAAACCAGCGCCACCCAAAATGCGGCCTTTCTTGCCGCCCTTTCCACCAAGAGCGCAAAGGCAGAGACCACAGACGAGATCGCAGGCTGCGCCGCTGCCATGAGAGATCATGCCACCACCGTTGACACAGGAATGGAGGTATTTGAGATCGTAGGTACAGGCGGAGATCATGCCGGAAGCTTTAATATTTCCACCACCTCTGCCCTGGTAGCTGCAGCAGGCGGAGTCAAAGTGGCAAAACACGGTAACAGAGCCGCTTCCTCCAAGAGCGGTACAGCAGACTGTCTGGAAGCTCTGGGCGTAAACATCAACCAGAGTCCCGAGCTTTGCAAGAAGCTTCTTAAAGAGGCAGGCATGTGCTTCTTCTTCGCCCAGAAGTATCACACCTCAATGAAGTATGTGGGTGCCATCCGTAAAGAACTGGGTGTACGTACCGTATTCAATATCCTTGGACCTCTTACAAACCCCGGAAAACCCTCCATGCAGCTTCTGGGAGTTTATGATGAGTATCTGGTGGAGCCTCTTGCGAGAGTTCTTATAAATCTGGGAGTAAGAAGAGGTATGGTAGTTTACGGCAAAGATAAGCTGGATGAGATCTCCATGAGTGCTCCCACAGCCATCTGCGAGATCAAAGACGGCTGGTACAGATCCTTCACCATTACCCCCGAAGAATTCGGTTTTGAAAGATGCACCAAAGATGATCTTAAGGGCGGAACCCCCGAGGAAAACGCAGAGATCACCAGAGGCATCTTAAAGGGTGAAAAAGGTCACAAGAGAAACGCCGTTCTTCTTAACGCAGGTGCTTCTCTCTATATCGCAGGTAAGGCTGACAGTTTTGAAGCAGGTGTAAAGCTTGCGGCCGAGCTCATCGATTCCGGAAAAGCCTATGAAACCCTGGAAAAAGTCATTAAAGTAAGTAATGAGGAATAAACATGAACATTCTTGAGGAACTTGCACAAAGCGCCCTTAAAAGAGTTGAAGCCGCCAAGGCAAAAATATCGGAGGAAGAGATCAAAAGAATAGCTTTTTCTCTTCCCAGGGGAGAGTTTTCCTTTGAAAAGGCTTTAAAAAAACCGGGTCTGTCCTTTATCTGCGAATGCAAAAAGGCCTCTCCTTCTAAGGGACTTATAGCTCCTGACTTTCCCTATCTTAAGATAGCCCTGGAATACGAAGAAGCCGGCGCCGACTGCATTTCGGTACTTACCGAACCCACCCGCTTTTTGGGCTCCGATGAATATCTTAAAGCGATCGCAAGCGCTGTAAAGATCCCCTGCTTAAGGAAGGATTTTACCGTAGATCCTTACATGATATATGAAGCAAAGGTGCTGGGTGCCTCCGCTGTGCTTCTTATCTGCTCTATATTACCTCCCGAAAAGGTCAAGGAATATATAAAGATCTGTGACAGCCTCGGTCTTTCGGCTCTTGTTGAAGCCCATGACGAAAAGGAGATAAAGGATGCCATAAACGCCGGAGCAAGGATAATAGGCGTTAACAACCGAAATCTTAAGGATTTCTCGGTGAACACCAAAAACAGCGAGAATCTTAAGAAACATGTACCCGCCAACATCTCCTTCGTTTCCGAAAGCGGCATCAGATCCAGAGCGGATGTGATGAATGCTGAGCTCATGAAAGCAGATGCAGTGCTGGTGGGAGAAGCCCTCATGCGTTCTCCCGACAAAAAAGCCGCTTTGAAGCTGCTCCGCTCAGGCACTCCAAAGGGAGGCGAAAATGAATAAGATAAAAATGTGCGGTCTGTCCCGCATCGAAGACATAGAAGCGGCCAACACCTTAAAGCCGGATTACATAGGCTTTGTATTTGCAAAAAAAAGCCGTCGTTATGTTTCCTATGAGAAGGCCGCAGAACTAAAGAAGTTACTGGATCCCGGGATCAAAGCCGTGGGCGTGTTCACCGATACCACCATCTCCGATATGGAGGAACTTGTCCAAAAGCAGATCGTAGACCTGATACAGCTCCACGGAACCGAAAGCGAATCCTTTACAAAGGCAGTTAAGACTATATGCAAATGCCCCGTCATAAAGGCCTATAAAGTCGCCTCCAAAGAAGATGTTACCGCCGCCGAAAACAGCTGTGCAGACTATATACTTCTGGATTCCGGCGCAGGTACGGGGAAGGTATTTGACTGGGAGCTCCTTAAGGACATACGCAGACCCTACTTTCTTGCGGGAGGTCTTAATCCCGAAAATGTAAGAACTGCGGTGGAAAAGCTGGATCCCTTCTGTCTGGATGTGAGTTCCGGTATAGAAACCAACGGTAAAAAAGATAAAAATAAAATGGAAGCTTTCTCAAAAGCTGTCGGAAAGGAAGAAAAATGACAAATCCAAACGGACGCTTCGGGATACACGGAGGACAATATATCCCCGAAACCCTTATGAATGCAGTGATCGAACTGGAAGAAGCATATAATAAATATAAAGTCGATCCCGAATTCAATAAGGAACTTAACGACCTCCTGAATGAATATGCAGGAAGGCCCTCCAGACTCTATTATGCAGCAAAGATGACAAAGGATCTGGGCGGGGCAAAGATCTACTTAAAAAGAGAAGATCTGAACCACACAGGAGCTCACAAGATCAATAACGTATTGGGTCAGGCCCTTCTCGCAAAGAAAATGGGAAAGACCAGACTCATCGCAGAAACAGGCGCAGGCCAGCACGGTGTGGCCACAGCCACAGCCGCAGCCCTTATGGGCATGGAATGCGTTGTCTTCATGGGTGAAGAGGACACTATCCGCCAGGCTTTAAATGTTTACAGAATGCGCCTTCTGGGTGCCGAAGTCATCCCTGTAAAGACAGGAACCGCCACTCTTAAGGATGCGGTTTCCGAAGCCATGAGAGAATGGACCTCCAGGATAGCAGATACCCACTATTGTCTCGGTTCCGTAATGGGCCCCCATCCTTTCCCCACCATAGTAAGAGATTTTCAGGCTGTTATATCCAAAGAGATAAAGTCTCAGATACTTGAAAAGGAGGGTCGTCTTCCCGATGCCGTGATCGCCTGCGTGGGCGGCGGCTCCAATGCCATCGGAAGCTTCTATGATTTCATAAATGACAAGGGTGTTCGTCTGATAGGATGTGAAGCTGCAGGAAGAGGCATAGACACCTTCGAGACCGCAGCCACCATTTCCACCGGAAGACTCGGTATCTTCCACGGCATGAAATCCTATTTCTGCCAGGATAAATACGGTCAGATCGCTCCTGTTTATTCCATATCCGCAGGCCTTGACTATCCCGGCGTAGGCCCCGAGCATGCTCATCTCCATGATATCGGCCGTGCGGAGTATGTCCCGGTAACGGATGAAGAAGCAGTTTGTGCTTTTGAGTATCTTGCAAAAACAGAAGGTATCATCCCTGCCATAGAATCAGCCCATGCGGTAGCCCATGCCCTAAAGCTGGCTCCCACCCTTTCTAAGGACAAGATCATAGTGATCACCATTTCCGGCCGCGGAGACAAGGACTGTGCAGCAATTGCACGTTACAGAGGGGAGGATATCCATGAATAAGATAAGTAAGGCATTTGAAAAAGGAAAGGCATTTATTCCCTTTATAACCTGCGGAGATCCCGACCTTGAGACTACGGCCCGGGTTGTACGCGAAATGGCCGCCAACGGTGCGGATCTTATAGAACTGGGCATACCTTTTTCCGACCCTACAGCCGAAGGCCCCGTTATCCAGAATGCAAACCTCAGAGCCCTTTCCGGAGGCGTAACCACGGATAAGATCTTTGATCTCGTTAGAGATCTGAGAAAGGATGTAACCATCCCCATGGTCTTCATGACATATGCCAATGTTGTATTCTCCTACGGTGCGGAAAAATTCATCTCCACTCTTAATGAGATAGGCATAGACGGTCTCATCCTGCCGGATCTTCCTTTTGAAGAAAAGGATGAATTTCAGCCCCTTTGCAAAAAATACGATGTAAAGCTTATTTCCCTCATCGCTCCAACATCAGAAAATCGTATCGCCATGATCGCAAAGGAAGCTGAAGGTTTTATCTACATCGTTTCCAGTCTGGGTGTAACGGGTACCAGAAGCGAGATCAAGACGGATCTTGCTTCCATAGTGAATATCGTAAGAGAAAGCACCAATGTCCCCTGCGCCATCGGTTTCGGTATCTCAAATCCCGAACAGGCAAAAAAAATGGCAGGTCTTTCAGACGGCGCCATTGTGGGTTCTGCCATAGTGAAGATCCTTGAAAAAGAAGGACGAAATGCCGCCGTTCCCGTTGGCAGCTTTGTTAAAGAAATGAAAGACGCTTTAAAATAAATCGAGCAGATCTTAAAAAAACCCCTTCGGTGGTATCAGAACATCACCACTGAAGGGGTTTTTTTAGTTACTAGTTATATTCTTCAAATTCTATATTATTTCTTAAAAATACCTGGTAAGGTTCACTTCCGACCTGAACATGAGCGTGAAGACGTTTGCAGTTCAAAAATGCCGAATCATCCATTACCCAGATGGCGTCACTGAGCCAGACAGTCAGATCGTAACAGCCTTCAAAGGCATGCTCGGATACAACAGTGATATCATTAAGGTAGTTGTGTTCCTCAGCTGTAAAATATGCTCCCGCAAACAGATAAGGAGGAATGAAATTTACATCATCAGCCACTTCGATCTTCTTGATATTTGCTCCGTAGAAAGGTCCTGTCTCGGCAGAGACAACGGTATCACCCGTTTCAGCGTTACCCACCAGCCTCAGGGTGTCTATCTTAACATCAGCAAAAGCATGAGCACCGATAGTAAAGTTTCCGATCTCCAGTACATCGAAATGCAGATTGGTACATCCGACAAATGCATCTTCCTCGATCTCCTGAAGGTTTTCAGGGAATGTAACCTTGGTGATTCCGGTAAGGCCCTGGAAGGAATAGGGCTTAATGACCTTAACACCCTTTTCAAAACTGATCTCTCTCAACTTATAAGCATAATCTCCCGCTTGATGTTTTGCCGTTCCGTAGAAGGCTTCCATTCCATAAGGGCAAACCAGCTTTAAATAAGCGGATCCGCTGGTCAGGAAATCCTTAAGAGTGAAACTGGTTTCATCATTGTAGGTTATGGTGCTGTTCATGTAAATATCTACAGGTGCTCCCACCATATCCTCATTTTCTATATAATCGGGCAATGTTACTTCAACATAGTCATCATCACCGTAAACAGAAAACTTCATGATACCGCTTTCAGAGAATCCCACTACAGCCCACTTATCATTTACACGTCTGTAAACAAAGTCACTGCTGTCAGTTTCAAGTTTAATACTGGGTTTCTCCAGTAATGCACCCTTATCTGTCGGCGCAGGTGTTGCTGTAGGTGCAGGTGTCGCCGTGGGAATGGGTGTCGCCGTGTATTTGGGCTTTGGTGTATTGGTAGGTGTAGGTGTATTTGTAGGTGTAGGTGTGTTGGTAGGTGTAGGTGTATTCGTAGGTGTAGGTGTGTTAGTCGGTGTAGGTGTGTCGGTCGGCGCAGGTGTAGGTGTTGAAGTATTGGTAGGCGCCGGCGTGTTGGTCGGTGTAGGTGTGTCAGTGGGCACAGGTGTATCCGTAGGTACCGGAGTGGGTGTGTCAGTAGGCACGGGTGTATTCGTCGCCTTAGGTGTTGCGGTTGCATTACCTACCTGTCCCGTTACATTTGCCTTACTATCGGAAGGTGAATCCGATCCGGCATTTTTAACAATAAGAACAATAGCCAAAACTATCACTACAACAACTGCTGCGGCGATTATCACGGTTTTAGGCTTTTTGAAGCTTTCTTTAAGCTTTGCCAAAAGATCTTTCATAAAAAAACTTACCTTTCTGTTAGAACCAATTCATGACCCTATAAAAATTCCTGCTTATATTAAAGTAAAGATGTGACATAAGTGTGTCCACTTTTTAATTTTGCAAATTTTTTTATAAAAATACAAAAAAATATCGGTGATCAATGGAATATCCATCGATCGCCGATATGTATCCGGCTTTTTACAGCCAAAAACTAATTTCAGTGATCTTATGCATTAAACATAACCTTCTCGGAATTAAAGGATCTTGTAACCGAGAAAGTACAAAGGAATGCAAGAAGAAGATTTCCGCAAACGGAATATACAAACTCAAGTCCCGTAAGGCTCTGGGTCATGATCTTCTGAATGGAAAGTGCAGTACCGTAAACCGGGATAACATGCAGGTAGGATGCCATTTCCTTTGAACCGGTAAACATGGTAGCAAGTGCAGCTATCATGATAATAATGTACAAAGGAGAAATGTATGTTGAAGCGGTCTTTACGTCCTTTGCACGGATAGCAAGGGCCGAAATAACGGACACATAGAGATAGGCAAGGATGACCAGAAGAACGATCAGCTGGATCACCTGACCTGCGCTTATCTTCATTCCAAGATCAATATTACCCGTTCCTGCCATTCCTTTAAGCATCATAGGCATAGCAACTATCATGGAGCCGGCATATACAAGCGCGGAAAGCATGGAAAGCACGGTAAGGGCCGTTATCTTACCGAAAGCCAGCTTGCTTCTCTTAACAGGTGTCATGAGAAGTCTTGCCATAGTGCCTCTTTCCTTTTCACCTGCTATGGCATCGGTAACTATACCCATAGCGCTGGCAAATACAAGGAAGGTAGTAAGGTAAGGAACAAGCATTGAAAGGAACTGGGTTCCGAAGCTTCCGTCCTTGGTTATCTGATTGATATTGATCTCAAAAACTCCCAGCTTATCAGCTCCGCCGATCCTGTCTATAATAACCTGCTGTTTGTATGCGGAAAGCACCATCTCGTTAAAGGTCTGATAAGCAGCGGAAGAATAGTCCTTTGCGGGGTTCATTCCGATCTTTACGCCGGGAAGCTTTCCGCCGTTGTAATTGTTAACTCCGTCGGAGAAGTTCTTATCGAACTCCACCAGCATTTCGATATCGCCGTTAAGGATATCCTCCTCCAGCTTTTCCCTGTCAAAGGAATCATTGGTTATATAATTGATATCGGCAACATTTTTATAACCCGTATTATCTATATAGGCTTTGATCTCCTGAGGCACATCCTTCAAATAAACAGTGGGAATGTGCTCTTCAACATCCTTTGCCATATTTCCTGCAAATGTTCCGATGAGACTGTATATACCCACCATCAAAATAGCGGGGAGAATGAACATGGAGAAAACCAGTCTTTTGTCTTTAAAAACACGGTCAAACTCTTTTTTAATGATATATTTAACGCTTCCCATATTATTCCTCCTCCTTATGATTATCACGATAAAGGACGAAGAATGCATCTTCAAGATCCTCAGTACCGGTCTTTTCCTCGATCTCGGAAATAGTGCCTTCCGTAACCAGCTTACCGTCTATGATGATACCCACTTTGTCACAGAGTTTCTGAGCTTCGGACATTATGTGAGTGGAGATTATGATGGTCTTGCCTTCTGCCTTAAGCTTCATAAGGAAGTCCGTCACACTCTTTGCAGTGATGACATCCAGTCCGCTTGTGGGCTCATCGAATATAACCACCTCGGGATCCTGTACAAGGCTTACCGCAATGGCTGCCTTCTGCTTCATACCTGTGGAAAGTTCTTCTATCTTTTTGTCTTCAAATCCGTCAATTCCGAAATAACCGAAAAGTTCTTTCTTTCTGTTCTCGATCTGCTCGGGAGTAAGTCCGTGGAGAGTTCCGAAAAACTCAAACAGATATTTGGGGGTAAAGAAAGGATCAAGCTTTATCTCGTTAGTAAGGAAGCAAAGTCTTTCTCTTACCTCTCCTCCCTGCTTTACGGTGTCAAAGCCGCAAACTTTAGCCTCTCCCTCAGTAGGTGTAAGTAATGTAGCTATGCAACGAAGTGTGGTGGTCTTACCTGCTCCGTTGGGTCCAAGCAATCCGTAGATCTCACCGGGCACTGCCTTGAAACTGATATCGGATGCCGCGCATTTAACGTTCTTTTTCGTCTTCAGCATGGCCATCTGGGTTTTACTCAGTTTATAAACCTTGGTGAGGTTATTAACTTCAATCATGATGTTTCCTCCTTATAAATTTTTTCATTTCTCTTATTCCTTCTGTGTTCACATTGTGGCTATGTATCAAAAACCCCCATTGATGATCCATAAAGCACACTTACCAAAAACAGTTAAATATTAGCATATAGCTAAAGTCATTTCAACATATAAAAAAGCAAAATAGATCACTCTATTTCGCTTTTTATACATTTCCTGCAAGTATGTATATTATTTTCCGAAAACATCTATGCTTTCCCAGACCTTTCGGCTGATCTTGACCGTGGTTTCTTCTTTCCACTTTGCATACATATCCTCGAAGGCTTCTTTTCTTCGCTCTTCTATGATCTCTTCCTTCTTTTCCTGAGTGGCATCGATGTCAAAAGCAGCTACGCAATAGTAAATACGGTAAAACCCGTCACTTTCGGTGATATCACTGTATTCTCCGTCTTTCATGCCTTTAAGTAACTCGACCGGACCTGTGTATTCATTGTCTTCCGGCCCTATATAAAGGTCCGTGTACCTTGTCTCCTCTGTCTTGGATGCGGCGTAAGCCCTTTTGTCTTCGCTTTTTTTCCATCCTTCCAGGATCTCGTAGAGCCCGGACTTTATTTTTTCCTTTTCTTCCTCGGTATACTCTTCACGCTGTCCGTCAACTCCGATCTTCGCATCCTTAAGAGCTATGGTGTAAAAGTGATGCTGATGAGCAAGTTCGTCGGGGACATTGGTATTTATGTTCAAAGTGGTGGTTTCATAGATCTTCTTTGCCAGAAGGTTATCATTGTAAAGCCTTCTTACCACGTTTTCATTGACACCTTCAAGCAGGATCGGACTTCCTTCCAGCTGTTTCATATAGTAAGCGGTAAGCCGGTCAACTTCCTTAAGTTCCTCCTCGGAAAGAAATATATTAAGCTCATTTGCTTTTGAGCATACTATCTTCATTCGGATGACCAAAGAAAGGACCTCATCCTTTACCACCGAACCTATGGTGTCTCCCTCTCCGCTCACGGAATAATCCCAAATGTCAGGGCCGTAATAAAGCTCATAATCACGACGGGCAGCATCAAGATAGACCAAAAGCTCACGGTAATCCACCGGACGATCTCCCACTTCCATGAGCACGTCCTTATCCGGCTCTTCTGCCTCTGTATTTGTTTTTTCGGCCGTTTTGCCACAGCCTCCCAGTAAAAGGAAGAGCAGCAACAACGGTATCATCAGGCGTTTCACTTAAAACAGCTCCTTCATGCATCCCAAAAATTCTTTAAGCTTTGTAAAGATCAAACTTTGTTCCTCTTTAAGTCCCATTTTTTTGGTACCTTTTTTAATGGTCAGGGTAAAGAAAGGTTTATCCGATCCCTTAAGCTCCGACTCCGGATGGGAATTAACAAACTCATCCAGAAGCTCGGTCTTTACGGGAGCTTCATTGTACATGGAAAGTCTCAGCTTTACCGTATTCTGATCCGAAGGCAAAAGTGTCACGGCAGTAATATAAACGCTGTGACACATGGCCTTTATCTGAGCCACATCCAGCAGGGAATAGACCACTTCCGGTATATCACCGTATCTGTCCGTCAATTCGTCTATGACATCCAGCTTTTCCTCTTCCGTTTCGATCATTGCGATACGCTTATACATGTCCAGCTTCTGGGTCTCGTTCTTAATATAATCCGTGGGTATGAATGCATCTATGGGAAGCTTTATCATGGTCTCAAAATCATCCGAAACCACTTCTTCTCCCTTAGCCTTCCTGATGGCATTATCCAGGAGCTTGCAATACAGATCGTAACCCACTTCTTCCATGTGTCCGCTCTGCTCGGCGCCCAGCACATTTCCCGCACCTCTGATCTCCAGATCCCTCATGGCGATCTTAAAGCCGGATCCCAGATCCGAAAATTCGCGGATGGCCTGAAGCCTCTTCTCCGCTATCTCCTTTAAAACCTGACCTCTCTTGTACATTAGGAAGGCATAGGCTGTCCTGGAGGATCTTCCCACTCTTCCTCTCAATTGATAAAGCTGGGAAAGTCCCATTTTATCCGCATCATCTATGATCATGGTATTTACATTGGAAATATCCAGTCCCGTTTCTATGATGGTGGTTGCCACAAGGACATCGATCTCTCCGCTGATAAAGGCATACATTATCTTTTCCAGTTCACGTTCACTCATCTGTCCGTGAGCAAAGGCCACATTGGCATCGGGACAGAGACGCTGCACAAGGGCGGCCTTTTCCTCTATACCGTTGACCCGGTTGGAAACATAGTACACCTGGCCTCCTCTGGCCATTTCACGGTTTACAGCCTCCCTTATGATCTCATCGTTATGTTCCATAACAAAGGTCTGGATGGGCAGCCTGTCCACCGGAGGCTCTTCCAGCACGGACATTTCACGTATGCCTGCCAGGCTCATATGAAGGGTTCTGGGAATGGGTGTGGCGGTAAGGGTCAGAACATCCACATCCTTTTTCATTTCCTTTATCTTTTCCTTGTGAGTTACACCAAAACGCTGCTCCTCATCCACGATGAGAAGCCCCAGTTCTTTAAATTTCACATCCTTCGAAAGCACTCTGTGGGTTCCGATCACTATATCCACCTGACCGTTGGCAAGTCCCGTGAGAGTCGCCTTCTGCTGGGCGGGTGTCCTGAACCTGGACAGCATCTCCACTGTTACCGGGTAGTTTACAAGTCTCGTGGAAAAGGTGTTGTAATGCTGCTGGGCAAGAATGGTGGTGGGCACCAGCACCACTACCTGTTTTCCGTCCTGCACGGCCTTGAAGGCCGCTCTTAATGCAACCTCCGTTTTACCGTATCCCACGTCTCCGCAGATGAGACGGTCCATGATCCTGCTGCTCTCCATGTCATTCTTTGTATCTTCTATGGCTTTGAGCTGATCATCCGTCTCTTCATAGGGGAAAAGCTCCTCAAACTCCCGCTGCCAGACGGTGTCCTTTCCGAAAGCAAAACCGGGTCTTGAAGATCTGATGGCATAAAGGTTCACCAGCTGATCCGCAATGTCTGCCACCGCCTTCTTGACTCTTTCCTTGGTCTTTCTCCACTCGTTGGAGTTGACTCTGCTGATCCTCGGCTTCTTGTCCGCATCGGCAGATGCGTATTTTTGTATGGATTCCAGGTTTGTAGCCGGAATATATAGCTCTCCGTCGGCATATTCTATCTTTATATAGTCCTGCTCGGTCTTATCGTTTTCCAGTTTTTCAATACCACGGTATATGCCGAGGCCGTTCCTCTCATGAACGATAAAATCGCCGAAGGAAAGCTCGTGAAGGGAATGGATCGCATTACCGTTATCTGAAAACCGTTTTTTATGCTTTCTTCTCGCCGCTCCGAAGGTGTCACCTTCCGCCAGGACCGCCAGTCTCTCCAGGGGATATTCAAAGCCCTTGTGAAGAGCTCCGTACATGATGACTGTTTCGCCTTCCTGTATCTGTCTTTCCCTGTCCTCACTGAAAACCGCAGTTATACCGTACTCTGCCAGGCCTTCCGCCAAACGCTGACCTCTGGCGCTGGAGCCGGTTACTATTATAGTCTTGTATCTTTTCTTTTTGTAGCTCTCCAGATCCCGGACGAGAAGCTCTATGCCTGATACATAGGGATTAACATTCTTGGCGTTTACCGCAAACCTCTCCTTGATCTTAAGCCCCGCATTTCCCATGTCCAGGGTGGACAAAAGCAACAATCTCTTGTTCTGCCCCTTCGCCAAGATCTTTTTGTAGTCATATATTACGTCGGCCCGTGAGGGAAGCACATATCCACCCTCCAGCCTTCCGGTCATGCTCTCCCTGAATTCCGTAAGGGATGCTTCTCCCTTTTCTTCAAGGCGCATGGGTTCATCAAAAACGATAAGATCCTCAGCTCCAAAGTAGTCCAAAAACGAAGCGGTCTCATCATAAAAACTTGTAACAAAAGCGTCTACGGAAGCTGCTCCCCTGGAGTATTCCATAGTCTCTATCGCCTCTTCGCAGACCTTTTTAAGTCTGGTCGCCTCTTCGTTTTTCATCTTCTTTCGAAGGAGGCTTTCTGTCTTCTTTTCCTCTGCCCGGATCCTTTCAAATCCTTCCTGCAGTTCCTCATCGGTCAGAATGAATTCCGCAGCCGGAAAGATAGTAAGTCTTTCTATATTCCCCACCGCTCTCTGGGAGTCCACGTCGAATCGACGTATGCTGTCCACTTCATCTCCGAAGAGCTCGATCCTGGAGGGATTTTCGTCATTTAAAGGGAAAATATCTATGATACCGCCACGGACCGCAAATTCACCGGGAGCAGAGACCATGGACTGCCTCTCGTAGCCCAGTGCCACCAGCTTCTTTTCCAGATCCGCCGCATCTATGGTGTCCGTATCCGACAAGGTGACTATGGACTCCTTCACCTTTTCCAAAGGAAGGATCTTGTCAAGTGCCGCATCTATGCTCATTACCACCGTTACGGGATTTCCGGACAGCATTTCCTTGATGGCTGCCGCCCTTTCCTTTACAATGGCATTGCCCTTTATGTCCGCCTGATAGAAGATCAGGTCCTTAGCCGGATAAAATCTGGGGTTTGCTCCGAAAAGCTTAAGATCCTCACAGATCTCCTTGGCTCTCAGATCATTATAAGTGACAATGGCTCTTACTCTGTAGCCCTCAAAAAGAGACGCAACAAAATGACACTTTTGCGAGTCAACACACCCCGTCACACAGACGGGGGTTCTGCCAAGCTCAAGTGCCTTTTTTGTCTGTTCGTATTCTGTTGATCCTTGTAAAAGGGAAGTAAAACTATTCATCGGATTTGGTTTTCTTACGATTAAATGTATTCATCGCCTTTGCTATATCGTCAATAACAAAAAGCTCCGCTGCCGTAACCGCATCCTCAAGCGCTGCCCTGATCTTTACTTCATCTTCCCTGCTGAAATGCCCCAAAACATAGTCCTTTAAGTCCCATTCCTTGGGCTTTTCGCCTACACCTATGCGTATTCTGGGAAAATTTTCGCTTCCGAGGTGCGAAATGATGTTTTTGATTCCATTGTGCCCGCCGGCACTTCCTCTTTCTCTTACCCTGATAAAGCCGGGTTCCAGATTTACATCGTCATAAACTATGCAAACATCCTTAGGCTCCAGTTTAAAGAAATTCACTGCTTCAATAATGGCTTCTCCGCTTAAGTTCATATAGGTCTGAGGTTTCATCAGGATCACCTTCTGACCGCAAATGGTTCCTTTACCGATCAAAGCCTTAAATTTTTTTTCCGTAACGGATATCCCTGTCTTGTCGGATATGGCCGTAATGGCATCAAATCCGATATTATGCCTTGTTCCCGCATATTCTCTGTCGGGATTTCCCAATCCTGCTATTATCTTCATTTTATCTGTGAATAGTCCCTGTTAATATTTCCTTTTATATTTGTGGCATAGGAAACCTTACCGTTTTCCAAAGTTATGCCCTTATAATAGAACAGCTCCGAAACCGTAACAAACTGATAACCCTTAGCAGAAAGCTCATTCATGATCTTATCTGTAGCTTCGGCCGAGGTGTAATAAAGGGAATGCATGAGGATGATCTGTCCGTCCGCCACATTGTCCAGCACTGTCTTTGTGATCTCATCCACTTTGGCGTCTATGGTTTCCTGTGTGCTCTTTTCGGGATAGATGATACCCTTATTCCAGTCCATTGTATCAAGGAACCAGTTGATCATGGGCATGGGAAGATACTTTGCCATGTATACCAGCCTGTCGTTTCCTCCGGGCATTCTGATCAGCGAGGGCGCATAGCCCACTGCCTTTGCAATGGTAAGATTGTTCTTGTTGATCTCTGTCCAGAAAAGTTCCTTGTCGCAATCCTCTTTTCTGAAGGAGGTGTGACTGTAGGTGTGAGATCCCACCTCATGTCCGGCCTTTGCGATGTTCTGTATGGATCTTAAGGAACTCTTTGCTCCGTCTATCCTCTCTCCTATGGTAAAGAAGGTGCATTTTGCATTATACTTGTCCAGTATTTTAAGGAGTTTGGATTCCACCTCCTCGTAAGGGCCGTCGTCATAGGTGAAAGCCACCATGGGCCTGTTGGGATCCAGTCCTTCACGAACCTGCAATCCTACGGGCTTTCCGTCCGTATCCTTGTACATAAAGGCTTTTGCTTCGGAATAGGGTGCATCATAAACAAACTCATTGTGGATCAACTCAATAAGTGTACCGTTTCCGAAAACGAAGGTAACCTTGTTGTCATGTATGCAAAAGCTGTCATAATCACTTGCTTTATATGCGGTATCGTACTTGACGAAGGCTGTCTTTAAAAATGCCGAATCCTCTTCGGGAGCCAGTTTCTGCAGTCTTTCCTTTATAACCGCCAGATAGGACTCTCTGAATACATCGGAAGCTGCCAGCTGCTTGCCCGTAGCCGCATCGAAGGTACATCCGATCCTGTGCTCCGTAGCACTTCCCTCGGCGTCGCACTTTATGAGGATTGAAACAAAGGCAGGATAAACATAAGTATCTATTGTAACATCCGGATCCTTTGCATTGCTTCCGCCCCATACCTTAACATCCGCAACCGCCATATCCGCAATGAGTTTAACCTTGTTTCTTACCAACGCGGGTACCAGGTTCAATCCTGCATATTCTTTCTCAACGGGTACAGGTGTGGCCGTAGGCAAAGGAGCGGGTGTATTTTTTATCTCCTTTGTGGGTGTGGGCGTATTTACCTTAACAATAACAGGGGTAGAAGTAGCCGTCACCTCGGGGGTGGCCGTCACAAGCGAGACCGTCTGTCCCGGAGTCGGTGTGTTTTCCACTGTTTGGGGATCGTTGTTCCTGTTTTTCTTTTCGTTCAATATAAAAAGGATAATGACCAATGCGGTCAGGATCACCACGATCCCTATCATTATAAACATTATTATCCTTGTTCTGTTTACTCTTCCGAATTTAGGTGTGTTCATATGATTCTCCACTTATTTCCTTTTATTTCCAGTTTTTAATCATACAACATTTGAGAAGATTAAACAAGTCCGCCTCCATCAAAAAAGATGTTCCTTTCCACGGCAGAACCATGAAAAGGAACATCTTCATAAGATCTTATTCCAATGTACCTGCAGCCACCTCTTTTTCGTAGGCCTTTAATATCTGAGCCTGCATGCTGTCTCTGGTGGTTGAATTAATGGGATGTGCAATGTCTCTGTACTCGCCTTCTCCTGTTTTGCGGCTGGGCATTGCAATAAATAATCCCTTTTCGCCATCAATGATCTTGATGTCGTGTACTACAAATTCTCCGTCAATGGTGATCGATGCAACTGCTTTCATCTTTCCGTCCTTGTCTACCTTGCGGATCCTCACATCTGTGATGTTCATTATTTTGTCCCTCCCGTTTGTATATCAAATCTTATATCTGTCTTCCTTTACGACGACTATCTTTACTTTGCCGTTTTCTCCTATAAAGGTGGAATTCGGCTTGATGGTATCGCGACTCTCGACGATGCAGTTTTCGATGTAAGTATTATCACCGATCCTGACATCGTTCAAGATAATGGAATTCTTAATGGTAACATTGTTTCCCACATAGATCTTCTTGAACAGCACCGAGTTTTCCACAACACCGTTTATGATACAGCCGCTGGATACAAGGGAATTGGTAACCCTTGCGCCGGGGTTGTACTTGGCGGGCGGATTGTCGTCTATCTTCGAATAAACATCCGGATATTCCTTAAAGAAGTAATCATGTACATCCTTCTTAAGGAAATCCATATTGGTCTCGAAATAGGACTCCACCGTGGAAATATTGTTCCAGTAAGTATCTATATCATAGGCATATATATTCTTGACGTCCTTATATCTGATAATGATATCGGTTACAAGATCGTCCCTGTTCTCTGACGTAGCCTTCTCAAGGAGCTCGATAAGCTGTCTGCGGCGGATGATGTAAACACCGATGGATACTCTGTTGGATTTCTTTAACAGGGGCTTCTCCTCCATATCCGTGATCCTGTTATTCTCATCCACTTTTACGATGCCAAATCTGGAGACATCCGTTCCGTCGGGCATCACCTTGGTTACCACGGTGATATCCGCATGCTTATTGATGTGATACTCAAGAGCTTTTCCGTAGTCCATCTTGTAGATACCGTCTCCGGAAGCGATGACCACATAAGGCTCATGACTGCTCTTAAGGAAGTTCAGGTTCTGGGCTATGGCGTCCGCAGTTCCCTGATACCAGAATCCGTTATCCGGAGTAATGGTAGGATTAAACACGAACAGTCCTCCCTGTTTTCTTCCGAAGTCCCACCATTTGGAGGAACTTAAATGTTCGTTTAACGATCTTGCATTATACTGTGTCAGAACAGCCACCTTCTGTACGTGGGAGTTTGACATGTTGGAAAGTGCAAAGTCTATGGCTCTGTAGCTGCCTGCAACAGGCATAGCGGCAATGGCTCTCTTGTTTGAGAGTTCCATCATCTTTGTGCTGTTACCGCCTGCCAGAATGATCCCTATCGCTCTCAATTAAGTTCACCTGCCTTTATTATATTTTCTCCCGAAGGAAGCCAATTGTTCTGATAATCCTCAGGTAAAGTCTCGCCGCAAATGGCTGTGTTCTTACCTATGGAAACATTGTCCGGTATCACCGAACCTTCGGCTACGGTAACCAGACCCTCGCAGTAGATAGCGGGCTTCCAGACGTTGGGGCTTTCTTCTCCCACGCCCATCTTAACATTATTACCGATACTGCAGCCCTCGGCAACTATGCTCTTATAGATCTCGCACTTCTTGCCTACCACTGTTCCGGTCATAATGATGGAATCTCTTACTACCGTTCCTTCACCGATCACAACTCCGGGGCCGATGACCGAATTGAAAACCTGACCGTAGATCTCGGCGCCTTCGCTGATTATCGCCTTTTCCACATAAGCTCCCTGAGCTATGTATTGAGGCGGGATGATTTCGCTCTTTGTGTATATCTTCCAGAATTCCTCATAAAGGTTAAATACCGGAACCAGATCAATGAGCTCCATATTGGATTCCCAATAGGAAGTGAGTGTTCCCACATCCTTCCAGTAGCCGTTAAACTCATATGCAAAGATCCTCTTGCCGTTCTTGTGGCAATAGGGGATGATGTGCTTTCCGAAATCACATCCCGGCTGTTCCGAAAGTTCTATAAGTGCCTCTTTCAGCACCTTCCACGTAAATATATATATCCCCATCGAAGCAAGATTGCTTCTGGGCTGCTTGGGCTTCTCCTCAAAATCGATGATCCTGCTTTCATCGTTGGTTATAACTATGCCAAAACGACTGGCTTCTTCCATAGGTACCGGTATCGTCGCCAATGTGATATCCGCATTGTGTGCCTTATGAAAGTCCAGGACCATTTCATAATCCATTTTATAGATGTGGTCTCCGCCAAGGATCAAAACGTATTCCGGATTGTAATACTCCATGTACTTAAGGTTCTGATAAATGGCATTGGCCGTACCTGTATACCATTCGGTATTCGTGCTCTTTTCATAGGGCGGAAGAACAGATACGCCTCCTACGTTTCTGTCCAGATCCCAAGGTATGCCGATACCGATGTGGGTATTGAGTTTCAGCGGCTGGTACTGTGTAAGCACGCCCACTGTGTCTACGCCGGAATTAATACAGTTACTCAGGGCAAAATCCACTATTCTGTACTTTCCCCCAAAAGTAACCGCCGGCTTGGCCATGTTTGCGGTCAAAACGCCGAGTCTGGAACCCTGGCCTCCCGCAAGCAGCATGGCAATCATTTCTTTCTTGATCACGCCTGTCTCCTCCTGATGTCTTGAATATGATGTCCGTTATGCGTCAAAACGCCTATTTAAAGGCGTTCCCGTTTACTATCATATCATATTTTTTGAATATTGCAACTTTTTTTGCAGAATAACTTTAATTGAGTAATTATTTAAAATGAGCCTAGGGGACGGGGTTAGGGGTTCACTTTTTGACACCCGGGGACGGGGTTATGGGTTCATTTTTTTGACACCCGGGGACGGGGTTAGAGGTTCATTTTTCGGCGCAAAGCGCCAAAATGAACCT
>JAEEWS010000041.1 GCA_016287765.1 Lachnospiraceae bacterium
CCAGAGTATTCTATCAGGATGCGGGGCTTATGATCCTGGATGAACCCTCCAGTGCGCTGGATCCCATCGCTGAATATCAATTGAATCACGCTATGCTGACAGCAACCAAGGACAAGACGGTGATCTTCATATCCCATCGTCTGTCCACAACGCGTATCGCGGACCGCATCATCATGCTGGAGAACGGCAGGGTGGTGGAGGAAGGAACTCACGAGGAGCTGCTTGAACGCGACGGAAAGTATGCCGGCATGTGGAAGGTGCAGGCAGGAGCATATATGTAGAAGACTTTGGGGACGGGCAGTGGAAAGACCGGTGGAGGCGTGGAATTGCATAAAAATAAAAAATGAATAAAAATACTATTCCAATTCATATTTATGTATGCTATAGTAAGGCAGTGTGGTAAAACAACATAGTAAATATGGTTTGGAGGAGAAACAATGAACACAATTTCTTTTTGCATCATGGTGACCATAGCGATCTACCTGCTTTTGATGCTGGCGGTGGGATTCATTTACAGCAAGAACAACAGTAACTCCAAGGATTTCTACCTTGGCGGTCGTAAAATGGGACCTTTGGTAACCGCAATGTCTGCCGAAGCATCAGACATGTCATCATGGCTGCTTATGGGCATTCCGGGGCTGGCTTATCTGTCCGGCATCTGTGAGCCCTTTTGGACCATTTTGGGATTGGGAATAGGAACTTACTTAAACTGGCTTTTGGTTTCGAAGAGACTCCGTAGGTATTCGGATAACATTGATGCATACACGATCCCGGAGTTTTTCTCTAAGAGATTTCATGACGCGAAGGGACAGTTAAGTGCTATCGCGGCACTGGTCATCATCGTGTTTTTTGTACCCTATACAGCTTCCGGCTTCGCAGCTTGCGGTAAGCTGTTCAACTCACTTTTCGGAGTAAATTATGTGGTTGCCATGGTGGCATCTGCACTCATCATTACGGGATACACCATCATGGGCGGTTTCAAAGCCGTTTCCACCACTGACTTTATCCAAAGTCTTGTAATGACTCTGGCACTTATCGTAGTATTGGGATTTTCTGTAAGTGTGGCAGGCGGATGGGACGTGGTGATAAACAATGCAAAAGCATTGCCCGGACATATAAGCCTTTCACTTTATCACGATGCGGCAAACAATACGGCAGCCAGCTATGGCGGTGTGATCGCGATCATATCAACCCTTGCATGGGGCCTCGGATATTTCGGTATGCCCCACATTCTGCTCAGATTTATGGCTATCAAGGATGAGAAGAAGCTGGCTCTGTCAAGAAGAGTAGCCACTGTTTGGGTTTTCATAGCAATGGGACTTGCTATGATCATCGGTCTTGCGGGACTTGCTCTCACGGGCGTGGGAAAGGTGGAATACCTTAATACATCAGCTTCTGCTGAGACCATAATCGTTAAGATCGCGGATCTTATTTCACAGAACGGCATTTTTGCGGCAATAGTAGCAGGCCTTATCCTGGCGGGTATCCTTGCAGCGACTATGTCCACAGCGGATTCCCAGATGCTGGCCGCTGCTTCATCCGTATCCGAAAACATAATGGGTGAATTCTTTAAGGTAAAAATGGATGAGAAGAAAAAGATCTTTGTTGCAAGGATCGCCATTGTTGTTATAGCTGTATTCGGTGTGATCCTTGCATTGAATCCCGAATCCTCTGTGTTCCGTATCGTATCCTTCGCATGGGCAGGCTTCGGCGGAGCCTTCGGACCTGTAATGCTTCTGGCGCTTTTCTGGAAGAGGACCACAAAACAGGGCGCTCTTTGGGGAATGATCGGCGGAGGTGCCATGGTATTTATCTGGAAGTTTTTGATCAAGCCTCTGGGCGGAGTATTCTCTATATATGAGCTTCTTCCCGCTTTCATATTCTCTCTTGTGATCGTGGTAGTGGTATCGCTTCTTACAAAAGAGCCGGATGAGAGCATTGCTGAGGAATTTAAGAAGGCACAGGCATAAAAAAATTAACGGGAGCATCATCACATGTTCCCGTTTTTTTGACCCTTTGGGGACGGGGTTAGGGGTTCAAAAAGTGAACCCCTAACCCCGTCCCCAAAGGGTCAAAAAGTGAATTGTTTTAGAAATTTATAACTTCCGGCGCTTCTGTAAAGGAACTGAAGGTTGCGGTAGCGTTCTTAAAATAAAGCATCTGCATATTGTCGTCATCGGCACTGTAAAGGCCCTTGAGACTGGGCATCTTGTCAAGCATGGCGACTTTTACCTCGTGATCGTCATCATTAACGAGCTCGCCTGCCACCCGCAGCCATTTTGAATCCTTCCATGCACAGATCTCGACCTTGGGATTGGCAGCGATCTGCCTGGAAACGTCTTTTGACTTGCCGGTCTGAATGTACAAGCGGCCGTTGTAGAGAAGAGCAGTTCCGAAAACTCGGCATCTGGGCTGATCACCCTCCACGGTTGCAAGAAAATAACTTTGGGTTTCTTCAAGAAAATCGTAGACTCTTTGTATGCCTGTCATAATATATTACCTCCAAAAGGTTTAAATTTGAAAACTGATATTATTATATTTACCGGAAATGCTATCGTCAATTAAGCGCGGATAAATTTGCGTTTTGGGACAAAAATATCATACAGGCATATATTTTGTTGACTTTTAAGGGAATATAGTTTTATAATGATGTCAAATAGCAGGGAGGCACAGAGTATGAAAATAAATACACTTGAGGATGCATTGAAAAGAATAGAGGAATTGGAAAAAGAGGTGGCGGAGTTAAAAGTCGAAAACGAAAAGCTTAAAAGCCGCAATTTTGGTGGACGCAAGAAGCATGATGAGGCCTGGATGGCTTCCTATAACGATTTCATCAAAGAATACGAGAAGGGTAAGGCACTCATGGAGATCGTAGCGGAAGGGAATGTCAGCAGAAGGACAGCCTACAGGTATCTGGCATATTATAAAGAATTAAACAGGAAAAGGTGACGGCAGTCACTTTTTTTATTTCTGAAAATGTATATTATTGAGATATAAAATGAACCTTTGGGGACGGGGTTAGGGGTTCAAAAAATGAACCCCTAACCCCGTCCCCGGGGGTCAAAAAGGAAGAGAAAATGAAAAACAAACTTTCTGCATTTAAGTACATCAGGAACAACAAGAAAACCGTAGGTACGCTGATAGTGGCGCTGACGCTGTCGTTTGTGACCATGTATGTGATACATATTATGCTGGCGATGATGGGAGAGAGCGTAAAGCCCATCAGGCTCGAGCTGCCGAAAAAGGTGTCGTATATCAGCGTTTCGGCCAAAACTTTTGGAGTGGTCGCGGAAAACTATGCTTCCGAGGAGGAAGCGAACGCGGAATACAACAGGAAATACGAAGAGCTGGTGGAGGCTCTGAAAAAAGAGAAGGGGATCGAGGATGCCTATCTTACGCAGGTGCTTTTAAGCAGGTACAATGTGATCTTTGGGGGAATAGGCTTCGAATTTCCTTTGATGGAGCCCGAGATGATACCGGATTTCTTAAGGCATATGGAGGCGCTACCGAAAGAGGGAAGATTGCCTATGTATGACGGAGAGGTCATGGTGGACAGTAATGTCGCGAAAAACCAGAATATAAAGGTCGGGGACTGGTACATGGAAGACTTATGGGGGCGATCCTTTAAGGTGGTGGGAATTCTTCGTTCCAATTACAGGATCTCGGTGGGAACTCCCAAAGGGTATACAAATGCCGGATGGTATGTGGTGGTGCTTAATGACGAAAAAACCACGGATATGAGGAAAGTACTTAAGGATCTGGGATATACACTGACTTCCGGAGATCGTATCATCGACGGAGTATCCTATAAGCAATATTATGAGGAAGAGGTGGCCACCATGGAGAATGCCACTTCCGTCATATTCCTTGTGATCATGATCTTTCTTAGCATTTCGGTATTGGTGGCATATGTTTCCTATATGAGAAACCGCTTGAACGAATATTGTCTCTACAGTTCCATAGGGTACGGAAGAGGAAATATCTATGGGATGATGATGAGAGAGATGTTGATAATTATGGGCATAGCGATCGTGGTGGGATTTATGCTGTCCACGGTGGCATCGGGGGTCACACGCGAGTTTATTGCCGGGCCCAAGGGGCTTAGAAGCAGAGCATTTTATCCGGGAACTTATCTGGAGATCATCTCAATGTATGTGTTGATCATGGGTATGCTTCAGATACCCGTGATAATAAGCATCAACGGGGTAAAGACCATTGATGCCATAGAAGATTGACATTGGAAAGGGAGAGATTATGTTTGAGATAAAAAATATATGTATGATCTATGATGTGGACTCGGATGAGAAAATGTATGCACTTAAGGGCTTTGATCTGACCCTGCCGGACAGCGGTCTGGTGGGGGTGATCGGACCCTCCGGAAGCGGCAAGAGTACGCTCATGTACTGCCTTTCGACCCTTAAGAAGCCTACGGAAGGAAGCATAGTATATAATGGCATGGATATTGCCTCCATCAGTGATAAGGAGAGGGAGACGCTGAGGCGGAGGGAATTCGGGTTTATTTTCCAGAAACACTATCTGGTGCCTTATATGACGGCTTTTGACAACGTGCTGGTGGCTGCGGCAAAAACGGGCAGAGAAACTGACGAAAAAGCCCGCCGTCTGCTGACGGAGTTGGGGCTGGGAGAGAGAGAACTTAAGAAAAAACCGGCGAAGCTTTCCGGCGGTCAATGCCAGAGAGTGGCTATAGCCAGGTCCATGATAAACGATCCCAAAGTGGTTTTTGCGGATGAGCCCACAGCCTCGCTTGACCATGAAAACGCCTTCAATGTGATGAAGATCCTTAAAGATTATTCAAGGGACAGGCTGGTGCTGGTGGTGACACATGACAGGACCATCCTTAAAGATGCGGACAGGATCATAGAGTTGTGGGACGGAGATATAAGCGGGGATAAGGAAAATTTGAGAGGAAATGCGGAATGAAACCTTTATCAGCTGGGTATTACGTGAAAGAGAACAAGGGGAGAGTCTCGATCATCATATTTATGATGTTGCTCACAACCTTCATTTTTCTGGCAGGAAACTACATCGAAAGCGTGTATTATTATTTTTATAAAAGCTGCGACTATTTCGACGATCTGTGTCTGGTGGAGGCGACTGCGGGGAGTGAGAATATTAAGATATTCGAGGAAGTATATGCAGATCTGTGCAAAGACGAGGAGCTGATCGTGCAGGTAAGGAGTCCGATGGGCTTTTCGAGCAAGGATTTTGAGTGCACGCTGGGCTTCGAAATGAGCTCGGATGCCATAGTTTTTAACACGCCGGAGGACATGAAGACGGCATTTGGTATCTTCGGACTGGATTGCGATCTTTCGGATGTTAAGGATCGCTCGGTGGTGATGTCTTCGGCACTGGCGAAGCAATATGGTTATAAAAAGGGCGACAGGATAGGCGAGATATATACGCTTGACGCTGTTACGGATGACGGAAGCTACATATGGTTTTACGTTTACGAGGACGATCCTCAGCCTTTAAGATTAAATGTGCTTGGAAAGAACGGCCTTTCCGGAAACGAATTGAGGCAGCATATCGCTGAGGTGGTGAACGGCAGAAGTGCAAATATCAGTAAGGGAACAAGAGAGGCCACAAACAATGAACTCGGCCCTTTCAGGTACATCTTTCTTGCGGGCATATCTATTCTCTCCGTCGTATTGTCCATCATTGTCAATTCCGTGATCACCGGACAGTACCTGAAGCGGACCTATGAGTTCGGAGTGTACAGGGCCATGGGTATATCGAAGAAGGACATATACCGTAAATGCGGAGCAGAACTGCTATTGATGAATGGCATGGCAATTTTGATCGGGGCATTTACAGTGGTACTTTTAACGTTTATACTAAATGAATTAAAATACATTCCGGAGGGAAAATATCTGCCCTATTACTCGGGGATCGGGCTGACGGGATTTCTGATATCGGATCTCCTGGTACTTGTTCCCACTGTACTTTTTAAGGGAAGAAGCATGGCGAGGGCGGATGTGACGGAGTTTTAGAATAATGGTTGTAACTATATTGACCAATCTGGCAGTTCTTGTCCTGACCATCGTAACAGCGGTATTTTCGGAGTTTACCTATCAGGAGATACTTCTGGGCGGGATCCTGATGATCCTAATAACGGCGGGACAGCTAACGGAGGGGTACGGGAAATTGATATTTATACCGGAATTTCTCGTATCCGTCCTTTTTGCGGTTTTATCCGGGAATTTTACCGGCTTTCTGGTCTTCTCCCTTATCATAGGGCTTAAGCCACTGCAGGCATTGCTTGCTGCTGACGGACTGTATATTGTCGTTGCGCTGGCGGACATGATGAGAGCGGGAGGATTTGAGGGCAGGAATATTGCTCTTATCCTGGTAAGATTTGTTGTTCTTACAATTGCAGTGCTTATTATGGCTTATTTAAGAGAACTGCTGATGTTTGGCAGAAAGCGCAGAGAAGAAGAAAAAGAGCGAAGGGTCAATCTTAGCCTCAGGGAAATGCATGAGATCAAAAAAAACCGTGAACTGACATTGCAGAACGTATATGCCGAAAAGAATGCGAGGCTTGTAGAACGGGAAAATATCAGCAGAAACATACATAACAGCGTGGGGCATTCCATTACCGCAGCCATTATGACACTGGACGCAGCGGATATGCTGTTTGAAAAAAAGCCCGAAGAAGCTCATAAAAGAATGAATGATGCGGCAGACAGGATCAGGGGATCTCTTGAAGCCATAAGAAGTGCGGTAAGAGCACTGGATGATGATGACACAGAGGTTTCGGTAAAGGACCTTTTATGTTATATTAATAATATTCTGGATGAATTTACGATGGATACAGATCGAAGTGTCGACAAGATATATGACCTGTATTCAGACAATATGACCATCCCTAAAGAACAGGTGGAGTTTCTGACGGGAGCTCTTGGGGAGATGCTGACCAACGGGGTCAAACACGGCGGCGCAAGGCATTTTGTGGTGACGCTCAGCGGAGATTCGGCGCACATTAAGCTGGAAGTTAAGGACGACGGGAAGGGCATATTCAACGAGAGCAACAGGGAAGAGCTGATCAAAAACGGCTTCGGGCTGAAGAAACTTGAGACTTATGTCAAACGCTGCGGCGGTACGACGTACTTCGAGAACAACAATGGTTTCAGATCGGTGATCGAGCTGCCTTTGTGGGCCGGCGACAGAGAAAAGTAAAGCGATATGGGGGAGAATATGAGCAAGGTACTATTGGTAGATGACGAAAATATGTTGCTGGACAGCCTGGAGATCATCCTTTCCATGAATGATATGGAGGTAGTGGGAAAGGCCCATGACGGCAACGAGGCGCTGAAGCTTCTGGAAATGACCGGGTGCGACATCGCCCTGGTGGACCTGAACATGAAGGGCATGGGAGGCATAGAGCTGATCGGCCACATGAAGAGGAAGTATCCGGGGATAAGGATCCTCGTCCTCACCACATTTTATGACGACAACAACATCACAGCGGCCATAAGTAACGGCGCGGACGGCTATCTTCTTAAAGACAGCGGGAAAAGTGCCATCCTTGGAGCAGTGAGGCAGATAATGAACGGGATCAGTGTGCTGGATCCCAAGGTGATGCAGAGGCTTACGGCACTTGTGTCCGGGAACGGCGGTAATGCCCTTTACGATGAAATGACCGCCAGGGAGCGAGAGATCGCCACTCTCTTGGCAGAGGGCCTTACAAACCGCCAGATCGCGGACAAACTCTACATTTCCGAAGGGACCGTCAAGAATTATATTTCGAATATATATGACAAGACCGGAATACACGACAGAGTAAAACTGGTGGTGGCGTTGTCCGGAAAATGAACCTTTGGGGACGGGGTTAGGGGTTCATTTTTTGAACCCTTGGGGACGGGGTTAGGGGTTCAAAATTATGTATTGACAAAATGGAGGGTGCTGAGGTAAACTCTACACAATATTTTTCGGGAGAAAGCCAATGTTTAAATTTGCAGTGGAAAATATTAATATGTCAGTCAATGCTATGCGTTATGAATATATGTATAGCTTTATTTCACATATTGATTTTTCCGAAAGCAGAGAATAGAAGACGGCAGAATAATAAACAGATCATTTACCGCTTATCTTTGCAGGATAAGCGGTTATTTTTTTACAGGGAGGAAAGAATGAAAAAATTGATATGGCCTGATTACAAAAACTGCATAGCGAACCTGCCAAATTCAATTCTGAAGAAATTTGGGGCAGAGACGGTGGGGGATACGTTGCCTCTGTTGGACGGATATCTGGATAAGGATTACAAAAATATTGTTGTGATCCTGCTGGACGGAATGGGAAAGTCCATTGTGGAAGAGCATCTTGAAGAAGATGGGCCCTTTAGGAGCCATCTTGCCGGGATCTATGATTCGGTGTTCCTGTCCACTACCGTTGCGGCGACGACTTCCGTGCTCAGTGGGCTGCAGCCTTGTGAACACAGCTGGCTGGGGTGGGATTGCTATTATCCTTCAATAGATAAGAATGTCACGGTTTTTTCCAACAACCTGCAGGGGACGGAGATTCAGGCCGCACCATACAATGTGGCGCAGACGGTGACACCTTATGAAAACATTATCCGTAAGATTAATAATGCCGGAAAGAAAGCATATATGTTGGCTCCGTTTATGGAAAACGGCCCGCAGAACTTTATTAAGATGTGCGATCGGATAAAAATATTATGCGATGAACCGGAGGTCAAGTATATATATGCCTATTGGAACAAGCCGGATGGGGTATTGCACAGATTTGGCTGCAAGTCGCCGGAAGCGAGGGCAAACGTGCGGGAACTGGAACAGGCGGTGAATGAGCTGGCGGGATCGGTGGAGGACACGCTGATCATAGTAACTGCGGACCACGGGCATATAGATACTCGACCCGAAACCATCCAGGCCTATCCGCAGATATATGACTGCCTTGTACGAAAACCGTCGCTGGAGGCCAGAGTGTTGAACCTGTTTGTGAAGGAAGGCAGGAAGGAAGTTTTTGAACGCGAGTTTAATAAGGCGTTCGGTGATAAGTTCCTACTCATGCCCATGGAAGAAGTGCTGGAAAAAAGACTTTTTGGGACAGGACGGGAGCATAAGGAATTCCGCAAAATGCTGGGCGACTATCTGGCGATAGCGATTGATGATGTGGCATTGTATTTTAATGACGAGAGGTTTATCTCCATGCACGGCAGTGTGACGGAAGAAGAAATGTTGATCCCGCTGATCGTGTTTTGAACCCCGGGGAGGAAGAACGCTTGCCGGAGGCAACTATCATGCGTTCTGACGAATTATCACGTTTCCGTAGGGAGCGTGATGCTACCCGCGGGGTTAGGGGGTCATTTTTAAGTCAGAAGGAGGAGTTAAATGGATTTAATAGTTTTAATAGGAAGCGGCGCTGTCGGAAAGATGACGGTTGGCCAGGAGTTAATGAAGATCACGGATTTTAGGCTCTTTCACAATCATATGATGATCGAGCCGGTGATCGAGATCTTCGGAAATTACAACGGAGCGGCGGTTGCAAGACTGCGGGAAGTAGTGTTTGAGGAGTTCTTAAAGACCGGATATCAGGGGATGATCTTTACTTACATGTGGGCCTTTGATATGCAATCCGACTGGGACTACATAAAAGGCGTGACCGACAGGTTTGAGGCGACGGGAGGAACGGTTTACTACGTGGAGCTGGTGGCAGACCGGGCGGTGAGACTTGAGAGAAACAAGACGGAGAACAGGCTAAAAAATAAGGCATCCAAGCGGGATCTGGCGATCTCCGAGGCAAGGATGCTCAGGGAAGAGACGAAATATAGGATAGTGAGCAATGAGGGTGAGATACCCTTTAAGAATTATATCCGGATCGACAATACTCATCTGGAGCCGGAGGCGGTGGCAAGGATGATAAAGGAGCGGTTCAATCTTCCCGGGCCCGGCACTAACGAACTCCTGCAGAAGGTGAAACTCGAAGAGGTGCGGCCGGACGAGCTCGAGGCCCTGTACAAACTGCAGGTCGCAAGCTTTATGCCTTTATATGAAAAATATCATGATGAGGGTTCGCCTGCCATTGAACCTATCGAGCGGCTGAAAGCCAGGGAGCAGACAGACTGCAGAAAATATTATTTCATCGTTAAAGACGGCGCCAGGGTGGGTGGCATTAATATAGGCATATATCTACGCGACTCGGAAGATGCTTATTGCCGGATCGCGCCCATATTTATAGCGCCTGAGTTTCAGAATAAAGGCATAGGTTATGTAGCTCTTCAAAAGGCTTTTGAAATTTACCCGAGTATTAAAAAGTGGAAACTGGATACGATACTGCAGGAAGAAGGAAATTGCCACCTGTATGAGAAGTGTGGCTTTGTGCGGGTTGGAGAAGAGAAGATCGTAAACGAAAACATGACATTGGTGGACTATGAACTTAATAGAGGGTGAAAATGAACCCCTAACCCCGTCCCCAAAGGGTCAAAAAATGAACCTCTAACCCCGTCCCCGGGGTTCAAAACCGGAAAGCATTTAAAAATTATTTTAAATAGGTATTGCCAAACTGAATCGGATGTATTACAATCTATTTAAATAAAATTTTAAATAGGTATACCGTATGAGTGAAACAAACATTTTTAAGGTACTTGCGGACAGCCAGCGGCGAGATATTTTGATAATGCTTAAAGATGGTAGATTAAATGCCGGTGAGATTTCAGAGAAATTACAGATCACGCCTGCGGCTCTTTCTTACCATTTGAAGTTGCTGAAGAGTGCCGATCTTATAACCGAATACAAGGAAAAGAATTTTATTTATTATGAGATCAATACCAGTGTGTTCCAAGACTTGATCTTGTGGATCAATCAGTTTGGAGGAAAAGAATGATGAAAAAGATTATGTGGCTTTTGGCTATGCTGCCCCTCATAGTAACAAGCGTTGTTTTGCAGTTTATGCCGGATGTGATCCCCATGCATCACGATCTTGAAGGTAATACGGACAGATGGGGGAACAAAACGGAAAGTTTGATCTTTCCTGTGATCATTTTGGTCATCACCCTGTTTTGGCATCTGCTGATCCGGGCCTTTGAGAAAAAGGCAGCAAAAGCAGCTACTGAAAAAGAACTAACAGAACTCAAGTCTTCGGTTAAAGTACTGGAAATAGTCGGCATCGCTGAGGCGGCTGCGTTCGGAATAATGCATTACTTTATCCTCTATTCTTCCTATGTGCAGGCCTCCATCGGCGGTGAAAAAGCAACTTTGGATATCGCGAAGGTATCCTGCTTCCTGATGGGGATAATGCTGATCGTGTTGGGTAATTATATGCCTAAGGCAAAGAAAAATGCGGCAGTCGGGCTCAGAACCGTTTGGAGCATGTACAATGATGTTACATGGCAAAAAAGCAATCGTTTCGCGGCGGTGAGCATTATTGCAGCCGGCTTGCTGACCATAGTTACCACGGCTTTTGCAAGCGGGATAGTAAGCACACTGTTCTTGCTGGCATATATAATCGCAACGACTATAGTATCTGTGGCCTATTCCAAGAAGATCTACGACAAAGAAATAAGAAAATAGAAGAAAACAGAGTTAAGACTGTAAAAATAATAGGCCTTTTTGTCCCCGAAAATGAACCCCGGGGACGGGGTTAGAGGTTCATTTTTGAATTTATGATCCCACGGGGGCTATAGATCCGTTTTACAGATCCTTTTCACCGTGGACAGCGACACATCCATTACCCGTGCCACCTGTTTTGCTGTCAGTCGTTTCTGCCGAAGCGTCTGAATATAGGCATTTCTTTCAATTCTATTCAGTTTGGCCGTATCGGAGATCGAGTTCATTTTTGTGACTGATTTAAAAATATCAAGTGCCATTTCATCTGTTAAAAAATGGTTTGTATTCTGATGAATATCGAAGAAAAGATCATTTCCCAGCGAGTCGTCTACTGTTGCAAAGTAGTTCTGCAGAGCGGCTTTTGACCCCGCGATGGCATATGCTTGCTCGACTTTTATCAACGGATCCTTCGCACCATAATAAGCGTTGAAGCTGCTCCAACGATATTCGGACGGATCCTTGCACATATTAGCATTAACGGGGTTATTGTGAATGTAAACAAGAGCGGACAGAAAATACCCTTCGCTATCGATAGGCTGGCTATGATAGCGTTCCTGAAAAAGATGACCGGTTCGTGAATTTTTGTTGTTATACCAGCGGGCAAACCTGGTTCCCAAACTTTGAAAAAATGAAGGTAACTGATCCGGTGATGAAAAAAGTAACAGATGAACATGATTATCCATCAAACAATAGGCATATATATCGATATCGTATTCTTTTTTGCAATCAGACAGGATAAACAGGAATTTTTGGTAGTCAGAAGTTTCTTCAAAGATGATATGCTGATTAACAGAACGAAGTGTGATATGATATATGCCGTTAGAACTGATAATTCGTGGTTTTCTGGGCATATGCACTCCTAATAGATTAAATTTTGGTGTATTATAAAACAACTTAGAGGAAATTGTCAATATGTTTATTAAAAATGAACCCCTAACCCCGTCCCCAAAGGTTCATTTTGGGAAAAATGAACCCCTAACCCCGTCCCCAAAGGTTCAAAAATACGATGTGATATGCATCGGGATGACGGTGGTAGACTCGATAATCAAAGGATTTGATCCGACCCCGGTATCTGCCTCAGGGTATAAAGCCTCATCCGGGGCGATATTTGCGGGCGGAGAAGCTGTCAACGAAGCTATAGCTGCGGCCAAGCTGGGACTTAAAACAGGGATATTCTGCTGCCTTGGAAAAGATGCGGCAGGAGATATGATCGTTGCCGAACTGGAACGCTATGGTGTAAGCACAGACTTGATCCTTCGGCCCGATGACAGGCAGACCCCCGTGACTACGCTGCTTGTTAATGAGGACGGCACAAGGAAGTCCATCACCAATGACGCACATCGATACAATTTCAGGCCCGATCTGCATCATGAGCTTTTTACAAGCGCAAGAGCCGTGATCCTGGGATCTTTGTTCAGAGCGCCTTTTGATGATCCGGATATCATTTTTTCAGTGATCAATGCGGCCAAAGAAGCAGGGCAGATCGTGATCGCGGATACAAAATTACCGAATTTCAGAGTTTTGGGACTTGCTGACCTGAAGGCAGCTCTTCCCTTGATCGACTATATCACTCCGAATGAAGACGAAGCGAAATACTTTACCGGCAAAGAAGATCCCGAAGAAATGGCAGATGTGTTTTTGAACTATGGTGTTAAAAACGTATTGATAAAGCTGGGGGCAAAGGGATGCTTCTTTAAGAATGCTGCAGAGAAGATAGCTCTGCCGGCTTTTAATATCCGGGCCATAGATTCCACCGGCGCAGGCGATAATATGATCGCAGGTCTCGCATCGGAAATACTTAAAAAAGCCCCGCACGTCGAGGCTTTGAAGTTTGCCAACGGTTGCGGAGCTATATGCACGACTGAAATTGGTGCGGGAACTGCACTGAAAAGCAGGAAACAGGTTTTGGAATTTTTAAAAATGAACCTCTAACCCCGTCCCCAAAGGTTCATTTTGTGAGGTTTTGCACCCATTTGTATTTTTTGAAGCGTAGCATTACCCAGGGAATCTTGCCCACTTCGTCCAGGCAGGTGCAGGCATATACCGGCAGGACGGGCCAGTGAAAGACAAAGGCGCCCAGCAGGGCGAGGGGGATGGCTATGCCCCACATGCATACAGCGAGAGAATACATGTCGAAGACTGTGTCGCCGCCTCCGTCCATAACGCCGTTTATGACTACGGTGTTGACGCAACGGCCGATCATGTATATGGCCATGATGAACATCATTCCGGTGAGGTATTTTTGGGCTGTTTCCGTAAGGATCACAAAATGCAGCAGAAGAGGAGTGATGGCAAGGATAAGTGCGGTGGAGGCGAAGCCTATCACCCATGAAACTTTGTTAAGTTTGATGCCGTAGCGTTTGCCACGCTCCAGATTACCGGCGCCCAGCTCGTTACCGACCATTATGCCTGCGGCACCACCTACTCCGTTACAGGCACAGCATACAAGGTCCCGGACCACAGCGGCTACGGAATTGGCGGCAGCGGCATCTGAGCTGATGTGGCCGATGATAGCGGTGTAGGAGGTGAAGCCCACACCCCAGAAAAGTGAGCCACCCAGAAGAGGGAGACATTGTCTGCCGAAATCTCCGAAGAGCTGTTTACTGCCGGAGAAGAAGCCCTTAAGTGTCGGGCGGATATATGCCTTTCTGCACGAAATACCGATGCAAAGGGCAAGCTCAACGATACGGGACAGGGTAGTTGCCAGTGCCGCACCGCGAGACTGCATGGCGGGGGCGCCCAACTTACCGAAGATGAACACGGCATTCAGGATTATATTTAATACCACAGCTGTAGAAGAGATGATCGCAGCGGGTATAACGTGGTCTGTGATCTTCATGACGGCGAGACAGCACTGGGATACTCCGGTGAGCAGATAGGACCAGCCGGCTATTTTAAGGTAGGCGCTTCCGATAGAGATGAGTTCTTCATCCTTGGCGAAGATGTGCATGAGCATTTCCGGGGCGAGCTCGCAGGCTGCGAAAAACAGCAGAGAGGCGGTCCCAACGAATTGCAGCATTAGGTTGAACAGCTGCTGAACTGCCTTTTTGTCGCCTTTTCCCCAATATTGGGCCCCAAGGATCATTCCCGCGGCAGTGATGGAAGTGATGAACATGTTCTGTACGAACTGAACCTGTGTGGCCAGAGACACAGCCGTCATCTCCGCCTGGGCAACGCGGCCCAGCATCAGTGCATCGGCAGCTGCCACAAGGGCCAGCATGAGGCTTTGGAAAACTATGGGAAGTGATAATTGTCTTAATCGTCTGTAAAATTGTCTGTTTTCTTTATCTTTCATTTCGCGTAATGTATTTCTCCCATTTTTGTATCTACTTTGCAGGTGAAGACCTTGCCGTCATGTTCTCCGGAGAGACCGTCCCCGGAACTGGTGATAAAAAGTGTGTTGTCATTTATGAAGCAGCAGGAGGACACGTGTTCTGCGGGTACATCGATGACACCCAGCAGCTGTCCATCCGAGGTGCTCCTGTGTTCTATACGGCGTCCGCCCCAGACAGCCACCCACAGGTTGTCGTCGGAATCTATGCACATGCCGTCGGAAACGCCGTTTTCAATATTAAAGAGTTGGAAATCCTGGTGTTGGGCTGCAGGAGCTCTATTTTTTTGTCCAGCCGGAACAGATCGCCGTTGTTGCCGTGTGCCTCGTCCATGGAGGATGAGCCGAAAAACAGGCGCCCCGCAGGATCTGCCTTGGCGTCGTTGGATCTTTGCCAGGGCTTGTAGAGCCCTGTAAGGTCTGCGATCTTTTTCATGGAATTGTTCTTAAAGGCATATATTCCGTCAACGGTCGCGAATATATATGCCCCGGGGATCACGGAAGGAACGGCTGCGCCTATGGGCTGGCCGCAGTCGAAGGTAACAAAAGAGCTGTCCGGCATGATACGGCAGAACTTGCCCGCGGTGATGCCGACGAAGGAGATAATGCCGGTCCTGGGATCGTAGAACGGCGATTCGCCAAGTAAAAACCGACCATAGGATAAAGGTGTGGCTGTGTATTTTTTCATGTTGCCTCCGAAAAGTAAAAGATAAAGATACTATACCATAAACTTTTGGGATTTCATATAAAAAGTGAACCCCTAACCCCGCGGGTAGCATCACGCTCCCTACGGAAACGTGATAATTCGTCAGAACGCATGATAGTTGCCTCCGGCAAGCGTTCTTCCTCCCCGGGGTTCAAAACGGTAACTTGTTTTATTCTTTCATATATTGTATACTGTGAAAAGAAAGGAAGGACAAGGACCGATCTTCCTTCCCGAAATGGGGGTTTTGGGAAAGGTGGTCCGTAAAGGGGAGAGAAAATGGAAAAGAATAAAGTATCGAATCTTTTGGTGTTGGGATCAAAGTGGCTTTTTGTGGCACAGATATTTCTGGTAATAGGAAGCATAGGTTGTGGCGTGTTCCAACGAACAGTAAACGACGGCGGGATCTTTATGGCGATATGCCTGGGGCTTGCGCTGATCTTTGAAGCAAATGCCTATCATATGCTGGCGGAAGCGGATTGGATCACTATGGATGATCCGGACAATACCTTTAAGGTGAGATATTTTTGTTTTGAAACGGCTTATTGGGTTCAATTGGCGTCGCTCTTATGCTACGTGGCTTTTGCAGTGATAATGTTTCGGCAGCAGGCTTATGGCGGTAGCAAGGGGCTTGTTTTTGCTATAGTAGCGATCTGTATTTTAACGGTAATAAAGGTCTATCATGTATGCCTGGGCTTTATCGGCTTCGCGGCAGAGAAGAGCGGCAGGCTTGCAAAGCTGTTTGAGATCGGCAGTGTGGTTGTGCCTATCTGTGAGCTCGGTCTTTTGGCAGCATATATCTTATACAAAAAAACAGATTATCCGGTTTCGATCATTCTTTCAATGACCGTGATCGGTCTTATTGGAATGGCTTTCTTTATTGTGCTTTTGGGAGCATTCATCACAAAGATCCGTGACGGAGCTTCTCATGGCAGAGAGATAAGGAAGGCTGTTTTTGTTATGCTTTTCCTGATGATAGGTTCTTTTGTGATCGGTACATTGGCGGTAACAGGTATCTGCATAGGCTGTATCAGGGCAGAGAAAAAAGCTGCCGTAAAGTATTTGGAAGAGAACATGACGGAGGTCATGGAGGGGCATAACGAAAACAAAAACAGGGACTATACGATAGTTAAAAGCCGTATCGAAGATATAGAGGATACAGGCTATTATTCCGTACCGGCTTTTGAAAACCGGGGCAGACCCGATGCGTTCTGTTTTCCGGACATGTATAAAAGATTCGGATATACCATTAATGTTTATACCTTCATAAATGAAACCGGTGAAAAAATGCTGGCAGTCATGCCTTCCTTTATGTTCGAGAAGGTGAAAAAGGAAGCTGCTGACGGTGTGATCACGTTCCCCGTCGCTCTGTATGAAAAATTTTATAATGATAATTATTCACTTGTTTACAGAGATCTTCCGGATCTTAAGTCCATCGCGGAAGAAACAGGCGCAGATCGGGAAACAGCACTGTTCTGCATTGGATTTAACATAGCATTTGAACTCGGACATATAACGGCAGATCATGTAAAGGCCTTCTGGAACATTACAGCCTGCTTCTTTGTTTTGGTAATTGCCGGAATTCAAACCGTCGCGCATATATATGCTCGAAGGACAGAAGATAAATGGAAGGACCAGGACAGCCGGGATGAGGAGGCTGAAAATAAAAAGAGAAGAAAGCCGGATAAGGATAGGACTAAGATCGTTTTAAGAACGAGTCTGATACTTGGGGGACTTATTGTCCTTCTGGCGTTGCCCATTGCGATCGAGCGGACGGAATATACCCGTATCCACAATGGTTGGATCCAGCGACTGACTTACGATGAGAACGGCGATCTGATATACAGAAAGACGGCGAATTGGTTGTATTATCGCGATTTCGACGAGGACGGAAGGACTATTTATGTAGAGGAAAATGGAGAACTTGTTTTTAAGTGGTATGAGGGCAGATTAATTTACTCTTACGAAAAAGATACAGGCGAGTGGACCAAGTATACCTACGATGAGAAGGGGAAACTTACGGAAAGGCTGTATTCGGATGGGGATCGTATCACATATAAAAATGAGTATGACAAACAGGGAAATCTGATCCGTGTTGAAGGCTCCAACGGGACGTGGAAAAACTACGAATATGACGAAAAAGGAAATCTGACCTACAGTGAAGATCATGCCGGAAACTGGGAGAAGCACGAATATGATGAAGCCGGCAACGAGATCTATAAAGTGAACGATAAAGGCGAGTGGGTCGATTATGAATATGACGAAAAGGGGAACATGACGGTAGAAAAAAAGTCACGTTGGAGAGAAGAGTACCAATATGATGAAGCCGGCAGGAAGATAAATGTAAAGACTTATATGGATGATCATTTGCAGAATGAGATATGGTATGAATACGATAAGATGGGTAATGTAAAGTATGAAAAGGACAGAAACGGAAATCATACAAAATACATTAACAAATATCTGAAGTAAAAATGACCCTTTGGGGACGGGGTTAGGAGTTTACGATGGAAGAAGAAAAAAAGGTAAATAATTTATCGGTTGCAGATCATTTTTACATGGGTGCTCATATGCTTATCTGGTCTCTGATCTTTTTGATCACAGCGGGTGTGATCTGCGGGGTGCTCAAACGCTTTCAATTAGACGGGGGCGTTACGATCGGAATATGTGTTACTGTGGCGTCAATGCTGGAGGCCTGGGCCTTAAGCGTTTTGGCGAGGGGAGACAGAGAGGTTACGGATGATCCAAACAGAGAGGATGAGGTAGATCCTAAAAGGATAAGATATAACTGTTTTTACAGATCATCTAAAGTTCAAAGTGTGGCTGTGGTGGTCAGTATCATCACACTGATCCTTGTGACAAGAGTGGAAGTGAAAAATACAGCTTCCGTGAATGCAATAGGGATAATAGGTAAAGCAGTCTTTTGCGTACTTACTCTGGTTGTATCCTATCCGGAATGCATAGGTTTAGCCGAATATGCAGACAGGAAGAGCACTAAAACGGCACGTGCCTTTAAGGTGGGCAGTATAATTTACCCCATATGCAAAGTCGCTCTGCTTATATCTGTTGATATTTATAACCCGGAGATCCGGCACAAGGCTGTTCCGATCACCTTCGTATGTATAGGCATTGTGGGTACGGCAGTTTTTGTGGTCCTTCTGGCGATCATGGCACGGAAGTACAAAGAGGATTTGACGGATCACGGAAGAGTCTGCAGAAGAGTGGTGCGGGCGGTTTTATTTATAGGCCTGTTATTACTCGGCACCGGATCAATGGTAGGGTTAAAGATATCCTTTATCAAAAATGAAAGGATAAAAGCAGAAGATCATTACTATAACAAAATACTTAAGAGCGATGAATACGAAAAGGGATATTCGGATTATTGGGACTTTAGCAAATATCCCATTGCAGAGATATCTACAATGGATGAGTATCATATATACAGGGACAACCCTACGGGGCTGCCGGTCTTTAATGTTCCCATCGAAAACATTAGATTGACGGGCTATACCGAAAAACCTGAAAATTATAATGAACGCTTATATAAATATCGGGTTTTTGACAATATCAATCTGATAAAGAAGTATGGATATACTACGGAATATTATATCGTGACATTGGAGGATAACGAAAAGATAGTTTTTTCCATGCCGTCATATATATACCCGATGATTACAAAAGAGTCTACGGACGGAAGGGTTACTTTGCCAATTGCATCAGGGGTTATGAGTGTTGAAATAAACACCGATAAAACCTATTATCCGGATGATTTTTACACGGAAGAGGTCATGCAGGAATATAAAGATATCCTGAACATTGGAAAAAAAGATCGGGAATTATCAAAAGCAGAAGACTTAAAATTTGTTCTTTTTAATGGCTATGACTCTAAGTTTTCGGATCCGGTGATAAGTGATAACTATGTGATCGTCGAGAAGAGATATGCCCGGATCGCAAATATAATGTTAACTTTGCACTTGCTTTGCACTAAACGCTTTTTTAGCGATAGAAAACTCACCGAAAGCCTAAGAAGTCAAGACTTTTCGCTTGCATAACGGGGTGCGATGTGGTATAATCTTTAGTGTAAATTTTACACTAAAGGAAAACCTATCATGTACAGCACTTTTAAGATACCAATTCCTGATGCTCATGGTAAGATAATCATCTCCAAAAGATCCGGAATTCACTATGTTCTATACCAATACGGGCAGACATATGATTCAGAAAAGCAGTACGCCATTCCGAAACGTACAGTTATTGGAAAACGTGACGATGCGGATGTTCATTTTATGTATCCGAACGAAAAGTTTCAACAGTATTTTCCTGATGTTGTGCTTCCCGAGGAGTTGCCTGAAGCATACCGTAGCTGTGCTTTGCGTATTGGCAGTTATGTTGTGATCAAGCATGTCATGAACGAGTACAAGCTCCCTGACATCTTGAAAAAGTGGTTTAAGGAAGATAGCGGTCTACTGCAAGATCTTGCCTCGTATCTTATCATCGAAGAGGAAAACGCAGGTCAGTATTATCCGGATTATGCTTTTAATCATCCACTCTTTTCAGAGAAGATGCGTGTGTACAGCGATTCGAAAGTATGTCGCTTTCTGAAATCAGTCACCAAGGACCAGATCTTTGGCTTCCAGGATGACTGGAATCGCAACCGTGATCATAAACAGCGGATATATATATCATATGATTCGACCAACAAAAACTGTGAAGCGGGAGACATTGATATCGTCGAATACGGCAAAGCTAAGGATGATAAAGGGCTTCCGATTTTTAACATAGCCATTGCCTATGACAAAACGAACCGTGTACCGTTGTTTTATGAGGAATATCCGGGATCCATAACAGATGTTTCTCAGTTTGCATACATGGTAAGCAAGGTTGATGAATACGGTTACAAAAACATAGGCTTTATCCTTGACCGTGGCTATTTCAGTAAGGAAAACATCAATTACATCGAGCACAACGGCTATGCCTTTATTATTATGGTTAAGGGCTGCAAAAAGCTTGTTTCCTCTTTAGTATCTCTTCACCGTGGAACCTTCGAAACCAACAGGGACTGTTCCATACGTGCTTACCGTGTATATGGAAAGACAGTAAAGGCAAGATTGTACGAGGATGACGATAAAAACCGTTACTTTCACATCTATTTCAATCCTGCAAGACAGGCTGCCGAACGCGAAAAACTCGAACAGATCCTGGATAAGATGAAACTATTCCTTGATAAACATAAGGGCGAGGAACTGACTCTCAGTAAAACTTACGATGATTACTTTATCTTAAGACGTGATAAAAAACAACGTCTGGTATCTTACGAAGAACGCAAGGATGTGATCAAAAACCTTCTCGATCTGTGTGGATACTTTTGTATCATAACCTCAGAATCAATGACTGCAAGCGAAGCGCTTATACACTACAAGGGAAGGGATATATCAGAAAAGCTCTTCAGTGCCGATAAATCCTTCATAGGTTCAAAGAGCATGCGTGTTTACACCGCAGAGTCTCTTTCCGCAAAAGTTTTTATCGAATTTATAGCGCTTATCATACGCAACAGGATATATAATCTTTTAAAAGAAGCAATGCTCCGTATGGAGACACGTTCTAACTATATGACTGTTCCGGCGGCAATACGTGAACTGGAAAAGATCGAAATGGTTCGGCGTAATGAAGGATTATATAAGCTGGATCACGCCGTTTCAAAAAAGCAGAAAACGATCTTAAGTTCCTTTGGAATGAACGAAGACCACATATCCAAAGGTGCTGCAGAGATAGGAAATTATCTTGCAACAAACCGGTCATTGCCGAATGACTCCGATGAAATCGAAGGAGAGGAGGTAGATGACGATGGCACGTACGAAGTCGATTTCAACGATTGAAGCTGAAATATCCAAGACCGAAAAGGATCTTGCCAGGGCGCAGGCTCGATACGATTCACTTGCCGCACACCTTCTTGAATTACAGCAAAAGAAGAAGAATTATGAAGCAAAGCAGGTTATGGATGCTTTCCACAAAAGCGGAAAGAGCCTTGATGAACTCTTGACGTTCCTGGAGGTGTAACAACGTATGTATGATGCTGACAATATGGCTGGTCTTTCTCAAAAAGAGAAGGATCAGCTTGATAAAAAACTTGAGAACTTACAAGTCAAAATCTGTGATGTAAAACAAAAGTATGACAGCCTTCTGTCGCAGTATTCGGAACTCCTTGAAAAAAGATATCCCGAAAAGAAGGAAGAACGCATAAAGGATTCGCTATACAAGTCATACCAGAAAAGTCATCGATCTTTGGAGCAGATACTTTCCTATATGGCCGGCGAAGATCCGGAAGATTGGTAAAAGCGTTTTAGTGTAAAAAACTTGCAAAGTTAACATATAATGCTCGTCTTATGGTTTGTGATCATCCTTTTTGTGAGAAAAGCATTTGACATTTCATACAGTAACGGATCGGGCCGTTTTATGATGGACCGGAGCGAGCTGCCTGTCGGAGAAAAACGTTAAAATGAGCGTTTTGGGACGGGGTTACGGGTTCATTTTTTTAAACTGCCCGTTTTGTGCAGCTCATACATTGCTTGGCGGGATGCTCGAAATAAAAGTATTTATCATCCTTATTTTGAACAACAAACTCGTTGGTGGTGATCATCCTGTAGGAAGGCAGGTTTTCAATGAAGCATCTTGCAACCACACGGGAATCATTTACTGTAAGCGCAAGCTCTGTAGCTGCTCCGAAAGCAGCCCTGCCGTAGCCTTTTCCGCGATATTCGGGCAATATCCTGCAGCCCAGTTCGATGGTGCCTTTCGAAGTGAAGTTCCAAAGAATGACTTCTCCGATCATTTCGCCGTTTTCCGAAAGTCTCACCGCATAATTCACGGAATCTCCCACCTGCATGTCAAAAGCGGTCATGTCAAAGAAAGTATTTTCATCCACAGGGCCTGTAATGCTCATATCTTCCCGGTAGTCATAGCCCCAATAGCGGTTGTTTTCCACATCAGTGTTCAGCCTTAAATAAGCGGACTTATCAGTTTCACGGATCCCGGTCAACACCACACCATTTCCGAAAACAGGAGATAGGGGAGTGAGCTTCACCGCGGGCGTTCCCACGTGCAGAAGGTATTTGTCTGCCATGCATATTGGATGGTATTGCTGCTTGGAAGTCCTGAGTCCGGGATCTCCGGAATCGTCCTCGCGGTTAACGTATTTAAGCTCGCGTCCCAGCTTCTCCGCCATCAGACGTACAAAACCCGAATACATGGTGGGATAAATTCCCTCAAACTTCTTCAAGGCCTTTTCAACATGGATTATGAGCATGTCGCCCACCACTTCGCCGATGCTTAAAGCCGCCATCTCGCCGTCTACAAAGAGCCCTGCGGCATAAAGTCCGAGAAGTTCATGTATGTCATATAATTCCCGGGTCTTTTTTAATTCCTGCTTTTCCAGAGCATTTGCACCCGGGTGTTCTTCCTCGTAGTTTTTAAGAAGTTCTGCCGTTTTGGCGTTATCAGCTGCGGTGAGGAACCTGATCTCAGGCTCTCCGTACAGTTTTTTAAATTTATTTATATGATTTCTCTGACCGCTGAATTTCTTCCCCGGAAAGCTCATGGCTTCGGCAAAGTCATATATATAGTCGCTCCATTTCCTGTCATAGGCCCACATAGCCGGCTGAAATCTGCTATCGGCCTTCAGTTTTTCCAGAGTTTCTCCGTCAATCGCAAAAAATCTTAAAGGCATATCTTTACTAAACACGTAAGCTTTTATCTCGTCCAGCATTCCTTCGGGATCTGCTCCGAAAGGATAGCTGAAGGCTGTCTGTTCACCCACCTGCTGTCTGAGGCAAAATGTCTCGTTCCATATGCAGAATTGCATATCCGCATCGTCACTCCACATGAACAGATATCCTGCGGACAGATCGCTGCAAAGGGAAGGGTTTCTTTGTATATAGGGTAATACCTTTTGAAGGTTTGTAATTGAAAACGGTTCAAAATTCAGCATAGGCGCCTCTTTTCGTTGCTCGACAATCGGTTGTGCAAAACTGATTTTGCACAATTATTTTATCTGAAAAGGACTCTAAAGTCAATACAGTTTCATTTCTTATATAAACATTTAATATATTTTTTATGAGCCTTTGGGGACGGGACAGTGGTATAGCAGTGCAGAATTGTTAGAAGCCACAGGGCTGAAGGAAACACGTACAAAAGAATTGTTGCATATACTGTGCGAGCTTGGCGAGATAGTCGATAATGGAGTAAATAAAAGCAAACGTTACAGGAAAGCTGACAAATAAAAAGAAATCCGGTTACAGTTCAAGGAGATGCCTGAACTGTAACGTTAGTTATCCCGGGTTAAATATTTAACGGAAAATTTCTTGTTTTTTGCACTATTTTTTGACATAATCAATATGTTAAGATTTTTAACGAGAGGTTGGGCACGGGGCTTTAATCAGAATATCTATTAAGCCAAGGGGGCGTTACTGCCATGTCCAACAAGAATTATAATTTGAAAAAAGAATGCCATAGCCGATAGGGGGATTATGCCCTGTCGGATGTGGCATTTTTTAAAAATAATTAGGAGGAGTAAAAGGAATGAAAGGAAAGAAAAAATTGAAATACTTATTGAGCATCCTGCTCAGCCTTGTGCTGATGCTGGGCTTGATGCCGGGGTTGAGTTTGACCGCGTATGCGGCAACACTGGACAATGAATCTACGATATGGTCCGAGAATTCAGTCATTGCCGGTGATGTAACGATTAATAACAATGTCACGGTTAATGCCGATATTACACTAACGATTCCCGAAGGAAAGATACTGACCATCAACGGTCAATCCGACTATAGCGATGCTGTAATCTATTGTGATAATAACTCTATCCTTACGGTTTCGGGTGGAGGAACACTGATCGTCAATGCTCCCGCGGAAGAAGTGGGACACTCACCGATTGATGGTTTTTGTGGAAACCTTATCGTTGATGGTGCAACTGTCCAAGTAACCGGAGAAGCAGATGGTGTTTACGGTAATGTTACAGTCAAGAGTGGATCGGTCTGCGTTAACGGCGGTAACGGTGAAGCCGGCTGTGATGGTTATTCTGGTATAGCTGGGGTTGTCATTGTCAACGGTGGTTCTATCACTGTTGTTGGTGGAAATGGCGGTAACGGTGATAATTATGATGACGGTGGAGATGGAGGATATGGTGTATGTGGCGGAATCATTCTTAACGGCGGATCTGCCACTATAACCGGCGGTAATGGTGGAACTAAAGGTAGCGATGCTTCTGATGGCTATTCTGGTCAAGCTGTATATGGATCCATCACCGGAAATGCCGAGGAAAGCGAAGACAATACCAATTGGACATCCGTGACCGACAACACTTCCTCAAAACAGTATGTAAAATTTGAACATATATTGGTCACCGGTTTGACCCTCGACAAGACCACTACTCAGATCATCGATGAGGGCAATAAGGTTTCCTTTACGGCTACCGTCGCTCCTGACAACGCATTTGACAAGACTGTAAAGTGGAGCGTTGGTGGAACAAATGCGACCGCGGTGAAGTTATATTCTGACGAAAACTGTACTACCGAGGTCGGTACAGATGCCACTGAAACCCTGACCGTCTACGCTAAGGGCATATCAGCGGGCAGTGCCACTGTCACTTGTACCAGCAATGCAGACAGCACAAAGAGCGCAAGCTGTAATGTTACGGTGAATGCGTATGCCGGAAATCCCTATGCGAGTTTAGTGAACACCACTACATCAGTGGAGTTTAATGAAATGGATTGGTACATCATAGCGGATGATTCAACAGCAGTAGATGCCGGGACAGTCACGCTGCTTTCTAAAGATCCGATTGAAGCATCGAAATTCCATGAGTCTCAAGACAGTGTCTATGTATACAGCATATCCCTCGTAAAGGGTTATCTGGATAGTCTGACAGGTACAGGCGGTACCTTTGAGGCTGTGGCTGATGCCATTGTGACTGTTAAGGTGAAGGGTTCAGATAGCGATAGTGAAGTCGATGCAAAGCTCTGGCTTCTCAGCACATCGGAAGCAGAGGGATTGAGCGAAGATGTAAGAAAATGCTCCACGGCAATGAGCTATTTCTGGTGGCTGCGCTCGCGCGGCTTCGATCCTAACAAAGCGGCGCGTGTGGAATGCGAAGATGGCTATGTTTCCAGTTCTGGCGATAATGCCTGGTATGAGTGCGGTGTCCGCCCTGCTTTAAAGCTCGACCTGAGCAAGGTGACGTTTGATTCTGGCACGAAGAAATTTGAGTTGACGCCGGCCGTTGAGTATCCCCTTTGGGTCGGTGGCGTACAGGTGACGAGCGCGAACAAGGACGACGTGCTGGGTGATACGGATGAAGGTGCAACAGTAAGCTACGATGTGGATACCAATACGCTTACATTGAACGGAGTTGATATTGCTGCAGGTTATACAGAACCCGGTTATAATTCTACCAGTGGAATATATTATAGTGGAAATGATAGTCTTAGTATCGTTCTATCAGCAGACTCTGATAACAAAGTGGGAGTAAACGGCGATGTTCAGATTGGTATCGAAAGTAGTAGAAATATTACAATTTCCGGAGCTGGAAAACTTACAGTAAAAGGAAGCGGTAATTATTCAGTCGGTATTGAAGCATATGCTCTTACTATAAAAGATGCTGAGATAAATGTTGAAGGAGGGTTTAATGGTATTCAGACACAGAAATATGGGTATGGAGTCAATATCATATCCGGTAAGGTAAATGCTATAGGACAAATAGGAACAGGAATCCATTCAGGCTTGAGGGATGTGAATTATCAAACGAGTGCTGTGACGATTGGTGAGAACGCGACGGTAGTTGCGATAGGAGGCAATAAGGCAATTAACTATTTGAAAAATGCGATTGCCGGAACCGGATGGACGGACACAGAAGGCACTACGGGAAAGGCTTCAATCGCAGTCAGTGAAGCAGGGCAGGAACTTAATTCTTATAAGAAAGTTCAGTTCCCGGCGGTTCCCGATCCTGTGGCCTACATCGACCACAACGCGACGACCGGCACGGCGGAAACGAAAGCATGTACGAGCTACACCGCTTTCGTAGAGGGGACGAACAGCACACTCACTACGATACCGACGGGCTGGTACGTCATCATATCCGGCAATGCGATTGCGACGAACCGCCTTGTTGTCAGCGGCACGGTCAACCTGATTCTCTGCGACGGCGCGACCCTGATCGCCCGTAAGGGAATCACGGTCACAAGCGGCAATACGTTGAACATCTATGCGGGAAGCATAGACGAGACCATACTTGGCACGGGCAAACTTTACGCGGGTACCACAAATGGCATAATTTCAACATGTGAAGGAGAGTGCGCAGGTATTGGCGGCAACGTTGGCACAGGCGGTGGCAAAGTGACTATCCACGGCGGCGAAGTCACCGCATGGGGCAACACGAAAGGCGCAGGAATCGGCGGCGGAAACGGTGGAGCAGGCGGTACAGTGACCATATATGGTGGTACGGTGACCACGAGTGGTGACGGTCAGGGTAAGGGCATCGGTGCGGGGCATAACGGCACCGGCAACGGGAAGCTGACCCTCGGCACGGGAATGTACCTCTATGGTGGTACAAGCGCAAATCCTGAGAATGATCCCAGTAATAATGTGGCGAAGGTGGAGAACGACTATGCAAGATCGCAGTATATGACCGTGAACAACAGCTTACCGCATTCTCACGACTTCACCTATACCGAAAACGGTGCAGTTATCACAGCAACCTGTGCGAATAGTGATCAAGAGCATATTGGAGATACAACATCAACATTAACCATTGTTAAGCCTGCATTAACAACCTATGGTGGAACCGGAAGTGAAACTGCAACTTTATCAGGACTTACAGCATTTAACAGTGCAACCGGTCTTAGTGTTGATGCAGCTGATATAAAATATGTTGGAAGAGATGGTACATCATACGATGAAAGTGCAACTGCTCCGACAAA
>JAEEWS010000009.1 GCA_016287765.1 Lachnospiraceae bacterium
GCCTGCTTACCCGACTGCCCGTACATGAAAGCCTCGGAGTAGCCCGCTACACCTGCGTTTTCACGCACGAGCATTCGAGCAAGCATTCTGCGCATTAGTCCATTTATTTTAAAACCGCTGTACTAGTAGGCGTTGTAATCCTTTGTATGGAAAATTGTTTTGAACAATATGGCTATGTCTAACCACAGAGTCCAGTTTTCGATATACCAGATGTCCAGGTCGATCCTCCTTCTGATGGAAGTATCGCCGCGGTAGCCGTTCACCTGTGCCCAACCTGTAATGCCCGGCCGAACCTGGTGCTTAACCATATACCTGGGTATCTCGTCTCTGAACTTGTCCACGAAGAAAGGCCGTTCGGGGCGCGGACCCACAAGGCTCATGTCTCCTTTGATAACATTAAAAAGCTGGGGGAGCTCGTCAATGCTGGTTTTTCGAATGAACTTGCCCACCTTGGTGACCCTATCGTCATTTTCGGTGGTCCATTCCTTCTTTTCTTCTTCCTCATCCTGCACGCGCATAGAGCGGAACTTATACATAGTGAATTCCCTGTTGTGAAGACCTATGCGTGTTTGCTTAAAAATGACCGGACCGTCGGAGGAAAACTTCACCAGGATCGCAGTTATCGCCATAGGAATGGCGGCTATGATCAGTGCAATGCATCCGAAGATCAGGTCTTCAGCCCGTTTCACCGCCTTGTTGCCCAGACTGCCCAGTGGCACGGCACGGATGTTTATTATAGGAACTCCGTCCATATCTTCCATGTTTGCGTAGCCGGAGATCATGTTCATGAAATCCGGTGCAAATTTGGTGTGAAGTCCGAAACGCTCTCCGGTCTGCACGATCTCGGTAAGCCTTGTGTAATCGTTCACCTTAAGGGCGATCACCAGCTCGTCGGGGTCATTATCGAACAGCAACGCGTTTAAGTCTTCGATCTTTCCGAGAACGGAAACGCCTCTGTAACGGGTGCCTTTCTCCATATCGTCATCCAGGATACCCATAACGGAATAACCCCAGACAGGATTTGCCAAAATACGGTCTATGTAGACCTCGGCCGTGCGGGAATAGCCCACGATCAGCACGTGTTTCAGATTTTTGCCGTGCTTTCTGAGGCTCCTTAAAACAGAATACAAGAGCACCCTGAAGGAAACATCCAGCAGAGTGTTTATCACTGCAAACACCGCGATAAACTTACGGGAAATGTCATTTTCCCTGAACATGTACAGCATGGCCAGGAAATAGACCACTCCGAAGGCATTAGCCTTGATCACGTCAAAGATCTGATTCCGCATGGAGCGGCTGCGCTGTGGATTGTACAGTCCTCCGAAAAGGAAGATGAGCATATATCCCACTGCCAGCAGGAACAGGTAGTTCGTGTAATCGCTAAGGGGCAGGTACTTGACACCCTCTCTCGTTCCGATCAGATAAAAACGTATAAAATAGGACAGGATGAAAGCCAATACGACTAACATCGTGTCGGAAATAATATACAATCTGTGGAAGGATTTTTGATGGGCTTTGATCATCTCTGCCTCGCCTGTCTGTCTGCTTTTGAAGCCCTTTTTGTGTAATTGGGCGACAAATGGGTATAATATCACAAGTACCCTATATAATAACCCACTTTCGAGGGATTTACAAGAAAAAATTTAAAATGAACCCCGGGGACGGGGTTAGGGGTTCAAAAAAGTGACTCTGGTGGCAAAAAAAGGGCACTGGGTCAATACCTTTCACTAAAAAAAGACTCCCTGAAACATGTCATTTGACTCACGATGAAGATTTTTTCAATTGAGCCACTGTTTTTCCCACAAAAAAGGGTTTCCCGGAACACGTCATGTGACTCTGGGCCACATTTTTTTCGATTGAGCCACAAAAATGAACCCATAACCCCGTCCCCGGGGTTCAAAAAAGTGACTCTGGCGGCAAAAATTGCCGACTGAGCCAAAAATGAACCCATAACCCCGTCCCCAAAGGTTCAAAACGGGACTAAGGTCCTGAAATGAACCCATAACCCCGTCCCCGGGGTTCATTTTGGGAAAACAAAACAAGGGACCGTAAGTCCCTTGTTTTGTTGTTTAGGGTTTGATCTATGTAGTTTAGGGTTTGTAAGCTGTTTTACCTTAATTTGTGGAAGGTCTTTTCATAAGCTTTACATCTGCGAACATCTCGGTCCACTTGCCATTAACCTGGCGCTGGAAGGTGATGCGGATGTATGTGCCGTATTTATAGGAATTGATCTGGGTTATCAACTGCTCGTTGGTGGACACTTTAGTGCCGTTAACAGCAGTGATGACGTCGCCGGTATATATGCCTGCTTCTGCAGCTGCACTGTCCTCAGTCACGGACTGTACGCGAACACCGTAGGGCATTCCGAGAAGATTTGCCAGGTCCTCGGTCACGGTCTGGATCACAACGCCCAGGTAGCCGCGGTCTTCTTCAGCCACGATCTCGCGATTGATGAGGTCGTCGAGAATGGGGATAGCTGCAGTGATGGGGATCGCAAAGCACATGCCCTCAACGCTCTCGCTGGAATACTTGGCACAATTGATGCCGATAACTTCGCCGTTTACGTTGAAAAGAGGTCCGCCGGAGTTGCCTTCATTGATGGCAGCATCGGTCTGGAGAAGGGTCATGCTGGCGTTTTCGTAGTTCACGGTCCTGTCCTTTGCGGAAAGGTAGCCCACGGTAACAGACTGGCCGTAGCCGAGAGCATTACCGATGGCGATGACCATTTCGCCCACCTGAGACTCGTCGGAATCACCGAGGGTAGCCACTTTGATCTCGCTGAGTGTGTCCCGGGAAACGTCCGATTTCTTTACGGAAACGATGGCAAGGTCATTGTCGGGATCTGTAGCTCTCGTGGTTGCTGAAACCGTTTCGTCATCAGAGAAGGTGATAGTGATCTTTTCGGCCTTCTCAACAACGTGGTTGTTGGTGGCGATGAAGATCTCATCATCGTTCATACCTACTATGAATCCGGAACCGCCGCCCTCTACTTCGTAGGAGCTGCTTCTGCCGGTCCATATATCGCGCTGGGTCATTGTATAGGAAACTCCAACGCATACGGTGCAGCTCATGTTTTCCTTAACCACATCCACAACCACATTGCCGGTATCGCCCTTGGCTGTCGTGGTGCTGGAGGCTGCGATCACAAGATTGCTGACGCCCAACTGTTTCAATGCATTGGTAGTGTTATCCTCAACCTCGGCATTGGTGGCAGTGAGGAAGGAACTGTCTCCGAATGCCTTGTCTATACCATATGTTACTCCGTAGAATGTCCCGCCGGCTATTGCTCCGAAACAAGCCGCCAGGCCAATAAATTTGAAAATTTTTGCGAAGATATGCTTTTTCTGCTTAACATGGGGGGTATCATTTAATCTTCCGGATGCGGAATAGTCATAATCCGTGTAGGAAGTAAAACCTGCATTCTCATTGCTGTTGGAGCTGTCACTGTAAGCACCGTTACCGCTGTTCTGCTCATTAGCGCTGTTACCGCCTGCTGCTCCGTAGCTTACAAAAGGTGTTGCTCCAATATTTTCGGCTGCAGCCCGGATCTCCTCATCCGACATGGCTTTAAATGCTTCGATATTGTCGTTGACTTCATTGTTGTCATTAACTTCGTTGTTTCTTAATTCATCATCCATAAGTCATCGTCCTTTCTCTTATTTCCAATCCCTCTCGGGATGTTATTAACTGTTCACGTGTTTAATCATATCGGGAGTTTGTGATGGAATTGTGTTTAAAGAAAATAATAATTGTGAACTCTGTGTAGAAATAAAATGAGCCTGGGGATGGTGGTTCAAAAAGTGAACCACCATCCCCAGGCTCATTTTATTTCCTATTTATACGCAGATATTCGTCTGCGGTTTCTTCTGCTGTGCCCTCAAAAACCAGCTTCCCGCCGTCAAGCAATATGCCTCTGGTACAAAGCTTTCGGACCTGAGACTCGTTGTGGGACACGAAAAGCACGGTGGTGCCCTTATCGAACATGCTCATGATCTTTTGTTCGCTCTTTTTTCTGAAAGCTGCGTCTCCCACAGACAGCACCTCGTCCAGGATCAATATGTCCGGCTCCACCACCGTAGCGATGGCAAAGCCCAGGCGGGCGCGCATTCCCGAAGAATAGTTCTTCACCGGAACATTTATGAATTCACCCAGATCCGCAAATTCAACGATCTCGTCATACTTTGACTTTATAAAAGCTTTGGGATAGCCCAGCATAGCGCCGTAAAGCCAGATGTTCTCCGCGCCGGAGTACTGGATATCAAAGCCGGCACCCAGTTCAAGGAGCGGAACTACATTTCCGAAGGTTGTGATCTTCCCTTCCGAAGCCTTTAAAACCCCGGCCACAACCTTCATAAGGGTGGATTTTCCGGCGCCGTTCTTTCCCATCACCGCCAAACGGTCGCCCCTGTTCAGCGTGAAAGAAACGCCGTTAAGAGCCAAAAAGTCCTTGTATTTCAGGTTTCTCTTGACCAGTCTGATGATATATTCTTTTAAGTTGTCAACTTTTTCCTCAGTTAAGCGATACTTAACTGATACGTTGTCCACAATTAAAGATGTTTCTGCCATGATTTTTACCTATTTAAAATAATAAGGTCCAAAAATGAACCACTAACCCCGTCCCCAATGGTTCAAAGCGGGACTAAGGTCCTGAAATGAACCGCTAACCCCGTCCCCAAAGGTTCATAAATGAAGGATGAATTTGTCCTGGTTTTTCCAGAAGAAAATGCCGCCAAACAGGATCAGGAGCACGGCTACGCCGGCGGAGTAGGCCGTGGCGCCGAGATTCATGGGGGATCCGAAGACTGCACTTCTGAAGTTGTCGATGCAGGCGAAAATGGGATTAAGCTTGAAGATCCAGGCATTTTTATCGGAGATCACATCTTCCGCGCGATAGAAAATGGCGGAAGCATACATGATGATCATGATAGCCACTCCCCAAAGGTACTCAAGGTCGCGGAAGAATACAGCCACAGCCGAGAGGATGAGGCCGGTCCCCATGGCAAGTCCGAAGACAATGACAAGAGGAACGATAGCCTGAAGCAGGTAGATGGTGGGCTGCACATGACGTACTGCCGCAACACCCACAAGTACCAGCAGTGAGATCAGGAAAGTCACATAGTTGGAAAAGACAGACGCCAAAGGGTACATGTACTTTGGAACATATACTTTTTTGATCATGGAAGAGTGGTCTCTCACTGACCTCAGGGCCTTGTTGGTAGAACCTGAATAGAATGAGAAAATAAGGCGTCCGGTCAAAATGTACACAGGGAAGTCCTGCGTGTTTTTTCCCAGCAGCCTTGAAAATACCAGGGTAAGAACGATCATGGTCAGGAGTGGTTCCAGCATGGTCCAGATGATCCCCAGATAAGAATTTCTGTATTTAAGTTTAATTTCCTTCTCAACCAATTGGCCGAGAAGGAAACTGTATTTCTTGAAGTTTTTGATGAATTGTTTCATTTACTCCGCTCCGGGCTCGCTTGTCTCCGATCCGCCTTCCTGAGGTTCTTCCGGTTCTTCTGTCTGAGGTACCTCATGCACTCTGTCTACCTGCACGGTTACATACAGCTTGGAAAGACAAACCATACCTTTCTCCGGATCCGTCTGCAGCGTGAGCTGATAAGTTCCGGGAGCTGTGATATAGGTCAGGTCGATGTATGGATGAATGGCATTCGCACTTACCGAATCGACTGCCTCTTTGGCAGCTCTAACGGTCATACGTCCGGCTGAAAGGGTCAAGCTGTAAGGTATCAGCTCATCTTTCAAACCACGCACCTCAATATCCGAAGATGCAACGGAAACATCCATCTTCCGCTGTTCTCCTATATATGTGGTAACAGCCAATGTGGTATCATCGTCCAGGATCTTAATACTGGAAAGCTTGCTGTCAATGAGAGAATATATGCCTATATTACTTTCCACGTTATCCGAAAGACCCGTCACATCCACATAGGCACGAAGGGAATCTCCCAGTTTTTCCAGGTCTTCGTCCGTACCCGCAACCGTGATGCTCGAGGGCTGTGCGGAAACGCTCTTTATTTCATATCCCGTCGCGACGTCGCCGAAGGTCACAGCCTCCAGGTTCAATGTCTTGGTCCTGTAAAGAGTGGTAGTGACACTAACGGAACGACTGCTCAGTTCCAGATTTTCTGTGCTGATCTCCTCGTCGTTGGCATCGTAGATCACCGGGTTGACCACAACTTCCGAAGTCTTGTTTATGCCGTTCACGTTTACAGTGGCGACAACAGCCTGAATGCGGCTGATCTGCAGCTTGGATCCCCTTATGGTGACCACGTTGGGGCTGGAAGCATTGGTACCCACCACAAATCCGTCGGCGGGTGTACCGGTGTTATTTATCTTGATCTTAAATTCCTTGGTGGCGTAATCTTCGAGGGACAGCTTCATGTAAGCGTTCTGTCCGCGTATGATCTCGGCTTCGCTCTCGTCGTAGCCGTCGACCTTTACTTCAATGGGAACCGTATCCGTGACATATATTTTCTCGAAGTCAGCGGTTGCGATGATCGATTCCTCCGTGAGCTTGTCGCAGATAGACTTTCTGGCCTGGACCGTTACAGTCACGGTGCTTCCGTCCACAACCTCCGGGATCTTGTCCTTACGGATAAGCGAATCCTCGTTCAGGATCTTCACCGGCACATTATAAAAGGTAATGGTATCGATGGGATCCTGGCTGTTGACCACTCCCACCCAGATGAAAAAGGCGGAGACCAGAGCCAAAAGCTTAAGGCCGAAGTTATGGGATATCTTTTTCCAAAACATGAGAAGGTAGGTTTTCATCTTAAAGCACCTCCCTCTTCTTTATGCTTGAAAAGTCCCAGGAATCTCTTCTCGGAAACAGTCTTCTTAGGCAAAAGCTCGGTGAGCTTCGTATGAAGGAACTCGCCGTCCACGTTGTAAACAAGACTGCCGTTCTTGGCAATGGAGACTTTTCCCGTTTCCTCGGAAACGATGATGGTCAGGCTGTCCGTAACCTCACTGACGCCCACGCCCGCTCTGTGTCTGGTACCCAGATCCTTGGAAAGCTTCATGTTTTCCGAAAGGGGCAGGTAGCAGGTGGCAGCCGTGATCCTGTTGCCTCTTACCACAACAGCGCCGTCATGGAGAGGCGTGTTGTGCTCGAATATATTAATAAGAAGAGCCGATGTTACCACGGCGTCTATACGTATGCCTGTTTCTTCGTACTCCTTTAAGGGCACGTCCTGCTCGATCACGATGAGAGCTCCGGTCTTGGTCTTTGCCAGTTCGAAGGCACCCTTCACCAGCTCCTCCACCGTATTTTCGCAAAATTCATCATGAACTTCCTTCACATCCGAAAAAAGTCCGAGGGAAACAACACTCTTCTGTCCCAGGTTCTCCAGTGCCCTTCTGAGCTCCGGCTGGAACAATATGATAAGGGCGGTGATACCTACGCCGATGGCATTGGTCAGTGCCCAGATGATGACATCAAAATTAAGGATCGAGGCGATGGCCCAGAAAATAAGTATCACAATAAGTCCCTTAACGATGACCCAGGCTCTCGTGTTCTTGATCCACTTTGCAATGTAATAGATCAGCCATGCAATGATGAACACTTCCACGAAATCCAGAAACTTCATCTTAGGGAAGGATAAAAGCTTTGTGATGTTATTTAAAATGGCGGTCAGATCGCTCATCCTTATTCTTCTTTCTTATCTCCGTCTGTATCTTTAGGCACAATTTTCGTGCCTGCATTCCTTATTTTCGATCCCCGGCTTTGATGTCCCATTCATCTTCATCATCGGTCTCAGCAGGGGCAGTGTACTCCCCGTTGGGATCTTCGTAATTTTCTTCGTAATCCTCGTCGTAGTTTTCCTCGGACTCAGCATATTCCTTTTCGGGAGCCTCGTACTCTTCTCCCTCATTGCCGGCCTCTTTACTGTCCTCATCCGTCGAGAAAGCATATGCATTCTCGTCCTCATCATCCATGATCTCGGGGTGCTTTTCCTTTTTGGATTGCTCGAACATGGTGGTGAAAATGCTCTTTTTGAAGCCGTCTTCACGCAAGCGTCTGAAAAATCCGGTAATACCGGTTCTCTTCTCGGCTTCCATCGCCTCTTCCGAGGGCTTGACCTCTTCAAGGATCACTCTGTCCAGCTTGGGAACGGCGTGCACGTAGTAGTAATAGTCGTCATCCTCGAACTGCACATATTCCACGGCGGTGTAGTCCAAAACCACGTGGAAGAACTGTACGATGTACACCAGCAGCATGGAGATTATAGTGCCCCATACCACATAGTTCGTGGGAACTGACATAGTGACATATTTTCCCGCAAAAACGTGGCCAAATATCATCAAAAGCCCGCCCGCCAAAATAGTGATCTCGAAAACGAAGCCGAAACGCAGCTTTCTGAGGGCCCACATTATAATGATGACTGCGGCAAAAATAGCCACAACATAGAACATTTCCTTGTTGGCGAAAATGTCGCCCATGAATCGCATATAAAGGGCCAGGATGTCGTCCATTGACGTCAGTTTCTCGGTGGTCATGGAGTTATTGATGGCGCCGAAGATGTAGTAGGTGATGACGCCTACGCCCGCAGGGAAGATGGCGAGGGGCGTTGCGGTCATGCCCAGGAGAAGCGCAACGATGTAATGGAGGTTGAACTTCACCAGCAAAGGTATGGCCACGATGGCATAGGCGAACTTGCCGGAAAATCTGGCCGCGAAGCAATAGAGTACCACAAAAACGGCCAGGGCCAGCACCGCCATAATGGGCGAACCGCTGAACACTTCATAAACAGCCACCAGCATGCACAACAGGATGGTGACCATGGGCGGCAATATTGCGCCCGCTACACCGAAGCCCATCTTAAACACAATTTTGGACAGAGTGGCATTATAATCCACGCTCTCCACTATGCGGCTGTATGCCTCAAAGGATATGATAAATTTAAAAATGATCTCAATAATGATCTGATACTTCTGAAAAAGCTGTCTCGCAGCCTTCCTGAATGCCATTAAACTAGTCAGCATTTCTACTCGCCCTCTCTTTCATAGGATGCTCTTTCCTCCTCGTTGTAGATCGAGCGAAGTCTGCGCAACATTCGGAAGTATTTGCCCAGCTTGTTTCTGGAATGGTTATAATGAAGCATGCCAAAAACAAGGGAGGCCATAACACCTATCACAAGCAACATAACATACACAGCGATCAGCTGCTTCATGAGCAGCATATAATCGATGTTGACGGCGTTGCTTACAAAAAAATCCATATTATATAAGATCGCAAGTCCGACTGTAAAAACAAAACCAACCGTAACCGCAACAAAACTTCCGAGCATACGCGCCCGGAGATAGTCTCTTCTAAAGTATTTGTTGAGTTTCAGATCTTCCTTGCCTTCACCTTTCTCGTATATGGCAAGTCTTGTCATCAGTCTGACCTTTCTGTTATTAACCATTAAAAATCACCTCAAAGTCAGAATATACCACGTTTATGATAACATACCTGATATGCGGGTGTCAACAAGGCGCAGACAGGGAAATTAAATTTTTAACATAGTTTTTCCCGGAAAAAAATGAACCCCGGGGACGGGGTTAGTGGTTCATTTTTGTGGCTCAGGCATATATTTTCTCTGCCTGGGCCACTTTTTTAAACCCTGGGGACGGGGTTAGGGGTTCATTTTTGTGACTCAGGCATATATTTTCTCTGCCTGGGCCACTTTTTTGAACCCTGGGGACGGGGTTAGGGGTTCATTTTTGTGGCTCAGTCGGCAAAAAACAGTCACTGGGCCAATATTTTTCCACAAAAAGAGGCACCGAGCAGTCTTTATGTGACTCTCGGTGCCAAATATTTCAATTGGGTCATAAAAATGAACCCATAACCCCGTCCCCGGGGTTCAAAATAGAGTTACTATGATTTATTTTGTGCTCTTCTTCTTTTCCAGAGCGGTAAGCACGGTATTTACAAGGATACCCAGGATAAGGGCGCATGCTACGGAAGTGATGGTGATCTCACCGAAGTGAAGGACCAGACCGCCGATACCGCAGATGAGGATGGTGGAAACAACGAAGAGATTCTTGTTGTCTTCCAGATCAACCTTCTGGATCATCTTGAGACCGCTGACTGCGATGAAGCCGTAAAGTGCGATGCACACTCCGCCCATTACGCAGCTGGGGATAGAGTTAACAAATGCAACGAAGGGAGAAAGGAAGGAAATGATGATGGCCAAAATGGAGGTGCAGAAGATGGTGATGACCGATGCATTTCCTGTGATAGCGACGCAAGCGATGGACTCGCCGTAGGTGGTGTTGGGGCAGCCTCCGAAAAGTGCGCCTGCCATGGAGCCTACGCCATCGCCCAGAAGGGTTCTGTTGAGGCCGGGCTCTTCAAGAAGATCCTTCTCGATGATGGAAGAAATGTTCTTGTGGTCTGCAATGTGTTCAGCAAAAACTACGAAAGCTACGGGAACATATGCTACCGCAACAGTTCCGATATAGGCACCCGACAGTCCGCCGAAACCGCCGAAGGCAGTAACAAAGGTGAAGGTGGGAAGGCTGAAGAAGGTGGTAACCTTTACGCCGTCTGCTACCAGGTTTGTGAAGGGACTGAAGTCACTTACAAGGAGAGCATCATTGCCCGAAGCATATCCGATGATGGTGAAAATAGCGGAAACAACGTAACCTGCCAGGATACCGATGATGAAAGGTATGAGCTTGATGTTCTTGCTTCCGATGGTGGAGCAGATGATGGTTACGAAGAGGGTTACAAGTCCGCAAAGAACTGCGATCAGTGTTGAACCGCCTGCCGGAGCCTTCTGAAGATCGCCTACAGCGTTACCTGCAAGGGAAAGTCCGATGATGGCAACCGTAGGTCCGATAACTACTGCGGGCATGAGCTTGTTAACCCAGCCTGAACCTACTGCTTTTACTATTATAGATATTACGACATATACAAGGCCTGCAAGTACCGCACCGATGATAAGGCCCAGATAGCCCACTGCCACGCTTGTCGCACCGGCGAAAGCGGCTGTCATGGAACCGATGAATGCGAATGAAGATCCCAGGAATACAGGGCTCTTAAAGCGTGTGAAGATGAGGTAGACGAGAGTACCTATGCCTGCTCCGAAAAGTGCTGCAGCCGAGCTCATGCTGCCGCTTCCCGTGAGGCCTGCGTTGCCGTTGATGATGATGGGCACAACCAGTGTCGCCGTCATGATCGCAAGCAGCTGTTGCAGGGCATAGACGATCGTCTTGCCCATTGCGGGCTTGTCATTGATACCGTAAGTGAGTTTCATAGTTTTTTCCTCCGTTGCTGATTGTAATAAATTAAATTTGAACCTTTGGGGACGGGGTTAGGGGTTCACTTTTGCCTAAAAAAAGAGGCGGTTCGGAAAAAATGGGGATACCCATCCTTTCAACAAATCGTCTCTGAAAAGTGAAACACCAACCGTTCCGTCGGAAACAACAGAACCGGCGGTATAAGTTCAACTGTTATGTTTTTGATCATTCCGGTAAAAGAACTTTCAAAATGCATTTTTTTGCCCTCTCCCAAAAGCTAAATTCATTTGGTGAAATGATAGCACTTCTGCATCTGTTTGTGAAGAGGGAATTTATTATTTTTTTAGACTTACTTCACTTTTTTATATTCCGTATTATCGATCTTGATAGTGTCTTTTCCCTTGTAGAAGCTGTAGGTGTAGTCCTTGTCAACCTTTTCTACGGAGCCGTCATCCTTCTTCTTTTCCTCTGTGAATGTGAAGGTGATCCGGTTATCCTTGATCTTGTACTTGCCTTCCTGAGTGGAGGTCGAAGATCCCAGTATGGTAACCTCTGTTTCCACGGAAACCTTATTGAGCCCGGAGAATGTGTAGGTAACGGAACCAAGTGAATAGTTCATTCCGAAAAGTGAACCTGCCGCTTCGCTCTTATAACTTCCGAATACTCTTGTGGAAGTAATGAACAGTACGCAGCAAATGATGGCCGCGATAACTATCACTGTTCCGACTATTGCTCCCAAACTACTGCTTTTTTTGCTTTTTGCCATTTTTTTCTTCCTCTTTTCCTAATCTTATTTTGGTTAAAGTAAAGCCGCAGAATATCCCAATCCTGCGGCCCCTTTTTTTATTATAGCATATATTTTGCCGACGGGCAAGTTATGGCCGAAAATGAACCCCGGGGACGGGGTTAGAGGTTCATTTTTTGACACCCGGGGACGGGGTTAGAGGTTCATTTTTGTGACTCAGGCATATGTTTTCTCTACCTGAGCCACTAATACCGCTTCCGGAGCTCAGTCCGGACATCTGTTATGTGGCTCACGTCGTTAATTACTTCAATAGAGTCAACATTTTTCACGCAAAAAATGGCATCGAACAGACTTTAAGTGGCTCTCGATGCCAAATATTTCAATTGAGTCATAAAAATGAACCCATAACCCCGTCCCCGGGGTTCAAAAAAGTGACTCTAGTGACCAAAAAAGGCTAATGGGTCAAAAGTGAACCCATAACCCCGTCCCCGGGGTTCAAAAAAAGGGCCGCGATTGCGACCCTGTATGCCTTATTCTTATTTCTGTACAAGATGTACTGCGAAACCGCCGAAGTCGTCCTTCAGATAGATCCTGGTCATCTTGTTGTTCTTGTAGAGGATGGAATCCTTGTCGAACTCGAAGCCCTGACGCTCCATGTGATAAATAGCTCTCTCGAGGTAGTTGGTTCCGATAGCGATGTGGCCCAGTTTGCCGGGTCCCATGGACTTGTTTACTTCGATGGAGGAGCTGGCAAAAATGGAGGAATTGCCTACCTTAAGCTCGAAGCCGAAGAACTTGGCGAACATCTCTGCAAGTGCCATAGCCTTGGTCTCGTTCTCGCAGTTGATGCCTATGTGCTTAAACTCGAAGCCGAGCATGGTATTTACTGCTTCACGGGTAAGTCTCTTGATCTCGTCGAACTGACCGTTGGCGATCATGTCGCTCTTGACCATCCAGCTTCCGCCGCAGGCAACGATCTTAGGGAAGTCAAGGTAATCCTTTAAGTTGTTGGCATTGATACCGCCGGTGGGCATGAACTTAACGCCTGTGTAAGGTGCTGCCATAGCCTTGATCTTAGCGATACCGCCGGACTGCTCAGCGGGGAAGAACTTAACAACGTCAAGTCCGAGCTCCAGAGCAGCTTCAATATCAGTAGGGCTGGAAGTTCCGGGGGTGATGGGAACATTCTTCTCAAGGCAGTATTTAACAACCTTGGGATTAAGGCCGGGGCTTACGATGAACTTAGCGCCTGCTGCTACCGCACGGTCAACCTGCTCTGTTGTAAGTACTGTACCTGCACCGATAAGCATATCGGGAAATGCTTCGCACATATTGCGGATAGCTTCTTCCGCAGCAGCTGTTCTGAAGGTTACTTCCGCAACGGGAAGTCCGCCTTCGCAAAGCGCCTTGGCAAGCGGAACTGCATCCTTAGCGTCATTGATGGCAACAACGGGGATGATGCCAAGTTTTGAAAATTGATTGATGATTTCGTTCATATTTTTTCTCCTTCTTCATATAAAGAAAAATTTTACTCACGTGGAATTATACTTTGTTTGTTACATGATTTCAAGAATAATTCTTTATGATAGTGTGTTAAAATTTAAGATATCATTTAAACACTTTTGAAGAAATAAAGTTATGATTATATATAAAGGAAAGCAGGGGATTTTCGTTGATCATGGCCAGCATCTTTTGGCCGATGGAGGTGGCGCTGATCATAGTGATGATCACAAAGAGCACCCACACCACGACAAGGCCGATAAGGCCGCCCGCTATGGCTCCGGCAATGGAGTTGGCCTGCTCGATGCCGGGGATACGTCCCAAAAGATTAGTGATACCGCCCAACATTGCAAGGACTATGCCTACAATAAGCAATGTCCCGATGAAGGCCACAGCCTTTACAATAAGGTTGGTAATGCCTGTATATGCGCCTTTTTTAAGGGATTCGGCGGTTTCGTTGGCATTGGCGTCTGCAGATACTTCAAAACCCGTGATCACGCTTTCGTCACCGACGATGGATTCCCTGAAACTCTCGGGTACATCCATTGTTTCCAGTAGTTCGTTCATAAGGGCAACACTGTCACTGCCGCTGTTCTCAATGCTTTCAGTATCTTCTTCCTTGGAAGAGGCAAGATTTGCGATGACGCTCGCCCATTTATTCTTTTCGGCAAGAGCCTCGGTCTTTGTATAGAAGAAATTGTACAAATTTGGGCGACTCATGATCATTGACTTGGTAATGGGCGACAGAAGAATGGTGAGGCTTATGGCAAGCACAATACCGATCACCGCAAATATCATTTTAAAAGCCCCTTTATGTGCTCCGATGATGGCTCCGATGGCTATGATGGCCAGAACCCCTATCAGTAGCAGGTTTATATGCAATTTATCCAATATGCTGGCAGATTTTTCCGCAATGGTTGCGGCTTCATCAGTTGTAAAGAACATGTGCTTACTTCCTTTCGCTTATTTTACAAGGGTCACGGCCCTCACCCTGTCCGGATCGGTGAAAAAGTATCTGTTCCCTCCCCCGGAATACAGCTTGCTGCCGCTGCCTTCAAACCGGCAGTCCAGCTTCGTGGTCCCGTTCATTCTATATATGACTGCAGTCTGTCCCTTAATGATCAGGGCTTCGCCGTTGGTAACGGTAATGCTGTCATAGTCGTTCAGTTCGTCTATGCTGCCACTGACTGCGCCATTGGTGCCGTAAAATGTGAGTTTTCTGCCATCGGGGATCTCGGAGATCACAGCCAGGCATTCGTCGCAGACCTGCACATCAAAGAGCTTGAACTTGCTCCTCTCGTCCTTAAGCAGTTCCGGAATCTCCTCCATCTTAAACAGAGAAAAGCCGTCGCCAAACACGGCAGCCACATGGTCATTTCCCATGAAATCCACGAAATAGGCCATCTCCCCGGCATATATTTTCTGTCCCACGATATTTTCTATAAAGTTTTTACCCACATCGCCGGTGTTGTAAAACGTCACTTTGCTCACGATGTCATCGCCCGAAAAGGAAAGATAGAGGGTGACCAGCTTCTTGCCGTCTCCGGAAAGGGCGATGTCCACGGGAAATCCGTCATTGGCGGTGGTAGTTCCGATCTCCACCTTGGGTTCGCCGTCGGGAGTGTAGATCCGGATCAGGTCCTTGCTGCCGTCATCCAGTAAAACGGCGGTGGTACCGTCCTCTGCGGTGCAGAGTTTCACGATGGGAGCCTCGGTCTTATAGCTGTGAGGCAGGCCCTCGGGAGAGATTATGTACACCTTGTTTCCGCCGATATCCGCAATTGCGGCCGTTTTTCCGCGGCTGACCGTAAAGGGATGATCCAGTTCGAAGGCCACGTCCATCATGAGACCGCCATCTCCGTCGTATCCCTTCATTCCGTTCATTCCGGTCACGAAGAGACAGCCACTGTTATTGTAAAGTTCTGAACCGTCGGAGATCCTGATCTCATTGACCTGTTTGATATCGTCAAATTTTCCGTAATTCTTCTGTCTAACCGATATCAGCACAAAAGCGCCGATCACCAGCAAAGCGAAAAAAATGAGGATATATATGAATTTTTTAAAACTTCCGCTTCTCAAAGCCAAACCCCGAAATATTTTAAAAATATATTCGCATGAACTTTATTTTGTCAGGCATGCATATAAAAACCCGGCGTGGGAGACCCACGCCGTCATTATATCATTTATACTTTAATTTGGAAAGAATTATTAACTCTCATCATCTGTGATATATCCGCCGATCCGGCCGTTCATTCCACCGTTCATCTGAGGCATCTGACCATTCATCCTGCCGCCGAAGCCGCCCATCTGGCCGTTCATTCCGGGCATCTGGCCCATCTGAGGCATCTGACCGCTGAATTCTCCGTTCATTTCAGGCATTTCGCCCATTTGAGGCATCTGGCCCTGCTGCCATGTGTTTCCGCTGTTCTCGGTTGTTCCGTCTGTAGTGCTGCTGTTTGTTCTGCCGCCACGTCCGCCGAAGTTTCCGAAGCCACCCATCTGGCCGCCCATCTGGCCCATCTGTCCGAAGCCCCCGGCGGTGGTAGCTGTACCATCGCCGGATACTGTTGTAACCGTTGAAGAAAGGGTTACTTCAAAACTGCTGTTTCCAACAGATACTGTATATGTTCCGTTTGTCTCAAATTCATCTGCCGATATGATCGCACATGCTGCGGTCTTTGCAAGTGTGTGACTTGCTACTGTATTTCCGTTGCTGTCCTTAACCGTGATAGTGGTTCCTGCGCTCTGGGTTCCGTTGAACATTACGATGAGCACGTTCTGTGCAGAACCGTTGGAAGGAGTTTCAAGCATTCCGGAAGATCCTACCGCTACAAGTGTTCCGCCGTTTATCACTGCAGCCGCTGTTGTATCGAGGGCTGTATTTCCATCGTTTACAGGTCCATCCACATAGACTTCGCCGCCTGAAATCTCTAATGTACCGTTAGAATCAAGGCCGTCGCCGCCTGCATTTACGTAGAGGTAGCCGCCGTTGATGGTTATCGAGAAATCATATGTCTGCGCGGTGATTCCCTTCATTCCGCCGAACATTCCCATGGTCTCGGTTCCGCTGCCGTCTGCTGCGTTCAGGCCGTCGTCGGAGGCGGTGATGTTGATGTTGCCGCCGTTGATTGCAATGTCAGTTGCCTCGATGCCTTCATAGCTCTTGGTGACCGTGATGTCGCCGTCCTCGATGATCACTGAAGTGTCGGCATGGATACCGTCGTCGCCGGTTGCCAGGGTCATGGTGCCGCCGTAGACAGCCACTGTTCCGTTGGAGTGGATGGCGTCGTCGCAAGCATTAACGTTGATGTTGCCGCCGGTAATGGTGACAGAGGTCTCGCCCTTGATGCCCTTGGTGCTGATCTCGTCTTCTTCCTCGGTCGTAGTGGTGGTTGTTCTGTTAAAGCCAAAGTTCATGCCGCTGCTCTGAGTCTTGGCTGCTGCTGTTCCGCCGCCGGATGTGATGTCAAACTCGCCGCCTGCGATCACAAGATCCGTGTTGCACTGTATAGCGTCCTCAGCTGCGTTGATGGTGATATCGCCGCTGATGATAGTCATTGTAAGCTTGCTCTTAATGCCGTCGCTCTGATTAGCGTTCACCGTAAGGCTGCCGCTTCCGCCGATCACCAGATTGCCCTTAACATGTATGCATGCGTTGGGGTCATCTTCCAGTGTTCCGTCATCGTCCAGCTCGTAGACATATTCATTCGCGTCGGTCAGAACGTTCTCTGTGCCCTCAGCCAGTAGGATCGTGCAGTTGGTAACGTTCTTTACATAAAGAGCTGCGGAGGTTTCGGAGGTGATGGTCACACCGTTTAAAATGAGGGTGACATCGCCGTCGTCAACGTTAGCGATGAGCTGGCCGTTCAGTTCTCCGCTGATAACGTAGGTGCCGGCGGTCTTAAGCTTAACTGTTCCGTCCTCGTCCACCTTGACCTTGCCGCTTCCTTCGGAAGTTGCCGTGCTACCGGAAAGTGTCACGTAGGTGATATCTTCCTGATCGTTCTCAGCTGCCTCGATGGCTGCTTCCGCTGTTGCCACTGCCTCGGTAGCTGTTGCTGTGATCGTGGTCGCTGTGGACTTGAGCTCGTTGGATGTTGCTACCAGAGTCTCTTTTACTTCGGTGCTTGCTGTGGCTGTTTCGCTGCCTGTTGCCGATGCGTTGAGGCTGTTTGCTGCTCCGAGTGCCGCCACTGAATTTGCTGCGTTGGATCCGCAGGCTGTAAGTGATAAGATAAGTGCCGATGTTAAAGCTAATGCTGTGATCTTCTTTTTCATAATGTTACCTTCCTTTCTATCGGTTTTATATAAAATGAAGAGTTTGCTATGTTGTCGATCTGTGTTGTTTTGTTTCGACTGTGTCTTTGTTGTTATGTCTGCGATTATAAAGGAAGATTATGTTTGAATTTCGATGAAAGGGTGGAGAAATTTAGTTCGTTCTGTGAAGAAATTGTGATTGGGAAAATGACACCCGGGGACGGGGTTAGGGTGTCAAAAACGTGACTCTGGTGGCGAAAATATATGCATGGGTCACTAAAATGACACCCAGTGGCGGGGTAAGAGTTCAAGGAAGTGACTCTGGCGGCAAAAAATCCTCACCGAGTCAACACTTTCCCACAAAAAATAGGTTCCGACCATCCGCAATGTGACTCCCGGTGCCAAATATTTCAATTGAGTCAACAAATTCTCGTTAAAAAAGGGCACCAAACAGTCTTTACGTGACTCTCGGTGCCAGATATTTCAATTGGGTCAACAAAATGAACCTCTAACCCCGTCCCCGGGTGTCAAAAAGGTGACTCTGGTGACAAAAAATGGTTGCTGGGTCAAAAAGGGCAGAAAAAAATACCCCCGTCACCGGGGGCAAATCTATAACTCCGTGCGGCCGTCGAGGGCACGAAGGAGTGTTACTTCGTCGATATATTCCAGGTCGCCGCCTACGGGAACTCCGCTGGCGATACGGGTGGTTTTTATACCGATGGGCTTTATGAGCTTGCTCAGGTACATGGCGGTAGCTTCGCCTTCTATGCCTGAATTGGTGGCGATGATGATCTCGTTCACATCGCCCTTAAGCCGCTCAAGAAGCTCCTTTATCTTAAGGTCGGCAGGAGATATGCCCAACATGGGAGATATTGCCCCATGCAGCACATGGTAGACTCCGTTGTATTTGCCGGTCTTTTCGTAAGCCGCCAGATCACGGGAATTTTCCACCACCATGATGGTCTTCTTGTCTCTCGCGGGACTTTTGCAGATAGGGCAAAGTTCATCATCCGTAAGGGTGCAGCAGCATTTGCAGTAGCGCACATTGGTCTTTGCCTCCGTCATGGCACTTGCCAGCCGCTTTACGTCCTCCTCGGGCATGTTCACAATGTGGAACGCCAGCCTTTGTGCGGTTTTCGCCCCTATGCCCGGAAGACTGCCGAGAGCCTCTATTAACTTATTGATCTGACCGCTGTAATAATCCATTTAGAAACCGAAACCTCCAAAACCCAAAAGCGCCCGCTTGCTTACATTGCATTCCGCTGTTTAGAAACCGAAACCTCCAAGTCCGGGAAGACCTGCACTTGCCGCCTCCGAAATCTCATCCTCAGCTGCCTTTACCTGCTTGATAGCTTCGTTGGTTGCCGCGATTATCATATCCTGTAAAGTTTCAACATCGTCGGGATCCACTGCCTCCTGAGACAGCACCACGCCGGTCACTTCCATTTTGCCGTTGACGGTAACTTCCACGGCTCCGCCACCTGCAGATGCCTTGAATTCCTTGGCTTCAAGCTCGGCTCTCTTTGTCTCTGCCTCAGCCTGCTTTTCTTCCAGTTGACGCTGCATTCTCTGTGCCTGCTTCATAAGATTGTTCATGTTGCCGGGCATTGCGCCGCCCGGGAATCCGCCTCTTTTTGCCATAATAATTTATCCTTTCCTTGATCAATCGGTGACTTCCACCGTGATATTCTTGTTTGCAAACATCTTTTTGATGTCCGGGAAGTTTTTCGCTTCCTTCTGTGACTCCACCAGCTTCAGCTCCACATCCACCAGTTTTCCCGTCTCTTCCGCAATAACACCGGAAATAAACTCCGCGCCCTTGCCTTCCGCGTTCACGTATCCGAAAGAAAAACCGTCGTGGAACACCAGCAGCAGCTTATCGTCGTCCGTCACGCTGAGCCGCGCGGTCTGCACGTCCCTGTAAGGCCCCTTAAACTTCTGCGAGATCTTGCCCCACTTCGCCGCGATCTCCTGTATCTCTTCAGGCAGCGCTCTGGTGATGGTGGGCTCCTCCTTAACGGGAGCTTTGACCGTCTCCCCGGCATATCTTCCGTCGACTCCGTTACTCATCTGCCCTCCCCCGTTTCCGGGATTGGCAACAAACGCACCGCTTTCGATCTGCTGTTCCAAAAATTCCACTCTCTGCATTACGGAATCAGCTTCATTATCGGTCTGAGGCTTACACATCCTGATAAGGGTAACTTCCGTAAGGACTCTCTTGGAATTGGAAAACTTTATATCATTGGTAAGATCCGATACCATCCTTATATATCTTCCCAGGGTTGATTCGGAATTTGCTTCCACCTCTTCCATAAATTGTGGTATGTAGTCGGTAGGTATGTCCATGATCTCATTCATATTTCCGGAAGCTTTGGCTACCAGCAGATTTCTCAGATACCAGGTGAAATCCACTGTGAACTGGGTAAGCTCCCTGCCCCTCGCGACCACATCTTCCAGAATGGCAAGAGCACCGTTCACGTCCTGGGCACGTATGCATTTAAGAAGACCGCTGAAGGTGGAAACATCCACTGTTCCAAGGACTTCGAGAACGTTGTCATAAGTCAGCTCTTTGCCGAGGTAGAAAGAAATGCACTGGTCGAGAAGAGATATGCCGTCTCTAAAAGAACCGTCCGCAGCTGTAGCAATGTAGCGGAGTGCCTTGTCCTCGGCCTGCACGCCCTCTGCGTCCGTGAGGGTCCGAAGTCTTGCCGCGATCTCGTCGATGGTTGCGCGACGGAAATCGTAGCGCTGGCAACGGGACAAAATGGTGATGGGGATCTTGTGGACCTCGGTGGTTGCGAGGATGAAGATCACGTAGGCGGGAGGCTCCTCAAGGGTCTTAAGAAGCGCGTTGAAAGCGCCGGTGGACAGCATGTGGACCTCGTCGATTATGTAGACCTTGTACTTGCCCTCGGTGGGGGAATACTGGACCTCGTCAACGATCTCACGGATGTTGTCAACACCGTTGTTGGAAGCGGCATCGATCTCGATCACGTTCATGGAAGTACCGGCCAGTATAGCCTTGCACATAGGGCACTCGCCGCAGGGATCGCCGTTCACGGGATGCTCGCAGTTCACGGCCCGGGCCAGGAGTTTGGCCGCTGTAGTCTTACCGATACCCCGCGTCCCGGTGAACAAAAATGCATGGCCCACACGGCCGGAAGCGATCTGGTTCCTGAGGGTCGTCACTATATGATCCTGCCCCTTGACATCGTCGAAGGTCTGGGGCCGGAATTTTCTGTAAAGCGCAGTGTATGCCATTTTTTGCCTTTCTATATATCCGTAAGCTTTTTGATAAGCTCTGCGATAGTCATTACCGCATCCTTCTGCTTACTTGTCTCCATGGCGGAAATGTACTTGTCTCGGTTTTCCGACACTTTTCGGATGGCGGTGAGAAGGGTCTCGTTGGTGAGATTTTCTTCCCTAAGCACATAGGAAAAGCCCTGTTTTTCAAAGGAATCCGCATTCAAAAGCTGATCGCCGCGGCTGGCTTCTGCGGAAAGCGGGATCAGAATGTTGGGTTTCTTAAGAGCCAAAAGCTCGCATATACTGTTGGCGCCGGCTCTTGAGATCACCAGATCCGCAGCGGCGAACACATCGGGAAGCTCTCTGCTCACATATTCGTACTGGCGATAGCCTTCCACATTGTCAAACTCGGGATCTGTCTTTCCCGCCCCGCAAAGATGCACCACCTGCCAGTCTCTGAGCAGTGTGGGCAGGATGTCGCGGACAGCCGAATTCACTCTCGCAGCGCCTGTACTTCCTCCTATTATAAGGATGACAGGTTTACCGTTTTTAAGGCCGGTGAATTCCAGGCCCTTGTCCTTTTGGCCGTCAAAAAGCTGCTGCCTGATGGGGGAGCCCGAAAGTACAGCCTTTCCTCCCGGAAGATATTTTACAGTCTCCGGAAAATTCGCGCAGATATATGCCGCCTTCTTCATGCAAAGCTTGTTTGCAAGACCCGGCGTAATGTCCGATTCATGGATTATGGCGGGGATGTGCTTTCTCGCAGCGGCATAGACCACCGGGACAGCAACGAAGCCCCCTTTTGAGAACACGATATCGGGTTTTTCTTTTTTCAGGATCTTTTTAGCTTCGAAATAGCCTTTAAGCACCTTGAAGGGGTCGGAAAAGTTTTTCCAGTCGAAGTAACGGCGAAGCTTCCCGGAAGAAATGCCGAAGTACTCGATACCCTCCGCTTCGATCAGCTCCTTTTCAATGCCGTCGTAAGAACCTATGTATTTGACCTCAAAGCCCATTTTTTTGAGCTCGGGGAGAAGCGCCAGATTGGGCGTAACATGGCCGGCCGTGCCTCCGCCGGTCAGAATGATCTTCTTCATAATTGCCTCTCATAACCAAAATTACATACTTAGAAAATTATACAACAAAGATGAAAACAAAACAAGAAAAGAAAATGAACCCCGGGGACGGGGTTAGGGGTTCATTTTTTGAACCTCGGGGACGGGGTTATGGGTTCATTTTTGTGGCTCAGGCATATGTTTTCTCTACCCGGGCCACTGATATAGTTTCCGGGGGTAAGTCCGGCCGGCTGTTATGTGGCTCACGGCGTCAATTTTTTTAATAGAGTCAACATTTTTTCCACAAAAAATGGCATCGAACAGTCTTCATGTGACTCTCGATGCCAAATATTTCAATTGAGTCATAAAAATGAACCCCTAACCCCGTCCCCGGGGTTCAAAAAAGTGGCCCGGGTGGCAAAAAATAGTCACTGGGTCAAAAGTGAACCCCTAACCCCGTCCCCGGGGTTCAAAAAAGTGGCCCGGGTGGCAAAAAATAGCTACTGGGTCAAAAGTGAACCCCTAACCCCGTCCCCGGGGTTCAAAAGTGCCGGGAAATCTATACCTTAACGCGTTTCATTATTTTCCGATAGGTTATGATAAAGTAGGAGCCCTGGAATATGGTGGCCAGAGTCCAGGATACGGGATAGGAAATGTAGAGGCATTCAAGGGTACGAACCTGAGCAAACACGGTGAAGATCCACAGGATCCTGAATCCGCAGACAAATGCCAAGGTGATCAGCATAGGCGGAATGGATTTGCCAAGGCCGCGCAGACCGCCCACCAGCACATCCATGGTGCCGCAGGTAAAGTAGGTGAACATGATCACTGTCATACGGATGATACCGTAGCCGATGATCACATCTCTGGGTGTGTCGGGTTTATGATCCACGAAGAGGTTCAAAAGCGGCTCTTTAAGCAGGAAGGCAAGGCCTCCGAGAGACAGCCCGACGATGGTTACGAAAATGAGGCCGTTACGAATGACTTTTAAGATACGGTCATATTTTCCGCCGCCGTAGTTCTGGCTGGTGAAGGAAAGGGTCGTATGATGAAAGGCATTCATCGCAACATATACATAGCCCTCGATGTTCTGAGCCGCAGCATTACCTGCCATCGCCATATCTCCGAAGGAGTTGATGGAGGACTGGATGAGTACGTTGGAAATTGAAAAGAAAGAGCCCTGGATCCCCGCAGGAAGTCCGATCTTAACCATCTGGACAAGCTTCTTTCCGGAAATCCTTAATTTCCCCAACTCAAGTTTCAAACAGCCGTCGTAGGTAAACAGTGCGTGAAGCACGAGGCCTGCGGATATCGCCTGGGAGGCAACGGTTGCAATGGCAACGCCGGCAACGCCTATGCCTAATACAATTACAAAGAAAAGATTCAAAAGGACGTTGATCACGCCCGCAAAAAGCAGATAGTACAAGGGACGCTTGGTGTCGCCCACTGCCCTTAGGATGGCGGATGTAAAATTATAGAGCATGATAACGGGCATGCCCATGAAATATATGCGCATGTAAGTCACAGCTCCGTCGATGACCGTGTCGGGCGTCTTCATCAGCGTCAGCAGAGGCCGTGCCATGAAAAAGCCGAAAACCGCAAGGATGATACCGAAGATCACGCTGATCACCACCGCCGTATGCACCGTCTCCGACACCTCTTCGTCATTATTCTGTGCATAGAATTTCGCTACGCATACATTTGCGCCCACGGAAAGTCCTATAAAAAGGTTTACGATGAGGTTAGTTAAAGACGCAGTTCCGCTGACGGATGCAAGGGCTGTGGGCCCGGCAAATTTCCCCGCAACGATCATGTCCGCAGTGTTAAAAAGCAGCTGCAAAAGGCCCGTCGCGATAAGCGGCAGGGTGAACAGAAGCATCTTTCCCACAAGGGAACCGGTGCACATGTCTATTTCATAATTTTTGGCTCTGTGTGCCATAATCGACTCCTTACATTTGCTAAAATAAGCAGTACCACAGAATACATCAAAAAACAAGGAAATTCAACCACGGTAATGTAAAATAATTATTAAAAATGACACCCGGGGACGGGGTTAGGGGTTCATTTTTGTGACCCAATTGGAATATTTAGCGTCGAGAGTCAAATAAAGACTGCTCGATGCTATTTTTTTGCGGTAAAACGTTGACTCTATTGAAGTAATTGACGCCGTGAGCCACATAACAGCCGGCCGGACTTACTCCCGGAAGCTATATTAGTGGCCCAGGTAGAGAAAGCATATGCCTGAGCCACAAAAAATGAACCCATAACCCCGTCCCCGGGGTTCAAAAATGTGGCCCGGGTAGAGAAAACATATGCCTGAGCCACAAAAATGAACCCATAACCCCGTCCCCGGGGTTCAAAAATGTGGCCCAGGTAGAGAAAACATATGCCTGAGCTACAAAAATGAACCCATAACCCCGTCCCCGGGGTTCAAAATGTGATGGCAATAAATAGGGGAGAGAAGACAAAAATGAAGTTGAGTATTGCAGGAGGATAAGATAAAATTTATGTAATAAAGGAGGTACACCATGGTTTATTATGTGAATGCAGCCGCGTCGAAGGACGGAAACGGCTCCAAAGACATGCCTTTTAAGAAGATAAATGATGCTGCCCGGGTGGCAGTTGCGGGAGACGAGATCATCGTAGCTCCCGGGATCTATCGTGAATACGTGGATCCAAGGAACGGCGGGCGTGAGGACGCCAGGATAACCTACAGATCGGAAAAGCCCCTGGGTGCTGTGATCACGGGCAGTGAAGAGCTGACGGGATGGGTGCCTTATAAGGATAATGTATGGACAAATTCCGTGGACAACGGGCTGTTCGGGGACTATAACCCCTACACCACCTATGTCTGCGGCGACTGGTACTTTGCACCCACGGTACGCCACACCGGCTCCGTGATCTTTAACGACCGTATGATGTACGAGACCGTGACATTGGCAGAATGTATGGCCGGAGAGGCCGATCCCTGCGCATGGGATCAGGAAGAGTCAAAATATAAGTGGTACAGCGAGCAAAAGGACGGCAAGACCGTGTTTTATGCCAATTTCCGCGGTGCGGATCCCAATAAGGCAAATGTGGAGATCGGTGTGCGCCGGGACTGCTTCATGCCTTCCGAAACAGGCCGCGGCTACATTACGCTCAGCGGCTTCGTTGTGAAGAACGGCTCTACCACATGGGCTCCGCCGGCCGCTTATCAGGACGGCATGGTGGGTCCTCACTGGAGCAAAGGCTGGATCATCGAGGACTGCGAGGTCTATAACAGCCGTTGCTGCGGCATATCTCTCGGCAAGTACCGGGACGAAGAAAACGATATGTACTTTTATACAAAGCATGTGAAGAGTCCCACTCAGATGGAACGCGACGCCGTATGCCGCGGTCAGTATCACGGATGGCTCAAGGAAAAGGTGGGCAGCCACATCATCCGTCGCTGCAACGTGCATCACTGCGAGCAAACAGGCATAGTGGGCCGCATGGGCGGAGTTTTTTCCACCATCGAAGACTGCCACATTCATCATATATGTAATTCCCAGCAACTGGGCGGCGCGGAAACTGCAGGCATCAAGCTACATGCCGCTATTGACGTGACCATACGCAGAAACCACATCCACAACTGCATCATGGGTGTCTGGTGCGACTGGGAGGCACAGGGCGCGCGTATTTCCCAGAACCTTATGCACGATAACCACAAACCTGCGGGCGTGGACCATGCTCAAGGTGCCATGTTCAATTGCGATGTGTTCATAGAAGTCGGCCACGGCCCCACGCTGATTGACAACAACCTCCTGCTTTCCAAGGTTTCGGTGGTTCTTCCCAGCGAAGGTCTGGCTATGGTCCACAACCTCATGCTGGGCTCCTTCGGCCTCATCAATTCCGGCGTTGACAGCATAGTGAACGGCCAGCGCGAGCCACGCTACACCCCTTACCACATTCGTCACAGGACAGAGGTTGCGGGCTTTATGACGATCCTTCACGGCGACGACCGTGTTTACAACAATATTTTCGTGCAGCACTACCCCATCACCGACGACACCAAGAAGCCTTCCGAGCCCGACTACCAGCATGTGGGCACTGCCTGCTTCGACATTTTCCCTTCCTATGAGGAGTGGATCGGCCAGTTTGACTTCACAAAGGAGCCCAATATGGGTGCTCTCGGCAACGCGCACTTCGGTCACCTTCCGGTTTGGATCGGCGGCAATGCCTACTTCAACGGCGCTGAGATCGGAAAGCACGAAAAGACCGGCTTCAAGGGTGCTGAGACAGGCGTGACGGTGGAACTTACGGGCGAAGCTGATGAACCCCTGAAGCTCACCACCAACCTTTATTCTCTGTTGAACGACTTCAAGGCTGCCCTCATCACCACCGAAACCCTGGGCAAGGCCTTTGAGCCTGAGCAGCGCTTCGAGGAGCCTGACGGAACCCCCATCACCTTCGATTCCGACTACTTCGGAGATCACCGCGGCGTCGCTCCCCTTCCCGGTCCCTTTGCCCGCGGCGCAGAGGAATTTGAGGTCTAGTACATCGCTTATTAAATAACTGGACCCAATGCTTGCCTTTTTACCCGACTGCCCGTACATGAAAGCCTCGGAGTAGCCCGCTACACCTGCGTTTTCATGCACGAGCATTCGAGCAAACATTCTGCGCATTAGTCCATTTATTTTAAAACCGCTGTACTAGTACATCGGTTATTAAATAACTGGACCGAATGCTTGCCTGCTTACCCGACTGCCCGTACATTAGGATCGGACCTTAAACGGTCCGATTTTTTTATAAAAAGTATTGAAAAAATAATGAAGTAATTGTATGATAATTATCAGAAAACTAACACGTGTTAAATTTTTGAAGGGAGAGCCAACCATGACAAGGGAAGAGTATTTAAAAGTTTTCCGGGCGGTGTGTAATAATCTTTATGATTTCCTTTACAACATCGATGAAAAGTACATAAAAAACCTGGTGGAAAATATAGGCCGTACTCCCAAAGAAGCAAGGAGTCTTGGAGCATGGGACTGGACCCACGGCATAGGCCTTTACGGACTTTGGAAGATATATGCTTTTACCGGTGATGAAAAATATCTGGACATGATCGAGAACTGGTTTAAGGACAGGATAGAGATCGGGCTTCCTGACAAAAACGTTAACACGGTATGCCCGTTGCTCACCATGGCTTTTTTATCCGAGAAGAGGCCAAGAAAAGAATACAGTCTGATAATGGACGAATGGGCAGAGTGGATCATGAAGGACATGAAACGCACGAAAGAGGGCGGTATACAGCATGAGCATGCGGAACTTAAGAACGACGAGCAGCTCTGGGATGACACCCTGATAATGACGGTCCTGTTTTTGACTAAATACGGAAAGATCAAGGGAAGAGAAGATTATCTTGAAGAAGCGAGATATCAATTCCTGCTTCACGGGAAATACCTTTGTGATACAGAGACCGGACTATGGTTCCACGGATGGAGCTTCGCCGAGAGAAACCACTTTGCGGGGGCATTGTGGGGCAGAGGGAATTCATGGATAACAGTGTTCATTCCCGACTATATCGATATTATGGGACTTAACGGAGCTGATAAGAGGATAGCTCTGGGGTATTTTAAAGGTCAGGCAGAGGCGCTTAAAAAGTATCAGAGTAAAGAAGGGCTCTGGCATACTTTGATAAACGATGAAACCTCCTACCTTGAAGCGTCTGCCACAGCAGGCTTTTGTTACGGGATACTGAAAGGGATCAGACTGGGATATCTGGACGAAAGCTTTAAGGATTGCGGCATGAGGGCGCTGGATGCAATACTCGGAAACATAAATGGGAATGGAGAACTCGCAAATGTTTCCTACGGAACCAACGTGGGAAGGACGTTACAGCATTATCGTGACATACCGTTGGTTAAGATGCACTATGGACAGTCTTTGGCGCTTTTGGCACTGATCGAGGGCTCAACAGCACTCGGTTTTAACCTCTGATCGAATCAGGAGAAGGCGGTTTATTTATGGGAAAAGAAAAGAAAGGGAGTATTGGGCAAAAAATTAAAAACGGATGGAGCAAGGTGGTAAATAATCCTTCCTTCACCATTAAGGAACAATTCGGTTATTCCTCGGGTATCATGGGAAATTCCATGGCCCAGGACGTGGAGGCCTATGCCTTGACCTTGTTCCTTACAAGATTTATGGGAATTGCGGCGGCCTATGTTCTGATCCTGCAGATGGTGGCAAAGATCGCCAACATCATAGTGGATCCCGTGGCCGGAGTTATTTTGGACAGGAAAGGGAAGAGCGGCAGAAGCCGTGCAAAGATGTTTTCATTGATCATGCCTTTCCCTTTGGCAGTTTCGTCCATTTTTTTGTTCGTGGTTCCGAAGATCGGACTCACCCAAAGGATAATCTATGTATTTGTGTTTTATCTTATATACATTATAACCGACGGATTCTATGACATGTCACTTTCCACCATATCGGCGAGAATGACCACCAATCCCAAGGACAGAAAGAATTTCTACACTGTGGCTCAGTTTGCTTCCACTTTGGGAGGCATGCTCCCCAGCGGACTCATCCCTGTGTTCGTGGCGCTTTACATGGATCAGGAAGCCTTGATCTATCTGATATTCGCCATTTTTTTCGGTGTTGTGGGTTTCGCACTCATGATCGTTCCCTACTTCACCCTCAAGGAAAAGACAGCTGCGGCATGGAGAAAACAGGCGCCTGTAAAACTTAACTTTAAGGCACTCATGTTAAATAAGCCCATGTGGTGCCTCATAGGCTCTCAGATAGTGGATTCCGTTCGTCAGGTCTGCTATTCGGGACTGGCTTATTTCTATCTGGAAACCCTGGATGCGTTCTGGATGGCATCGGTTGCGGGAACGATCTCCGCCACCCTTTCCTATCTGGGTATCGCGGCGGTTCCTTTTATCGGAAACAAGCTGTCTTCAAGAGACATAATCATGTACGGATATTTTTATACAGGCATACTTTATATCATCTTCCTGCTGGTAGGCTACAAGTCATTGGTTGTGGTTGCTCTGATCGTGGGTTTTGCGGGACTTCCCAACGGAGCCATGAGTTCTTCAAGAAATATCCTGCTGGCTGACTCCACCGATTATATGGAATATATGACCTGGAAAAAGTACGGTGAACCGGTGCGTTCGGAGGCCATGGTATTTGCCCTTCGTTCCACTGCCGCCAGGATCAGCGGACTGTGGAAGAGCCTGCTGTTCCCCGCAGGTCTTGTGATCATAGGCTATGTAAGCGCCAAGAGCTTTGGATCCACTACCATCAGCGTGGTGCAGTCCACTAAGACCCTTAACGGTATCTTTTATCTGATAACCCTTTCGGGCATAGCGGGTAACATCATCCCCGGCATAATAATGTCTCTGGACAATTACACCGGCAAACGAAAGGAAAAGATCCTGGAAGAACTCTATGAAATGAGGGCAAAGCGACAGGCCGAATGGGAGGCACTCACGGGGAAGGAGGTACGAAGTGATGAAGAATAACAGGAACAAAGATCATAATAATATTCTCCATAACTTAAAATGCCTGGTACTTGCCGCAGCAGTGCTTCTTACAACGGTTTTTGGAGCCGGCTGCGGTAAAGAAAATAAATACGTGAGAGTGGGAGTCAGCATGTCCACGGAGGGCATAAGTCTCTATCTTACAAGCCTTGCCAAGGGCTTTAAAAAGGTGTCGGACTATGTTTTCTTCTCGGAGTCCACGGAAGAATCCCTGGAAAAGCTCAGGAATGATAAGCAGGGCATAGATATTGCCTACATCCCGGTAAAGGATCTGGGCCTTATAAAAAAAGAGGATAATCTTACGGCGGTACTTCCCGACTGTTTCAATACCGACGGATCCCTTAAGGGAGTATGGGTAGCGAGAAACGGTTGGCTGGAAAACGCTCCCAACTACTCCTACAGATTCGTCCGTTGCTATGTTTACAGCATGGATTACAGAGCTTCTCACATGAACATGACCTATGAGGAGGCCTATGCTTCGGTTAAAAACGTAAAAGATATTGACTGGGATGTTTATGATGAGACAATGCAGTTCTGCGCAGCCTATGCCGTTGGAAATAAGGAAACCTTAAAGGATGAGGCTTTTACTGTGTGGGACGCAGAGAAAACATATGCCTGCTTTAAGGATTTTGCTTCGGGAGAAGGAGAGGGCTACAGGCTCTGCAGGGAGGCTTATGAAAAGAGCGGTACAACTAAAGCTTTTGATGAACTGTTCGATCTCACCCTTGCCTTAAAAGCATTTGAAGAAGTGATGAAGGCGGAGTGAAACCCGGCCGGAAAAAAAATAAGACGGCGGAGTAAAAGCCCGGGAGCCGTCCAAGGAGGCAAAAAAGTGGACCGGAAGCATTTGATAGTGATAAGCGTGGATGCCCTTGTGTATGAGGATATAGCGGACAGACGGGAATTGCCGCTGTTTGATAAACTCATTAATGAAGGCAGTTTCACCGAACAGGTCATGACCATATACCCATCCCTCACTCACGCGGTGCATGCGGCGATAATTGCGGGAAAGCCCGCAGGGGATACGGGAGTCATATCAAACACAGTGTTTACTCCGGGAAGCAGGGACATGCCCTGGTACAACAGACTTTCGGATATTAAATGCGGTACCATTTTCGATCTTACACATAAAGCGGGCCTTAAGACAGCGGCCTGCCACTGGCCGGTCACTGCAAATGCGGGAGAAAAGATAGATTATCTTATACCGGAACTCATGGCAAAGGACCTAGAGGATGCAGATGGAGACTGGATGAAGGCATACGGCGCCGTGGGAACTACTCCCTGCCTTATGGAACTGTTGGAAAAAGCTCTGGATACATACGGTTACGACCTTAAGCATCCGGTCTATGACGAAGTGCAAAATGCCTGTGTCTGTGAGATCATTAAAAAATATAAGCCGGACGTGCTTTTTACCCATCCGGGCTTTGTGGACAGTGAAAGACACAGGACCGGGTTGTTCTCACCCTATGTGACCGCCTCCGTTAAAAAAACGGAAAAGTGGATAAAAGACATTATGGAGGCCACAAAAGAGGCTGCCCTTTATGAAGATACCGACTTTATCATATTAAGCGATCACGGGCATCTTCCTTATTCGAAAATGGTGAGGCTGAACAGGCTTTTAAAAGATGAAGGCCTCATTAAGACAGGAGTTTCGGGAGAGATAGAGGATTGGAAAGTATATGCCCAAAGCTGTGACCTTTCGGCATATATATTCTTAACGGATCCCAATGATAAGGAGTTAAGGCAGAGAACAGAGAAATTGATCAAAAAATGGATAGATGAAGAAAGTGTCGGGATCGAATCCTTTATGACAGAAAAAGAGGCAGAAGAGACCTATGGCCTGTCCGGTACTTTTGATTTTATAGTGGAAGCGGCAGATGGCTTTCATTTTGAAGATGACTGGAATGGAGCAGCCATAACGGATATGTTGCCTACAGTGGATGGATACGGCCACTCGGCTCACGGACACAGGCCCGAGAAAGGACCTCAGCCCGTGCTCATAGGCTTCGGACCTGACTTTGAAAAGGGTCGGGTAATTAAAAAGGGTAATGTTTTGGAACATTATAAATTATTCAAAAAACTACTTAACATATAGAAGGAGAGGCTTATGAAACGCACCATTTTTTTGCAGGACGAAAATGCCCTTTGGCTTAAAGGAAACCTGCACAGTCACACGGTCAATTCCGACGGATCCCTTACTCCGGAGGAAATGAAGGAAGCTTACAAGCATCACGGCTATGACTTTCTGGCCATTACGGATCATGATTTTTATTCCGATACCAGGAACATGACCGATGAAGATTTTACCATGATCCAGGGGTTTGAACTCTGGTCCAATGCGGGTAATGAAAAGGACATACATGTTCACTACCTTTGGGAGGATTCCATCGAGCCCATAAAACCCAATGAAACCTGTCATCTGCCCGAAAGAACGGGAAAAGTGGCCACAGCCTTTGCCTACGAGATGAGAAAAAAGGGCTGCTTCGTTCAGCTGAATCACCCTCACTGGTCTATGCTTTCCGTGGAAGACATAGAATTTGACAACCCCTATCATGCGGTGGAGATCATGAACTACGGTACAGAGTGGCTGGAAAACACCGGAGACGGAAGCGTGTTCTGGTCGGAGATGCTCTATCGGGGCAACAAGGTCTGGGGCACGGGAGGAGATGACAATCATAATCATTATCCCCTTGATGACATGTACAGTGATTCCTTCGGAGGCTTCACGGTGGTAAAGGCAAGAGACCGTTCCTCCAAAGCCATAATGGAAGCGCTCTTCACCGGAAGCTTTTACACTTCCACCGGCCCTTCCATCTATGATTTCTATGTGGAGGATGACGAGATCCATGTGGTCTGCTCACCCTGTGAAAGGATCTTTATAAGCGGGCATACAAGACCTTATCAGCGAAAACTTGGCCGTCATGTGACTGAGTTTGTGACTAAGCTTAAAGGATCCGAAAAGCTGGTACGTGCAGAGTGCATGGATGCAGTGGGAAGAAGTGCATATACCAATCCAATCTATCTGGATTGATAAAATAAGATCAAATAATGATCATGTGCAGGACATGATCGGGGAGGAGAAAATGAATATAAAATGTTTGCATGAATATGATATGGGAATGGAGTTGGGACAGCTGAGATCAGTGCCTGTGGCAATGGGGAAAGATCTTCCCAAGGGAGTGCTTTTCGTTTATTCCACACAGGAGAACATAGATCCCTGGCAGGAACTCTTTAATTATCCCAAGGATACTTTGAAGATGTCTCTTTATACCGAGGATGGTATCCCTGTCTGGACCAGGGATCTGGGAAACGGCGTTATCCCCGGAGTGTGGTATGCGCCTTTTATTTCCTTTGATCTTGACGAGGACGGAGTGGATGAGATCTGGTTCCTTAATAACCTTAATCCGAGCCTTCCCTTTTCCCTTAACGCAAGGGTTTTGGAAAGAATAGATCCCATAAGCGGTAAAACAACGGGACAGTGGAAGTGGCCGGATAATACCATTGACGATGCCATGTCCCATTCCTACAGATTTTACATTACGGGAGGTTATGTTCACGGAAAACCTGTGCTGGTAACAGCCCAGGGGACTTATCGTGACATGTATCTTCAGGGCTATAACCCGGACATGACCAAGAGATGGGATATAAAGATCCCTTATGGCGACGGAGGAGCCAGAGCCAGTCATCTCTGCCCCATTCTGGATTTTGATGATGACGGAGTGGACGAGATGTTCTGGGGAGAGAGACTCATCAGCCTGGACGACGGACATGAGCTTTTCTGCGGTGACAAGGGCAAATACTTCGGTCATTCCGACATAGTGCTTCCTTTTGTGGATAAAGCTACCGGAAAAAAGTACATCTTTACCTGCCGTGAAGATGATGAAAGACCCGGAGTTCCCAGAGTAGTCACTTATGATCAAAAGGGGGACAGAGCATGGATAGGAGTACCGGACATAGGGCATATGCATAGCGGATGGCTGGCAAACATAGGAGAACCTAACAAAAAAGTGGCCATGGCCATGAGGATCACAAGAAAAGTCATAAACAATGCTATCGTGGATACGGAACCGGAAGATTTCTATTTTGACGCGGTTACCGGTAAAGAGCTTGCCGATCCTCTTCCCTTCAAGGGAGATGAGGCTTTGCCCGTGGATCTTAACGGGGACGGACTTCATGAATATTTCTTTACAGACGGAAACTTGAAAGGCTGTGTAACGGATGCCAAAGGTAAGGTGTTGGGATTTATCGGAGGCAGGACCGTCAGGAGCGGTAAAGTCATAGATCATCCCGGAGAGACCATAATGGTGTATTACAAAGAAGAAGGAAAAGTGCGCATCTGGGGAGATGAGGATGCGGCAGAGAACGAGTTTACAAAGGAGCGCTACAGTCATCCTTATCATTTCAGGATGCAGCACTTCATGGGAACCGGATATAATCACATCCACGGACATGTGTCCTGCGGTATGTAGAGGATTTTAGAAGAAGTGAAAGAATAAATAAAGAATAAGGGGGATACGATGAAGGACAGGAGTGCGGCTTACAGGTACGAAAGTGCTGACGGAATGAAGGCTTCCAACCTGCTGGAATTTCTTGCGCAGGGAGGAAGAGACGAAAAAAGCATAAGGGAACTGGCGGATAAACTGCTGGAGTACGTGGAAACAAGGAAGGATTGTGCGGATTTTAGAGCAGCCTATCTTGTAAGAGTGCTTCTGTCCTTTAAAAATGAACTTCCCAAGGATCTGTTCGATCACATCAAGAGGGCTGTGTTGGATTTTCCTTACGAAGACTGCGGCGGTCACAGCATGTGTACCTGGACCGAAAACCACAGGCTTTATACTGCGGTTACGGAGTACCTTCTGGCTGTCAGGTTTCCGGAAGAGATTTTCGGAGACGGTAAGGATGCGGCTTATCATCTTGAGCACGGGAAAAAGGAATTGAATGAAGATCTGGAAGAGATGCTTAAATACGGGTTTGCGGAATGGGAAAGCAACAACTATTATTCCGAGACCATGGCGGGCCTTGCCAATACCGTTCAGTTTGTAAATGACGAAGAAATATCGGAAAAGGCAAGAAAAGCACTTCTTATGATGGTTTATGATGTGCTTTCCCAGACTTCCAATAACGGAGGATACATATATAACCCGGCCTGCGGAAGAGCCTATGCGGACAACAAGACCTCTTCGGATCAGGGAAATTATCTGGAGCCTCAGATCATGGCCATGAGAGGGGAGAAGGTGACCTGCTTTAAAGAAAAAGAAGGTTGCATGGTACTTCTTTTGGCGGCAAGGGATAAAGATGGAAAACCGGTCTTCGAGATACCTGAACCATGGAAAAAGCTTCCTGACAAGAATAAACGAGAGATCTGTCTTATGCAGGGAGTTGATATAGATGAATACAAAGCGGAAGGTTTGGCTGAGTACAGCAGGGAAAATGTGAGATCCGCTTTTAAAGCCGGAGCTATTTCGGACTACAGAGTGATCTGTAACAGCATGCGCTATTTAAGAGAAACGGGGCTGGTGGAAAACGGTATGCTTAAGGCTTTGAAACCCTTTGCAAATCCGCTTTTCTATAGGACAGGCCTGTTAAGACTAATAAAAAAACATGTACCCACGGGTTTTGACGGAGCGGCTATGGAAAAAGGCAGAGTCTATACATATGCCTGTAAGGACTATTCCATATCCGCAGCCTTTGACTATCGTGTGGGACAGGTGCTTTTTCAGCAGAATCCCCTGGCTGTAAACCTGGGATACAGGATCAGCCTGTTTGTGACCAATCCCTATTCGGATATGGGAAAGACAGGTTCTCCCGGGTATTGGATCGGCAGCGGTGCAGCACCCAGAGCCGTGGCCTGTAAAAACTTTGCCGCTTGCATGTTCGATCCGGAAAAAGCTCCCAAGGGAGCAGCTTATACCCATCTCTTTTTCCCCACCGGTCTGTTCGACGAAACAGACCTTAGCGGGCTGAAAAGGGGAGTACTTTTCGGACGGACCGGAAACGTGAATGTTTTTGTAAGGACCAATCCGGGGGTCAGATTTGTTCCTTCGGCGGAAAGCCGTGAAATGGACAGGGCACTGCTTCAGGATAACAAGATACCTAAGGGCGTATATACAAAAAAGTACGATCTCATAAATTCAGCCTCGGGCCTTCATTACTATGTTTTTGAAGTGGATTCCAAAATGGGATTTGCGGAGTTTAAGGCCTATGTTAGAGAAAGGGAATTTAATTTTTATGAGGAAGAGAGAACTCTTGTCTACGGTCTCTATGATTGCAGGCTGGAGTACGACGGCGCCTTTACTGTGGGAGGTAAAGAGTTCAAGCCGGATTTTAAGAGACCGATGGATGTCATAAAGGAGTTAACTGAGTAATACCCAAAAAGGAGAAGGTATGGGAAAAAAGGTATTAAAAGCAGTTTTGGGAATCATTATATGTGTGCTGTTAACAGCAGGGGTGATATGTATGATAGTGATACCTGTTTCTTTTAAGGTGGACAGATCCCTGATCAAAAAGAATGAGGATTATAATGTGGTCGTTGAAAAAAGAGACGGCTATACCACCCTTGTAAAAAAGGATGCCGCGGGAAATATCCTGGATGAGGATTTTAAGGTGATAGCCTTCACCGACACTCACCTTGATGCAAACAAGGAAAAGGGTAATTACACCCTGGAATATATTATACGTAACATTGTGAATGAAAAGCCGGATCTGGTGATCTTTGTAGGCGACAATATCACCGGAGGCATTAACGGGAGAAGGACCGGACAGCTCTGCCGTGTAATGGAAAAGCTGGGCGTTTACTGGGATTGCGTCCTTGGCAATCATGAGGGAGATAATATATGGAGCATTTCCAGAAAGAAGATGGTCCGGGTCTTTTCTTCCTATAAGCATTGCCTTATGGAAGATGATATAAAATACACATCGGATGGTGAAAAGGTCTGGGGCTATGGAAATCATGCGATAAACCTGGCGGGCTCCGAAGGAGTCACCCGTTCTCTTTTCTTTATAGACGGTGGCTCTGACATGACGGAAGAGGATCAGCTTAAATACGCCGACGAATACGAGGACAAGAGCTGCAACGGATACGATTATGTTAAAGACAGCCAGATGAGATGGTACAAGGAGACAGTGGCGGACATTAAGGATAAGTGCGGAAGTGCTGAACCCATTGTTTCTGCCATTTTCGATCACATTCCGTTGCCTGAGTATAAAACAGCCTACGAAGTTCTTACAGGTGAAACTGAGGTAACTCAGAATGTTCCGGAATACAATGTAAAGAATGAGAACGGAGATTATCTCATTATGGGACAGCGCCGTGAAATCATCTGTTGTTCCGGCCATAACAGCGGTTTCTTTGATGTTCTCCTTGAAACCGGATCCACGGATCTTGTGGTGAGCGGTCATGACCATATCAACGATTTTGTTGTGTGCTATAAGGGCATCACTCTCGCTTACAACGTGCCTTCGGGTTACTCCAGTTACAATCTTTATTCGAAGAAACTGTCCGACAAGATGATCAAGGGCTATTCAAGATATACCTTTAAAACCGACGGGACCTACACTCTCGAACAGTTCCACAATGCGGACATTTACCCCGAGGATCAGGAGGAGATCAAAAAGCTTTATAATTAAGACATATATTTTCTCGAAAGATATACAAAAACACGCCCGAAACCATGTCTCGAGCGTGTTTTGTATTATGGAGTTCAATTATTTAAGTATGTAGTCTTTAAGAGGAACAGAGATGTTGGCAGGCTGGTTGTAAGCCGAATTCTGCCAGGCTATGCCTTCGCGGTAAGCTCTTTCCGTAAGGAGGCAGGGAGCTGTGTATTCCGTTGTGTAAGGCGTGGTATAGATCCTGATCTTTGCGGGATCTTCGGTGCAGCGAAGGATGATCTCTTCCCTCCAGTCCCCGAGGATGTCCGCTACAAGGCAGGCATTACCCTTTGTGCCGTTATTTACGGTTGTTCCTTCGGCAGAGAGAAGTACGTCGGCCTTCTGCTTTTCATAATCCCATTTTTGAACCTGAGGAATATAAGTCGTGGTATTGCTGTAATCAAAAAGTTCCGTTAAAAGGTCGCCGTCCCAGAAAATGGAGAAGTTGACCGAAGGCTTTTTGTTTGTATAGATCACATTGCCGTTGCAGTCAAAAGTGTTTCCGTTTACTGCGGCCCACATTTCAGCTCCCTCGTAGCGGGGATCTATGTCTGCAGCCATTCCGCGACCTGTGTCTTTTTTGGTGTTGACACCCCAGATGATCTCGCCTGTTTCGGCATCATGGAGCTCAATGTGATACTTGGCTCCTGCCGATTCATGTACCTGGAACACTTCGAGACGTCCGTCATTGTTAAAATCGCTTACGTGCATGGCATCGCCGTGGCCCAGACCGGTACAGTTAAGGACTGTGCCGTCATTGTTGAGGACAAGAGAGCCATAGATGATCTCATCCAGGCCGTCACCGTCAACATCGTTTACTGAAAGGCCATGGTTGCCCTGACCTGCATAGATGGAATTGCCGGGAGCATCAAAGATCCATGCAAGGGTGAGCTTTCTGTCCACCAGTTTCCAGGCGGTGAGAGAGGTACGTGCGTAATAGCCTCTGCAGAAGATGGCAGCGGGCGAACCTTCATCAATGTAAGCTGTGGCGGCGAGGAAACGATCTACACGGTTACCGTAGTTATCACCCCAGGAGGACATGTTTGCCACGCCTTTGGAGTTTTCTTCTCCTCTGGAGGGAATATAATTTACAGTATCTATGATCTCACCTGTGCGGCCGTCAAAAGCCGTAAGGTATTCGGGACCTGAAAGGACTCTGCCCGGACCTTCCACGTGATTTCTGTAATCGTATTCCTGCTTTTTTCTGGTTAAATGAGAATCAAGGGTGGACATGCTGACTGCGCCAACATGACCTGTCTCTTCAAGAGCGGAATTGTAGGTGGTGGTTCCGTCTGCGGTCTTACAAAGGACTTCAGCCACACCGTCTCCGTCATAATCCCAAACCTGGAACTGGGTATAATGGGCGCCGGAACGGATGTTGATGCCCAGGTCTATACGCCACATGAGTTTGGCATCTCCGGTATTGAAATCCAGTTTGTAAGCATCCAGGATTGTGGTTCCTGTCCAGCCGTCCTTGGAATTGTCCTGGGAATCCTCCGCATCCCATTTAAGAACTATCTCCAGCTGACCGTCTCCGTCAAGATCGCCTACAGACATGTCATTGGCGGTATGCTTGGAATGCCTGCCATTGGGAAGATAAGTATCCCAGGGGTAGTTAAGGGTAAATTCCCTGTAAATGTCAGCTGCGGCCACTGCTTCCTCTGATCTTGTTTCATTTCCCTCATGATAGCCCAGAGTGTAAACATCTGCAGCTTTACCTGTATTATCCAGGAAGTTTGTAAGGCTGCCGGTGTATATGACCTTATTGTCTTTTTTTACGGTGAATACTTCATCCTTGGTGCCGAAGTTTCTCCAGGAGAGAAGGACGCCCTCATCGGTTTTTACTGCTGTAAAAGCTCTTGTGGTAAGGGTTTCTGCAGGATTGTATTCTCCTTTTTTCACATCGTAAGATGTGGTGTAGCTGCTGTCTCCCGGAATAAAAAGCGCAGGCTCCGGTGTTGGAGTGGGTGTATCCGTGGATACGGGGGTGGGAGCAGCTTCGGGTGTTACTGCGGAAGTAATCTCAGGTGCTTCCGTTTGCTGAGGGGCGGGACTTACCACGACTTCATCATTGGGTTTGCCGCATCCCGTCAGCACCGTAAATGTTACGATCGTCGCAAATATAAGACCGATACATGCAAAGATCGTAACAAATGCGTGTGCAATAAATCTTTTCTTCATCTTTTTTCTCCTGATTTGGTACTGCGTTAAGGAAAACATGATCAGTATATCATACTTTTCAGTAAAATAATTAAATTATTATTAAAATTATAAAAGAAGCAAGAAAAACATATTTTTTGATGAAAAACGCAAAGGAATAACATAGTAAAAATATTACAAAAAGAGAAATAAGAGGCTTTATTTTACATAGTATATGGTTTTACTCACAAAGCATATATGTTAAAATGGTCATATAAATATCACAGAATATATATGTTGGGGCAACAGATATAAAGGAGGACTAATACATGGATGCACTTCAAACAAGAGAGATACAGGAAGCTATAAGCGCAGCGGATAATGCACTTTATCACCTTGACCGGGCATACGATCATCTTTCCAGCGCAGGTAACTGGGGTATCGTGGATATCATAGGCGGAGGACTTTTAACCAACCTTATCAAACACTCGAAAATGAGAAATGCGGAAGATGAGATAGAAGCGGCAAGATATGCGCTTCAAAGGTTCAGCAAAGAACTCAGGGACGTAAGCGGATACAGCTCGGTCCGTATCGATGATTTTCTGACTTTCGCTGATTTCTTTTTTGACGGCTTTATTGCGGATGTGATAGTGCAGTCCAAGATAAAGAACGCCAAGGTACAGTGCGAAGAGGCCATATACAGGATCAAAGAGATCCGAAGAGAATTGGCAAGTAAAATATGATCAAAAAAAGCGGCAGCCTTTAAGGGGCTGCCTCTTCTCTTGGGATGTGAACAAAAATAGGAAATAAGCGATATTACTCAATGCAAAGACCGAATCCGCCGGATACGGAAGCGTTGTCCGTGATGTGAGCGATATAGTCTTTGCTGACGGAAATTATACCGTCCTCATTTGAAAGCTCTTCAATGAGTGTGTTGAGAGCTTCATCGGAAAATTCTTCTGCGGAACTGAGTGCATACATGTCAAAACTGTTGTAATCATAAGTGATCCCAAGGCCGTATTTTTCACAAAGAGCCTTAACCTTATCTGTATCAAGGATCTCGGGATCTACCGCAACGATCACCGTCTTATGGGAATACTCTTCGGTAAAGCTGTTGTAGTAATCCGGATCTTTGTAACCGATGAGCATGTCTTCGCTTACGGAGTTATCCGCAAGGTCATTGACATTTATTGTAACTGTTGCATCTGTGGAAGGTTCGTTAATTTCGTTTTTGTTCTCTGCGGGTTTGGAATCCTTTGCTGCGGCAGAACCTGCGGCGAAAAGGATAACAAGACCGACTGTAATGATAAAACCTATTCTCTTAATCATCTTTTAAGTACCTCTGCTAGTAAGTTTGTTATGATCGATCATACGGTTTTCTTGCCGTTCATCTGTAATCACGTAAAAACTTATCCGAGGTTTCAACAAAAAACAAATTTCTTGAAAAAAATCTTTAATGGCTTATACTTATATAAAACGGAGGTAAAAATGCAGAACAAAAAGACAAATATATGGAGTAAGGTACTTTTTGTGTCGCTTCTTTTGATAGTACTGATGTCCGTGGCAAGCTCGGCTCTTTCGATAGGAGACAGGCTGGGAGAGTTCGGAGATGTTTTTCGGTATATATTTTATGGACTTATCATTCTGGTCATAGCCGGAGGTATAGTTTATCCCATGGTAAAAGTCTTCTTTGCTCCGGTGTTTTCACTGGACAGACTGCACAGAGAAGACGGTACGGCCAGAAAGAAGTGGTGCAGGCTTCTGGTTAAGAATCTGCTAAAAAATGTGGAACTGACTCCCGAGGAAGAGGAGCAGGTAAAGGGCTTCCTTAAGGTAAACAATGAGACGGACGATCTCCTGATCGAGTTTTATGACCGTAAGATAAGCCCGGAACTGAACAGAGTGATCTATGACACTGCCAAAAAGGTTTTTGTTGTAACGGCTGTTTCCCAGAATTCGGTCTATGACATGCTGGGTATGGCGGCTGCCAACTATACCCTGATCCGCAGGATCATCGAGATCTGCGGCTTTCGACCCAGTACGCCCCAGGTTATCGGCCTCTATATAAAGGTAGCTTCCATTACGCTTATAGCCGGAGGCATAGAGGAAATGGACCTTGAGGACATGATACCCCTGGCGACGGAAAGTGCTCTTTCAAAGACCTTGGGCATCATCGCGGCTTCTGCCACTCAGGGCGCTCTGAATGCGCTGATGACCCTTAGGATAGCCGTCATTGCGAAGAATTATCTTCTTAACGCAGATATCAAACAGACCAGGAAAGAACTCAGGCGCAAATCCTATTCTGAAGCGGGACGCGTTCTTAAAAGCATATTAAAACGCAACGTGGAAGAAAAGGTTACTGCTCCGGTTAAAAAGGTTTTTGGCGGAAAGAAAAAAGAAACAGTGATAGAAAAGTAAAATACATACTTATGGCATGGGAGGAAAAATATGTATAGTGATGGGAAGATCTACATGGGACTGGCCGACGGGAAGAGAGTTTACATGGAGCCTTCAATGGCCAACAGACACGGCCTTATTGCGGGAGCCACCGGTACAGGTAAGACCATTACAATGAAGGCAATGGCCGAGTCCTTTTCGGATGCGGGAGTTCCCGTGTTTCTCTGCGATGTAAAGGGTGACGTGTCCGGATTTGCGGAAGCCGGTGTTTCGAGCTCGGGAATGGAAAAAAGGATCGACAAGTTCGGACTGAGGGATGAGTTTGAATATAAGGCTTATCCCACTTCTTTCTGGGATGTTTACCAAAAGGCCGGACATCCTGTCAGAGCCACGATCTCCGATATGGGACCTGAGATCCTTGCAAGACTTCTTGGGCTCTCCGAGATCCAGGAAGGGGTTCTTAACATAGTTTTCAGCATAGCTGACGATAAGGGGCTGGTACTTACGGATCTTAAGGACTTGAAGCTCACCCTTAATTATGTGGCTGAACACAGAAATGAATATACTCTGACCTATGGTAACATGACGGCCCAGTCTCTGGGAGCTGTTATCCGTGCGCTTTTACCCCTTGAAAATCAGGGTGGGGATCTTTTCTTCGGCGAACCGGATCTGGACATCCATGATTGGATCAGAACAGACGAAAACGGCAAGGGCTATGTGAATATATTAAACTGTACCGAACTGGTGCAGAATCCGAAATTATATGCGGCTTTTATGCTCTGGATGATGGCGGAGCTTTTTGAAAATCTTCCCGAAGCAGGAGATTCCGATAAGCCAAAGATCGTGTTCTTCTTTGATGAAGCACATCTCCTTTTTAACGATGCTCCGAAGGTACTGGTACAGAAGGTGGAACAGCTGGTTAAGCTGATCCGCTCAAAGGGTGTCGGCATCTATTTTGTTACCCAGAGCCCTTCCGATATACCGGATCCCATCCTTGCTCAGCTCTCTAACCGTGTACAGCATGCTTTAAGAGCTTACACTCCCGCAGAACAGAAGGCGGTCAGAGCGGCAGCTCAGGCCTTCCGTGCAAATCCTGCTTTTAAGAGCGAAGAGGTGCTTTTGGAATTGGGTGTGGGAGAAGCCCTCACTTCCTTCCTGGACGAGAAGGGTGTTCCCACCATGGTGCAGCGTACTGCGATCATATGTCCTCAAAGCCTTATGGCGGCATGTTCGGTTAAGTCCAGAAAGATCTCCATGGCCATCGACGATATGGACAAATACGACGATGCTGTGGACGAAGAAACAGCCTATGAGATCCTGACCAAACAGAGACAGGAAGAGCAGAAGCAGGCGGAGGAAGCTGCCGCAGAGGCTCAAAAAGCCAAGGAAGAAGCTGCCCGTAAGAAGGAAGAAGAGAAAGCTTTAGCCAGGAAGGAAAAGGAAGAGGCTGCAGAAAGAGCAAAGAAGGAAAAAAAGACAGAACGCCGTAAAGCTCAGATCGAAAGATCCTTGATCTCCACGGGTATGAGCGTTTTAAAGCGCGGTCTGTTTAAGACTATTCTTAAATTTTAAAAATGATCTAAGGATTTTTATCCGGAAATCCATGATAAATTGTGCAAAATTGATTTTGCACAATTTATCTTTTTTTAACTTGTTATTAACCGGTATATGGGGTAAAATGTTCGGGAAAATAAAACTATAAAAAGGTAGATTATGACTGAACGTCTTTGGAACATACTAACGGATTCATTCCTTAAAATATTGGTGCCGGGGCTGCAGATGACCATTCCCCTTACGATAATCTCGTTTGCCATAGGAATGGTGATAGCGCTTGTAGTAGCTATGATACAGGTGGCAGAGATCCCCGGACTTAAGCAGTTCTGCAGGTTTTACGTGTGGATCATCCGCGGAACACCGCTGCTTGTACAGCTTTATGTGGTATTCTACGGACTTCCCAGACTGGGAGTTCTGATCAATCCTTTTCCTGCGGCTGTTATTGTTTTTTCCATAAGTGTGGGTGCCTATGATTCTGAAACCATGAGAGCCGCTATACAGTCGGTTTCCAGGGGGCAGATAGAAGCCGGTTACTGCGTGGGAATGTCCTATCCGCAGATCATGCGAAGGATAGTGCTTCCGCAGGCTTTCAGGACCGCCTTCCCGCCCCTTTCCAATTCACTTATAGGACTTGTAAAGGATACATCTCTTGCCGCCAATATCACGGTACTTGAAATGTTTATGGCCACACAGAGGATAGTAGCCAGAACCTACGAACCCTTCGCCCTTTATCTGGAGGTGGCTCTTATCTATCTGATCTTCTGTACTGTGCTTACCAAGGTTCAGAGTATCTGTGAGAAACGACTGGGAAAATACGGAAAAAGATAGGATGTTATTAAATGATAGATTTTGAAAATATCAGCAAAGTTTATAATGACAACCGGGTTTTGAAAGATGTGAGTCTTCACATCAACAAAGGTGATGTGGTGGCTGTTCTCGGACCCAGCGGTTCGGGAAAGACCACAATGCTCAGGTGTATGAATTTCCTGGAAAAGGCAGACGTCGGTACCATGAACTTTGACGGTAAAAAATACGACCTTCACGGTATTTCGAAGAAGGATATGGCTGCCATCAGGAAAAAGACGGGCTTTGTATTTCAGAGCTATAACCTGTTTTTAAACAAGACTGCCCTGCAGAATGTTACGGAAGGTCTGATAATTGCAAGAAAGATGCCCAAGGAGCAGGCTATAGAAAAGGGCAAGGCTGCTCTGGACAAGGTAGGCCTTTCCGACAGATACGATTTTTACCCTTCACAGCTTTCGGGAGGACAGCAGCAAAGAGTGGGGATAGCCCGGGCGCTGGTGACCGATCCCGAGATCATATATTTTGACGAGCCCACCTCGGCACTGGATCCGGAGCTTATCGGAGAAGTGCTTTTGGTAATGAGACGACTTGCAAAAGAGGGGATCACCATGGTGGTGGTAACCCATGAAATGTCCTTTGCAAGGGATGTTTCCAACAGGGTTGTGTTTATGGAAAACGGCGAGATCCTTAAGGATGTGCCCTCCAAAGAATTTTTCGAGAATCCCGGTGATGACAGGATCAGGAATTTCCTGAAGACCTTAACATCGTGATCCAATATAAAAAAACAAAGGAGATAACAAGATGAAAAAGATCAGAGCATTGATCGGTTACTTTTTGGCAGGCGTCTCGCTGACAGCACTTGCAGGTTGCGGTAAGCAGGCAGACACTGACATGCTTTCCCGCATTCAAAAAGACGGAAAGATCGTAATTGCAACAGAGGGTACATGGGCACCCTGGACCTACCACGATGAGAAAGATAAGCTGGTTGGCTTCGATATCGAGGTAGCGGAGAGAGTCGCTGACAAGCTGGGCGTAAAGGCCGAATTTGTCGAGGGCGAATGGGATGGACTTCTTGCGGGACTAGAAGTGGGAAGATATGACATTATGGCCAACGGTGTTGAGATCACGGATGAAAGATCCGAGAAATACGATTTTTCCACTCCCTACGGATATATAAGAACCGCCATTATCGTGCGCGGAGATGATAATAGGATCGGATCCTTCGAGGATCTGAACGGAAAGACAACTGCCAACACCATATCCAGCACATATGCATTGCTGGCGGAGAAATACGGGGCAAAACCCATCGGTGTTGACGACCTGAATCAGACAATTGAACTTCTTCTTGCAGGCAGGATCGATGCGACCTTGAATGCGGAAGTAACGTTTTATGATTATATAAAAGAGCATCCCGAGTCGGGCCTTAAGATAGCGGCTCTGACAGAGGAAGCATCTCTTGTGGCGATACCAATGCCCAAGGGGGAGAAGGCGGATTCTTTAAGAAGTGCCATCGACAAGGCCATTGAAGAGCTCAGAGCAGACGGCACTTTATCCGAGATCTCTGTTAAGTATTTCGGAAAGGACATTTCCAAGTAATGATATTCGACACACATGCTCATTACGACGATGAGCGCTTTGATGAAGACAGGGAAGAGCTTCTCACCAATCTGAAAAATGAAAACGTGGGAGCTGTGGTGAACGTGGGCGCTGACTTTGAAGGCTGTGCCTCCTCCATGGTCCTGGCGGAACATTGGGATTTTATATATGCTGCCGTAGGCCTGCATCCGGACTATGTGGAATTCATGGATGAAGACACTTTGGCAAAGCTTCGTATGTGGCTCAATGAACCCCGGTGCGTGGCACTCGGTGAGATAGGCCTGGATTATTCGAGAGAAGAGGCTGATCGTGAAGTGCAAAAGTACTGGTTCAAGCGTCAGCTGGATCTGGCAAAGGAAGAAAACAAGCCCGTTATAATACACAGCCGTGACGCTGCGGAAGATACAATGGAAATGCTTAAAGCTTACAGTAAGAAGCTTAAAGCGGCAGGGACTGAGAGAGAAGAGCTTTTTAAAAATCCCGGAGTGGTGCATTGCTTTTCCTACTGTAAAGAGATGGCGGAAGAATATGTTAAGATGGGATTTTTCATCGGCGTGGGCGGTGTTTCAACATTTAAGAACGGCAGAAAACTTAAGGAAGTGATCGAAGAGATCCCTTTGACTTCGGTCCTTCTTGAGACCGATTGCCCCTATCTTGCACCGGTACCTTTCAGAGGAACAAGAAATTATTCCGCATATATTAAATATGTTGTGGATGCCATATCCGAAATAAAGGGTGTGAGTCGGGAAGAGATAGAAAAGATCACATTTGAGAATGCTAAAAAAATGTACAGGCTGTAATTTCAGCCTGTACATTTTTGTTCTTAATAAAGTATGATCTGTTTAACAAGGTCCATTAGGACAGCTCCGACTGGTTGGCTTCTGCGGAAGCGCTGACTTCTTCAAAGATGTCATCCATGTTTACCGGGGTGTCACCGTCGGGAAGGATGATCTCTGTGTCGGGGGCTGCAACATATGATCTTTTAAGACGCGCTTCCTTCCTGTATTCTGCGGCAGAGATACCGAAATTCTTTTTGAAGGCTTCGCAGAAGTAGCTGGAACCGTTGTTGAAACCAAGTTCGTAGCTGATCTGAGCTATATTCTTGTCGGTATCCGACAGAAGATCCAAAGCTTTTGATAAACGGTATTTTCCCAGATAGTTAATAGGAGCCGTATCCAGATAATCTTTGAACAGCTGGGTGCATTTACTCTTTTTGCAGCCTGCGGAAGCAGCTATGTCATCGAGAGTCACTTTTTCTCGGTAATGTTCACCTATATAAAGAAGTGTATTTTTGAGTGCATATATGTCTATAAAGGCATCGGGAGAGGCTATGGGAGTGGAGGCTGTGTTAAAGTAGAGAAGTTCAAAAACTCTCATATAAAGGATCTGGATGGCAAATTCCGACCAGCCGTCGCTCTTGCCTTCGTTAAGCTTTTTGATCACGTTAAGGATCTCGTTCTGCCAGGATATTTCAGGGGTAAGGGAAACATAGGAGCAGCCGTAGACTGAGGTGAAGGGCTTTACATATTTGGTTTCAAACAAAGGATTTGCAGAAAGAAGAGAGGGATTTAACAGTATCCTTATATAGGTGCAATCTTTTTTTTCTGCATTAAAGGCATGATTTACACGGTGGCTGTTTATGAATATGCCTTTGCCCGCAGAAACGGGTATCTTGTTGCCTTCCACCACGAAGGTCATCTCTCCGGAAAGAACGTAGTCCATTTCCATTTCATTATGCCATTCCGAAGGGGTGATATAGTCAGGATAGTAGGAAAGAGAAACTTCGTTTATGTAGGTGGGGAATTCAGGTATGTCATACTTTACGTGCTCGGAAGCATCGTAGTTGAAAAATGAATAATTTGCCATATAACCTCCCTTAAACTGTTCAGGATCAGGATGTCATTTTTACCAAAAGACAATATCTGTGCAAAATTGTTATACAAATTATAAGTTTTTTCCGAGTATTTGTACATTAAATATTGATAAATTAAAAAGGACATCCGTAAGGATGCCCTGAATCTAAAGGGAAGGGAAAAAATTATAAGCAGCTTTCAAATGCCTTAAGTGCACCCTTTTCGCGGATGAACTCAAGATTTTTAACGGTAAGAGCCTCGAAACCGGGAACCTTTGTAAGATCCTTGCCCCAGAAGGCTTCATTACTCATTACATCGTGTACAAGAGAAGAGGCAGCGGAATTCCTTCTTTCATAGTAGAACTCCAGAACAGCTCTGTCATCTTTTACATAATAGTCATTGCCCGCAGGACGTCTGCAAAGAAGTCCTGTATCGTCAAGAGCGGAGATACCGCAGGAATAGTGGGCGATGAGAAGGGCAAAACTCATGGAGAGACACTTGGGAAGTTCCTTCCTGCTCTCGAAATATTCAATGAAGCTGGGATAGTTTCTTGCCAGCCACTTGGATGTGGAGTTCAGAGTTATGCTCAGCAGCTCATGATTTACAAAGGGATTGTTAAATCTGTCGGAAACAGCAGCTGCAAATTCATCCAGATCCTTCTTGTCAAGGGGAAGGGTGGGGATGATCTCCTCATTCAACATCTTGTTCATGAAGCCCTTAACAGTGTCATCATGCATGCAGTCTCTTACGATATCGAAGCCTGCAAGGTAAGCGCCGGGAACGAAACCTGTGTGAGCACCGTTAAGTATGCGTACCTTACGTTTCTTGTAAGGAGTAACATCGGGAACAACGGGGCAGTTAAGCCCTGCCCTCTTAAAAGGAAGTTTTTCGGAAAGCCACTCGGGACCTTCAATATTCCATACTCCGAATACTTCACCCACATCTATGAGATCGTCATGGTAGCCGTTTTCTTCTTCCAGCTTGGCTGCTTCCTTCTCGTCTCTGATCCTGCCGGGAACGATCCTGTCGACGAGAGTGGAGCAGAACAGACAATCCTTTTCGATATATTCAATGAATCCCGCGGGAAGATCCCACTGTTCGGCATATTTCTTCACGCACTTTAAAAGTTCCTTGCCGTTATTGTCGATCAGCTCACAGGAGAGGATCACGACACCGGACTTTCCGGCTTTGAAACGTGCGAGAAGTACCTGAGTGAGCTTCCCGGGGAAGGAGGACGCAGGTTGGTCAATTAAATTACAGGAGGGATCGTAAGTGATGCCCGCCTCGGTGGTATTGGATACGATGTACTCCAGATCATCGGAAACAGCCAGTTTCATCATGTCTTTGAAACCGTTTTCCGTGTAAGGGTTAAGGCATCTTGATACAGAAGAGATGACACGCTTTCTGTCGATCCTTTCTCCTGCCTGACTGCCTCTTAAGTAAAGGGTGTACAGACCCTCCTGAGCATTGATAAGGTCCGTAAGCCCGTTGGCGATAGGCTGTACAAGTACGATCTTTCCGTTCCAGCCTGCCTTTTCGTTGGACATGTCAAACCAGTAATCCGTAAAAGCACGAAGGAAATTGCCTTCACCGAACTGCATTACCTTTTCGGGCGCTTTTTCAAGGATATATCCTTTGTATCCGCTTTCCTTTAATACCTTGTAATTTAATTTCTCCATTTCTTCTCCATTTCTGACCAAAATACGGTTTTAATAAAGGGTGTCGCGAAAGCATATGCATTCTCGACGATTTTATCTGTTTCCATTATAACCCTCGTTTTTTTAAATGAAATAGTGACTTTTGTTAAATTTTATTGTGAAACTTGCGGTTAAAATCTTGCCCGAATCAAAAAATGAAAGTATAATCATGAATATAATGATCCCGGAGGTTAATATGGCTACCAAGATCCAATCATACAATCCCAGACAGGTAATGAACAGGAAGGACTTTGAGATACAGCACAAGCGAGATACTTATCTTCATAATGTGGAGCTGCATCACCATGATTTTTATGAGATCTATCTTCTGGTTTCGGGAGATGTGACCTATTCCATAGAAGGAAAACTGTACAGAGTGGTTCCGGGGGATGTGCTTTTAATAAGCCCCAGAGAACTTCATCAATTGTTTATCAAGCCTGCTACCGAGCCCTATGAAAGATATGTACTCTGGATAGATCCGGCCATGCTTGCACGGCTCTCCACAGAGACGACGAATCTGGAAAAGTGCCTGAACCCTGCAAGAGAAGGCTACACCAACCAGCTTCGTATCCCCATTGAATATAATAAAGAGATAGGAAGCCTCATGGAGGGTATATACAGAGAGTCGGATTGTGAGGGCTACGGAGGAGATGTGATGCAGGAAAGCCTGATCGCCAGGCTTTTGGTGCTTATAAACCGTATTGCGGACATGAAAGACGAGAAAACGGAAGAAGAGCCCTACACCAATACCCTTGTGGCGGGAGTGATCGACTATGTGAACGAGCATTACGGTGAAACCTTGTCACTGGATGATATGGCCGAGAGATTATATGTAAGCAAGTACCATTTGAGCCATGAGTTCAGAAAACAGATGGGAACGGGAGTTTACCATTACATACAGAAGAAGAGAGTGCAGATAGCGAGACAGCTTCTGGCTCAGGGGGAAAAGCCGAATAATGTTTTCAGGCGCTGTGGCTTCGGAGATTATGCCGGCTTTTACAGAGCATTTAAGGCTGAGTACGGAGCAGGCCCCAGGGAATTTGCCGCTTCTCTTAAGCAGATATAAAAACAGTATAGTTTATGCTAAATATAAATAAAAAATATACTATATTAAGTCATTTTTTTACGTTGTAATTGAGTAAATTTACTTATATAATGTCCTAAAGTTGTTGCTATTTATGGAGTTTTAAAGACACGGAGGAACGTTATATGAAGTTCGGTTATTTTGACGATGCCAAGAGAGAATATGTCATTACCACACCGAAAACACCCTTACCCTGGATAAATTATCTGGGAAGTGATTCATTTTTTTCTTTGATATCCAATACCTGCGGCGGATACAGCTTTTATAAGGATGCAAAGCTGTTAAGGCTCACCCGTTACCGCTATAACGATTGCCCCGTGGATATGAACGGTAAGTATTTCTATATAAAAGACGGAAATACGATCTGGAATCCCGGCTGGCAGCCCGTAAAGACCGAGCTGGATGAGTATGAATGCAGACACGGTATCGGATACAGCAGGTTCCATGGTGCAAAGAACGGGGTAAGTGCGGATGTTACCACCTTTGTTCCAACCAATGATAATTGTGAAGTTTCCAGGATCCTCATCAAAAATAACAGTTCCGAAACAAAGAACCTTCAGCTTTTCTCCTATGTGGAGTGGTGCCTTTGGAATGCTGATGATGATATGAAGAATTATCAGAGGAATTTAAGCACCGGTGAAGTGGAGATCGTGGATTCCACCATTTTCCACAAGACCGAATACAGAGAAAGAAGAAATCATTATGCCATTTCTTCTGTAAACGCCAGAACTGATGGTTTTGATACCTCCCGTGATGCATTTATGGGAGCTTACTGGAAGAGCGCTGCAAATCCCGAGGCTGTGGAGAAGGGCGAACTGACCGGTTCCGTTGCTTCCGGCTGGTGTCCCATTGCCGCACATCAGATTAATCTTTCCCTTGCTCCCGGCGAAGAGAAGAGCTACATCTTCGTTCTGGGATACATTGAGAATCCCGAGGAGGAGAAGTGGGAGAGCTACGGCATTATCAACAAGAAGCGTGCCTGGGACATGCTTTCCAAGTATAAGACAGACGAGCAGTTCCTGGCTGCCTTTGAGGCACTTAAGGCCTACTGGGATGAATTGCTTTCAAAATATACCGTTAAGTCGGATAATGATAAAGTCAACCGTATGGTAAACATTTGGAACCAGTATCAGTGCATGGTTACTTTTAATATGTCCCGTTCCGCATCCTATTTCGAAACAGGTATAGGCCGTGGCATGGGCTTCCGTGATTCCTGCCAGGATCTTTTGGGCTTCGTTCACTTGATCCCCGACAGAGCCCGTGAAAGGATCATCGACATTGCTTCCACCCAGTTTGAAGACGGTTCGGCTTATCATCAGTACCAGCCCCTTACCAAAAAGGGTAACGCTGACATAGGCTCCGGCTTTAACGACGATCCTCTCTGGCTCATTGCGGGCACAAGCGCCTACATCCGGGAGACCGGCGATACTTCGATCTTAAACGAGATCGTGCCCTACGATAATGACATGTCCAAGGCCACCACTCTTATGGAGCACCTCAAGAGATCCCTTGATTACATCATAAACCACAAAGGTCCTCACAACCTTCCTTTGATCGGCCGTGCAGACTGGAATGACTGCCTGAACCTGAACTGCTTCTCGGCTGTTCCCGGTGAATCCTTCCAGACCTTCGGACCCAGTGAAGGCCCTGTGGCTGAATCCGTTTTCATCGGCGGTATGTTTGTAAAGTACGGCGAAGAATATGCCCAGCTGGCAGAGCTTCTGGGTGACAGTGCCGAAGCAGACAGAGCAAGAAAAGAAGTAAAGATCATGACCGAGGCGGTGGAAAAGGACGGCTGGGACGGAAAGTGGTTTGTCCGTGCCTATGATGCCTATTCCCATAAGATCGGTTCCGACGAATGCGATGAGGGCAAGATCTTCATCGAGCCCCAGGGCTTCTGCGTAATGGCAGGCATAGGTAAAGACAACGGCAAGGCATTGCAGGCTCTGGATTCGGTTAAGGAAAAACTTGACTCCGACTACGGTATCATGATCCTGCAGCCCGCTTATACCAGATATCATCTTGAACTGGGCGAGATCTCTTCCTATCCTCCGGGGTATAAGGAGAACGCAGGCATATTCTGTCACAACAATCCCTGGGTTTCCATTGCCGAGACTGTTATGGGCAGAGGAGACAGAGCCTTTGAGATCTACAGAAAGACCTGTCCCGCTTATACGGAAGAATTTTCCGAGATCCACTTTACCGAACCCTATGTTTATTGCCAGATGGTGGGCGGCCGCGATGCCAAGTTCCACGGACAGGGCAAAAACAGCTGGCTGACAGGTACAGCTGCATGGACATTTGTAAATATCTCCCAGTATATTCTGGGCATCTATCCCACTCACAAGGGCCTTCAGATCGATCCCTGCGTACCTTCGGATTTCGGCGATTTTGAGATCGTGCGTAAGTTCAGGGAAGGAACCTACAATATTAAGGTTAAGACCAACGGTTCTCAAAAGGGTGTTAAAAAGCTTACGGTTGACGGTAAAGTCTGCGTGGGAAATATTGTTCCTTATGAAAAAGGAAAGAAGATTTATAACATTGAAGTTGAAATGTAAATATGCTATGATTTACAGAGGTATGGCGTTTGCTTTACCTCTGTTTTTTCATAAATAAAAACAATTTAATATATTACCCCTCGGTAGATCAGAGGGGCAGGTTCCCTTATTTAAGGGTAGAAGGAGCAGTAATGGATCTGTTTTTTTACGAGACACACCTTCACACCTGTGAAGCCAGTGCCTGCGGCGCAACCCCCGGAAAGGATTATGTAAAAGCCTATAAGGAAGCGGGGTATGCGGGTTTTATCGTAACCGACCACTTTTTTAACGGAAACTCGGGAGTTCCGAGAGATCTCCCCTGGGAAGAGCGCATCGAGCTTTATTGCAAGGGCTATGAGCATGCTAAGGAAGAAGCGGATAAAGTGGGTGGTATCGATGTTTTCTTCGGCCTTGAAGTTAATTTCAACGGCGATGAGTTTTTGATCTACGGACCGGACAAGGAATGGCTTAAGGCCCATCCTGACATTATGATCTGGAGCCATGACGAATTGAGAGAGGAGCTCCATAAGATCGGAGGCCTGATGATCCAGGCCCATCCTTTCAGAGACAGAGATTATCTGAAAGCGATCTATGTTCATCCTTATCAGGCAGACGGCTTTGAAGGCTATAATGCCGGAAACCGTGATTACAGTGACACTTATGCGTTTGAATTTGCCACAAGGAACAGGATCAAGATGACCAGTGGCTCAGACATACATAATGTGAACAAGATCACGGATAATATAGGAGGCATATGCTTTACCTCAAAACTTGCGGGAGTAAAGGATTATGCATCCAGATTTTTAAAGGCAACGGAGTCGGTGCCCTTGATAAAAAGTGATGAAAAGGCTTATAATGAGGGTATAAAGAAGATAAACGACGGGAATTACGGTTTTATAACCTACGGACATCGTATACATCCGGATCCCGACAATTCGCCTTTCAGCAAGGACATCTTTGTGGCGGACAGGAATGATAAAGATGTTCCTTACACACCATATAATGTACTTGATCTAAAGATATGAACGGTCAAATGAGAATTACTTAGTAAAGAGATCTTCGGTTGTGTCCGGAGGCAGATGGAGGATGAGATATGTTGAGTTCATACGGATTAAACATGATATTGGCAGCAGGATCGGGCATAAGCAGACCTGTTTTTATCATATTATTGATCTTGATCATATTGATAGTTTTGGCATTGATCGTATTTACCTTTTTTGCTTCCTATGTGACATTACCGAAGAATTCCCTGGAAAGCAGCATAGAATGGGAGAAAGGACATAATTTCTTCAGGGATTTTGATAAGAGAGAAGTAACCGAGTACGAGGTCAAAGGGTACAAGGATTACATCATCCATGCTTATTTTGTTCCCAACACGGATTTTCCCGAGAGCAGAAAGTTTATTATCATTTCCCACGGATACACTTCTTCTCATTACGGTTCGCTTAAGTATCTCAATAAATGGATGGAGCTTGGTTTTCAATGTGTCCTTTATGATGATCGTTTCCACGGTAAGAATTTAAAAAACCGCAGATCCTGCAGTACTCTGGGTATAAGAGAATCGGAGGATCTTATTGCGGTTATTGACGATACATATGCAAGATACGGCTCCGACATCTATCTCGGACTACAGGGTGAGTCTATGGGCTCGGCTCTTGAGATCACGGCTCTTAAATACAAGCCGAAGGTTCATTTCATAGTTAATGACTGTGGATTTGCAGACCTTTACAATGTGCTTGCGGGAGCTATACAGGATCGGTTTAAGATGCCCGCCTGGCTGGTTGCTCCATCGAGCTTCATGTGTCAACTGATCTACGGCTGGAGTTTTTATAAGAGCCGTCCCATTGATTCCCTTAAAAACAATACCGTGCCCATCTGCTTCATTCACGGAGAGGCTGATACTTTCATAAATCCTGAAAATTCCCTCAGAATGGCAAAGGCTACACCCGCTTATTCGGAACTTCACATCTTTCCCAATGCGGCTCATGCGGAAACAATGCTGGTGGATGAAGAAAGATATCTGAAGATCTTAAAGGCATTTCTTGCAAGGGTGGAGGATATCGAGGCAGGTAAAATGAAGAATGTTCCCAATGATACCTTTGAGGGCGGAATAAAGGCTTATCTGAAGGATTGAATTGGCTGATAATTCCACAAGGCCAATGGAATGTTATGAATTTAACTTTTTTTGAAAAGTAGCATTGACAAGGGTTCTTTTCTGTGCTAAAATCTCGTTCGTGCCTTGCAGAAAGGCATGTGCAAGATGCGGAAATGCTGGAATTGGCAGACAGGCATGACTAAGGATCATGTGGTCCAAGACCGTGAGGGTTCAAGTCCCTTTTTCCGCAGAAGATAAAGACTCGGGTTTTTCCGGGTCTTTTTTTGCGTATGACAGGCATGTACCAATAATACGTGCCTTCAGGCATATCTTCCTTATTCGGGCACTTTGTTGTAATTGTGTTCGGCTATAAGGATGTTTGGAGATGCGATCATCAATAATTTAAAAGAGGCAGGTTTAAGTCCTGCCTCTTTCTTTATTATGTGTAATCTTTTGATACAGCATCCTCATTAACTTTTATCTCTTCATCGGGATCTTCTCCGGATACTGCCTTTTGGAAGATCTTAAGGAAATTCTCTTTTTTCTTTTTGGACTTGGAAGTGAATTCCGCTACTTTAGGCTCCTTATGAACCTCGATGTGAACTGCGTTATCCACGGGATCCGTTTCCGGCAGACCTTCCGGAACAGCCAGAGTTTCAACTGCTTCAACGGTTCCTACCACTTTAGATCTGATCTCCTTCTTACGGGCTTCTTCAGCCAGTTTCTCGGGAGATTTGTTCTTTTCATGGGCCTCTTCGATGAGACGGAGATAGGTCTTCGACTGCGACATGGCAGACAACTGAGTACTGATCTCGCCGGAATTCTTGGTGAGCTCGTCCATCTTATCCTCGTAGCTTTTTAAGAGGTCCTCGTATTCCCTGCGTACTTTACGATAGGTGAATTCCAGGGAATTCTTAACTTTGTTTATGGCATCATCCGCATAAACCATGGAGGCGGCATAGATATCGTTGGATCGGTTTATGGCTTCATCCTTGATCTCGGCAGCCTGTCTTTCGGCGCTCATGAGTGCGCGGGCCCTGGCTTCCTGAGTGGCCTCATACTGTTCACTGATCTCATACACCTCTTCGTTAAGCTCATCGAGGAGAGCAAAGATCCTTTTTTTGGAAACTATGATATCTTCTCCCGAATAAGCGCTTTCCTTGCAGTTGGCAAGATAAATATGGAATTTTTTCATTATTTCTTCAAGTTTTTCAGGCATACAGATTCCCCTTTTATAATTCGGTAATACTGAAAGTAAATAATTGAGACGAACTAATGTTCATCTTTCTAAGTGAAACGGAAAGGATGACTTCCGAGTACCCTTCGGCGCCTTCCTTAAAATAAGCTGTGGGTAGAGTGATCTCAAAACTCTTTTTATCGTTGTTTGTATCGGTGTCGTTTACAGAACTGTCTTTCAGAGCATATGTAACAGTGAAGGTCAGATCCGGATAAGCACTGCTTTTATATATAGTACGGAAAAAATCCTCTCCGGTTTCAAAAGTGGAACTGTCAAAACAAGACGGAAAAGTGATCTCATATTTTCCGGAAAGATCCTTCACTTTAGAGGGAGTACCCACCACAACTGTAATGGGGGCAGGAGTCTCCGTAACTACCGGCGCCACTGTAACTACCCTCACTACGCCTTCGGTCGGGGTAGGGAGGACAGTGCCTTGAGTGGCAGGTTTTAAGCCGCAACCGGACAGTAACACTATTAAGGTTGAACAAAGTAAATAACGTTTTTTCATGGTCATTGATCGCCCTTTTTAACAGGACTATTTTTACATAAAAGGGGAAGTTTATCAAGATGTTTTTGACTTTTCAAAAGAAGTCAGATATACTAATATCATTGGATTTGGCTGTTTTAGGCATATATATGGATTATTAATTTTTTGGTCTTTTTTTATGGGGAAGACTGATTGATCCCGGAAAGCGTCCGGGAGTTAAAACGGGGGAAAAATGGCACGGTATACGGAAAGATTGATCCTTAAGAATTTTGAAGAGATGCTTGAGAGCATGGCCTTTGACAAGATAACAGTCTCGGCGCTTACAAAAAAATGCGATATAAGTCCCAACACCTTTTATTATCATTATAAGGATATCTATGAACTTTTGGAAAGCTGGTTTAAGAACCAGACAGAGGAATTCCTGGCTTCCAGAGATGAGGGAGAAGGCTGGGAGGATACCATCAAGGCTATTCTTAAAACACTGCAGCAAAGACCGAACATAGTTTACAATGTATATGATTCCCTTTCCAGGGAAAACCTGGAGAGATATGTTTTTAAATCAGCGGAAGGAGCTTTTTTTAATCTGGCGAAGAAAAAGACCGAGGGTTTTGATATTGACCCCGAGATGCTGAAAACCATTTCGGATATCTGTTGTTATGCAGTGCTGGGTTTCTTTCTTAAATTTCTTTGGAGTCATATGTCCCTTGATATAGATAAGTCCATAAACCAGATAAGTAAAGCCATCAATACGGCAATTGAAATGTATATCATCAATGCTCTTTCCGGGGTGGACATTTTAGGAGAAAATTAAAAGAGTACGCAAATTCGCATATTTTTCAAGGATTCCTTATTTTTGAGGAATCCTTTTTTATTATCAGTTGAAGACATATGATTTCTGTCTATAATCTAATATAGATTATTTTGTGTACTATAGAAACAAATTACTAAAGGAGAAGAAAATGAAAAAAGTTAAGATCATTACAGACTCATGTTCGGATCTCAGCAAGGATCTGAGAGAGAAATACGATATCGATTACGCTAAGATGTTTACGGAGTACGAGGGAAAAGAAACACCTGCCAGCCTGGACTGGGATATATATTCACCCCATGACCTTTATAAGATAATGCGCGACGGAAAGAGAATTCTTACCACTCAGGTTCCGGTACAGGAATTTAAACGGGTATTCACCCGGTATATAAATGAAGGATATGACATCGTTTACATCGGTTGTTCTTCAAAGCAGTCCGGATCCGTGAATACCGGATTTGTTGTGGCTAAAGAAATGATGAGCGAAAAACCCGGAACTGAGATCTACATTGTGGATGCGCTTAATGCATGCATGGGCGAAGGCATTCTTGCCATTCGCGGTGCCGAATACAGGGATCAGGGAAAGAGCGCCAAGGAAATATGTGATCTGCTTAATAAGGAAGCCAAGACGGTTAATGAGTACATTACCGTGCATTCCCTGGATGCCCTTAAGCGTGCGGGCAGAGTTAAGGCCTCCGCTGCATTCCTCGGAAATCTTTTCGGTGTAAAGCCCATCCTTATTTCGGATAAGAATGGTGATCAGGTGCCTATTAAGAAAGTTAAGGGCAGACAGACATCCATGAATGAGATCGTTAATCTTTTGAAGGAAAGCATTGTTGAGCCGGAGAAGCAGACGGTCTATATCGTTCACGCAGATTGCGAAGAGGAAGCGAAGGAACTGGAAAAACTGGTTAAAGAGCAGATACCTTGCAAGGATACCTACATTTCCTACATCGGCCCTATCATCGGAGCGTCCATCGGACCCGATGCCATCGGTCTCTTTGCTTTCGGTAAGGAAGTAACATTTGTTGCAGGTAACTGATGTCTGTATTAAGAAGAAAGCGTTAACACTTTTGTAGCGAAGTTTAAGGGGACAATATGGATACAAGAGAACTTTCGGGAGAATTATATTCTTCCCTGATAAAGGGCGGCGCAGCTAATCTTCGCGCCAATGCCCAAATAGTAAATGACCTTAATGTTTTTCCCATTCCCGACGGAGATACGGGAGAAAACATGAGCCTTACAATTACCGGAGGTGTAACGGCAGCTGCAAATGCTGGTTCTTATTCACTTTCCGAGGTATCAGACACCATTGCAAACGGTATGCTTCTTTCTGCCAGAGGAAACTCGGGAGTCATCCTTTCCCAGTTCTTTTCCGGCATAGCAAAGGGCTTTACGGGAAGTGAAAAGGCAGACGTAAGGACTGTGGGATTTGCATTTAAATCAGGCGTCCGTCGTGCCTATGAAGCAGTTATGAAGCCCACTGAAGGCACCATGCTCACAGTTGCGAGAGAAGCGACAGAATATGCCTGCGACAGGATCACTGATAGCAGCACCATGGAATCATTCTTCTCGGATGTGCTGGATGAAATGAACCGTTCACTTAAACGCACACCCCAGCTTTTGGATGTGCTCAGAGAGGCTGGAGTGATCGACAGCGGCGGAGCAGGTCTGGTTTATATAATTGACGGTATGAACAAGACCCTGCAGGGAGAACATATTTCAGATGCTGCTCTTTCTTTTGGCAGCAAGGCTGTGGACACCTCGAAGTTTACTGCAGATTCCGTAATGGAATACGGTTACTGTACGGAATTTTTACTTCAGCTTCAGAAATGCAAGGTGGATGTAGATAATTTTTCAATTGATCCCATTCTTGACTTTTTGAATTCCATAGGTAATTCCATAGTAGCATTTAAGACCGGAACCATCGTTAAGGTGCATGTGCACACCATGACTCCCGGTAAGGTTTTTGATTACTGCCAGAAGTTCGGTGAATTCCTTACAATGAAATGCGAAAACATGACTTTGCAGCACAATGAGACTATTTTGGCAGAAGAAAAGAAGGAACACATTGTTAAGCCTACAGGCGAAAGAAAGAAGTTCGCCGCCATTACCGTGGCAACCGGAGACGGCATTAAGGAAACTCTTAAGACTCTGGGTGCGGATGTGGTCATAGACGGAGGACAGGGCAGGAATCCTTCTTCCGAGGATTTTATAGAAGCTTTTGACAGCGTGAATGCGGATACGATCTTTGTCCTTCCCAATAACGGTAATATTGTGATGGCTGCACGCCTTGCCGCGGATATATATGCAGATTCGAAGGTTGTTGTCATTCCGTCCAAGAGTATCGGGGACGGATATGCGGCGCTCAGCATGCTTTCCTATGACAGCGGAGACGTTGATGTTATTACCAATGATATGTCGGAGGCTATGCAAGGCGTTGTAACCGGCGAAGTTACGCGCTCCGTAAGAGATGCGAATATTGACGGCGTTGAGATCAAAAATAACGCTTACATCGGCTTTTCAGGTAAGAATATGCTGGCATCGGAAGCTGACAAGCTTGACACGACCATGGAGATGCTTGCAAAGCTCGATGCTGCGTCTCACGAAGTGATGATCGCCATTTACGGAAACACTGCAACCACAGAAGACAGAAAAGAATTTTGCCGCAGAGCGGGAGAGATGTTCCCCAGGACGGAACTTTACGAGATCGATGGCGGGCAGGATGTTTATGATTTCGAGATCATTCTGGAATGACAAAAAAAACCGAGGAGACTTAAAACTATGGACTGGAAACTGGTCATGATCTATCTGGTGGCAGGCGTTACAGCTTATATCCTTGCGGGTATAAATCCGGCCATCGTGCTTTCTAAAGCGGTTTATAAAGAAGATATCAGATACAATAAGAACGGAAGCGGAAATCCGGGCTTTACAAATTTTAAAAGAGTATACGGAGGCAAGTGGGCTTGGCTCGTGATGGGGCTGGATATAGGTAAATGCGTCCTGATCCTGGCTGTAGTCGGGGCTGTGTTTGGGAAGTATGCCAAAGACAACGGCATCGACTACAATCTCCGTCAGATCGGGATCGCATTTACCACGCTTTGCGCCTCTATCGGCCATGATTATCCCATTTGGTACGAATTCAAGGGAGGAAAGGGCTTTCTGGTAAACATTGCGGCACTTTGGTTTTACGACTGGCGTGCAGGGCTGGTGGGAGTGATCCTTCTCTGCCTGCTTCTCTTCACCCTTAAGTACATGTCCCTGGCAACAATGGTGGCTATCCTTTCAGCTCCTGCCACCCTCTTTATAGTCGGTGCAGAACCCTGGACCATCGTGCTTTCGCTGGCATCCGCCCTCCTTTTGATCTTCCGCCACAAGGAGAATATCAAGCGCCTTATGTCAGGCACTGAGCGAAAGTTCAGCTTCAAGAAACAGCCTGCGGAAGGACATTAAAGCATTGAAGATAAGCATTGGAAACAGATAGTGGAGACTGTGCCCATTTGAGATCTGATGTATGACAAAATCCTAAACTTTAAACACGGGGAGACAATATCAACACAAAAGCCGTGCGGGCCTTCGGGCACGCACGGCTTTTGCGTTGGGCGAAGGGTGATCGGCGCTTGCTCTGTGCCGATAATCAACTTGACATTGCACCGGCCGTGCTATATAATCCAGCGCATAAGCGAAAACCGTGGCGGAGGCCATCTTCGCCCGGGTGCCGGCGGGCGTCACCCGGGCTGCGGGAGGCAGTGGTCGGGCGAAGACTTGCTTTTCGTACCTAAAAGCAGAGAAAACCGTCAGTTTAGGTAAAGTTTCCCGGTTCGAGCCCGGGCTGTTTCCGGGCGAAGACTTGCTTTTCGTACCTAAAGGCAGAGAAAACCGTCAGTTTAGGTAAAGTTTCCCGGCTTTTGCTCGGGCGTCGGCGGGCGTCACCCGGGCGAAGACTTGCTTTTCGTACCTAAAGGTCGTGAAAACCGTCAGTTTAGGTAAAGCTTCCCGGTTCGAGCCCGGGCAGTTTCCGGGCGAAGACTTGCTTTTCGTACCTAAAGGTCGTGAAGACCGTCAGTTTAGGTAAAGTTTCCCGGCTTTTGCTCGGGCGTCGGCGGGCGTCACCCGGGCGAAGACTACTTAAGCGTAGATTTGTTGAATAATTTTTTAGAAAGGATATTTAATGACTGATCTGGTCAATTTGATGAAAGAACGCCTATTAACTCTTAAGCATGCTATTAAAGTGGCAGAAAGAGAAGAGGAGAGTTTTCCGGAGGGAAGACTTAGGATTAATAAATTATGTAGAGAAGGTAATTACTGTAAGTATTATGTTGTTAAAAAATGCAGTGATACTACCGGTGATTATATTCCGGTTGGCAATAAAGATTATATACAAAAACTTGCACAGAAGGATTACAATAAACGATTTCTTAAAACTTCCAAGGTTGAAGTATCAATATTGGAGAAATTAATACAAAAACTGAGCGATAATGATTCAAATAATGTTTTTCTTGATCTATCCGAAGAAAGAAAAAGAATGGTTGTTCCCTACATCTTAACCGATGATCTTTACGCTTTGGAATGGCAGGCAAAAAAATTTAAGGAAAACACATATCTGGTTGAAAATAAAATATATGATACAAGAAGAGGTGAAAAGGTCAGGTCTAAATCTGAAGCGATAATTGCAGACATTCTTTTTGAATTAAGAATCCCTTATAAGTATGAGGCACCCATCCACTTAGGAGGCAGAAACAGATACCCGGACTTTACTTTGCTGAAAATGAGTTCAAGAGAAGAAATCTTTCTGGAACATTTTGGGCTTATGGACGATGAGGACTATAGGGCTTCAGCATTTCAAAAATTGGATGAGTATAGGGAAAATGGAATATATTTGGGAAAGAATCTTATAATTACTTATGAAACTGCTTCAGCGCCACTGGACATTAAGGGAATCCGACGGATGCTTAAGGAGATCATGCTGAAAAGATGATAAAAGATGATATTATCATAATAGGATCTCCCGGTTTATAATCTAATAGAGACCTGAAATTTAATGTTGTAATGAAAATTTCCCTGCATCTATAAGCTGTGAAGGTACGGGGAGAGAGGGGGCTTGTGCCGTTATTAGGGCAAGCCCCTACTTTAAATGCACGATGTGTACTGCATTATAAGTAAGTAGCGATGAGATTTCGAATATCTTTGACTTTGACATTTAAAAAAAGAGATTTCAATAGTATAATACTGGATGATCTGTAGATTGTTAACTTAGGGAGGCTGAGTTTTGAACGATAATCAAAGAGAATGGCTTAGAGCCAAAGATGATCTTGTAACAGAAATAAAACACCTTGGTTTCCCGGGGGAACTGGGAGAACTCATGGCAAAACAGCTTGGAAGCCCTAAGGCTATGAGTAGGATGATAGGATATCTGATCAATGTAAAACCCACAAGCGAGGAACTGGTGGTGGATGAAATGCTTGCCATCTGCAGCGACATAGAAAGATGGAAAGAAAAGAAGGCAAGTGAAAGAGCCAATGCCGGTATCAGCGATTATTATCGTAATGGTTTGTTTGATGAGGAAGACGAAAACGAAATTTGATATACGGATTTGGAGGATATGAAGTGAAACTAATCGTTATCGATATCCAAAAGGGTATCACAGATGAGAGATTATATCATTATGATGTCTTTATCAAGAATGTGATGAATCTTATAGATGTCGCCAGAAAGAATAATATTGAGGTTATTTATGTTCAGCATGATGATGGCCCGGGAACAGGGTTTTCTATTGGTGATATAGATTTTGAAATTGCTGATCAGGTTGCGCCGGAAAAGAATGAAAAAGTTTTCATAAAGACAATAAATAGCTGCTTTGGAAACCGGGACTTTGTAAATTATCTTCAGAAATCCGGTGAAGAAGAGCTGATGATAGTTGGCCTACAGACGAATTTCTGTATTGACGCAACTGTTAAGTCAGCCTTTGAAAGAGGATACAATGTGATCATACCACAGGATACGAATTCTACATTCGATAATGCTTATATGGATGGTGCAACTACATATAAATATTATAATGAAATGATGTGGCCGGGAAGATTTGCAAACTGTATTTCTGTTGATGAAGCGATCAGGATGATGAGGAGATTTTAAATATGCATAAATTGATCATACTTCGCGGAAACTCCGGGAGCGGTAAAACAACGGTAGCTAAAGGACTACAAGAACTTTTCGGGCGAGGCACTATGGTTCTTTCACAGGATATGATCAGAAGAGAAGTGCTTAAAGAAAGAGATGGTATAGATCCGCCTGCGCTGCCTTTGATAAAGCAGATACTTAGGTACGGAAAAGAAAACTGCGAAGTGGTAATATTGGAAGGCATATTTATTGCAGACTGGTATCGTGAATTGTTTGAAGCAGCAATTGAATTATATGACGCTGACATATATGCATATTACTTTGACATTCCTTTTGAAGAAACTGTAAGAAGACATCAGACCAGGTCGAAAGCAACTGAGTTTGGTGTGGATGAGATGCGTGAGTGGTGGAAAGAAAAGGATTATCTGGATTTGATAAAAGAAGCCATTATCACAGAAGACAAAAGCAGGGATGAAATCATAAATGAGATTTATTTAAGAGTTTGTAACGGGTGATACACGATAGTGATTTATATTTAAGTTATTCTTTTGAAAGGAATCTATATATGGCATCGAGCAAGGAGTATCTGGAGTTTGTACTTGAACAACTTTCAGAATTAGAAGAAATATCATATAGGGCAATGATGGGAGAATACATTATTTACTATAGAGGAAAAATCGTGGGTGGGATTTACGATGATCGTTTCCTTGTAAAGAATACAAAAGAAGCAGTAAGAAGAATGCCGGAGGCATCGTTAGAACTGCCGTATGAGGGCGCCAGGGAAATGATTATGGTTGATGACATAGATGATAAAGATTTCTTGAGGGATTTACTGGAGGCTATGTATGATGAGCTTCCTGAGCCTAAGAAGAAAAAGAAATGAAATTTAAGTTTTACGATTGATGATAAAAAATAACAGGGAACTTTTACTAGAAATTTAATCAAAAAAGTTCCCTAAAAACCTTTGAATTTTAGGGAACTTTTTGATATGATAATAAAGAGAAAAGTTCCCTAAGGAGATTTTTATTATGAAAGAAAACTTTAGTGTTATTCGCAATTTGTTGCAGGAGAGAGCTGATTATCAGGCTCGACTGAATCTTATTCCATATGACGGCTCGCCGGAGATTAAAGAAAATGGTAGCGGAAAGTACTTGTATATCAGGAAGAGGGTTGGCGGAAGACTGACTTCCACATATGTGGATTTATATACTGAGGAACTGTATCAGCTGTTGCTTCGTAATGCCAAAGAATCGCGTGAATTAAAAAAACAGATTCGCAGAGTAGACAGAGAACTCGCTGAAAATGGATATGTGGGAAATGAACTGTCCGCAGAAGTTATCGCTAATCTTGATTTTGCCAGAGCCAATATGAAATCAAACATATATGACCAGGCGGTTTTGGAAGGCGTTGCTACTACATTTCCGCAAACTGAAGAAATAATTGAAAATGGTAGAGTTAACGGAATGAGTGCCGATGACGTGCAAAAGATTCTAAATCTTAAGCATGCGTGGGAGTTCATTCTTGATAAAGATGTAATTCAGGCAGACAGCAATTATTATCTGCTGTGTCATATAGCCAAACTGGTAAATGAAGGGTTCTTTTACGATGGCGGAAGAATTCGTGGAGTTCCGGTGTCAATCGGAGGAACAAGTTATATTCCGCCTATTCCGGTGGAATCTCAGGTAAAAGAACACATTGATGAGATCATTGGTTCCGATAAAGAAGCAATTGATATAGCAATAGATTTATGCATGTACTGTATGCGAACACAGATATTTATTGACGGTAACAAACGTGCTTCCGTAATATTTGCCAACCACTTTACGATTGCGCATGGTCTTGGTTTAATAGTAATTCCTGAAAATTATGTTTCTGAGTTTAAAAAGAAACTGGTCATATATTACGAAAGCGCTGATATTGGAGATATTCGCGATTTTTTAAAGAAAAAATGTTGGCGGAAAATAAACGAGTAAGCTTTGAAATTTCAGCTTTTCCTTTTAAAAGGAGCAGAAATGAAATTAAGATTATTGGAAACAGAAAAAGATTTCAGTGTGATCAAACTACGGCCAAGATAAAAGACGAAAAGACCGGGAATATAAAAAACCGGTCTTTTTGAAATTCAGCTTGATTTTTAATTTTCAAAAATTCATTCAAGTCATTCTTTAAAATCTTCATCTAGGAATTCACCCAAGTCTTTCTTTAAAATCTTCATAGGAAAACTTCTTGATAAGCTCTATTGTTCCATCTTTTTTCAGCAAGTAGATCGCAGGAAGAGGAATTCCGTTAAAGGTGTTATTCTTACAGATCGAATAAATAGCCATATCACCAAAAACAAGCAGTTCGTCTCTATTAAGATCATGTCCGAAAGCGTAGTCTCCGATAACATCTCCTGCAAGACAGGAGGGACCTGCGAGACGGTAGATGTGCTCGACTGAAGACAATTTGCCTAAGGATGAGTCGGTTGAAGACGGGTTGCCCGAAGCAGAGTTGCCTGAAGCTGAACCGCTTGAGGAGACATCGGTATCATCTCCAAATATATCATTTATGGCATCTCCGAAAACATCTCCGAAAAGATCCGTCATGGTTTCGGTAAAAGCATCAGGGCCAGCGCAGTTAACCGGTGAAGAAGTCGATAACGCTGAAGGATCCAATACCGGTGAGGAAACCGATAACTTTGAAGGATCCGATACTGCTGAAGACTCTACAACGCTTGTTGAAGTATTTATATCATTCGTGATCGGATAAGAGTTTAACAATGGCGGCATATAGGGCATCTCGATAACATCGGGAGTGTGACAGGCCGCACTCATGTCAAGAATGGCTATGTTATGGCCGGAGTTACGGACTATATCCAGGATCTTTGTTACAAGGTAGCCTGCATTTAAGGCAACAGCCTCTCCGGGTTCTAAATAAACATCCAGGTTATATGTCTTTTTCAGGTCAAGTATGATCTTTTTTAAGAGTGGTATATTGTAATCATGGCGGGTTATGTGATGACCTCCGCCAAGGTTTATCCACTTCATTTTAGGCAGGATATCGCCGAATTTTTCTTTTATTGCCTTAACCGTGATCTCCAGTGCATCAGAATCCTGCTCACAGAGAGTGTGAGAGTGCAGGCCTGAAAGCAAAGAAAGGGTATCGGGATCCATTTCCAGGTCGAAGATCTCACGGGTTACACCAAGGCGACTTCCGGGAGAGCAGGGGTCATAAATGGCATGACCCTCCTGAGTGGAACACTCGGGATTGATCCTGAGTCCGATCTCTTTTCCGGCAGCCTTAGCCGTGGGGCCATATTTTTTTAATTGATAAACTGAATTAAATATAATATGGTCGGCGTATTTTAAAACTTCCTTGAAGTCCTTATCACCATAAGCCGCCGAAAAAACATGCACTTCTTTACCCGGCATTTCTTCATGTCCAAGACGTGCTTCAAAAAGCCCGCTTGCTTCCGTACCTGCAAGATATTGGGAAAGAAGAGGGAAGACCGTGAAGTTGGAAAAGGCTTTTTCGGCCAGCAGAACTTTTGCTCCTGTTTCCTCTTGCAAACTTTTAAGGATTTCACCGTTTTTAATGAAGGCAGCTTCATCAAGGATGTAACAGGGCGTCTGCACATCCTTAAAAAGCTTTTTTATATCATATTTTTCAAGTCCTTTAAACTGAATCTGCATATACCCTCTCCTATAAAAACACAAAAACGTAAAAATAGGCTAAGCAACCGGGAAGCTAAAGATTTAGCTTCCATGAAGAAAAAGCAACCGGGTCCGGTCAGTAAAATAGTAAGCTAAATCCGGATGATTCCAGCCGCTTAGCCGACTTTTGGATCATAGGATACTTTCAGCGCACTTTCCGGGCGAGATCGGTATCCGGGCTTGTTAAAGCTTACTGCACGAGCAGGGTACCTGAACTTGTCAAAGCCTACTTCACCAGCACGGGATCGTGGCTTTCGCTCTTGGGAAGGCCGTATTTGTCCAGGGCTTCGATGAAGGGATCGGGATCGAACTCTTCGATGGTGTGAACGCCGGGGGTATTCCATTTTCCGGTTAAGAGCATGAGAGCGCCGCACATAGCGGGAACGCCGGTGGTATAGCTGATGGCCTGGCTCTTTACTTCACGGTAGCACTCCTGATGGTCGCAAACATTGTAAATGTAGTAGGTCTTGTCCTTGCCATCCTTTTTACCGGTGAAGATGCAGCCGATGTTGGTCTTTCCGTGGGTGCGGGGACCAAGGCTTGCAGGATCGGGAAGGAGGGCCTTCAGGAACTTGATGGGAACGATCTCTTTGCCTTCGAACATGATGGGGGTGGTGGAAAGCATGCCCACATCCTCGAGACAGCGCATGTGATCGAGATAGCTCTGACCAAAGGTCATGAAGAAGCGAATACGCTTAACTTCGGGAAGGTTCTTGGCAATGGATTCGATCTCCTCGTGGTGGAGCAGGTACATATCCTTCATACCCACCTGATCGAAATCGTACTCACGCTTGATGCTCATTGCGGGGATCTCGATCCAGTGACCGTCCTCCCAATAGCTTCCGGGTGCGGATACTTCACGAAGGTTTACCTCGGGATTAAAATTGGTGGCGAACTTGTAACCGTGATCACCGCCGTTGCAGTCAAGTATGTCGATGGTGTCGATGGTATCAAACTCATGCTTTTTTGCGTAAGCTACATAAGCCTGGGTTACGCCGGGATCGAAGCCGGAGCCGAGAAGAGCGATGAGACCCGCGTCTTCAAATTTCTTCTTGTAAGCCCACTGCCAGCTGTAATCGAAGTAAGCAGAGAAGCCTTCCTCTTTGCAACGCTTTTCGTAGATCTTGCGCCACTCGGGATCATCCGTGTCCTCGGGCTCGTAGTTGGCCGTGTCCATATAGTTTACTTTGCACTCAAGGCAGGCATCCATGATAGTGAGATCCTGATAGGGCAGGGCGATGTTCATCACCAGATCCGGCTTATAAGCAGAGATCAGCTTTACCAGCTCGTCCTTGCTGTCGGCATCCACTTTGGCTGTTTCTATTTTTGTCTTCGAGGTCTTGCGAAGCTCCTCCGCAAGAACGTCGCATTTTTCTTTGGTCCTGCTGGCGATCATCAGCTCCGAAAAAACGGAACTTTCGCTGCAACATTTACGGATGGCTACGTTGGCAACACCGCCGCAACCGATAACGAGTACTCTGCTCATAATTATCCTCCTGATATTTAAATCACTTAAATTTGTTAACCTGATAAAACAGGCATATGTTTTCCGGGCTTTTTTTATTTCTTATGATCTCTATGCTTTATTTGCAAATGAGGACTGTATTCTTGCTCCGAGCGAAATCATCTGATGCTGAGATCGTTTTAAGCTGAGATCACCTGCTACCTATGGCGATCAGCAACTCTCTTACAACCTTGCAGGCTGTGGCTGTCGACATTCCGCTTGTATCAAGCATGGGAGCAAGTTCGTTCACGTCCGCACCTATGAGATTGCACTTCGACACTTGAATAATGGCGTTTAAAAGTTCGTTAAATGAAACGCCTCCGGCTTCGGGAGTACCTGTGCCCGGGAAAATGCCGGAATCAAGGCAGTCCAGATCTATGGTGAGATAGACAGGGACATTGGTTTCCTTAAGATTTTTCACAAGTTCTTGAAGGCCGTTGAAAGTGAACTTATGCATATCTGTGTGCTTTGAGGCATATTCAAACTCGGCCTTTTCACCGCTTCTTATGCAGAACTGGTGGATCTTGCCGTCTCCCATGAGATCGTGACAACGGCGTACTACAGCAGCGTGAGAGAGACGGGCACCAAGATAGTCATCACGAAGATCGCAATGAGCATCAAACTGGATGAGATGCATGTCGGGGTATTTTTTAAGAGCCGCTCTTACTGTTCCGAGGGTGACCAGATGTTCACCGCCCAGCATGAGAGGGAATTTATCGTCTCCCAGGATCTCATCGGTCCTTTCTTCTATATCCCGTAAAGCGCTTTCCGCACTTCCGAAGCAAAGCTCTATATCTCCGCTGTCAAAGATGGGAAAATCTGTGATCTCCCTATCCTGATAGGGGCTGTATACTTCCAGACCGAAGCTTTCGTGACGAATGGCGGAAGATCCGAAACGTGCGCCGGGTCTGAAACTTGTGGTGGAGTCGAAGGGCGCTCCGAAGATCACTATATCGGCATCTTCGTATTCAGCATCGCATCCGATAAAAGTTTCTGTATTTTTATCCATTATTGTTTTTCAACCTCCTTAAGCATCTCTTCAAGGAAAGCGGGAAGCCAGAAGGCACCCACATGAAGGCGGGTGGTGTAATAACGGGTCTTTAGGTTCAGCTGTAACCAGGCCTTGGCATCAAGGTCATCGATAGGATGGTATTCTTTGCTGGCAAATCCGAAAAGCCAATAGCCGGCTGCATAGGTGGGAATGTGAGCCTGGTAAACGCGGCTGATGGGAAAGGTGCTGGCGATGCGCTTGTGACTTCTTCTCATGGCATCCGCATCCTGCTGATAGAAGGGGCTGCCCTGCTGGTTTACCATGATGCCCTCGTCATTCAGGGCATTATAGCAATTTCCGTAAAATTCCTTTGTGAAAAGTCCTTCGGAAGGACCGAAAGGATCGGTGGAGTCAACGACGATAAGGTCATATTCATTCTCGCAGCGACGGATGAATTTAAGAGGGTTTCCAAAGGAAATGTGTACTCTGGAATCATCCAAACGGCAGGCATTGGCCGGAAGATAGGTGCGACAGGCTTCCACAACCATGGGATCCGGCTCTATCAGGTCGATGTGCTCGATCCTGTCATAGCGGGTCAATTCCTTAACCACTCCGCCGTCTCCGGCACCTATTACAAGAACCTTCTTTATACCCGGATGCACGGCCATGGGTACGTGGGTTATCATTTCGTCATATATAAACTCGTCCCTTTCGGTTAACATAACATTTCCGTCAAGTGCCAGCACACGACCGAATTCGGGAGATTCAAAAATATCGATGCGCTGATAGTCGCTTTCACAGGAGTATAATTGCTTGTTTATGCGGATGCTGTGTTTTACATCCGGTGTATGGAATTCGCTGAACCACATCTCCATAGATAAGTTTTCCTTTCTTCAAATGATCGAACAGGCCTGTTTTTTTCGCCCTGAGCATTGATCATACCAGTACGTTCAGACGCAGGATCTCGGGATCTTCGGGACCTGTCATGCTGCAGCCTTTTTCTTTTGCGTAATTGATGTATTCCAGTATCTGTTCCGTTATACGTTCTCCGGGTGCCAGGATGGGGATTCCGGGGGGATAGCACATAACAAATTCGGAACATATGCGTCCTACGGTTTCTTTTAAAGGAAGGCTTTCTTTTTCTGCATAGAAGGCTTCCTGAGGACTCTTGGCAACTTCGGGCTCTATGTATTCCTGACTCATAAGACCCGTACCGTCCGTATGATATCTTCTTCTGATCTCGGAAAGAGCACTTACAAGACGTTCAAGCTCCTGCATGCGGTCTCCGATGGAGAGGTAGGCCAGGATATTTCCGATATCACCGAACTCTATCTGGATATCATATTCGTCACGAAGAAGATCGTATACCTCGATGCCTGCAAGTCCGATGTCGAGAGTATGTATGCTTAATTTGGTCTCGTCGAAATCGAAGACCGAATCGCCGTTTACAAGCTCTCGGCCGAAGGCATAGTATCCGCCGGCGGAGTTGATCTCTTCACGGGCGTATTTTGCCATATGAACCACTTTATCAAAAACTTCAAGACCTCTTAAAGCCAGGTTTCTGCGGCTGATATCCAGGGAAGACATGAGAAGATAGCTTCCCGAAGTGGTCTGGGTAAGGTTTATTATCTGTCTTACATATCCCGGATTTACATTGGGACCGATAAGGAGAAAGCTGGACTGGGTCAGACTTCCGCCGCTTTTATGCATGGAGACCGAAGCCATGTCCGCACCTGCTTCCATTGCCGAAACAGGCATATTTTCACCGAAATAGAAATGGGTTCCGTGAGCCTCGTCGGCGAGACAGAGCATGCCTGCCTTGTGAGCCATTTCAACTATGGCCCGGAGGTCGGAACATATGCCGTAGTAGGTGGGGTTGTTTACAAGAACAGCCTTTGCGTTGGGATGTTCCTTTATGGCCTTTGCCACCTGCTCACGTTTCATGCCGAGAGAAATGCCCAGTCGACTGTCAACTTCCGGATTCACATAGACGGGAACGGCTCCACAGAGTACCAGAGCGTTGATCACGCTTCTGTGTACATTTCTGGGTAGAATGATCTCCTCGCCTCTTTTACAGGTGGAGAGCACCATGGTCTGAACGGAGCTGGTGGTACCGCCTACCATTAAAAATGCGTGGGCTGCGCCAAAAGCATCTGCCGCCAGATCCTCAGCTTCCTTTATTACAGAAATGGGATGGCAAAGGTTGTCCAGGGGCTTCATGGAATTTACATCGATGCCGACGCATCTTTCACCCAAAAAGCGAGTGAGTTCCGGATTACCGCGGCCTCTTTTGTGACCGGGAACATCAAAGGGCACCACGCGCATGCTTCTGAATGTTTCCAAAGCTTCATATATAGGTGCACTGCTTTGGTCTAACTTATATTCAGGTTTCATCTTGTTTCCTCCGAAAAAAAAGACTGCACGCACATGCATACAGTCTTGTTTCATCGAAATATAACAGGTTTTTCAGAGTCTATATAGCAATTACACTTTTATTACTCAATTATTGACCGTTTCACAAGTCTGCACAACACATGTGCATTTCGGTTATAAGTAACCAACTTATAAAATTTGAGATAGAACTCAATAAGTAAGCGGCTGAAAACACAGCCATATAATTGCTTCGAAAAGACTCCGTAAGATTTGCTTTTCAAAAGTGAAGATAATTTAACATGGAAAAGAGGTTATGTCAATAAAAATTTTAAAGCTGTTTTATGTCAGTTTATAATACCTCCGTGATCGAGAAAAACCGAAATATATATATAAATGAACTAATTGTATAATTTGTGAATTTCTTTTGGATTTGTATATACAATTTTTTAAGAAAAAGTTTACTGGTAAAAACAGTGTAAACAGGCATACAATTTATATGATGATGCGTTAAATAAAATATTTCCTTAAAGGAGTACGATTATGAACAACAATAATGGAAAGCAGTTTAAGCAGAGCATGTTTAAAACTGTGAAAGGTAAATTCGTTCTGATGGGTGCCGTAGGCATTTTTATCGCTTTGTCGATAGGTATCATCGGTATGAGATCAATGAGCGAGAACTCAAAAAGCAGTGAAGTTGTATCTTTAGTGAAAGATATCAGCGTGCTTCAGACCGAAAATCTGGCGAACGATGCTCTTTACCAGTATTATGTTGATGAGAGTTACATTAAGGCTACACTCAAGAACCTGGATGAAATGGAAAAAAAGGCAAATACCCTTAAGGAAGAGGGCGGAGATGTCTATGCCGAATACATTGACAAGATATTAAAGAATGTGGCAAAGGACAAAGAGAATTATACCGAGCTTTTGGAATTCCATTCATCAAGAGGTTATTCCACAGAGATCGGTAAATATAAGGAATTTGCCGCTTCAAGTTCAGACCTCAGTGCCAGCTTCAAATCCCTTGTAAACCACAATGAATGGTTTGAGATCCCCTGGGCTACAGGTGGACCTGACGTAGGTGAGATGGTTACGATCGGTGATCATGATTATATCAAGCTGGTATATGAAGACAGATTACCCGTCATCGGTAAGAGAAATAATATCTGCTTGCGTGTGGGCGGTACTCTAACTTACAAGGGCGATTATTATGTAAAGAACATCTCTTTCTTAAGTGACAGCGCTGAAGCCAAGGTAGACCTTACAACAATAGATAAGATCACCAGAGCCGGAGACGGTGTTGTGGACGCAGTATTTACCGAATTTGACGGCGAACCGGCTATTAAGGTTACAGGAAAGTTTGATGCGGACAACAATCGTTGGGAGGAAGTACAGGCTACCATTTCCGTTCAGAAATATAATGTACAGAACTATACGACTTTAAGATATGAGCTTTATCTGGATCCTGCGGTTTATGAAGGCCATGATTTCAGATACGGCGGATCCATGACCGGAGTTTATGGATATGCAAACACATTAAGCAGTATAGATAATAAGGTTAACACCTACAGTAAGCTGATCGTTGAAGGTAAGGATATCACAGCTTCTCTTTCCGAGATCGAGACTTTGTTTGCCGAACTTGAAGAGAATATTCCCGCATATACCACAGATCCTTCTCTTGCCGACGTGGCAATGGGATATCTTAAGATTAAAAAAGGCCTGTTTGAGGAAATCAAAAAGATCGATACTCAGACGGTAGCCATAAAGGCTGATAATGCTGAGATTAATGCTTCGCTTACAAGTCTTTGTGATCAGGTGCTGGATGTAGCCAATACCCAGATGAATGCTGTTAAGTCGAGCGTAAGTGTTGTCACTATCTCCTTTATTGCAGTGGGCGTTGTTGTTCTTCTTATCCTTATGAGCAGCGTAAGCCGCAGTATCAGAAAGAGTGTTAAGACCTTTAAGAAGGCGATCGATGAGATCGCTGCCGGTAATATAGCAGTAAGAGCAGACGCTTCCGGTAAGGATGAGTTCGCAATGTTCGCAGAAAGTTTGAACGGCTTTATAGATGTGCTTCAGGGCATGGTATCCAAGGTTAAGTCCATGACCAATGTGCTTGCCGAGTCCGGTGTTGCGCTTGAGGAAAGTGCCAATAAGTCTAAAGAAGTTGCGATAAACCTTAATGAAGCTATTCACCAGATCTCTTCCGGTGCTGTTGAGCAGGCGGGAGATGTGGAAAGATCATCCCAGCAGATCATTGGTATCCGTCAGAATATCAATCAGATCTTCGAAAGTGTTACAAACCTTTCCGAAAAGTCGGATGAGATGCATTCCAACGGCAAGGAAGCCAATGAGAATATGAACAAGCTCACAAGGTCCAGTGACAAGACCATAGATGCTTTCCATAGGATCGAGGAGCAGGTACGTAAGACAGATGAATCCGTAGTAAAGATCCAGGATGCTATCAGCCTCATCGCTTCCGTAGCAGACCAGATCAACCTTCTTTCACTTAATGCCAGCATTGAGGCAGCACGTGCGGGAGAGGCAGGTAAGGGCTTCGCAGTAGTTGCAACAGAAGTTGCCAAGCTTGCATCCCAGACCAATGAATCCGCTTCCATTATCGAGGGCATCATCCAGTCCCTTTCCGAAGAGTCCAATCGAACGGTTGAGACCATTAATGAGGCAGGTGAGTTCATTAAGAGCCAGAAGGGCGATATTGATTCCACTCATGACATCTTCTCAAATGTAAGCACAGGTATCGAGTATACCCAGAGTGCAGTCATTGAGGTCCTCAAGCAGTCTCAGGCCTGCGAAGATTCCAGTGCTACCATTGTTGAGATCATGACGAATCTCTCCGCTATTTCCGAGGAGAATGCTGCTTCCGCCGAGACAACATCAAGTGCTATGACGCAGCTGAATTCAGAGACTGCAAGGCTTGCGGAGACTTCTGCGGAACTTAAGCATATTGCAGACACATTGAAGCAGGATCTGGATTTCTTTAAGATCTGATAACAGCAATTTCAGGGCATCTTTTAAAAGGTGCCTTTTTTCTTTTGTGCATATCTTTTCTCGACCCCTCCTTACTTGACAGTTGTAAAGGGTTAAAATATAATCCAGATGTTTAATGAAAGAAAAAAGCTTAAGGCATAAAATAAACGGATGTGAGGCTTATGATAAGATCAACGCTATGCTATATGGAGAAGGAAGGGAACTATCTCATGCTGCTCCGAAACAAAAAGAAAAAAGACCTGAATAAGGGTAAATGGATCGGAGTGGGCGGCAAGTTCGAAGAGAATGAAACTCCGGAAGAATGCCTGAAAAGAGAAGTACTGGAAGAAACAGGGGTTGTCCTCAAAAGATATGCCTTTCTGGGAATAGTGGAGTTCAGAAATGATGTTTGTGAGGATGAGGATATGTATCTTTTTACGGCATCAGAATGGGACGGAGATATAGATATGGATTGCACCGAAGGGACCCTTAAATGGATACCCAAGGAAGAGATCATGGGGCTGGAACTTTGGGAAGGAGACAGAGTGTTCCTTAAGAAGATGCTGGAAGGTGTGAGATCTGTGGATCTGACCCTTTATTACCATGATAACGAATTGATCGGGACAGAAGAAAGGAAGAAGTAAAAATGATAGTACGTCATCAATACAGATGCAGTTTTAATGCATCCGCTAAAGGGGCCGGGTTCGATGAGGCTGTTGAAAGATGCAGAGATAAGGCCTTTGAACTTATAAAAAAAGGGAAGCTTTGTAACGCATCCTTTTACAGATATGAGAATATGGGATTTTTACATCTTGAAGAGATCTCAGATAAGGGGGAAAAGAAGATAGATCCCGAATATCTTTTTTCGGACATTTTCCCTTTTCTTAAGCTTTGGCCCGGAGAAGAAGGAGATCGGGCTTTTGCACCCATGATAAAGGTGTATTATCAATGGGAACCTGAAGAAAACACGGATGAATGGGAAAAGGAGAGAACCACGGACCAAAAGATCAGGGTGGGAAGGATAGCCTTTGTTTTCCCGGAAAAGCTCACATCCTATATAAGGTATCATAAGGCACTTACTGATGAAGGGCTGAATAAAGGAGATAAATATGCCTATATCTCCATGCATGAGAATATTCTGTTTTCATACTATGAGGAACCCAGGAATAACGTGAACATAAAAAATACAGATGAGCCCTCTACGGTCATAAATGAATGGCTGGATGTGAATCCGGAATCCCATTTTGACAGAGTTAAGGCCAAGGGTATGAACTTTCTTGTGATCCCCTGCCTTTTTACCGCTGACAGGGTGGAAACTAGTTGTAAAAATGTCAGGTTAAGTGTATAGTCTACGTAAAATTCCTATTCGTGATAAGGAGTCGGTAATGGAGATAAAAGGATATACATACGGCTATAAGGCCGTTAAAGGAACTTATAAAAGCGAAGCGGCTGTAAGAAGCCGTGAAGCACTCATGGAAACCGGGATCAACTGGGTTTGTCTTGCTTTTTCCGTAAGACAGAAGACCTATTCGTCCACGGAGATCTATTTTGATTACAGAAGGTCCGTTCCGGATCTGGAGATCATTTCCACGGTGGAGCATTTTAAAAAGAATAACGTGAAGGTCTGCCTTAAGCCGATGATAGACACAGAGGACGGCGTCTGGAGAGCGCAGATCGATTTCCCGGATCACACTATGTTTGAGGAAGATAAGTATTGGAAGACCTGGTTTGAGTATTATAAAGCGTATATCCTTCATTATGCGGAGATCGCAGAATATACCCATTGCGATATGCTGTGCCTGGGCTGTGAGATGCTGGGAACCGAGAGAAAAGAAGCTTATTGGAGAGATCTGATCGCTGATGTCAGAAAGGTTTATTCCGGAAAACTGACCTATAACACAAACCATGGCAGAGAAGATGAGGCCGCCTGGTATGATGCCATAGATTATATCGGAACCTCCGCCTATTACAGAGTGGCAAAAGAGGGCGGTGCTTCTGCCGAAGAGATGAAGGCCGAATGGGAAAAGATAGCGGAAAAACTGGAAAAGACCTCCGAAAGAGTAAAGAAGCCCATCATCTTCATGGAGATCGGCTGCAGAAGCGCAAGAGGCTGTGCGACCATGCCCTGGGATTTCATGAGAAAGGAATTCCCTCACGATGAGGATGAGCAGGCTAACTTCTATGAGTCCTGCCTTTCCGTATTTTACGATAAGCCCTGGTTTGCCGGCGTTTTCTGGTGGGATTGGAGCCCCACGATCTATGAAACCCGTGAAGAAGCGGCTAAGGATAATGACTTCAACATCCATCTCAAAAAAGCCGAGGATATTATAAAAAAGTGGTATGCTTAACATTGGATGATTATATCAGATGCATGAAAAAACGGCCGTCCCCGGGAGGATGGCCGATTTACTGTTATACTGATCAAAACCTGAATTTCTGAGCTTCGTTGTTGAGCTCTATGGCAAGTGCTGCCAGCTCTTCCGAAACACCGGTTATGTTATCTATGGATTCGCTGTTGCTTTCAACCGCGGCCATTACTTCTTCGGCTGCGGCTGCATTGTCCTGAGCCTTGGCGGAAAGTTCGCCGATCATGTTCTTAAGTGAATCACGACTTCCTTCCATCTGCTTACTGGAAGCTGAAAGTCTGTCAACGTTATCGTTTATATCCCCTACGGACACTTCGATCTCAGTGAATTTATCCTTTGTATAGCTTACGGACTGCTCCTGAGCCTGGAAGGATGTTTCCATTCCCGCCATGTTGTCGGCTGCTTCCTGAGTCTTTTGAAGAAGTTCTTCAATGATGGAGGATATTTCACTTGTAAGACGATTAGTTTCTTCGGCAAGTGAGCCTATCTCGCCCGCAACCACCGAGAAACCGCGGCCTGCTTCGCCTGCTCTGGCGGCTTCTATGGAAGCGTTTAAGGAAAGAAGATTGGTCTGGCTGGAAATGTCATTGATCGCTTTACTTGCGTCTTCGATCTTTTTAACCTGTTCATTGTTCTGGGTAAGGGCATCCTTTACAAGGGTTACGGCCTTATTGGTTTCGGCTGTCTTTTTTATCAGTTCGTTGATGACTTTAATACCGTCGTCCTTTACTTCTTTGATCTTTACCGAAGTGTCATGAAGAGCGGCTGTATCACTGATGGTGGTATTTATCCTGTCAGACATTGCTTCCACTATATCCGTTCCTTTGGAAGTCTCATTAGCCTGCTCCGTGGCAACGGTGCTGACCTTTTCCATGGCCTTGTTGATCTCTGCGGAGCTTTCATTGACCGCAATTGTCTTTTCGGCCAACTGTTCCGAACTTCCCTGAAGTGCGTTGGAAGACATGGCGATCTTCTTGGCCATCCCTATAAGGTTTTCGTGCATGGTTAGAAGACATCTTGCCATATTTCCGATCTCATCATTTCGGGATGAAATGGTCTCCACATATCTGAAGTTCTCATCCGTCGAAAGATTGTACTCCGATATATTGGTGATCTGGGTATCACAGGCTTTGATGGGTTTAATGATGCTTTTCTTAATGTAAAGATAGAGCAGGATTATTGTAACCGCTGTTGCGAACAGGCTTAAAACTATTACCATTGCTTTGGCGTTCACGAGCCTCGCATTTGTTTCAGCCGCTGTAAGTGAACCTGCTCTGGCAACGTGTCTTTCCATGAGCTTTATGGCTACCATATCAACAAACGCAAAACCTACCGTGAGACTTACCAACATGGTGATAACAATAGTTCTTAATATGCTCCGCCTACTTTTCTTCATAGGGAACCTCCTAACTGTAATTGATAAAAAACATGAATCTGTTGCTTAAAAGTGAAATTCTCTTTATCCTGTCGAAATAAATATGGGACTTCTGTATTATATCACCTATGAACAACTTTTGAACAATTTGGCTAAATATTTTCTAATTATTTAATTATTTAAGACGTATAGGCAGATAATCATAATATTCTGAAATAATTGCATTTTGGAGCATAAAAAAGGGCTATTTTAAGATCTTAAGTGATCTCGAAATAACCTTTTAAAAGATACTGTTATTCGTTGGACACGGGATATTGCAGGATTTCCTTCCACTTCTTTGAAAACAGATAATAGAAGATCATTCCGAACATCCCGAAGGCAAAACTGATTGGGAAACAGAGCATGATATAGGTGCTGTCAAAGTAAATGGAGATCAGGTAGGCGACGGGTATCCTTACGGCCCAGAGCATAAGCAGGCTTATAAAGGTGGAGTACTTTATGAGACCTACGCCGTTTATTATGTTGCTTATGGAGTTGTAAACGGCGAAGCACCATTGACCCGCAAGAACGATGATAACATATCTCTCTGCATACATGAGAACCACCTCATCCTGGGAGAAGAAACGAAGTATCGGCATTCTGAGGGCGATGAAGATCAATCCGAACAAAAGCGTTATCCCGCCCGAAACCGCAGGAATGAGGATGTAACCTTTTCTTAAACGGTCGTACTTTCCGGCACCGAAGTTTTGACCTGAAAATGTGCTGGCAGCAGAAGAAAAGCCGCTGATGGCAATGTTGGCAAGGCTGGTTACTCTGCCGGCAACCGACAGACCTGCCATAAAATCGGAACCGTTGGCGTTTACCAGTGTCTGCATCATCATATGTCCGAAAGCAAAAAGAGATTGATTGATGCCGATAGGTATGCCTATGGAAAGAATGCTCTTAAGTTCTTTCCCGGACATATGTTTTGGCAGGAAGGTAAATTCCAGCTCCGGGAATTTTTTGATGATGTAGATAACACTTATCAGCCAGGACAGATACATGGAGATAATGGTGGAAACTGCTGCGCCCGCAACTCCGAGACCGAGAAGAGGAACGAAGATCAGGTCAAGGATAATGTTGGTAAAGCAGGAAACCATCAAAAACCAGAGGGAGGCTTTGCTGTCGCCCATTCCTCTGAGTATGCCCGCGTTCATATTGTAGCCGAGGTTCCCCAGAGCACCGAAGAAAAGGATCCTTGTATAGGTAACGGCCTGATCCATGGTGTCTTCAGGCACGTCCATCATCTTCATTATAAGAGGAGACACAAAGAAGCCCAGGATGGCCAGGGGGATACCACAAATGAAAACGAAAGAATGGGCTGTTTCGCAGGCACTTTTGAGCCTTGCCTGTTTTCCGGCGCCGATATATTGGGAGGCACGGATGGAAACACCGCCTCCGATGCCCAGAAAGACGCAGAGCAGGACCTCTACCGGCTGGGAACTGGTGCCCATGGCGGCGAGAGCTGTTTTGTCACAGAAGTTTCCCACCACAAGAGTGTCCACAGTAGTATAAAGCTGCTGTAAAATGTTACCCAGGACTATGGGAATTGCAAACAGGATTATATTCTTGATGATATTACCCTGTGTCATGTTTATTTTTTTGGCTGATCTTTTGTTATCCATTTTCATTCTTCCTATCTTATCTTCATAGCGATTATAACCCTCATTCGGATCCGTTGCAAATTATTAAAATATTAAGATAGCGTCAAGTTTTATTCGAAAAAAGGGCATATATCTTGTTGACAATTATTACGGTTAGTGATATATTACGGTAAACGTAATAGTGAGGCCTAAAAAGGCCTGTAAGGAGGAGACTATGAATAACGAGAAGAAGAACAATGAATTGGTCCGTGTCATATTGGCCTTTTTGGGGACTATGGCAGGATGCATCGGAGTCAGGGCATTCAACATTTATGTGCTTATGTCCTTGCCTTTGGGAGCAAGGATCGTAAGCATGATAGTTGTTTATTGGCTGATCGCGTTGATACCCATTATCATCATGCTTATCGATAAGGATAAGCTTACAGATTACGGCTTCAAACGGGAAAAAATGGGAAACCAGATCCTTGCGGGGCTTGGTGTGGGCATCGCAATGTCTGTAGTGCTGACATTGATACCGCATCTGGCAGGTTTGGGTAATTATGTTGACAACGGAAACAGATATCAATTCCTTTGGCAGTTTATTTTTGAGTTTGTTTATTGTATAATAAGCGTTGCATTTACCGAGGAATTTGTATTCCGTGGGTTATTGTATGAGAAGATAAGGCGCATCGGAAATTCGGAGATAGCAGCAGTGATCGGTTCATCCCTGCTTTTTGGTTTTTTCCACATCCTTAACGGTAATCTGATCCAGGTGGGCATTACTGCACTTATAGGTTTGTTCTTCTGCCTTTGCAGGTTAAAGATCAAAAATTGCTCAACTTTATCCCTCATTATCGCTCACGGTGTATATGATGCCTTGATCTCGGTCTGGATATTTGTCTTTGCCGGATAAGAGATCCTATGCTTGACAAAAGTAACCAATAATAAGGAGGACAAAAGATATGCCGCATGTGGAGATTAAATGCTTTCCGGGGAGAACTGAGGAGCAAAAGACGATCTGTGCCGAAAAGATCGCAGAGATAATAGCAGAAAGCCTGGGATGCGAAACCAAGAGTGTTTCCGTAGCAATTAAGGATATTGAAAAGGACAAGTGGAAAAGTGATGTCTGGGATAAAGACATTGCTCCCGAAATGGACAGGCTTTATAAAAAACCGGGATATACCTGTGAATAATTTTTTGCTTTACAGAGCAGGTTAAAGATCAAGAGACCGTTACAGGTCTCTTTTTTGTTTGGTATCAGCAGGGATCGGGTGACTGTAAATTACCTTATAAAAGGACGGATTTTATAAGATTACTGCAAAGCTTAAGGCAGGTATAATAATATCGGCTGATTTTTGGCATAAGTTTTTAAACAGGATCTTACCAAATGGTGATCGTTGCAAAATGGAGGAGAAAGATGAATGGGTTGGTTTACCGTAGGGGAAGCAAAATTTATGGATCGATAATGATTATTCTTATGAGCGGTTTGCTTGCGGCTTGCGGAAGAGAAACTTCCGACGTGTCGGAGGTTAATAAGGCCAATGTGGTCAATGAGGCCGATAAGGCAGGCGAAGCGGATAAAGAGGGGGAAGCACACGCCGTTAACACGCCCGTCCCCATCAAAGATATGGGGAAGAATGATAACACAAAAGAGGATAATAAGAAGGAGCCTGAACAAACGGAGAAACTTATACAGACACTGTCAAAGGTTGAAAAGAGTATTGAGTTTTCTGAACCCGCCGGCTTTTATCCCGATGAGTTTTATCTGGAAATGAGAATAAAAGCATCTGATGACGGAGGTGCAAAAGGCAGGATATTCTACACTCTGGACGGAAGTGATCCCACTGAAAGCGATACGGCCCTTGAGTACACATCTCCGATTCATATAGGTATTGTGCCGGAAAATGAGATCAGGGCATCTGCGGTGGATCCCATTTTATTCTCCGGGAATTACAGTTCTGTTTCCTCCTCGGGCTACTATTTTGAGAGCACGGTAAAGAAGCCGGAAGAAAGCGCGGTCGACAGATGCACTGTGATAAGGGCCGCGGTTAGATATGCCAATGGGAGCTTTGGGAACGAAAGCGGAAGCATATACTTTGTCGGCAGTCCCGAGGAGCATATAGCCGGACTGGAAAGAAGCGTTGCGGCAGCGGGCAGTCCGCTTGCAGTCATCAACATATCCATGGATCATGATGATCTCTTTGACGAAGAGCGGGGTATATATGTTAAGGGCAAGATTTTTAAAGATGCTTTAAATGAGTACCTTAAGACAAACAAAAAGATCAAGGACGCCGAGGTGGCCAGATCGCTGGATGCCAATTATAAGCAGCACGGGAAAGAATGGGAGAGAGAAGCATCCGTTACAATGCTGGAAGTGGATGAAAAAGGGACAACTGAGGTCATCTCACAGCTTTGCGGCATCAGGATCCAGGGAAACTATTCCCGTTCGGACCTGCAAAAAGGCTTCAGACTGTATGCCAGAAGTGATTATGGAAATAAAAACTTCAAATACCCTGTGTTTGGAGAGGATTACAAAAATGAAGCAGGGGATGTAATGGGAAAATTCGATACCCTTGTTTTAAGAGCAGGGGGGAATTGCGCTTTTACCGCCAAGTTTAATGATGTTTATTGGCAATCGCTGTTGGGAGATCTTAATTGCGAAACCCAGATGAACAGGCCCTGCGTGGTCTATCTTAACGGAGAATACTGGGGACTTTATGTGCTCCAGGAGGACTACAGCAACGATTATTTTGAAGATAAATACGGCGTGAAAAAGGACAGCGTGGTGATCTATAAAGGTGACGCGGAAAAATATGCCTGCGGGTACAAGCTGGACGAAGGGAAGGTGCCGAAGGGTGAAACGGAGGACTACTATTTCCGTGAGCTTTTTGATTTCTTCAAGAGCCATAAGGACTTAAGCGTAGATGCGGATTATGAGCAGTTTTGCCGCATAGTGGACGAGACGTCGGTTATGGATTATTTCGCGGCGGAGATCTGGATAAACAATAAGTGGGACTGGCCGGGGAAAAACTGGTCAATGTGGAAAGCAGATCCCGCCGGTGAATATGACGGGCGTTGGCGGTTCATGTTCTATGATATGGAATTCGGCGGAGTGAGCGGCGGATCGGATGCAAAGGCAAATACCGTGAAAGAGGACAACTATAAGCCGGAAGGCTTGCTGGACCGTAATACCGAAAACCCGGCTGTATTGTGTTTTGCATGGCTTATGACCAACAAAGGGTTTAAGGAACGGTTCTGCGATCGTTTGACGGCGCTTTCCGAAAGCAATCTGGAGATGAATGCGGCACTTACAAGACTCGCGGAATATGAAGACGCCTATTCTCCTCTCTACGATCAGTTCTTTGCCAGATATTCCGGCAGCGGTTCGACGAATAATGCCTTAAGGGGCGGATATGCTTCGGTTCAATGCATCAGGGACTTCCTTAAGAGCCGCAGGAACTACATCGGCCGAATGGTGGACTATATAAATAAAATAAGATGACGTCCCCAAAGGGTCAGATCAGTTTCTCAATAGCCCGCAGGTATTTCTCGCCACTCCGAGGCTTTCATGTACGGGCAGTCGGTTAAGCAGGCAAGCATTCGGTCCGGTTATTTAAGAATCGATGTACTAGGTCCATAGGAGCATGATCACAAAAAAACGATAACCATTGCAATCTGCGATGATGAAAAGACGATAAGGAATGAAGTTTAAGTAAAGATAAGTAAAGGTAAGTAAAGGTAAGTAAAGGTAAGTAAAGGTAAGTAAAGGTAAGTAAAGGTACATATTTAATGTTTTTTATTATTGACATTAAATGGAGATAACGATTATAATAGAAAACATAAAAGATACAAGAGGACGTACATTATGAAAAAAGCCGCATATAATATAGTACCGACAACAGAAGAAATCCTTAAAAACATGGGAGAGCAGATAAAACTGGCAAGACTTCGCAGAAACTTACCTGTGGAGCTGGTTGCAGAGCGTGCGGGGATCAGCAGGGCATCTCTGTGGA
>JAEEWS010000070.1 GCA_016287765.1 Lachnospiraceae bacterium
GGGGAACTGGTTTTGACTGAAAAGGCAGGCTTTTCTCTTTCCGTCTTCAGCATTTACGACAGGTCCGAGGGCGTCAGCATCACGGGAACGAAGTATCCTCTTAAAGATGCAGTCGTTACAAACTCCTTCCCCATCGGCGTAAGCAACGAGTGGGAGGATGAAGAGGCAAGGATATCGGTGAAGAAGGGCATTTTACTGGTAATCTGTTCAAGATATGAAAGATAAGCGGTCACCCGTGGGAGAAAATCCGTGTGAACAGTAATGATAATCTCCGCGGGTGATCATTTTTTTTTAATATATATTGACAAAGTATAAACTTTGGTTTAGAATTCTGCCTCGGTTAGCAGATGCTAATTAGCAATCGCTAACCGGAAAGGAAACTATATGAAAAGATTTATTACATTTTCTATCGCAGCGGCTCTGACATGCGCGACAGTACTTACGGGCTGCGGTAAATCAGCGGAGAAACCTGTGGCTGCAGAGAATACAAAAACACCTGTTGCAGCATCTTCTGAAAGCAGCGCGTCCGCACCCCAGACTGTTTCAACACCCACTCCCACACCTGTGACCTACGTATACGGAACGGCCTCACTCACATACGCCGAGTTTTATTCCGGCGATGTTACTTCCACGGAAGGCTTTGATGCCGTAACTTCGGCTACAAATAAAAAGAACGCCATCATGTCCAACATGTATACGGATTTTGTCGATGCGGAAACAAATGCCGCAGGCTATCACATCCTGGGCGTAAAGAACGTTAACGTTGCTGTGCCTGAGGATCAGGCAGATGCATATGCCAAGATCAACCCCAGCTTTGTTCTTAACGGAAAGGAAGCTCCCGCACAGTTCAAGACGGTAAGCATTTCGGGGGACAAGGCTTCCTATTCCGAGACAACCTTCCACACAGCTGCAGTTGTAAAGGATGCTACCACATCCCTTTCAACTTCCAGCAACTGGGGAGACTATCTTGTATGCCTCTATGATACTTCGGAAAAGCATCTCCGTAACGGCCGCGAGGATGACTTTGACATCAATTCCGCTCTTCAGGGAATGATCGTTGAGACCTCCGACGGACTTAAGGTGGGACTTGAGGCTCTCCAGAGCATGTGGGTACAGCCCTATGAGTTCTCTTTCAACATTTCGAAGGAAAGCACCCGTAACACTCGTATCAGCGGCTGGGACAACCTTACGGAACTTGCAAAGCTGGAAGGAAAGACCATTACAAAGGTGCTCTACATCATGCCGGATGCTGCTTATGAGTACGACATTGAGGGCGTTTACGTGAAGCCTCAATACAGAGGTGCTGCTATCACAGCAAAGCGTGACAACGCAACCTTCACTCTTTCCGACAGCAACTTTAAGGATATGAAGAATCCTGTCCTTACAGTGACTTATACCGTAGGATCGGGAAAACAGGCTAAAAGGACAGCAGTACTTACGGCAGATCTTGTGAGCGGTACAGCTTCTTACACAGCAGATCTTTCTGCCATAGATATTTCGGAAGGCGGCACCTTCAGCGCCTTCGTTTCATCTGACAACTTTGCGGACATCACCGTCACAGTGGAGTGACAATAAGCGCGCTCGGGAGGGAGAATGTGCCCTCCCGATGCTTTTTAAGGAAGACTTGATATGATATTTCTTATTTCTCTTATAATTGCAGGCTTGTTTACATTTTTTGCGGGCGAAAGCCTCAGAAAGCATCCGTTGCCATATTATCTGGGTGCGGCGTTTCTGACTCTTCTTGTGATCGTTTTGGACTTTGCGGGGATCAGGGCGAAAGGGTTTATTGCAGAATGGATCATGCCCGTTCTTACGAAAGGAGTCTTTTCAGGAGCGCTCTTTGTGATCATTATGTGGGCGGGAGCTTTACCCAACGGGCACAGATTGCTGAAACGCATTATGCCTGTGAGAGGTCAGCTTTCAATTCTGGCGTGCATCCTTGTGTTCGCTCATGCGGTGACCTTCAGGACCTACATCCTGTCATTGTTCACAGCACCCGGGAAACTGAAAGGGACAGTGCTTGCAGCAAGCATATGCTCCCTCCTCCTTCTTATCATTATGGTCCCCCTCTTTGTGACTTCCTTCAAAGCAGTACGAAGAAAGATGAACGCGAAAAGATGGAAAGCTCTGCAGAGGACAGCATATGCCTTCTACGGGCTGATCCTCGGGCATATCCTTTTCTTCACCTACAGGAACATCCTGCTGGGAAGGGAAAACTATCGCCTGAATGCGGTGATCTATACATATGTTTTTGTGACATATGCTATCTGCAGAGTATTGAAGGCTGTTGCCGTAAAGAATAAGACCCAGGCGACGCTTGGAATGAACCAGCTCAAAGCTGTGACTCTTTGCGCAACGGCGATAATGATACTGACGGCAGTGCTTTTCGGAAAAGAGGAACTTGGGATCTCAGCACAGACCGGTACGAAGGCTTCGGTAATTGATGCCGTGGTCGTGACGGACAGTCAATTCGACAGCACCGATACATTGACGGAAGAAACGGAAGGATCTACCGATCCGACACCGTTGATCGCAGAAAACGTGGGTTATGAAGACGGGACTTATACAGGCACAGCTTTCGGAAATTCCGGGGATATCACTGTAGCGGTCACTGTAAAGGATGACATTATAACAAACATTGAGATACTGGAGCAGGAAGAGGATGAACCCTATTTCAGCGATGCACTTGAAGTGATCACGAGTATGCTTGAAACAAACAGTGTCGATGTGGACACCGTGAGCGGAGCGACTTTTTCTTCCGGAGGCATCATAGATGCAGTGAAGAATGCTCTTGATAAGGCAGAAAAATAGGGGAAATAAACAGATATAAATCGCGAAAAACATCCTGTGTCATGGGGATGTTTTCGTATATGATCATAGAACAGTCAGGAACGAGGATCAGGGGACGTTGTTCCTGCTTTTATAAAACGGCAAGGGCCGAAAAAGAAAGGCAGAATAGTTATGAAAGAAGAGTTTCTTGAGATCAAAGACCTGAAAAAAAGTTTTGGTACGGGTGAAGCCAGGCAGGAAGTGCTCCGGGGCATGAACTTTACGGTGAAAAAAGGCGAGTTCTGTGTGCTCCTTGGACCTTCCGGTTCGGGCAAATCCACACTTCTTAACATCATCGGAGGCATAGACACTCCCGACGAAGGATATGTGTGCATCAACGGAGACAAACTGGAGGAAATGAACGAGAGGGAACTCACGAATTACAGACGCAAACATCTGGGCTATGTTTTCCAGATGTACAATCTCATCCCCAATCTTAACGTCAAAGAAAATATCGAAGTCGGAGCCTATCTTTCCGACAACCCCCTGAATGTGGAGGAAGTCCTTACGACGCTGGGACTTCAGGATCACAAATACAAGTATCCCAACCAGCTTTCAGGAGGACAGCAGCAGAGAGTGTCCATCGGACGAGCCGTTGTTAAAAATCCTGACATACTCATGTGCGACGAACCTACGGGAGCCCTTGATTACAAGACTTCCAAGGAGATCCTGGCACTCATTGAGGATTGCAACAAGAAGTTCGGAAGTACGGTCATCATGGTGACACACAACGAAGCCATCAAATATATGGCGGATCACGTCATAAAACTGAGAGACGGCGTCGTAAGGCACAATGACCTGAACGAGAAGAAGATCCCGGCAGCGGACCTTGAATGGTAGGAGGAAGTGTTATGAAAAGAGTAAAGAATCCTCTTATCAGACGCATTCCGAGAGAGATAAAGAGCGAATGGCACAAGTATCTTGTAATCATCGTTTTCATGGTGGTCATGATCGGCGTGATCTCGGGAATGTATGTGGGACATGACAGTATGCTTGCTGCTGTTTACGGCGGACGGGAAGAACTGAATCTGGAAGACGGAAGTTTTGAACTTGGAAAAAAAGCTTCGGATGAAATGCTGAAGGACATCGAAACAGGTAAAAAAGCCGATGTAAGGGAGTACTTTCTGACTAAAGGCTACGAAGAGGCAGACAGGAAAGTTGCGGAAGCCCTGGATGAAAAGCTCAAAGAAAATGTGACCGCCGCCATTGAAGCTAAGGTCAGGGAACAGTGTGCAGCCTTCGGTATGGCCGACGAGAAGGCGATCGGTGAGCAGGTTCAAAAGGCACTGAAAGAGAATCTTGAAACCGCACTCGCAGAGACAAGAAAATCGGAAGAGTTTAAAGAGGCAGAAGAGAAAGCCTATAAAGAAGCCCACGAGGCGGTGGCGAAAAAAGTCGACGAGGAGTGGGATAAAAATGCCTCAAAATATGGCCTTAAAGACGAGATTAAACAGATCCCCGCGGTCATATACGAAAACTTCTACAGAAATGAGACGGAAGACTTTGATAACAACGGGGTATCTGACGCCACCGTCAGGATCTTTAAGAGCGATTCCGAGATCGACAAGGCTTCCTTTAACAAAGGAAGGGCACCGTTGAACGCTTCCGAGATCGCCGTGGACAGGATGCATGCCGGCAACGTGGGCATAGAACTTGGCGACACCATTACCGTGGGCGGCGAAAGGTTCAAGGTGGTGGGGCTTCTGTCTTATGTGAATTATCTGACCCTTCATGAATCCAATAACGACATGATGTTTGATGCCTTTGGCTTTGACGTTGCAATGGTAACCCCGGAGGCATTTGAAAAACTCACGGCCAGGGTTCATTACAACTATGCTTTCAAATACATTACAGCCCCTGAAACCAAGCCGGAGCAGGCGGACGCGGCAGAGAACTTTTTGAAGACATTGATAATACAGAGCCTTATACATGAGAATGAGATCAAGGATTTCCTACCTGAGTATCTGCGCCAGGCCACAAACTTTGCTGTTTCCGACATTGAAGGGGATTCTGCGGGGTCAGCCATACTCTGTTACATCCTCATCGGTGTCATCGCATTCATCTTTGCAGTCACCATCAGCAATACCATTGATCGGGAAGCTTCCGTCATCGGTACTTTAAGGGCTTCGGGATACAGTAAGAGAGAGATGGTGATCCATTACATGTCCATGCCCGTGGTGGTTACAATCCTGGGAGCCGTGATCGGTAATGTACTCGGTTACACAGTGTTCAAGGATGTTGCGGTGAATCTGTACTACGAAAGTTACAGCCTTCCCGCCTGCCATCCCGTCTGGAGCAGCACGGCTCTTATAAAGACAACGGTGATCCCTTTGGTTCTAATGTTCTGTATCAATCTTCTGGTCATAATAAGAAAACTGCAACTCAGCCCTTTGCGGTTCCTGAGACACGACCTTACAAAGAGCAAAAGGACGAAAGCAAGAAGACTTCCCAAGTGGTCATTCTTTAGACGGTTCAGGCTCAGGATACTCTTTCAGAATATGCCTAATTACGCCATTCTGGTCTTTGGCGTCATATTCATCGAACTCATGATGTGTTTCGCCTTCGGTCTCCCGGACTCGCTGGATCACTATGCAAAGGAAGCACCGAATATGATGTTCGCCGAGTATCAATACATTCTCATGGGAAATAAGGATGATGAAGACCGGGACATAAAAACTTCGGAAAAGTCAGCGGAAGCCTTTGGAGCTAAGGAACTTGTTTATCCCAAAAAGGAGAGCTCTTTCCGTTCAGGCATGGGAAGCGGCGGAAATGAGAGCGTGACTGTGTACGGTATATCCGAAAACAGCGCATATGTGTCTTTGGGCGAAAGGAAAGACGGAGCATCTGTCTCAAGTGCCTTTGCCAAGAAG
>JAEEWS010000071.1 GCA_016287765.1 Lachnospiraceae bacterium
GGATAAACGCTGAAGGCATCTAAGCGTGAAGCCCCCCTCAAGATAAGATATCCCATAGCACAAGCTAGTAAGACCCCTTGAAGACGACAAGGTTGATAGGTGAAAGGTGGAAGAGTGGTAACACTCGGAGCTGATTCATACTAATAGGTCGAGGGCTTAACCAAAGTGGTTCTTGAAAGAATGGATGATTAGTATACAGTTTTGAAGGTACACAATAGGTCGTGGACATAGTTCATGACCTTTTACCTTTATTCCTCGATAGCTCAATGGTAGAGCACTCGGCTGTTAACCGAGGTGTTGTTGGTTCGAGCCCAATTCGGGGAGTACATTGCAGACAGTTTCGACTGTCTGTTTTTTTTATCTCCGAATCTTGCCTTTTTTACCCCATTGTTTTATATTTAATCATATATTCATATCAGTTCCATACACACTATTCCTTAAGATGTATTTTTAATGCAATTTCATTCATTATTGACATTTCGATTTTTGTACGGGTATTTCCATGTTTGAACATAAGGATGTTACAATTGAAAAGATCAAAGAGTCATGTCGTTCGGTAGTTCCCATTTCAGGGATCGTTCTGGCACTGACTTTATTTTTTATTCCTTTGAGCAGCGGATTGCTCCTTTCTTTTCTGCTCGGTTCTGTTTTGATTATCATAGGTATGGCTCTTTTTAACATCGGATCCGATGTTTCAATGAGTCAGATCGGCGGAAACATCGGAGCAAAGATGACACAGTCGAGAAACATCTTTTTTATCCTTGGGTTGAGTCTCGCGCTCGGTATCGCTATTACCGTCGCTGAACCGGATCTTCAGGTCCTTGCATCTAACGCTTCAAACATTAACAGGATGGCTTTGATAATCACCGTTTCTGTGGGCGTAGGCTTTTTCCTGATGCTTGCCATGCTTCGTATCTTTTTCGGGATTCCGCTTAAATATTTGTTATTTGTTTTTTACGGGGCTGTTTTTGTCCTTGCTTTTCTTACCCGGCCGGATATGCTTTCCGTTGCCTTTGATGCCGGCGGAGTAACGACGGGGCCCATGACGGTTCCTTTCATAATGGCATTGGGCGTGGGTGTTGCCTCTATAAGAAGTGATAAAAGAGCAAAGGCGGATTCTTTCGGACTTGTCTCTTTGTGCTCCATAGGTCCGATACTTGCGGTATTCATCCTCGGCTTTTTCTATAAGGACGGTGCCTCCGAGCCGCTCGGGCTTCTTGAAGTCAGGAATTTTGACATTTCGGTTTCTCTTGGGCTGGGTTACCTGAAAGCGTTTCCCGAGTACATTTCGGAGGTTGCACTTGCACTCCTTCCCATTTTCTGTTTCTTCATGCTTTTTCAGGTGATCTCTCTCAGATTAAACAAAAAAGCGATGACCAGGATCATGGTGGGCATCCTTTATACCTATGCGGGGCTGGTCCTTTTCCTGACCGGAGTTAATGTCGGGTTTTCGTCACTCGGTTTCTGTCTGGGCGAGTCCATCGGAAATTCGAAAGCAGCCTGGACAGCCGTTCCCTTCGCGATGCTCATGGGATGGTTCATAATCAATGCCGAGCCGGCTGTACAGATCCTTAACAAACAGGTCAATGAGATCTCCGCGGGTGCGATCAGCGAAAAGGTGATGGGACGTTCTCTTTCCGTTGCAATTGCCGTAGCAATGGGACTTGCTTTGGTGAGGGTTCTGACAGGGCTTCCCATCCTGTATTTTGTGTTACCCGGTTATTTGATCGCTTTGATCTTGGCGATCTTTGTCTCACCGACGTTTACAGCCATTGCATTTGATGCGGGTGGTGTAGCATCCGGCCCCCTGACGGCGACTTTTGCACTTCCTTTTGCGATGGGCGTCTGTATGGCAACGGGCGGAAATGTAATGACCGATGCGTTCGGACTTGTGGCTCTGGTTGCTATGATGCCTCTTATCACGGTTCAGATCATGGGCGCGATCGCCATGGTGAAAACGAGAAAGGCTGCAAAAACCGTTACGTTGCCTGATTCCGTCGGAAACGACGAGATCATCGAACTTTGGGAGGTGGAGTGATGGAGCTGTATTATGTTGTAAGCATATTGGATCGCAGTCGGGCTGATAAAATGGTGGAGCTCTATAAAGATGCGGGCATAACGGTCTGCCTTTCGACTCTTGCGAGAGGAACCGCCAAAAAATCACATCTGGATCTTCATGAGCTTGAAGCCACCGAAAAAACAATAGTAAATGCAGTTGCATCGGGACATTCCGTGAAGCAGTTGATGAAAAATGCAAAGAAGCAGCTTTACATAGACATTCCGGGAAATGGGATCATGCTTTCGATACCGATGAAAAGCGTAGCGGGGCAAAAAACGTTGGATTTTATGACAAAAGGTCAGAATGCAGGAGGGACGGTTCCCAAAATGAAATTTTCGAATGAATTGATCGTGATCATATTAAATGAAGGACATGCGGACACTGTGATGGACGCAGCAAGGGAAGCCGGAGCAACGGGTGGAACCGTGCTTCATGCAAAAGGCACAGGCAGTGCCAACGCCGAGAAATTCTTTGGCGTATCGATAGCCGAAGAAAAGGATCTGATCTACATCCTTGCACCTTCCAAAAAGAAGGCCGACATAATGAAGGCAGTGAACGAAAAATGCGGCCTCGGCACTGAAGCGGGAGCTGTCAGCTTCTCACTCCCCGTTTCCGATGTGGCAGGCATACGCCGCATCGACGACTGACCTTTTTGGACCCCGGGACGGGGTTAGAGGTACATTTTTCGAAGTACGAGGAATTCATATGAAGATAAAAGTAACCATTTTTGCTGCATCAGCCTTGTTTCTTGCGGGTTGTGGCAGTTTCATCACCAACACTCCGGGGCCCGTGATCACGGATGTTCCGGCTGTTGAGAAGAATGAGTCCAAGGCAACGGATACACCCACGCCTACGCCGACTCCCGCCAAGCCTTCGGATATGAGAGCGGAGACTGAAGCAGCAGAAGTGTTTCCGAATGACATACAGCGTGAGGCGGCAGCGATAATAGATGAAAGCATATGGGCCGCGCTGGACGGGGTATATGCCTATGAGCCCTTCATTCCCGAGGATTTCTATCTGACAGCGGAAAGCAGGCCGTTTAAAGTGGAATGGGAGGTTTACAGTTCTTGTGATCCCTCATCAGAAAAGCTTGCCCGTAAGATCGAGGAACTGTCGGCGGATCTTGGGGCATTTCGTATAAAGGAAAGCGAATGGGGAAAGTCACTGGTGATAGATACGCTCACAGCCAACACTCTGCTGGTGTTCACGGATCCGAGGCTGATGTGCTACCAGCTCACGGGCTTTGACAGAAATGATGTCGTAAACGGTTATTTTGATCCAAACACGGGCACTTCCGCAGCAGTTACTCCGGGAACTCCGAAAATGGAAAAGCTGAAACATGACATGGAAGTTTTTGATGCAGTTTTAAAACGTGTGACGGACAAAATGCCTGAGGACTACTCAGATGCACAAAAATATACTTACCTTGCCATGGTGCTGGCGACGAAATGCAACTATGATAAGACGTATGCCATTCCTACGAACGGAACGGCCTACGGGGCTCTGGTGAACGGCTGTGCCATATGCCAGGGATATGCGTCGGCTTATCAACTGCTCTGCGAAGCGGCAGACCTTTCCTGCAGCATGGTGGAAGGACAGGCTGACGGCGTGGGGCACATGTGGAATCTTGTCACATTGAACGACGAGACCTATTATGTGGATGTGACATGGGCTGACGGGGACGGGATCACGGAGCCTGACTTTGAAACCTATATTTTCATGTCGGAAGAGGAAGCAGCAGAGCAGGATCACACCCGCACCAACGGACCGAAAGCCACAGGTGAGACTTTAAGATGATAATTCTTGCCACGCTTATGGATGGATTTTCCGGAGTGATTTAATATCGGCAGCAGTAAATACCTTTGTTGATAATCACAAAAAAGTGTGGTATAATGTACCCTACAAAACTGAAAAATATTTGGAGAATGTATGGGCAGAAATGATAGTGAATATGAAAGCCTTAATAAGCGGCTTAATGAGATTAAAAATAAAATAAATACTTATCCCAAAGGCTGTTTACGATATAGAGTGATGCACGGAAAGGAATATTGCTATCTTCAGTTCAGAGAAGGCGGGCATATTAGAAGTCTATATCTTAAGAGAGATGAGATAGAAAAAACATGTGCGGCTATTGAGACAAGAAAAGAACTGGAAAAGCAGGCAAAGGAACTGGAAAAACGATTATCCCTCTATGCTCAGCTTATAGGAAAACACAAAAAATATCGACCGGTCAGAAATGTAGACTATGAGCAATACACGTTGTTTATGTCAACTGTTGCTCACGATCATAAGAATATGCAGCGGGATGCTTTTTTGGAAAAGTATGATGAATCAAAATTCAGAGGACTTAACAAACGATATCTTGCCGGGTATTTGGATCATATAAACGGTATAGACAGAGGTTACAGAAGAAAAACCAATGATCTTGTTCTGGATCCGTATACCTATCTTATGTACTTTAAGTATGACAAAAAGGAAGTCCTTGAGGAGGAACTGGAGCGAGCGATCCCGGCTTTTTTAAACAGAGGTCTTTTGATAACCGATGTACAGGAGGCGGTAAGTGGCACATTTAGTCAATGAGGAATATCTTTACAGGGAAAATATTGATGAATACTTTGACTGTTTAGCAAAGAATATTGACGAAGCAGGTATAGGTAAACATAAGATACTGGTAGTTGGCGGAGCTGCAATGGCACTGAAATATCACGACGGAAGATCTACTGTCGATATTGATATTTGTTTTCGCGAGCAAAATAATCTGTATTCATGTTGCAAAAAGGTTGCTGAGAAATATGATCTTCCTGAAGACTGGATCAATTCAGATGTTATGCATTCGGAATCTTTTTCTTACGCGTTGTTTGAAAATGCGAATCTCTACAGAACATTTTACGATGTTTTGGAAGTGTACGTAGTAGATGATATAGACATATATTGTATGAAACTTGTTTCTTTTCGTCCGAAAGATGTTCAGGATATGGAGGTCTTGGCTGAAACACTTAAGGCTAAAGGGGTTACATCCGACCAAATGATTAAAAACTTTGTCAGATTGTATGGGGATGAGTTCCTTTTGCGAAAAGACAGCAGAAAGATACGCTTTATGGAAGCACAACTAAGATCAATTGATAAAGAAATCCCATAATCCCCCGTGCAGTGACAAACTGTCACTGCACTTTTTTTATGACAATGGACCGCTGCATAGCAGGGGAGAGACTCCATTGTATACAGCAAACACCACCTAAAGTGACTAAACTGTCACTTGCCTGTCATTCCCTTGTCATGAAGAAGTGGTAAAGTTAACAATGTCGAAAGCGAAACGACAGAAAAGGAGAGAGTCATGGAAATTTTAAGATGTGAGAACATAT
>JAEEWS010000010.1 GCA_016287765.1 Lachnospiraceae bacterium
AGGGGTTCATTTTTTGGCGCTTTGCGCCGAAAAATGAACCCCTAACCCCGTCCCCGAGGGTCAAAAAGTGAGCCTATAACCCCGTCCCCAAAGGTTCATCCTCTTCTTTTTCTTCTTACTTTGTTTATATGTCTCTCGAAATCTCCGTTATCCATAAGCTCCGCCAAAATGTACTGGTCCAAGGTGGGAACCGTACAGGAGTAAAAGCCGGTCTTTTCCTCAAACAAAGGCACCAGCCTCTCCGGAACCACCATATAGGCCACACGGAGTGACGAGGATACGGTCTTGGAAAAAGTATTTACATATATCACATTCTGATCCTTATCTATGGTATAAAGGGTCTCTTCTATCTTTCTGGACGGCGAGAACTCGGATTCAAAATCATCCTCTACGATGATGCCGCCCTTTTCCGCAGCCCATCTTAAATACTCTCTCTTTTTGGAAGCCGTCGCACTTATTCCGCTGGGGTAGCTTCTGTAGGGTGTGATGTGCAGCACCTTGGCCTTGGTATTTAGAAGATCCTCGCTTTTGATGCCGTCGTTAAGCAGCGTCAGCATGTCGCACTTAACTCCCGCTGCCTTGTATATGAGAGCGATCTTTTCATAAGAAGGGTTTTCGATGCCGTAGATCACATCCCTTCCGAAGGTCTGAACGATCAGCCCGTAAAGGTATTCGGACCCTGAACCTATGATGATCTGAGAGGGTTGAGTAAGCATATGCCTGCTCCGCAAGAGATAATCGCACACCGCCTCTTTAAGAGCCATGCACCCTTGGGGCGGGGATTTCACCAGTACATCTTCCCCGTACTCGGTAAGGATCTTTCTAACCGTTCCCGCATATACGGAAAAAGGGAAACGATACTCATCCACCGCCTCTGCCTGTTCAAACCGCTTAGGAGCCGTTCGCTTTCCCATCCCGCTGCCGTGGATCATCTTTCCTTCCTCGAAGGACACAAAATAGCCGCTCCTCTCTTTGGCCCTTATGTAGTCCTCTTCCGCCAGCAGTTCATAGGCATGCTCGACGGTGATGAGGCTCGTACCGAAAGTGTCCGCGGTAACTCTTTTGGAAGGCAGCTTGGACATATAAGGATAGATCCCTTTTAAAATATCATCTCTTAGGCTTTCATATATTTTTATGTATTTCTTTTCGTCTTTCATCTGGTCTTATATTTTTCTCCATTTTTGGTTATTTTAATATAACCAGTTCAATGATACATTACCTGCTATAAAAAATCAAGGTCGAAGTAGATTAAGCTTAAAACATCGATACTAAAAGTAAAAAAGGAGTCAATATTATGAAAAACGAACATATCAAAAAGCTTTGCATTGCCGCCCTTATGGCTGCCCTCTGCTATGTAGGTTACTCAGTATTCCCTGCCATTAACGCATCCGGAACAAAGGTGCACATCGGTAATGCTTTTGTGGTTCTCGGAGCCCTTATCCTCGGTCCCCTTTACGGCGGTCTTGCGGGAGCTGTGGGTCTCTCTCTTGCGGATATTCTCGGCGGTTTTGCCGCCAGCGCTCCCAGAACCTTTATATGCAAACTTCTCATAGGTTTGATCGTAGGTTTCATCGCCGTAAAATTAAAGAACATCAACGATAAACATACCGCAAAGTACATCATCACCTGGTCCATAGTAGCCACTGTTGCCGGTCTTGCGTTTAACTGCGTATTCGAGCCTTCGCTCAAATGGTTCTGGTACACCCTTCTTTTCCCCAATCCGGACAAGGCTGCATCTGCCATCAAAGCCCTGGTTGCGGTAACCACCTGGACCACACTTATCAATGCGGGCATAAACTCCGTAATCGGTATTATTCTTTACAATGCCCTTCGTCCCGCTCTTAAGAAGGCGTCAATACTTTAATCATCATGGATCCCTTCCGTAAAAAATCCCCTTTCCTTATTTTAGGAAAGGGGTATTTTTATAGGTTATAATATTTTTTATTCCATCCCGAACACCTTTTGGGCATATCTAACGGTATCCATGGCAGTAGCAGCATATTTATCCGCGTGGATCATATCTGCGTATTCCTGAGTAAGCACTGCGCCTCCCACACACACCTTTATGTCCGGATCAAATCCGTGTATCTGCTTTATGGTCTCTTCCATGGCAGGAACGGTGGTGGTCATAAGGGCGGACAGTCCCACAAGTCTGACATTTTCTTTTCTTACACAGTCAAGTATCTTTTCGGGAGGAACATCCTTTCCCAGGTCAAGTACTTCAAAGCCGTAGTTCTTAAGAAGAGCTACCACAATATTCTTTCCTATATCATGGATATCTCCCTTTACCGTAGCCATTATCACCTTGGGTCCCTTGGCAGAAGTCTCGGGCATGGACGCTGATACCACTCCGAAAGCAGCCTTGGCTGCCTCTGCGCTCATAAGGAGCTGAGGAAGGTATATAGTCTTCTTTTCAAAGCCCACTCCCACTTCATTAAGAGCAGGGATTATATCCTCATTTATGATAGCCATTGCATCCTTAACGGCCAACAATTTCTTTGTTTCTTCCGCTGCCGCATCGGACATGCCCTTCTTTATGGCAAAGCCCAGCCCCTGATCGTTACCTGAAGCACCATTTACCGAAGCTGCAACACCTGCCCCGCCCTTTTGAGCACTTCCATGAGGAGAAGCCTGAAGAGTATTTACTTCCAGTTTGTCTGCATATTCTATATATCCGATACAATTATCATCCAGGCCGTTCAAAGTCATAAAGCATTTATAGGCCTTCATCATCTCTGTGGCAAAAGGATTCATTATAGCTCCGTCAAGCCCGCATTCCATGGCCATGGTGAAGAACACGGAAGTAATGATCTCTCTCTTTGGAAGTCCGAAGGAAACATTGGACACACCAAGGGAGCAATAGCATCCCAGTCTTTCCTTTATAAGCTTTATGGCATCCAGGGTACCTCTGGCGGCCTTTGAATCCGATGAAACAGCCATGGCCAGAGGGTCAAAGATCAGATCCTTCTTAGAAATCCCGTATTCCGCAGCTCGCTTTACTATCTTTTCAGCTATCTTAAATCTGCCTTCCGCAGTTTCCGGTATACCGCCCTCATCCAATGTAAGAGCCACCAGGAAGCCGCCATATTTTTTCACAAGAGGGAAGATCGCTTCCATCACCTCTTCCTTGCCATTTACGGAATTCACCATAGCTTTTCCGTTATAGGCTCTTAGGGCTGCTTCCATTGCAACGGGATCGCTGGTATCCAGCTGCAGGGGAAGGGCCGTTATACCCTGTATCTCCCTTACGGTATCACAGAGCACTGCCTTTTCGTCTATCTCCGGAAGTCCCACGTTCACATCCAGCACATCTGCTCCGGCTTCTTCCTGATTCACTGCTTCTCCCAGGATATATGACATATCTCCGGATCTGAGAGCCTCTTTCAGCTTTTTCTTTCCTGTGGGATTGATCCTTTCCCCGATAAGGATGGGCTTCTTTCCGAATTCAACCACTGTAGTGTAAGAAGCTATCCTTCCTGTGTTATGTTCCATTACTTCCAAGGGCTTAATATCTCTTGTGGCCAGCACCATCTGCTTTATATGTTCCGGCGTTGTACCACAGCAACCGCCCAAAAGTCTTGCCCCTGCTTCCACTGCCTTTACAGCGTAGGATGCGAATTCTTCAGGACCCACATCATAAACCACTCTGTCTCCGTCCATCTTGGGCATACCCGCATTGGGCATAAAGATGACGGGAATGTCCGCCCCTGCATATAATTCCGGAACGATCTCCAGCATCTTGTCAGGTCCCAGAGAGCAATTGGCCCCCACAGCATCCACTCCCAGACCGTTCATTATGGTGGTCATTACCATAGGTGAAGAACCGGTCATGGTCTTATGGGTCTCGTCATATACATTACTTACAAAGATGGGAACATCCGTGATCTCCTTAGCGGCTATTACTGCTGCCTTACTTTCAAGAGAATCGTTCATTGTCTCTATAAGTATATATTCCGCTCCGAATTCCACACCGAGAGATATGGTTTCCTTAAAAAGAGAAACAGCGGTCTCAAATTCCAGATCTCCGAGAGGCTTTAAAAGCTTCCCCAGGGATCCCACGTCCATTCCCACATACATATCCTTTTGGACCATTTCACCACTTGCTCTTTTCCTTGCCTCCATTGCGCATTCCATAGCGGCTTTAACGATCTCTCTAAGGCCATAACGTCCGTCTTTCCCGTCATACTTCATGGAATTTGCCCCAAAGGTATTGGCAGCCACTCCGTTGGCTCCGGCTTCAAAATAGGACTGTCCCAGAGCGATTATGTCCTCCCTGTGAGTTATATTCCATATTTCAGGAAGCTCTCCGGGTTTTATTCCCTTCTTTTGAAGCTGGGATCCTGTGGCTCCGTCGAAATAAAATATGCCTTGTTTTAACTTTTCTCTTAAATCCATATCATTTATCCTTATGTAAAAATATGTATGCCGTATTTAAAGTTAATTCCCCTTGATCCCCACTATGGCCGTAACCGACTTGGTGGGACTCATGAGCAATGAATCCGTCAAAGACAGCCCTATCTTTCTGTTGGTATCCAAAATGGATATCATGGTCTTTTGATACTCCAAAGGCAGATCCCCGTAACCCGGAGAAAATCTGGATGTAAGCTTTCCGTACTTTTCTTCCATTTCCTTGCAGAAGGTATCGCACACATGTTCTATGGCTTCAGTCCCCAGCGCATCGTAGATAAGCTGCTCCACCGGCGAAACCACTGCCGCTCTCATCCTTACCCTGTCTGCTTCCGCGCCGATGGTAGCCGCCATCAGGAGGACCTTTTTGCACCCCACCAGATGTCTCTTAAGGTCTACGGAATCCACCTCCGGCATATCGCTTTCCATAAAGCAGACCTTGCCGTCGAACAAGGGGAGAAGGTTTTTAAGCGCCTTGTCTATCCTTTCGGGCATGCCATCTATCGCCTGTCCGTTTCTCTGTCCCATGTAATAATTTACATTTTTCAGGTTCAATTCTTCTATTTTATATTTTCTGATCTCGATCATGTTAAAAATCTATATATCCAAAATGCCCTTCAGGTTATTCTTGATCTCTTCCGCAATGTCTGCCCTGTTCATGGTGTACAGATGAATGGCAGTAACGCCGTTTGCGATAAGATCCACGATCTGCTCCGTTGCATATATAATGCCGGCCTGCTTCATAGCTTCGGGATTTTGTCCGAACTTGTCCACCATATACTTAAACTTAAGAGGTACCTGGGAACCGGAGAGTTTTAAGATCCTCTCCACCTGCTTCACGTTCGTAACAGGCATGATGCCTGCAACGATGGGCACCTTTATCCCCGCATCCCTGACTTTGTAAAGATAGTTCCAATAAATGTTATTATCAAAGAACATCTGAGTGGTAAGGAATTCACATCCCGCATCCACCTTCTTTATCATGTTCTCAATATCCTTAGTCTGACTTAAAGATTCGGGATGACTTTCCGGATAGCAGGCTCCGCCGACGCAAAAGTCGGGATTAAAATCCTTTATCTCCTTTACAAGCTCGGATGCATATCTGTAATCCCAGTTTTCTCTTGCCTCGCTCCCCACAGGAAGATCTCCCCTTAAAGCCAGGATATTTTCCAGTCCCGCACCCTTAATGGCTTCCAGCTGTTTTCTTACTCCCTCTTTTGTGGAACTTATACAGGTAAGATGAGCAAGTACCGGGATATTAAATTTGTTCTGAAGATCCTTTGCTATGGCAACGGTATATTCACTGGTCCCACCGCCTGCTCCGTAAGTAACGCTCATAAAGTCCGGTGAAAGAGCTCCCACCTTCTCTGCTGCGCTCTTTATGGATTCAAATTTATCTGCAGTTTTCGGAGGAAATACCTCAAAGGAAAAACTGATCTTATCGGATTTGATCTTATCTATAACTCTCATGGCTGCCTGTCTCCTTTTCTCCTTTTATGAGTATGCACTATTTTACAACAGATCGCCGTAAATTAAAAGGGCTTACGGCAAAATTTACTTCATCAATTTACAGTGAAAAAAAGTCCAACAAAAGTCTGAATTTATTATAAATGAATAAATTCAACATAGTAAACATTGTTTTTTGTGCTTGATAGTAGTAAAATTTCTAAAATAATAAAACAATAGCGTAAGACTATTCCAATAACATATCACCTTAAGGGGGAAGATTCGCATTATGAGCTACTTTCAAAAGCTTGTTACAACAAATGACAATTGTATAGCCTGCCACCATTGCATCTCTGTTTGCCCTACTCTTCTTGCCAACAGAATTGTTAAAAAAGACGACAAAACGCAGTTCATCGAGATCAACCCCGATTACTGTGTAGGCTGCGGTTCATGTATCGATGCATGTAACCATGATGCCCGTTCCTATGACGATGATACCGAGCTTTTCCTTAACGATCTGAAAAGAGGAGAAAAGATCTCTCTGCTCATCGCTCCCGCTTTTTTTGCCAACTATCCCAAAGACAGCGGAAGGATCCTTGGCGGTCTCAAAAAACTGGGTGTAAGAAGGCTGGTAAGTGTAGGTTTCGGAGCAGACATTACCACCTGGGCCTATATCAAGTATATTACGGAAAATCATTTTATGGGCGGTATATCCCAGCCCTGCCCGGCTATAGTGGACTATATCGAAAAATACGTGCCTCAGCTTCTGCCCAAGCTCATGCCGGTACACTCCCCCACTCTCTGTGCGGCAGTGTACCTTAACAAGTATGAGCATTGCACGGATAAGCTTGCTTTCTTAAGTCCCTGTCTTGCTAAATCCAAGGAATTTAAGGCACCCGAAACAGATGGCCTTGTATCCTATAACGTTACCTATGACCATTTGGTTAAATATATGCGCGAACACAGACTTTACGGGGACGATGTAAAGGACGAGATCGAGGACGGAATGGGTGCCATCTATCCTATGCCCGGCGGACTTAAGGAAAATGTTTACTGGTTCCTGGGAGAAGATGTGCTGGTTAAGCAGATAGAAGGCGAAAAGCATGCATATGAATATCTTAAGGAATATGCAAAGAGAGTTTCTTCCGGTAAAGAACTTCCCGTTCTCGTGGATGCTTTAAACTGTTCTCAGGGTTGCCTTTACGGAACTGCCACTGAACCCGAGATCGCTGTGGGCGATGATACCTTCTTTGAATTACAGCGTATAAGGAAAGAAAAGATAGATAACGACAAGGACGTTCAGACAGGACGTTCCATGACACCCGCCCAGAGACTTGCTGCTTTAAACGAACAGTTTAAAGATCTTAAATTGTCGGATTTCATCAGAAGATACTCCGATAAATCCTCTTATGTACCTGAACCCGAACCTTCGGTAAGTGAATACAACGATATCTTTAATACCATGTTAAAGCCTAACGAAGAGGATCGTCATATCGATTGCAGTGCCTGCGGATATAAGACCTGTAAAGACATGGCCAAGGCTATATTTAACGGAGCAAACATTAAGGAAAACTGTATCTGGTACAACGAGAAAAAGAGTATCGCCATTTCGGAATACGTAAACAACGACTTCCTGAAGCTGAACTCTTCCATCGATAACCTTTCCACAAATAACCGCTCCACTGCCATTGATACTGAAGACATCACCAGAAGCATAAGCGAGATCAACGAGTTCTGCATAAACTTTGCCCAGTCTTTCTCCAACATCATGCAGTTATTGAATCAGCTGGAAAAGGATAACAAAAACATCACCGCTATTTCCGGTAAGACCACTCTTCTCGCCCTTAACGCTTCCATCGAGGCTGCAAGAGCAGGTGAAGCAGGTCGCGGTTTCAACGTGGTAGCCCAGAACATAAAGGAGCTCTCCGCTTCCTCGGATAAGGCCGCCAAGAGCTCCCTTTCAAACAAGGAACAGATCACGGATGCGGTTCTGAAGATGAACGAACAGGCTCAAAAACTGGAAAGCCTTATTGCCACCGCCACCTCCAAGATTGAAACCCTGGCCGCAAGAGCGGAAGAAAACAGTACCGTTACCGATATGGTCAATCAGCTTTGCGAAAGCATGCAGAAAAAACTGGCCGAGATCGCTGAATAACCTGATATTTGAAAAGGAACATCCTCTCGGATGTTCCTTTTTTATTTATTCCTCTTTACTTATCTTTTCAGCCATTACTTTGGAAACTCTGTGATCATCGGCGTCCATGACCGTGATCCTGTAGTCCTTCCATTCGAAGCTCTCTCCTCTTTCCGGGAAATGCTCAAGAGTCTCAATGGTCCAGCCTCCAACCGTATCGGAAACGCATTCCAGCGAGCCTTCGCTCATGCCCAGGGTTTCAAGGAAGCTGTCAATGGCAGTATCTCCGTCGAACTCAAATCTTCCGTCGGGAGTCTCCACCACTTCGTCTTCCACTTCGTCGCTCTCGTCCCAGATGTCTCCTACTATGGCTTCCAGAACATCTTCCATGGATACGATGCCCAGCGTTCCGCCGTATTCATCCGTAACCACAGCAAGATGCTGCTTCGCATGTTTCAGTTCATTAAGCACGTTAGGAAGCTTTGTTGTCTTGTAAACATACTTGGGCGGCATGATCAGGCTTCTGATATCCGGTTCCTTCCCGTCAAGGCAGGCACGAAGGTATCTGTTTAAGGACAGAGTGCCTATGATGTTATCTATGCTTCCTTCATAAACGGGTATCCTTGTATATGTGGAATTTGCTATGATCTCATCTATGCTTTCTTTGTCATCTTCAATGTCGATGGCAAGCATATCCACTCTCGCTGTCATGACTTCATAAACCGGAGTGTCGCTGAAATCTATGGCTGCCTGAACAAGTTCCGATGCATCCTCATCCAGCACCTTCTCTTCTTCTGCCGTTTCAATGATATCGGAGAGTTCGTCTATTGCCACATCATCATCCTCATCTGCTTTTTCACCTTTAAAAGCCTTGGTGCAAAGGCGAACAAGGGCTACCACAGGTACAACTATGGGCTTAAGTATAACGTTGAGATTACGTATGATATAGGCATATTTTAATGCTTTTTTGTTTGCCTGCTTCTTTGCCGAGATCTTAGGTATGGTCTCGCCAAAGATAATGATCAGGATAGTAAGCACCAGGGTAGATATCCACGTGGGAGCATCTTCGCTCTGAGCTGCGGGATAGGCCAGCTGATAAACAGATATCACAAGCACCGTACCTATGGACGAGCAGGCGATGTTCACCAGGTTGTTTCCGATAAGGATGGTGCTCAGCGTGTCATCAAATCTGGCAACGATCTTTGCCGCTTCCTTCGCTCTCTTGTCCCCGTCCTCGGAGAGATTGTCAAGTCTGGTCCTGTTGCAGGAAGAGTAACTCATTTCCGATCCTGAGAAAAAGCCGGAGAAGATAATGCACAGTATGATGGCTATTGAATAGGCCACTATAAGGATAATATCAACCATTACTCTTCACCTCCCTCTTCTGTTTCGGAAGGCAGGATCGTAACAGTCAACGCCGTGATCCTGTTATGGTCCATTTCAAACACTTTTACTTCCACTTCGTGATACTTAAAGGAATCTCCCACCTTGGGGATCGTTCCGAAGTTTTCATATGCCCACTCGGCGATTATCTTATTTACAAGTTCCTCGTTTTCTTCCGGATCTTCATATTCAAGGAAATCAAAAACATCACCCACATGAACATCATCATCGCAAACGCAGGAATTCTCTTCCAGTTTTCTTATAGGCTCTTCCACTACATCGTCTTCATCCCAGATCTCGCCCACCAGCTCCTCAAGGATGTCCTCTACGGTAACGATACCTCTGGTACCGCCGTAGCTGTCAGTGACTATGGCCATGTTAATGCATTCCTTGCTCATCTTGGCAAGAAGGTCATCTATCTTCATGCTGGCATGAACAAAGTAGGGTGGATCCAAAAGGCTTCTTAAGTCAGCTTTTCCGCCCTCCTTCAGATATTCCTTTATATATTTTCTTATCTGAAGAACGCCGATGATATTGTCCACCGTATCCTCATAAACAGGCAAACGGCTGTGACGCACATTTTTTATAATCTCGATTATCTCCTCGGGCGTGGAATCCACATCAAGCATGCATACATCTACTCGAGAGGTAATGATGGAATTAACCTGAACATTGCCGAACTGCAAAGCAGAAGAAATAAGGTCTCCGTGATCTTCCTCCAGGGAGCCGTTTTCCGTCATATCTTCAATTATGTCATAGAGCTCGTCTTCCGTTACTGAGATTTCCGGCTCTTCCCTGGTAAATTTCCCGGCGAAGTTACCAATCTTAGATAAAACAAGAGCCGCAGGCTTAAGTAAGAACATAAAGATCAAAAGCGTCTGTGCTGTTGCAAGAGAAAGAGCTTCACTGTATTTTTTTGCAATGCTCTTGGGAAGCATTTCACCTACAAAAAAAACAACCAGTGTGCTAATTACAGTACTGACGGTTACAGCTCCCAATCCCCAGATCTCGGTGACTTGGACCGTAACTATGCCCGCTGCTGAAAGATGTACTATATTGGTCAGAATTAAGATAGTTGTGATGGCACGATCAAACTCGTCCAACACCTTTATGACTTTTTTTGCCCTGTCATCGCCCCTGTCGGCACGGGCACGTATTCTTGAAGCCTTCACGGAAGCCATGGCCGTTTCTGTAACTGCCAAAAAAGCAGCGGCTAAAAGAAGTAAAACAACAATTATCCATGGTACCACACTCACTGAAGTCTGAGCAGTTACCGTACTAAGTATCCATCGACTGGCAGGATCTCCGTCCATTTGAAAAAAATCACACTCCTTAGATAAATTAAAATGTTAGATGGAATTATATCAAAAAAAAATCGTAAAATCAAGGGAATGAGAAACAATACTGCCCGTGAACAGTAACATACGGGCAGTATTTTGCAGTTTCATTATTTCCCGTCAGTGATGAACATTGCATCGCCAAAAGAGAAAAATCTGTACTTTTCTTTTACAGCCTCATTGTAAGCATTAAGTACATGCTCCCTTCCCGCAAGGGCTGATACCAGCATGATGAGTGTGGACTCGGGAAGATGAAAATTGGTGATCAGGCAGTCCAATGCTTTAAATCTGTAGCCGGGATATATGAATATCTGAGTATCTCCGGAGCCGGCATGCACTATGCCCTGCTCGTCGGAAACGCTTTCTATTGTCCTGCAGCTGGTGGTTCCGACACAGATAAGTCTTCCTCCCGCAGCCTTTGCATCATTTATCTTCTTGGCTTCTTCAGGCAGCACTTCATAGCTTTCCGTGTGCATATGGTGATCCAGGATATTATCTTCCTTTACGGGACGGAAGGTACCCAGCCCCACATGAAGAGTAACTCTTGCTATTATGATGCCCTCTTCTTCCAGTTCCTTAAGCAGCTGCTCCGTAAAGTGAAGTCCCGCTGTGGGCGCGGCAGCCGAGCCCTCATGCTTGGCATATACCGTCTGATAGCGGTTTTTATCTTTGAGTTCATGTGTGATATAAGGCGGCAGAGGCATCTGTCCCAGCTTATCCAGGATCTCTTCGAATATGCCTTCGTAATGGAATTTTACCATTCTGTTGCCGTCTTCAAGGCAATCCACAACCTCTCCCTGCAAAAGGCCGTTTCCGAAATCTATCCTGGCGCCCTTTCTCATTTTCTTTCCGGGCTTAACTATTGTTTCCCAAACATCATCAGCTCCTCTTTTAAGAAGAAGCACTTCGATCTTCGATCCGAACTGATTTCCGTCTCCCTTGGCATCTCCCGTCTTGGTGCCTATGAGACGGGCGGGAATGACCTTGGTATCATTTATAACGAGGCAATCTCCGGGTTTAAGATATTTCTTTATATCCGTAAAATGCCTGTGTTCTATGGCTCCGGTCTCTTTGTTCAAAACGAGGAGCCTTGAGGAAGATCTGTCCTCCAGAGGATCCTGAGCTATGAGCTCCTGAGGAAGATCAAAATAAAAATCCGATTTCTTTAGTGTTTCCGTCATAATTCTTTTAAACTTATCCTTCTTTATCTTTTTAGAGTACGATCCTGTGGATCAATATCCCTTAATTACGCAATCCAATACAAAGGGCACTTTGGTCTTAAGCGCCTCTTCCACCGCCGTTTTAAAATCCTTGCAGGTCGTTACGCGCTTGCCCTTAGCTCCCATGGCTTCAGCCACCTTTACAAAATCCACCTTATCATTAATGTCGGTACAGGAATGCCTACCTTCGCATAGTTCGTCCTGAAGTTCCTTTACCAGTCCCAAAGCGTGATTGTTAAAGATGATCTCGATGATGGGAACATCGTAACGGCTTGCTGTGGCCAGTTCATTCATATTCATTCTGAAGCATCCGTCCCCCGCAAAATTGATGACCGTTTTGTCAGGATTTGCAAGCTTTGCACCGATGGCAGCTCCCAGACCGTAGCCCATGGTTCCAAGACCTCCGGATGTCAGCAGGCTTCCGGGTTTATTAAACTTCCATTCCGTAACCGTCGTCATCTGGTGTTTCCCCACATCAGTAACGATTATGGCATCACCCTTCGTCTGTCTGTAAAGTTCGCGAACAATAAACGTTCCCGTAAGTTCATTCTCTGCCTCTGTTTTCTTTTCGTCCTGTCTTATCCATGATCCTCTTTCCTTTTCCTTTAATAAAGGTAAGAGACTGTTAAGTACATCTTTGGCATCGCCGTTCAAAGATACCGTGCATATTATATTCTTGTTTATCTCCGCCGGATCTATGTCTATGTGGATGATCCTGGATTTCGGTGAAATAGCTTTAAAGTATTCTGTGGCCCTGTCCGAGAAACGAACTCCCACAGCTATGAGAAGGTCACATTCCTTAACCGCTTCTCTCGCTTTTTCCGTACCATGTATCCCCAGCATTCCGAGATATTGAGGGTCATCCCCCGGAAAAGCTCCCTTTCCCATAAGGGAATCACAAACAGGCGCCTTTAAGGCATCAGCCAGTTCTTTAAGTTCCTTTGATGCTCCCGCTTTAATAGCTCCGCCCCCTGCATATATCAAGGGTTTTTTCGAAGCATTGATCAGCTTCGCCGCTGCTTTCAGGTCTTTTAAAGCGAAGCGATTATACTCTCTTTCATTTGGAATTTCAAGGTTTTCAAATTCCCATTCCGCGGATATGGCATCGGTAGTAATATCCACGAGCACAGGCCCGGGTCTTCCGGATCTCGCTATCTGAAAGGCTCTGGTCACAGTTTTTTCCAGTTCCTTAACATCCTTTACGATGAAATTATGTTTGGTAACAGGCATAGTGATACCCGCAATATCCACCTCCTGAAAGGAATCCTTACCCAAAAGGGAATTGGAAACGTTGCCTGTGATCGCAACCATTGGAACCGAATCCATATCAGCGGTAGCGATCCCCGTAACCAGATTGGTCGCACCCGGACCACTGGTGGCAAGACACACTCCCACTTTCCCCGTACTACGGGCATATCCATCCGCAGCATGCGCTGCCCCCTGCTCATGAGAGGTCAGGATGTGTCGTATCTCCGGATGCTTATAAAGAGCATCGTAAATATCCAGCACCGAACTTCCCGGATATCCGAAGATCGTATCCACTCCTTCTTTTATTAAAGTCTTTATCAGAATTTCCGAACCTTTCATCAGCTTCCCCTTCTTTTTTATAAGTAAATAGGCATTATAACAGAAACGGAAAAAAAATCAACCTATTGCCTTTAAGCTTTTTGAATTTTTCTAAAAATTTGGACAATAGTTCTTCAATAAAATTCCAAAAAACCGTTGACTTTTAATGTTCTCGGTGATAATATATCACTCGTGTTCGAGAGACGCAAGCCTTTCAAAAGCACAACATGCGCGAGTGGCTCAGTTGGTGGAGCGCGACCTTGCCAAGGTCGAGGCCGCGGGTTCGAGTCCCGTCTCGCGCTCTTTTTATTTCAAAAAGCACCCAATTATGGGTGCTTTTTTTGAACCCCGGGGACGGGGTTATGGGTTCATTTTTCACAAGTAATAAGATATCACATACGGATTTCAAAAAGGGCATCCGATAAGAATGCCCTTTTAAAATTAACGGCCCCCGCCGGGGATAAAAGTTCAAGTGTCTCCGCTGCCGCCCTATTCTTTTAACTGAAAAATGCCATTTCTTTATCCAGCGTATCCGCAACCGTATTCAAGCCGTTTGCCTTCTTAGACAGGAATTCCATAGTATCCGTAAGCTCCTGCATGGATGCCTTGGTTTCCTCGGAGCTTGCAGCATTTTCTTCGGAGATCGCCGACAGATTGGTGATGGTTTCGGAAATGCTGTTGCTGGCTTTTTCCGTCCGATCAACGTTTTTAACGATCTCTTTTGTAAGCGAAACCGACTTGTCTATATCGGATATCAGCGCACCAAACCTGTCTATGGTCTGATGGATGGTTTCATTCTGGATGTTCATTGTTTCCTGAACGATACCTGCTTCTTCCATGGTCTTATTTGAATCGTCCGAAAGTCCCTTCATCGCTTCCTGAATGTTCTTTGCAGCATCCGCAGACTGGTCCGCCAGCTGACGGATCTCATCCGCAACAACCGCAAAACCACGGCCCGCTTCACCCGCTCTCGCGGATTCTATACTCGCATTAAGTGACAAAAGATTTGTCTGTTCTGCAATGGCATCGATTATTGCTACTGCTTCGCTGATCGTCGTAACAGCGGAATTGGTGTTTCCGATAAGTTCAACAATACCGTTTATCGCACCGATACTTCTGTTGGTGGAAATCTTGAGTTCCTCAAGCTTGTCCTGACTTGCCTTGGAATTTTCCTGCATCTGATCGGCGATCTCGTGCATCTCTTCTGTATTGGAAATGATGAGGCGGACAGCTTCATTAATGTGTCCCACGCTCTTCACAGCTTCCTGTAATGACTCAGCCTGAGTGTATGCACCGTCTGCAACCTGATTAACCGCTATAGCAACGTTGTCGGATGTTTCCGCGATCTTCTTTACCGTATTATACAAATAGCTGGCTGATTCATCCACTTCTCCGGATGTTACCCTGGCATTTCCGATAACGCTTTGCATCTTACCTGCCATATCTGCCAGAGCATTTGACATCTCACCCAGCTCATCCGAACGCATTTTAACTCTCTCGCTCAGAGTGATGTTCAGATCACCGGTTGACATCCTTCTGACCGCACTCACATTCTCATCAAGCGCCTGAACGATCTTTAACACGTACATGACCGTGAAAACAGTAAACAACGCCACAAATAAGATGGCAAGAGAAACGATGATGCCCAGACGTGTTGTTATGTACCTGCTGATATCGGTTTTTTTGAGCCCTACAAAGGCCATACCGTAAACATTTTTAGTTCCGTCTTCAAACAACGGCTCGTAGGCAACATAGTATTTTTCTCCGTTGATAACAACGTCTTTTGCCTGATAGCTTTCTTTTCCATTAAGAACAGTCGCTATAACAGCATCTCCGGCCTTTGTCCCCACCGCGCCGCTTATACTGGATCTTTTTCTTGTATCGTTCAAAAAATATGTATAATCATAGCCGGTCTTTTTGTTCATGTCGAATTCAAGATTAGCCGAAGCAACCTGATCATCTGCGGTATACTTAAGTACCATTGCATATGTCTGGCAAGCAGCCTTTACGCCCTGAAGGACCTCTTCTTCCATACCTTTTCTGAGATTTACCGTAGCCACAACCGTGATCGTTCCTCCGACCAGTACAAGGGCCGTAAGTACAAGGGCCGTAAGTATGACCTTTAAAGACCTCTTTTTTCTTACCTGTTTTACTCCGTTTTCTGCCATAACTACCTCCTCGTTGAGTAATGTGTAACAAGGAAATAATATCATTCAGCGACAAAAGAAGAAATCAAAATATTCAAAATATTCAAGAAAGAATGTATAAAGAATTGCAATATAATGCAGCAAGAGTTTTCTCAAAGAAAGCAACTGCCACCGGAAATGATTCCAGTATCCCGGGATCTGTCCAACCACACAGAAAAGCACATAGTCCGGTATCCATAAAATAGATTATCGATGTTTTAATAATTCGTTTTGATAAGTTATTGTCATATGGCTACAGGATCATTACTATGCCCGATGATTCCAATATAGAAATCCGGTTCTTAGCTGTCCTTGCATCAATTCCGACAGCTTTTCCCAGTCTCGTATACGCCCATGAATTAGACCCGTAAAATACTACAAGCAGGCTGGAATATTGAAATACCTGAATGGGTCGGAGAGCACTATCCCAAGCTCCATCTGTTTTGCAGATCAACAAGCAAACCTTTCAAAGCATTATAACCACTGTATAAAGGCTGTTTTGTCATTGCTGTTGTAACCTGCCTTTTTATAAAAGTCCAAAGTACTCTGCTTCTTTGAACCTGTGAGTAGCATCATCTTATAACAGTTCTCTTTAAGTGCTATTTTTTTTGCATGATCAAGGCATTCCGTGGCATATCCTTTGCCCCTGTATTCACCATGTGTTACAACATTTTCAATAAATGCATATGGTCTCACACCCCTGGTTAGATTCGGAATAATGACACATACACACGAAGATACTATCTTTCCGTCAATCTCATTGACGATGATATGATGATTTTTATCTTCTATTATCTCATTCCACACGTCTCTCAAATGCTGATCATTCTCCGGCTTACATTCTTCATGAAGAAACAAATACAGTTCCAGCATCTGATCCAGATCTTCCGATTTAACCTCTCTGATCATAACCCATTTATTCCCCCTTCCCGTTTATATTGAAGGAAATCTACATACTCTTACAGAAATCTGTAATCTCCTGTTTTCTAAGTTCCACATCTGTTTTGTATTCGATTGAAGTCAACCCTAAATGACCTTTACATTCTATTTCCAGATGGCCATAAAAATGCTCTATACTGCCGATTATCTTCTCACATTCCGGCATATTCGGTCCTGTTCTCAAAGCAATGGTGTATCCCCTCTTTCCCTGTTTGATAACTGCGTGTGGATCATGGGTATTACACCACGGAGTACATCTGTCGATAAAGGACTTAAACTGCCCGGGAATATCTGCCCAATATGAAGGAGAAACAGAGACTATAATATCCGCATCATCAAATTCATTCATTATACTCTCTATGACTGTCGCGTCACTCAAAGCACACTTCGCTGTATAGTGACATTTACGACAACCTTTGCAAAACGAAAAAGAATAGTCGTCTATGCATATATTTTTTACACAGTACTTACCCGATAACTGTTCTGAAACCAGCTTTGTAATTTCTGCAGTTGCCCCGGTTTGAACGGGACTACAGTTAATAACCAATGCTTTCACTTTCTTTCCCCTTCCAAAGCCAATTCCACCAGCTTATTCAAATGAATCCTCACAGAATCCAAACAACACACAGGACAGTTTTCCTCATTCAAAAGCAGCGGTAACTCGGTACATCCAAGAATGACCGCTTCTATCCCATCCTCTGCCTTCATTCTCTCAATAATGCCCTTAAATTCCGCTAAAGTGCTCTCTTTCACTATGCCAAGTTCCAACTCCTCAAGGATTCTTTTTGCAATCAATTCTCGTTCAGGCTTTTGAGGAATGACTACTTTAATACCTGCATCGATAAGATCCGTTTTCATGTAATCCTTTTCCATTGTAAAAATGGTTCCGAGAAGCCCTACCGTTTTAAACCCTTTAGAGACAGCCTCCTCACAGACAGCCTTCGGTATGCTTACCAGGGGCACGTTGTTTTTTTGTTTGATCTGATCATAAACTATATGCATTGTTCCGGCTGTAAGCGCTATAATCTCTGCACCGCCCGATCTTAAATGCTTAACCTTCTCGGAGAGATAATCTATCAGTTCCGAATATTCCCCATTGGATACCAGCCTCCATGCTTTCCGAAAATTCACACTTTCAATTGCTATATCCGGCATCGCAGTCCCTTTTGTCAGCTCATCGATCCTTAAATTAAGTTCTTTATAATACATTACCGTCGATTCGGGTCCGGTTCCGCCAACTAATCCTATTTTTTTCATATCTCCTCCTCATATGATCATTTACTGATGACTGCTTATCATTCCGTGGGCGCCGAATATCTTCCACTCTCCGGCTCCAAGTCGCTGCATTATGGCTGTGCGTTCCTCCGATCATATCAAAACCACATCAGTAACAAAAACCTTTTATAACTGCAATCCTTAAATCAATCAAATTCTTCCTGCATCCATTTATCGAATTCTTCTTTTTCCTCAAATTGGGGATAATGCGCCGAATTCTCAAAAAGAACAAACGCCTTTTCGCCATCGCCCTCGATATTCTGTAAATACTCCTCGGCTGCTTCGGGCGAAGTCATGCCATCATACTTCCCCATCACGAAATATACCGGAATATCTATTTTACTTACAATGTCCGTAATCGGTCTATTTAGTGCTTCCATAATAAGCCCGTCCTGGTATTTCGCCGATGCCGTATAAAATCCGGCTGCATCACGCAAATTATACTCACTGCCAAACAAAAACGCCAATAAATAATCTCTGTTATCGTTGATCTGTCTCGCCCCGAAGCCATACTTTCTAACATAGTTTCGAGGAACTATCTGTTTGCCTGCAAAAACCTTTTCCTTTAATGCTTCAAGCTCGGCAACTGTCTTTTCATCGCCTTCTGTCATCGCTTGCGCAATGCATTTATCCAGCGTATTTAACTCACTTTTCACTGTATCAGACATCTGTCCGATACCTACATACGCACTGTATAAATCCGGTCTGAGAGCTGCCGCCTGTGTTGCTATATACGTACCATAAGAATGTCCCAGCAAAATTACCTGCTCTTTATCAAGGTACTCTTCTATGTACTCAGTGATGGCTATCAAATCTTCCACGTGCGTTTTCGCTGTTACCATAGTGTAGTCTTCACCAAATACATATGACTTTCCGCTGCCCCGCTGATCATAATGAACGATCGTGAATTCTTTTTCCAATTCCTTCTGGTATTTTCTTGCATACGGAATCTCCGAACAACACGGCCCGCCATGAACAAACACCAGTACCGGATTGTCTTTATCAACTCCCCGGATCATCATTTGAAGATCAGCGCCATTAATATTAACCACTTTCAGTTCGCTGATACCGTTCTCTCTATTGATCTTCGGCGTCCACGCAGGCACAACCGTTCTGCAAAGCAGAAACAGCAACAATATTCCGAGTATTAAAAAAACACTTTTCTTTTTCTTATTATTCTTTGCCTTTACCGGATCCTTTTTGGAAATCATATTATGCATGTCTTTACCTTCCGTCCCGTTTTCAAGGGGTCATTTTGTTTTTTTGACCCTATAACCCCGTCCCCAAAGGTTCACAAAAAATGAACCCATAACCCCGTCCCCGGGGTTCAAAAACCTTTTTTAGTCCCATATATCTCCCCACTCTGCTTTTCTTGCCTGCTTAAACACAGTCTTATCGCGGGAAGTGATCTTCATCTCATTGATCCCGTTTGCAGAGCAGGTTTTTATTTCCACACAGCCCTTATTTATTATCGGATGTCTTATGATACGAGAGTGCGTCCCGTTAATGTCCGTTTTCGGATCAATATCTTCTTTGTCTTTTCCTTTCAGCACAGCTATATAGGAAAACTTCTCATCTTCATAGGGCGCATCTCCACCCTTTACAAACTTTTGTACCTTACTGCGCTGCATACGGCAGGTAAAATGGCACCAGTCTCCGCCAGACAATGGGCATTTTTCGGAATGTGTACAGGGTGCTGCTACAATGCCGCCGTTTTTAATAAAATACTCTCTGGCGTACATTATATTTAAATACCCTGCTTTGGTTCCGGGCTCTAAAAGGATAATGGCCTTTTCGGAAGTTTCCCAAAGGTTTTCAAGAAATCTATCTCTGTCTTCTGCCTTAAGTTCATTCATTATATAAGAAGCAGTGACCAGATCCGCCTTTATCCTTGATCCGTCCTTATTTTCAGAAGCTGCGTTTTCCTTTATCCAGGCAGCCTTTCTCATCACTTCACTTCCGAAGGAGAGCATATGCTTACCTATGGCGATCATGCTATCTTCTCTCTCAACACAGGTGATACTCTCAAGTTCCATTTCCGAGTCCACAGCCCAGACTGCCGCGCCTGTACCGGCTCCGATATCCGCCAGGGTCTTCGGCACTTCCTCGGGATGCTCTTCAAAATAGCCTTCCAGTGCGGCTTTAAACTCCATTACCGCAGTCTTCACAGCCCCATAGGTTCCGGGCATTCTGGATAAGGCATAGCTTTCCGCTTCCTCTTCAGTCTTTACCAATACTTTCCCCTGTCCGGATTCCTTGTTGTATCTGTCGCATATCAAAGAAACGCAGTCTCTGATCTTAGATATACTGCGTTTCTCCAAAAGCTTTTCTGTTGCTTCCTGCATTTCATAAGGGATATTCAAATCTTACTCCCGACAGCGCCATCACTCTTCAAATTCCATGGTCAGGTAATAGCCCCGATCTGTCTCTTCTATTTCCTTAACAGTTCCTTTTGTTATAACATTACCCTCATGGTCCAAAAGCCTTTCGCTTAAGGGAATGTTTGCGCTCATGGCAACCGCAGGTTCAACTACGTAATAATATACCGAGTTGGGAAGGGAGCCTTCTCTTATCTCACAGACATCTCCCTCTTTAACCAATCCCGGTCTTTCCATTTTAAAGTTACCCAATGTGATCATAATACCTCACCAAAACAATCCGAAACGGCAACAACTTTACCGTCTCTGTAATATACTCTGGGCACACGTTTGGAAATATCACAGACCACTTCATAGTGGAATGAATTTCCTACGGTTGCACCTATTTCCTCTGCCGAGATCCGATCATCTCCGTCTTTTCCCATGAGTGTCACTACCGATCCCACCCTTGCTTCCGGGATATCGGTAACATCCACCATACATTGATCCATGCATATGCGTCCTCGAATGGGGGCGGACTTGCCGTTGATCAACACTCTTCCGAGATTTGAAAGTCCTCTGGGAAAACCGTCTCCGTATCCCACAGGAATGGTAGCTATCCTTCTGTCTTTTTCACATACAAAAGTGCCACTGTAACCTATGCCTGTACCTTCAGGCAGGATCTTCACCATGGATATCCTGGTTTTAAGTTCCATTGCCGGTGTCACGGGACATCTTTCCTTGGTAACGTCATCGGTGGGATACATACCGTAGGTGGTTATCCCGAATCTTACCATATCCAGATCTCCCTCGGGGATATCTATAACTCCTGCACTGTTGCAAACATGCTTTACAGGGATCTTAATGCCGTTTTCATCAAGTACCTCCGCAAAATGAAGGTATTTTTTTAATTGCCCTCTGGCAAATGTCTTGTCCGGTTCATCAGCTTTACAAAAATGGGTGAACATCCCCTCTATGGTAACGTTCTTTAAAGCCTTTATCTTTTTAATATCCTCAAGGCTCTTTTGTATCTGCTCTTCGGTATCACACTGATAACCTATACGGCTCATGCCTGTATCCAGCTTAAGATGGATCACAGCATTTTTCCCGAGTTCCTCAGCTATCTCATCGTATTTTTTAACGGTCTCAAAGTCAAAAGCCGCCATGGCGATGTCATTCGCAATGGCGCTCTCGCTAAGTTCGGGAAAGGTGTAGCCCAATATAAGGATGGGCTTTTTGGTGGCACGTTTCTGTCGCAGTTCTACCCCTTCTTCGGGGATGGCCACTGCATAGGCATCCGCGATATCGTCAACGTTCTTAACGATATTATAAGCTCCGTGACCATAGGCATCGGCTTTTACCACCACCATCATACGAGTTCCCGCTTTAAGGAGTTTTTTCCCGTTTAATATGTTTTGCCTTACTGCGTCCAGGTCTATATTGGCCTGAACACGATAAAAATGATCATCCATTACATATTATCTTTCTGTTTTATTTTTGGAGATATTATCTCCGGTATTGCTTCAAGAATATCGCCGGCAAGCATGGATCTTGCTCCTGTTTTGGCTGCTGCCGCATTCCCTGCAAGTCCGTGGATATAACATCCCGTCATTGCTGCCGATTTACGGCTTTCACCCTGGGCTATAAGGCCTGCGATTATCCCTCCGAGAACGTCTCCGGAACCGCCGGTAGCCATTCCGTCATTTCCCGTAACATTGATATAATTCGAGTTTCCGAAGGAAACTATACTTCTGACATCCTTTTTAACAAAGATCAGCTCATTACCATCCGTACACTTTTCCGAAGCGCTGAAAAGCCCCATGGAAAGTTCCGCCAGAGAAACACCTATAAGTCTTGAAAGTTCCTTTTTATGAGGTGTAAGAATGGTTCCTGCAGGAAGTATCTCCGAAAGCTTGGCTATTCTTTCTTCACTCGTAGCATTCTCTCCTGTTTTCTCGGTAATAAGCTTGGCCAGAATGTTGATCCCGTCTGCATCTATTATGAGAGGCACGTCACATTCACTTAAGCAATAGTTCAATATACTTGCCGCAGCACTCTTTTGCCCTATACCGGGGCCTATAAGAATGACACTTGCCCATTCAATAGCTTCTTTAATGTCAGGAATACTCTCTTCCTGTAATGCGCCCTTATCTGTCACCTTATAGGTGGTAAGGACTGCTTCCGGGAGTTTCTTCTGGATTATCTCTCTGTTATTATCCGTTGTGAGGACTCTTACCAGCCCCGCTCCCATTCTGTAAGCCGCAGCAGCTGCCAGAAAAGCAGCTCCCGCCATATTACCGGAACCCGCGGCGACCAAAACTCTGCCATAAGTTCCTTTATTGGAATTCATCTTTCTGGGAGGCAACAAAAGCAAGGGATCTTCATCGTAATAAAATGTTGTGGGAGGTACGGGAAGCATGGAATTATTGGTCCCAATATCCCAGATCACCACCTTTCCGGCATATTCCGCACCGGGATAAAGAAGACACCCTGTCTTTATGCTTCCAAAGGTCACGGTAACATCTGCCCTTACGGCTATTCCGAAAATACGGCCGTCATCGGTACCTACTCCGGAGGGAACATCCACCGAAATAACCCTAAGCTTGGCCGCATTAATGTTTTCTATTTCCTTATAAAAATCCCCTGTTATCTGCCTGGACAGACCTATACCAAAGATCCCGTCTATGGCAACTTTAAATTTGGAATAGTCCACTTTTTTGATCACTTTGACTCCGGCGTTTTTAGCGATCTTAAGCTGCTGCCGGGTTTCCTTGGCAGCATTTTTCATATCGCCCACCATGTGTATTTTAACGGAATACCCGGACATGGCAAGGATCCTGGCAGCGGCGATACCGTCACCGCCATTCTTTCCCGTTCCGCACACAGCTATGATGTCGTCACCGTGATCCGCTATTTCTCTGACGGCATACACAACACCCAAAGCTGCTTTTTCCATTAAAACCACTGATGGGATCCCTATCTCGTCAATGGTATATCTGTCTATTTCATTAGCCTGTGATGCATTAAGCGAATATTTCATTACTTATCCTCTGATGCTCTGAGCTTGTAGGAAAGTCTCATAAGACTTTCGGTAAGATGTACGTTTTCCTGTACCACATTATCCGGCAGAGAAAGATCTGTAGGAGCAAAATTCCATATAGCCTTGATACCTGCCTTAACAAGATCGGCCGCTACTTGAGGTGCCGACTCCTTAGGTATTGTAATTGCAGCTATATCGATCTTGTTCTCCTTAAGGTAATCCTTAAAATCGTTCATATGAAACACGGGAACACCGTTAACACTCTTTCCCACCAGATTGGGAGAAACATCGAAAAGTGCTTTTATAACAAATCCTCTTTTTTCAAAATCGGCATAATTGGCCAGAGCTCTTCCGAGATTACCCGCACCGATCACGATCATCTCCTTCTTCCTGTCAAGGCCGAGGATCTTACCGATCTCAGTGTAAAGATATTCCACATTATAGCCGTAGCCCTGTTGTCCGAAGCCCCCAAAGTTATTAAGATCCTGACGGATCTGTGATGCCGTAACCCCCATCCTTTCACTGAGTTCCTTGGATGAAATCCTTACAACATCATGTGTCATCAGTTCTCCGAGATATCTGTAATAGCGGGGCAATCTTCTTATAACAGCCGACGAAATCTCAGTACCCATTTTTTTCACCTCATCATTCAAGTCTTATTCGTATAGCAGGTCAAGCTTTCTTTCAAGCCTGTCTTCGGTTTCTCTTATCTTTCTTACCTTGTTAACGTATCTATATGCTCCGGCGTATTCACCCTGTTCTTCCACATAACAGTAGGAACCCACCATGTAAGCCAATGCATTTGCTATCTGTTTAACCTGCTTTTTCTGACTCTTTGTCAGACTTCCGAATCCTCTGTTGCCCTTGGGAGCAATTACTTCAGCGAGATACATTTCCAGCTGAAGAAGATATTCACTCTTAATGAGGCATTTATTGATGATCTCATCGTTTGCGTTCTCAATGCGTTTAACATCGCCTTCATCGATCATGGCAAACATCTTATCGGAAAGAGTTGATGCAGTGAATCTGACTGCGCCTGTATTTTTCTTCTTTCTACCAAGGTCCAGAAGAAGTGCAACCCAGGGAACCGTATCTCCTTCAGTTCTCTGATCTGCTTCCATGGAATAGATCCTGTCTCCGCATCTCATCTGTATGTTCAAAATGTCGGGATAACTGTCTCCTATAAGCTTTGAACGCCAAAGTGATGAACATAGTTCGCTGATACGCTCCTTATCCTTTCTTCCGGGATAAAAATGGTTTTCAGCCTCTACTGTCAGCACCGCATATCCGGAAACATATCTCTTGATATTCACTCTGCTGACTCTTAAAACGAATCTCTCTCTGTCTTTCTCGACCGAAAGCTTACCAAAGATCTCAACATTTGCGATCTTCTCGCTGCCCTTTTTCTCATTTGCCTCTTTGTTGTTTCCCACAAGAGTATATGAGATCCCGTAATCGTCATCGCACTTCCACATGGAATTTCCGGAGAAATTCTTTTCCCATGCGCTTTCCGAATTATAGCTTAAAGGAAGCCGGAAAGTGTGGATACTGTGGATCCTGTTATCATCAAAGCGTCCGAATCTTAAATCTTCCGCATTCTTTATATAATCCCTGTAGGTCTCAAAATTTGTTTCCGCATTTCTCTTTCCCAATGCGGTAAGCATACTTTCCACTGAATAAATGATCCCTGTGGACACTTCTCCCGTAAAGGTTTCCACCCTTTTAAAGAGGGCATATAACCTCACCTCAGTCCTATTGATCAAAATATCCGCTTCAGGGTATTTCTTAACAAAATTGCTGGCCTTGGATATAACAACATCATCATTGATCTGTCCGTGAAGCCTTACGTCTTCAATGATGTTCATATTCTCATCCGTGATACAGAAAATAAGTTCAGGGCCGGTAACCGGAGTTTCGTAGGATGTAAAGATGTGCATCTTCTTCTCACGCTTGATCTCGTTGGCCACCTCATGGAACTTTTCCTTAAGTTTTCTGCGGACTCCCGCTCCCATTTCCGGGATCTCATCAAAATCGGTCATGGGAATAACTCTAAGCATGCTTAAGCAATCTGTCATCCACTCATGAGGAAGACATTCCGAAGCCATCTCATTAAACATTCTCTTGGCTTTGGGATTACTCTTCTTTAACGGATCCACGAGATTAAGCATTACTTCCTTGGCATTGATCGCAAAATACCTGGTTTCCACACCGGAATTTCTGTATTCTACGATCTTGTCAAAAAACAGTCCTCTCAGATCCACATCTTCGGCAGGAACGGTTACGACATTTCCTTCGTCATCCGTACCTTCATACGGAAGCGGCTGTGAGAAAACAATCTCTTCATTTCTAAAGCTCTTGTCACCCTTATAGTCAATTTGATAGAGGTAGACTTCATCAAGCATATAATCCTTGACAGTGACATCAATATATACATGCCGCAATACGGTTTTACTGAATTCCATATTATCCTCCGAAAAGTATAGTCTAAATAATAAGTATACAAATTTTAAGAACAATCCGCAAGGCTATTTTGCCATCTAAGCCCAAAGATTGCTATTTTTTTAACTTGATCCCTGCAAAAAGTCCTGCCATGGTCACAGGCTCGTCGTCACCGAACATATATTCAGCCGGTGCCTCATCGATCTCATCCTCGACTTCATCCGCCTCATCCACTTCTTTAATGGAAAGAGAAAGCTTTCCGTCCTTAACATCTATGACCTTAACTTTGACTTTCTGACCAAGTTCAAGGACTTCCTTGGGGGATCTGATCCTCTTATTACTGATCTGCGAGATATGAACCAGTCCCTGAAGACCATTACCTACCGACACAAAGGCTCCGTACTGCTCTATTCTCTCTACGGTACCTTCCGTTACAGTTCCCACGGGAATAAGGGCCATCTTGGAATTTCTCTCTTCCTTTTCCTTTTCGAAAAGCACATCCTTAGCCGAAAGTACAAGTTTCTGAGTTGCTTCATCCACAGTGATCACCGTGACCTCAAGGGTTTTCCCCACATAGCTTTCCGTATCTTCAACATAGGAAATGGCAAGTTTTGAAGCAGGTATAAAAGCTCTGATACCTTCAAGATAAGTTACCACACCTGCGTTGGTACTTGCCGCCACCTTAACCCTGACAACAGTCTTTTCCTTCTGCATTTCTTTAAGCTTGTCCCAGGCTAGAACATCATCGGCCTGCTTCTTTGAAAGAAGGATATTACCGTTTCTGTCCTCTCTTAAGACCATGGCTCTGATCTCATCTCCCACTGCCACATCTCCTTTTATGGAGAAACGGGGATCATTGGAAAGTTCATCGATCTTTATGATACCTTCCGCAAAATAATTAAGATCAAGTGTAACCTCGGTATCGGAAACTCCGATAACCGTTCCTGTCACTATATCTCCGGCGTTAACGGCTCTGAAAGACCCGTTGATCTCTTTTTCAAAATCCGCCATTGTCATGTTATTTTCGTCGCTCATAATCTGCATCCTATCTTTTGATCACTATTTCGTTCTGATTTTTGTATATATTGTTTCCGGGTACACAGCCTCTTACCGAAGAAAGAGGATAAATGTTTGTATGTGCCCCTATGACGGTTCCGGGATTAAGGACTGAACCGCAGCCCACTTCCACATTATCTCCCAGGACAGCTCCCATCTTTTTAAGCCCTGTCTCGTACTTCTCACCGCTTAAAACATCCTTCACAACAACAAGAGTCTTGTCTGACTTGACATTTGAGGTTATTGAGCCCGCTCCCATATGTGACTTATAGCCAAGGATAGAATCTCCCACATAATTGTAATGAGGCACCTGTACATTATTAAACAGGATCACATTCTTTAATTCTGTAGAGTTTCCGACAACCGCCTTAGCCCCCACAAGGGCATTTCCTCTTATAAACGCACAATGTCTTACTTCCGCTTCTGCGCATATAATGCAGGGTCCCTTTATGTAAGCAGTGGGATAGACATTTGCACTCTTGTGGATCCATATGTCTTCTCCTCTTTTTTCATAATCCTCTCCCAGAGTTTCTCCGATCTTTAAGATGATCTCTCCGATATGGGGAAGTACCTGCCAGGGATAAACATACTTTCTGATCTCGTTTACGGCGATGGATTCATCTGTTAAGAATAACTTTTCAATACTGTAATCAACTATCATTTGTAGTTCCTTTCCACGGAAATAAAGGCCTGATTTAAAGCTGAACCTATGTTACTGTTCTTTACCTTTTCGGTCATTCTGGTAACATAACTTTCCAGTTTTTCCATATATTCCTTACCTGTTATCTGTCCCTCTGCCACCTGTGTCAGTCCTTTTTCCCAGCTTGCCGTAAGGTCTGCGCGGAGCAGGGAAGAAATGGACCCCGTGACCACTTCATGAATGATCTCTCCCAACATGGTGGGTGAAAAGATCTGGGTCTTTTTATTCAGGTTAAGATACTTGATGTTTACCAATTTATTAAGTATCTCGGCTCTTGTGGCACTGGTTCCTATACCCGAACCCTTTATCTGGGCTCTCAGTTCTTCATCTTCAATAAACTGACCTGCATTTTCCATGGTCAGGATAAGAGAACCGGAGGTATACCTCTTTGGAGGAGAAGTCTTACCTTCTTTTATCTCCGTGCTTAATATATTCAGGATGTCACCTTTTTTGATCTTATTGATGGAATCGAGAAGTTCCGTGGATATCTCCGCATCTGCTGTTTCATCATCCTTTTTCCTGTCTTCATCGTTTTCATCCTGTTTTGCTGTCCCGTCCTTTTTCGGAGGCTTGGCCACCTTAAAATAGCCTTCGTCCTTAAGGGCCTTAAAGCTTGCAAAAAACCTTTCGTCTCCTGCCTTAAGCACTATGGAATCCTTACTGTAAACAGCAGGCGGAAAGAATATGCTTAAAAATCTTCTGGCTATAAGCTCATACACCTTTTGCTGCATCAGCCCCAGCTTGTCGAGACCGCCTATGCCCTGTCCGGTAGGTATGATGGCATAGTGATCCGTGATCTTTTTGTCGTCAACATATCTGGTCTTGGCCAGTCCCACGTATCTTTTTCCTTCCAATATCTCATTGGCAAATCCGGAAAGAGGTCCGAAGGCTTTAAGACCTGAAATGTTCTTTGCTATCTCCTTGGAGACTGCTGTTGAAAGGACTCTGGCATCTGTTCTGGGATAAGTCACCAGCTTCTTTTCATACAATTCCTGGATGATCTTAAGGGTCTCATCGGGACTGATCTTGAAAAGCCTTGAACAGTCGTTCTGTGCTTCGGCCAGATTGTACAGCAAAGGAGGATTTTTCTTTTCTTCTTTTTTTTCAAAGCTTTCAACTGCCGCCTGTTTTCCTTTAAGGCTTCCTATCAATTCTTCGGCGGTTTTTCTTTCATTAAAACCGTTCTCTTTATACATGAAGGGGGTATTGTAATACCTGCTGCCTTCCACTGCTCTGAACTCAGCTTCTATACCGGGCTCAGCCTTAAGTATCACTCTGTAAAAGGGAGTCTCTTTAAAATCCCGAATTTCTCTCTCTCTTCTGACCACCATTCCCAGGACACAGGTCATAACACGGCCCACGGAGATAGCTCCCATCTTATCCAGATTAAGAAATTTTCTGACGTTGTATCCGTATTTTATGGACAATGCTCTGGAAAAATTGATACCCATGAGATAATCTTCCTTTGCCCTTAAAAAAGCGGCTTCCGAAAGATTGTCATAGGCATCCCAGGTTTTGGCCGTATCTATACCTCTTTTTATCTCTTCTTCCGTCTGAGAATCTATCCAGACTCTCTTTCTGACTTTCTCTGCAGGCACCTCCGCCATCATGTCCACAAGGCGGTAAATGTACTCTCCTTCACGCCCCGAGTCCGTGCATATGTATATAGTCTCCACATCGGGTCTGCAAAGCAGCCCCTTTACTATATTGAATTGAGCCTTCACATTCGGAATGATCTCATATTTATACTTTTCCGGCAGAAAAGGCAAAGTTTCAAATCTCCATTTTGCCAGTTCCGGATCGTAAGCATCAGGATAACTCATGGTGACCAGATGTCCCACACACCAGGTGACCACCGTATTTTCCGACTCCTGATAGCCGTTTTGGCGCGAAAAATTCTCGTGCAGCGCCTTGGCAAATTCCTGGGCCACACTTGGCTTCTCCGCTATAAATAACCTTTTTCCCATTAATACCTCTGTTAATTCCCGGTTGCTTCACCGCTGTCGGTACCATTTTCTGCGACAACGTTTTCTCCTGAAGTACCGTTTTTGTAAACCACTATCTCTTTCGTAAAGAAATAGTCATATTGATCAAACTTACAGATACCTACGTATGTAACGGAATCATCCGCAGGCGGATTGTCTTCTTCATACTCCAACTGTTCCAAAGTCTTTTTAACCACAGGCTTTGTAAACTTAAAGGAAGCGATCAGGTCGAACCAATTGTCATATTCATAAAATACGCTTTCATTACCGCTTACAAACAGCCAGTTTTCATTGCATTCCTGAAGTCTTGCATCCCGGGTGAGTTCGGGAAGCTTAATGGTTTCCGCAATACGGACCGTTTTTTCTTCCTCATCCGTAAGATACTTTATGTAGAAGCCAAATCCTTCTTCCTTTTTTTCATAGGTATAATTCAGATTTCTGTCCAGCGTCCAAATGTACTGACGGGACTGTCTGATCTTGTCATATTCTTCGTATCCCGCAATTTCCGTTGTGGTTGAAAAAGCAAAATTACCTTCATTGTCAAGATACATATCTTCATAAACCGTTCCGGTAAGTTCAGCCGGATCTCCCGCAAAATAAACAAGTCTGGGATCATTGTAGATCCTTCTGACCTTTATAAGAGAATCCAGCTTTTCAGCCGAAACCACAATGCAGTTATTTCCCAGATAGGACACGCCCGTAACTCCTATCCAGTCTGCATCTTTTCTTCTCACATGATAATCGCCGAGAAGCTTGGCAAAATCTATAAGCATATAGATATCATCGTCGGCAAAATCTATGATGACCACACAGTCTCTTACAGAACCCAATCTGTCTTCCCTGTTCTCACTTCTGTCCTTTCTCGTTGCCGTAGCGAGAATATTTCCCTTATCATCAACGCACCAATCGCCTGTAAGGGTATAATCGTTTATCCTGTAGATGTGAGTAACTTCGCCGAGAGAGTTGATCCGTACAAGCTTGTTGGCCGAAACAAAAAGATAGATCTCCCCGTCCTTCACATAGAGCTTCTTTGAAAACGTATCTTCGAGAGGGATCTCGCTTCTCAGATAGCCGTCGTTATCATAAAGCTTTACATAGGAGGTGTAATCGTTCTTCTTGCAGAAGACTGCATATATGCCCTCTTCCAGGGTAACATCGCTTGCATTCGTAACATGGGTCTCGCCCAATTCATCGGTAACTGTCTTTACTCCTGCTGTAACTTCCAGTTTTTCTTCATTCACGGATACCACATTTCCAAAATTGTAATAGAATCTGCGGATCCTTACATTACCATTCTCATCCGTAAGCCTGAGAGTTATGATATTGGTCTCATTGGGAACCAGCCCCACAATGGCAAACTCATGGATATAAGATGTTCCTACCAGAGCTGTTGAGCCGTTTGCGAGTTGACGTTCTTCCGTGGACGCAGCAACATAACCGCCAAAATCAGGTGCGGCGGAAGTGAGCGCGGAAGTGTGCACTGTATAGGAAACAGCGCAAGGAAAATCCGTTTCAAAATAGGTGTAAAGAGATTGGGTATTGGTGCAAAAAGGATTAAGGATCAAAAGAGGATTGTCTTCGTTGTAATCTCCTACTTCTATCAGGATATTTATTCTGTCGCGCACCAGTTTTTGAAATTCATAAGAATATATTTCCGAAATACTGCTGTATGAAAAAAGATTCTCCGCAATGGTTGCGGTGATCTCTCTGTTTCTTGTGGAGTCCTCTTCATATTCTTCTTTAAATTGTGTCTGAACATCATCCTTGTCCGACTGCTTCTCGGAAAAAGAAACAAGTCCCGTTGCATACACAATGACGCCCAAAAGCACTATGCTTAAGATCGCTATTACTATGAGAATCCCGTTAACCTTCTTCATGTCGTTCCTCGTAAAAAAAGTGCCGTAATAATACCGTTTTGCCCTATTGCCATGCCTGAGCACTTAAAAAGCCGCCAAAAGCCGACTTTTTGATATACGGAAATTATTATAGCACTTTAAAAAACCATTGTCACTTTATTTAGGAAATTTGTCACCACCAAGTTACTGTTCACAGATATACAACATGAGCAATGGAGCGAAGCGGATTGCGAGTGTACGACAATGGGAAGGCCCGCCACGAAGTAGGGAAAGGCCCCCATTTTATTGTGGTAGGTCATGTGAACTGTAACGGCATGAAAGCTTGCTCTTTTATTCTCCGAACAAACGGATCAGGAAGTCTGACGCAAGCTCAGGCCATTGAGCTATCTCCCTGATCATTCCGGGAGCTCCGTCCCTATTGGTCTCCGCTGCAGCAAGCGAGAGTCCGTGGCCTCCCTTCGGGAATATGTGAAGCTCACAGGGAACTTCATTCTCTTTAAGCGCCAAAGCATAAAACAGCGAGTTCTGAACCGGAACCGCATTGTCTTCAAAGGTGTGCCAGATAAAGGTAGGCGGATTGTCCTTTGTTACCCTGTTTTCAAGGGATACATACTTCTCTGTCTCAGAGCTGAATCTCGATCCCAGAAGATTTTTGATACTGTCCTTATGAGCCCATTTTCCGGAGGTTATGACCGGATAACAAAGCAATGCGGCATTTGGCTTTCCCGCATCCCTTTTTGCGCCTATAAGTCCGAGGGCTTCTTCATTGTTGTAATCGCATGAAACGTTGGCAGCCAGATGTCCTCCCGCAGAAAAACCGCAAATGGCGATCTTATCCGGATCCACATGCCAGTTATCCGCATTTTCCCTTATGGTCTTGATAGCAAGAAGCGCCTGGGAAAGGGCTACGGGATACTCTGCACCGGAGGGTGAACAGGAATAATCCAGCACAAAGCACTGAAATCCATGGCCGGCAAAACGTATGGCCACAGGCTCGGCTTCTCTGGGTGAAGTCCAGGCATAAGCTCCTCCGGGACAGATAAGAATGGTCTTTCTCTTTCTGTTAATGTCCACTTCATTGAAATTATCAAGAATGTAACCTGTAAGCATAGCAGTGAAGCCTTTTACGGTTATCTCTCTCTTTACTATCTCCATCTTTTTTCTCCTTTAATTCAAATATATATATTTTTTCCTTTATCCCTTCGTGATCATTAAAGATCTCGATTTTCTTTTCCATGATCAGATCTTCGGACAAAAGTTCGATATTTCCCGATATATCTGACTTTGAAATTATCCTGTCTGCAGTTTCTCCGTCAGTTTCTATCCTATCCTCTATTTTTAAACTGCCGCTGTTAAGTTCAAAAACCGCTGTTCTTTGTATGCTTTCGGCATCCTCGTAGCAGCCGGTCAGATCTATCTTTACGATCACATTTTCTTTATCTTCCGTTACTTCAAAGCTCTTTACCCTGATCTCGCCCCCGGTTTCCTGCCCTTTCCCGTTTACAAGGGGCAGCGAATGGCCACGGGTATCATTACATAATATGGCATATCTTTTCTCTCCGAAATAATCGGCTGTATATTCCCCGGCTCCAAGCTCACAGGCCTTCACCTTATTGTCGGAGAAATAAATATAACTGCCCAGATCGTTGTGATTATGAGGTTCTCCGTTACATCCGCCCTTTATGGCAAAGCCGGCTCCTGCGCCGTTTTCAGCTATAACCCACTGGGCATCTTTTAAATATATTATATGCTTATCATCGGATCTGATCTCTGTTTTAAGTTCTTCTCCGTATTTGACATCGTCCAAAAGAGGCAAAAAGCGGTAACATGGATCCGTATCAAAATCCGCCATCACTGTTTCTCCGATAAAATAAGGGGTACCTAACAACTCCTGGAGTCCTTCAAGGGTTCCTACATGAAGTCTTTCTTTTTCTGTAGCATCGGAAAAATTAACCGAAATACCGTTTTTAAAAAAAGCGCTGTTGGGGAAAGCAGCCACTCGGGCCAGTTTGGGTATTTTTAAAAAACCGGGGGTATCCTTCGCATAGGCCTTGTATCTTCTGGCATAAGATGTTAAAAAGCTGATCCCGTAGTTAAAATAGCCGAGACCTTCAAGACAGGCTCCATCCCCCGGAAAACTGTTTACAAAAGTTTCAAGAGAATCATTGATCCTGTTAAGGGTCTTAACTGTCATCTTTTCTCCCAGACACTCGTTTCCCAGATTTATAAGCGCAGTTCCGATCGAACCGCAGCAAACCGCATTCCAATTGTGTTTTGCATGCTCAAAATTGTACTTTTTTGTACTGTAAGCAAAGGGCCGTAGTACTCTTCTTGATATCTCTTCTTTTACTTTTTGTACAATATCGGGTTTTAACAGGCTTCCGGTTTCTTTGATCACCTCGGCCAACGCCCCTGCTGTTTCGCAATTAAAAAGATCTATCTCTTTTTCCGTATCCGGTCTTTTAACCGTATTGCAATGAGCCGGCAGTGCCCAGGTCATTTCCCCGCATATCTCAAGAAGCACATATTCCAGTTTCTCGATATCCTCTCTTCGCCTGTTCAATACACCCGAGATCCCGTAAACCGCCAGGAATTTTCTCCTCAAAAAATAGACATTTTCATACTCAAGACGATTACCGTTTTTTTCGAAAATGCCAAACAGCTCGGAAGTGAGTGGAGGCATTTCAGCCTCCCTCATTTCATCCGCAAGTATATTAATTCTTTTTCTTAGCTCCGTATTCTTCATAATAAGCATCTATACGAGATTTGATCTCATCATCTATAAGGATCCTGCCGTTACACTCTTTGTTATAAAGGGCTTCAGTTACTTCTTCCATGGTTACTATTGCTTTTGCGGGAAAACCGTAGTTCTCGGTGACCTCATCCAGTGCGGCTTTCTTACCGGAAAGTCCCACTTCCATACGATTAAGGCTCACCATGAGTCCCACTATCTTCACATCTCCGCAACCTTTAACAATGGGAACGGTCTCTTCCATGGATTTGCCGGAAGTAGTCACATCCTCGATCATTACCACCCTGTCTCCATCCTGTATCTTACTTCCGAGAAGCAGGCCCACATCCCCGTGATCCTTAACCTCTTTTCTGTTGGAACAATATCTTATTTCCTTACCGTAAAGTTCGGAATAAGCCACTGCGGTGACTACCGAAAGGGGGATTCCCTTGTAAGCGGGTCCGAAGAGTACATCGAAATCATCTCCGAAGTTATCATGTATGGCTTTTGCATAGTATTCGCCAAGACGTTTAAGCTGTCCGCCCGTAACATAAGCACCTGCATTCATGAAAAAGGGAGACTTTCTTCCGCTCTTCAATGTGAAATCGCCGAATTTAAGCACATTGCATTCAACCATAAAATCAATAAACTCTTTTTTGTAGCTTTCCATATATCCTCCAAATTCTTTCGCTCACCTTGCGGGTGACAACCGGTTATTATTGAAGTACGTGTTTTCGGCCGTAAACCTGACCTTTTATAAAAAACACGGGTATCCGCAGATATCCCGTGAATTATAAAACACTTTTTTCAATTATTCAACATAAAACATTTTACTACTGATTGCAGTTTACTTCCATCACATCGGGTACTTCATTGAGTATGGTGGTGATGTGATTAAGTTCCGCCGGCTTAAGATGCTTAACAACAGTATCATAGATCAGAGTTCCGTCGGATTTTCTCTTGATCGCAAACTCTTCGATCTCCACATTATTCTTTGCAAAATAGGCCTTAATCTGTTCCACTATATCGGGCTTATCATAAGCAACGATCCTGATCTCCGTGGCCGCAATGGTCTCAGAACTCAGATTGTACTTATGAAGGAGATATTGAAGTGTTACCATGAAAACGGTAGTAAATATACCAAGGGCATACATTCCGGCTCCGATGGCCATACCACAGGCTGCAGTGGAAAACAATCCGGCTGATGTGGTAAGTCCCCGTATGGATGATCCTTTAAGGAAGATAACGCCCGCTCCCAGGAAGGAAATACCTGTAATGACCGTAGAAGCCACACGGGATGCATCCACCTGAACACTGTCTCTTACGATAACATCAAAAAAGCCGTATTTGGATATGAGCATAAGTAAGGTTGCACCCATACATACGATAATATGTGTACGAAGGCCCGCTTCTTTTTGTCTTCTGCTTCTTTCAAGTCCGATCACTGCACCGCAGGCCGATGCAATAACGATCCTTAAAATGAATTCGCCTTGTCCGCTAAACAAACCCGCTATAAAATCCATAATACTCATCTTCTCCTGAAATTTATAAAAACAAATTATAACACCGACCACAATTTATGTCAATCAAAGAGCGAAAGGCCTCGAACCAAGTCGTTCCTTTATTCATGCAACACAGGTTTCTCCTGCCTCTTATAACAGATATAAGAATGTTTAATCTGTTACGACTCGCTTTTTCTTCGACACTGTGATACAATAATGCCAAAAATTCCAGATGGAGGAACCAGTAATGTTCGATTTTGAAGAAATTAAAAAAGCGGATCCCGAACTTGCCGATGCCATGTCTCTTGAGCTTAAGCGCCAGAAAGACCACATCGAACTCATTGCTTCAGAAAACTTTGTAAGCAAAGCAGTTATGGCAGCTATGGGAAGTCATCTCACCAATAAATATGCCGAAGGTTATCCCGGAAAACGTTACTACGGCGGCTGCGAATTTGTAGATATGGCCGAAAATCTTGCACTTGAAAGGATCAAGAAACTCTATGGCTGCACCTGGGCAAATGTTCAGCCCCACTCCGGTGCACAGGCAAACATGACTGTTTTCTTCTCTCTCCTTCAGCCCGGTGATACCTTCATGGGTATGAGCCTTGCAGACGGCGGACATCTTTCACACGGAAGCCCGGTAAACTTCTCAGGAACCTATTTTAATCCCGTTCCTTACGGAGTAGACGAAAACGGATACATCGATTACGATGAGGTCCTCAGGATTGCAAAAGAATGCCGTCCCAAGCTGATCCTTGCAGGCGCTTCTGCTTATCCCAGAGCTATTGATTTCAAGCGTTTCCGTGAGATCGCAGATGAAGTAGGTGCTATCCTTATGGTGGATATGGCTCACATCGCAGGTCTCGTTGCCGGCGGCGTACATGAGTCTCCCATTCCCTACGCTCACGTTGTTACATCCACAACCCACAAGACTCTTCGCGGACCTCGCGGCGGAATCATCCTTTCCTCCGAAGAGTTTGCAACAGAGCACAAATTGAACAAGGCTCTCTTCCCCGGAATCCAGGGCGGTCCTTTGATGCATGTTATCGCAGCTAAGGCTGTATGCTTTAAAGAAGCTCTCGATCCTTCCTTCAAGGTATATGCAAAGAATATCGTAGACAATGCAAAGGCTCTTTGCGACGGTCTTATGGATCGTGGCTTTGATATGGTATCCGGTGGTACCGATAACCATCTCATGCTGGTTAACCTTATCAGCAAGGGTGTTACCGGAAAAGAGACCGAGCATCTCCTTGATGCTGTAAACATCACCTGCAACAAGAACGCCATCCCTAGGGATCCTGCTAAGCCCAATGTTACAAGCGGTATCCGTCTCGGCTCCGCAGCAGTTACAACCCGCGGTTTCGATACCAAGGATATGGATGATGTGGCTAAGGCTATTGCTCTTGCCATCGACTCCAGAGGCGAAAAGTCAGAAGAAGTAAAAGAGATCGTTAAGGCACTGACCGACAAGCATCCTTTATATTGATCCCTACAATGATCATAGATCTTTAAACAATAAAAACAACGACTCTGTTCTCGTTTAAGAAAACAGAGTCGTATTTTTATTGTTCTTCGGAAACCTCACCTTTCTCCTATCACTCCTCAGAGCTTGCTTTTTCCCATTCATCCATTAGTTCAAGGAGTTTATCTTCTATCTCATTCTTTCTCTTTGTGAGTTCTCCCAGTTTCACGTGATCGGTAAAATAAGCAGGGTTTTCAAGTTCATCATCCACCTTACTTCCCTCTTCCTCGTACTTTGCGATCTCTTTTTCTATCCGAGCTATCTCATTTTGTTTCTTTCTGAGTCTTGCCTGTTCTTCCTTCTGTGCCTTCCAGTCCAGCTTGTTGTCTGTTTCTGCCTGAAGCACAGTGCTTCCGGCCCCGGCATCATTTCCCAAAGTACCGCGAAGATAGGCCTGTTCCACAATATCCTTGTGTTCCAGATAGTAATCGTAATTTCCGATGTAAGGAACAAGTTTCTGTTCGGTAAGATCCAGGATCCTTGTAGCAGTTTTATTTATAAAATAACGGTCATGGGATACGTAAAGCACCGTTCCTTCATAGGAATTAAGTGCATTTTCCAAAATCTCCTTGGATGTGATATCCAAATGGTTTGTAGGCTCATCCAGGATCAAAAGATTAGCATTTGAAAGCATGAGTTTTGCCAAAGAAACACGTCCATGCTCTCCACCGGATAAAAGTTTTATGGGTGTAAACACTTCATCCCCGGTAAACAAAAATGCTGCCAGGATGTTTCTTATGTCCGTATTATCCATTAAAGGATGGGCATCAGATATTTCCTCAAAGGGAGAATTCTCCGGATCCAATACCTGATGTTCCTGATCATAATAAGCAATGCTCACCTTGGCACCAAGCTTTATCTCTCCCTTATCCGCCTCCACTAACCCGTTTATTATCTTTAAGATCGTAGTTTTTCCGGTACCGTTGTTACCGATTATGGCCACTCTCTCTCCTCGCTTTATTTCAAAGTCCAGATCGGAAAACAGTTTTTCTTTACCGTAAGCCTTACTGAGCCCCTTAACGGTCAACACATCATTGCCGCTCATGGTGGAAGCATGAAATGATATCTTCATTTCATCGTCTATTTCAACCGGTTTTTCAAGCCTTTCGATCTTATCCAGCATTTTTTCTCTGGATTCAGCTCTTTTAATGGATTTCTCGCGGTTAAAGCTCTTAAGTTTCTCAATAACAGCTTCCTGATGTTTGATTTCCCGCTGCTGATTCATATAGGCCTTAAGCTGTGCTTTTCTAACCTCTGCCTTCTTTACGGCAAAATCGGAGTAATTTCCCTGATAACACAAGGCTTTGCAATTTTCTATCTCCACAACCTTTGTTACCACTTTATCCAGAAAATAACGGTCATGGGCGATCACCAGCACAGCTCCGTTGTAGTTTGCCAAAAAACCTTCCAGCCAGGCTATGGAATTCATGTCCAGATGATTTGTAGGCTCATCCAGCATGATCAGATCCGGTTTCATCAAAAGAAGTTTTCCCAGTGCCACTCTTGTCTTCTGACCTCCGGAGAGGGTGTTTATCTTCTTGTCAAATTCATCTTCCCTGAAGCCCAGTCCTTTAAGTATCCCGATCACTTCACTTCTGTATGCATAGCCGTTTATCAGATCAAATTCCGTATTACATCTTTCATAATCGGCATATAATCTTTTAAGTTCCTCACTTTCGCCGTTTTTTAAAGATTCTTCTTCGATCTCCTTATGAAGTTTTTCTATCCTTTCCTCAAGTTCCAGTACTCTTTTGTTGGTACCGAACAATTCTGCATATATACTGTTGGCACTTTCAAGATTCTGAGTCTGAGAAATACATCCGAGGGTAGAATCCTTGGCAAAGACCACTTCTCCGCTGTCCTGACGGAGTTCTCCCAAAATGATCTTAAAAAGGGTAGACTTTCCTGTTCCGTTTGCACCTATGATCGCTACCTTTTCATTATCATTCACGTGAAAAGAAATATCTTTAAGGATTTCTCTCTCTCCAAAGCTTTTATTTATTTTGTTACATGAAAGTATCATAATCGTCACTCCAAAAATTTCAAACGTGAGAATTCTATCATATTTTTGCCAAATAAACAACCTTAACTGTTTCCAAAGAAAAAGCGCCTGCCGAAGCAAGCGCCTTTCCCAAGATGAAGATAAGAGAATTACTCTATAGTAGGAATGCTTGGATCCTGAAGAGCACCATAGTAGGCTTTCTTAGGATTCAAACGACTGTCGAAAAGAAGCGGGTATTTCCCCGTCCGCCAACTCAGGTTATCCGAGATACCCCAAAGTGTGACACTTGAAACATTATAACCATCATCTTTCAGTTTCATGAGGTTATTAAAAAGAACTTTATATTTCCTGGCCTGTAATGCCAGATTGTTATCCGTTAAGCTTTCCATCCCTATATCAAGTTCCGTAACCTGTAATTCATATCCTGCCTCCAAAAATGCTTTCATAGCAAGATAATAGGCTCCTGATACTCTGTCGCTTAATGACAGATGGGACTGCATACCGATACCGTCGATCAAACCTTCTTCTTTCGCCTGAGCCAGATGTTTTATCATCTGAGTGTACTTACCGGAGCAACCGTAATCGTTATAGAACAATTTCATATAATCCGGTGCATATTTTCTGGCAAATACAAAGGCCTGATAATAATAATCGGGGCCAACGGTCTCGTACCATTGATTATCGACTTTTCTGATACCGTTTTCATCTCCGTTGCCGCTGTCAAAAGCTTCATTACATACATCTATAGCATAAATGAGTCCGGGGTAATTGGTATCAAAATACTCAATAACATCTTTAATATAATTCTCCATACGCCGGAGCATTACTTCCCTGCTTACCAGCTTACCGTTTCTTGTGTAATCCTCGGTAAAGAACCAATATGGTGTCTGGCTGTGCCAAACCAGGGTGTGAAGCCTCATCTGCATTCCGTTATCAACACAGAACTTAACCGCATTCTTGCATCTGTCAAAATTTACAGCTGCATGGGTGTAGGTTTCCGGTAATCCGTTTCTGCTGGCATCCGCACTTAAAATAGCATCCGGCTTGGTTTCATTCTCAGGTGTGATCTGAGTGAAATTATCAAGTATTAACTGCTTATATCTGACCGCACTGATGGTGCTTGCTGAAGCTGCAACACCAATAGGGAAATAATCTTTATAATACTCTGCCAATCCTTTTACATCCACTGCTAACTCAGGTGTAGGTGTGCTTGTGGGCTTTGGTGTATTGGTAGGCTTTGGCGTATTTGTGGGCGTCGGTGTCTTAGTAGGCTTTGGTGTGGGCGTAGCCGTTATGATCCGGGGCGTCGGTGTAGACTCAACAGGCTTTGAACTTGTTGTAAAACTACAAGCACCAAAGGATGAAACAGTAAGACTCAAAACAGCCAAAATGGTCAAAAACTTTTTTTCTGTTCTCATAATACTCCTTAATCCGTACAAATTGTACATCTTTAATAGTTTTAGGACAACGCAAATTTAATTAACTTTATATCAAATCTTGCTAATATACAATTAAGAAAGAATTATGAAGAAACAAAACTTTAAAGCGATTTGTGTCGAAAGTATAAAAAACTCCCGTGCAAAATGCACGGGAGTAAAAATCTTTATTTAACTATTAAATCTCTTCTCTCTTCTTAAAGAAGATAACTCCGCTTACTGCTGCCATTCCGAGAAGAACGATCATGATCATCAATGAGCTGTCGCCTGTCTTAGGAGTGGTATCAGGTGTTTCCTCAACTTCCTCTACGATAGGTGTTTCGTAAAGAACTACCTTCTTAATGATAACATCATTGAGGTTAACGCCCCAACCCTTACCGCCGAGAAGGATCGTGTTGGCATCCTTAGTTGTGGTGAAGGACTGTGTGATAGCTGTAGCATCGGTCTTTCCGGGATTTGCATACTGTACAGGCGTTGCACAAGCTGAATCATTGGAATCAAGGATAGGATAAAGTCTTACGGACTCATCATCAGCACTGTTGAACTGTAATGTGATAACAGCTGTAACGTTGCTGCCCTTGGACATATCTGTTCTCTCGGAAGGAATAGCAAACTTGGAAGTAACGCCACCCTTAGCAGAGATGGAACCATCATCAAGTAATGCAGGAGCATCGCCACCGATAGCAATTACCTTGCTGAGGTCAAGAACTTCTGCCTGCTTAACGCTGAGAGCCTTGATGGAGATATCATTAATGTACTTGCCCCAACCTGAGGATGCAAGAAGGAGTCCGTCAGCATCTGCATTCAATGTAACAAGAACTGTCTCGGTGAATGTCTTTGTATTACCGGGATTCATAACCTTGATGACATCAGACTTAGCTGCATCGGCATTGTTCTGAACTGCATAGAATCTGAAAGCTTCATCATCTGCAGACTTGAACTGAGCTGTAACGGTAACTGCGAGAACATCGCCTGCTGCATATGTCTTGCCAAGAGGGAAAGCGATCTTCTGAGTCTTGCCATCCTTCATAACAAGGTTATTATCTGCATCGATTGTTCCGGCTTCACCGGAGATTGTTGTAAATCCTGCAAGATCGATCTTGGGATTGGGAGCTACAGTGATCTTCTTGATCGTAATATCATTGACATATTTGCCCCAACCTGAAGATGCAAGCATAAGTCCGTCGATATCTTCGTTTGCTGTAAGAACAACGGTCTTTGTGATCTCATTTGTATTACCGGGATTGAATACTTTCTCTACATTGGTCTTAGCGGCATCATTTGTTCCGGGAATTCCATAGAATCTGAAAGCTTCATCATCAGCGGAATTGAACTGAGCTGTAACAGTAACTACTGCAGAAGCACCCTTCTTAATGATAACTCCCAAAGGATAGCAGATCTTCTGAGTCTTACCGTCTTTCATGGAAATATATCCATCATTTGTAACCACAGGAGCTTCTCCTGCAGATACAGTGAAGTTTGAAAGAGGGATATTGATCGTCTTATTAAACTGAGATGCTGCAAGCTTAGCTGCCTCTTCAGCTTCCTTAGCTGCCTGCTGCTCAGGTGTGAGTGTAGGCGTGGGAGTGGGTGTCCATGTAGGCTCAAGAACCCAATCCTTCTTAGGTGTAGGAGTAGCTGTAGGGGTAGCCGTAACAGTTTTCTTCTGTCCCGGAGTAGGTGTAGCGGTTACTGTGACAGGCTGCGGAGTAGGTGTAACTTCAGGCTCTTTTTTGCCACAGGCTGTAAGAGCGAGAACCATTGCTGCGCATAAAAGCAAAGCAATTTTTTTCTTCATAAAATCTTTCCTCCCTTAAATTTTAGTCAGATACATTTCCTTCTTCGACAGAGAAATGTAAGCTGAATCTATTCTATCACATTTTCCCAAAAAACACCTACGAAATATTGCTTTTTTCTGCTCATAATTATCAATTTTTTATAATTAGCAAAATTTAGCAAGAACTGTCTTTCATTAAGCAACGATTAGTTAGATTTTAATCCTGTCATTTGTTAAAATCGGACATAATCATGTGCAAAATATGCACATCGGAGGATAATATGAACGCATTTAAGACCGGACAATACAGAAATGTTTTTAAAGAAGTCGGGATCGATGAAAACGAGATCAAAAGACGTCTTTATGAAATACGTGACTTCTATTTCTTCGGGTCCGAAGATGAACGGGTCTATCATGACTCAGGCTCTGACATGGGTTATATAGAAGATACAGGTAACCACGACGCCAGAACCGAAGGAATGTCTTATGGCATGATGCTTTGCGTTCAATTGGATATGAAAGAACAGTTCGATCGTATCTGGAAATGGTCAAAAACCTATATGTATATGTCAGAAGGCTTCAACGAGGGTTATTTTGCATGGTCCTGTGCTACCGACGGCAAAAAGAACGCAAACGGCCCCGCTCCCGACGGAGAAGAGTTTTTTGCTCTTGCCCTCTTCTTTGCTTCCCACAGATGGGGTGACGGTGAAGGTATCTTTAATTACAGCCATGAAGCAAAAGAGATCCTTAAAGCCATGATCCATAAGGGTTATGACGGTAGGATCGGCACACCCATGTTTAATCATGAAAATCATCAGATACTTTTTGTTCCGGGCATAGGTTTTACCGACCCTTCATATCATCTTCCCCACTTTTATGAGCTTTTCTCATTGTGGGCTTACGAAGAAGATCGCCCCTTCTTTAAGGAATGTGTAAAGGCAAGCAGAGCTTATCTTGCCAAGGCCTGTCATCCGGTCACCGGTTTTTCCGCAGAATATGCGGAGTTTGACGGCTCCCCCTTAAAGCAAAAGCTTTCCTGGACCAATGACCGTCACGACTGGTTCTTCTCCGATTCCTACAGAACAGTGGCAAATATAGCACTGGATTACGAGTGGTTCGGTAAAGATGAAGGTCAGATCAAAGCCTGTGACAACATACAGCTTTACCTGAACGATGCAAGACTTTCAAACGAATATCACATTTATGAGGTTGACGGAACTGTTGTTCCCACCACTTTTGCACTGCACCCCACCGGGCTTCCCGCAACAATTGCTCAAGCATCACTTGCGGCCGATAACCCGACCACAAAAGACTGGGTGAAAGATTTTTATAATATGCCCCTTCGCATGGGCGACAGACGATACTACGATAATTGCCTTTACTTTTTTGCTTTTCTGGCTCTGAGCGGAAACTACAGGATCTGGTAAAGCAAAGCTATAAACATATAGGATCATCAAAAAGAACTAAACGAGAATTAAATTATGGATAACTTTAATCCCATAATCAAACAGGATTATCCGGACCCGGATATTGTAAGAGTAGATAATGTTTATTATCTGCTTTCTACAACTATGCACTTTTTCCCGGGCGGTTCCGTTCTCCGTTCCTACGATCTCATTAATTGGGAGATCGCAGGTTACATTTTTGATGAGCTGGATTCCACCTCTGCCGAACATCTGGAATATGAACAGAACATTTACGGTCATGGTATGTGGGCTCCTTCCCTTCGTTATCACAACGGGCTTTTCTATGCTCTCTTCGTTTCCATCGGCAAAAAGAATTCTTATATCTTTACAGCTGCGAAAGCCGAAGGTCCCTGGGAGAGACACACTATAGATGCTGTTTTCTATGACGCTTCTCTCCTCTTCGACGACGAGAAGACCTATGTTATACACGGTAATAATGAAATAAGGATCACCGAGATAGATATTAATGAGTTTAAGGTCAAAGAAAAGGGTCTTGATCAGACGCTTTTCAAAGATGAACATAATGTAAAACTGGGTTATGAAGGATCTCATGCTTACAAGATAGGTTCAACCTATTGTATCTTTAACATCCACTGGCCCAATGACGATCCTGCCATAAGGACTCAGGTGGTACATACTTCGGAAAATATCACCGGTCCCTACAAAGAAACGGAATTGATCCGTGATGATTACGGTCTTCCCGGTAACGGAGTGGCTCAGGGTGGTATCATCGATACTCCCGATGGCAGACTCTACGGATTCTTTTTCAGAGATCAGGGTGCCTGCGGAAGGATACCCGTCATCACCCCCATGGAGATCAGAGACGGTATCCCCTTCGTAGGAACAAACGGAAAGATACCTTCCTTTGAAGCACCTCTTTCCTCGGGATCAAGCCGTAAATGTCAACCGGTATTTGCTTCCGGCTTTTTAAAAGACGGAAAGCTGCAGCTTCCCTGGCAGTTTAATCATCTTCCGGACATGTCCCTTTGTCATTTGGAAGAAAACACCTATAGCATAACCACAGGGAAATTGAGTGTAAACGTTACAGAAGCACAAAACACACTTACCCAACGTTCCACCTGGCCCAAATGTCATGCTGAAGTCACAGTTGATGCCTCAGATCTTAAGTTTGGTGATCATGCCGGATTATGTGCTTTTGAAGGTTGTTACGGACAGATCTCTATTTCCAAAGAAGTAGGCGGATATTACCTGAATATAATAACCCGTGATGTTAATGACAAACTTCCGGGTAAAACAGACTGTATGCCGGGTAATCTGATGGAAAAGATCGCCCTGCCCTCTTCCAAGGTTCGCCTTAGGATAGACATGAATTTTGAAGCTCTTGAAGATACTGCCTTTTTCTCATATAAGACAGACAAGAGGCTGGAAAAAACCTCTTACACCCACAAAATGGCCTTTAGACTTGATCATTTCTGCGGTGTACGTTTCGGATTATTCTGTTATTCCACCTCAAAAACAGGTGGAACAGCCACCTTCAGTGATTTCAAATACGGTTTATAGACGCGCTCCCGACTTTATGCCGTGTCCTAGTACATCGGTTATTAAATAACCGGACCGAATGCAAGCATTCTGCGCATTAGTCCATTTATTTTAAAACCGCTGTACTAGCCGTACTCCTAATTAATAAAATTGTAATGATCGAGTAGGTTTGTCCTACTCGATTTCATTTTGGTTACTTTTTCGTCCTGTGACCAAACAAAAAAATACCTGACGGATCCTTTTCCTTCAGGTATTTTTATGAGTCTTCATTTCTTTTGGCTCTGAAAGCACTTGGTGTACAACCTTCCGTTTCCTTAAAGACACGGTTAAAGGTTGAAATACTGGAAAAGCCGGTATTCATTGCTATGTCCATGATCGAACAATCCGCATCTGCCAGCATTTCCTTTGCAGCTCTTATCCTCCTGATAGTCAGATAATCGCAGAAAGTATACTCCGTATATTGCTTAAACAGTCTGGAAAAATAGTATTTACTGAAACCGATGTTTACAGCAGCGTCTTCCAATGTAATGGGCTGCATGTAATTATCATTTATATATTCCAGAAGCTTATTAAATTCCTTAACATACTGCTGTTGCTTTCTCGGTTTTGCATTATTAAACAGTTTTTCATCCGTATCATGGTTCGATCCGAAAAGCACCAGGAATTCCATAAAGCAAGAATATATCGTCAGCTCACTATAGGGTTGACCGTAAAAGTAGGCATTTCTCATCTTTACAAGAAGGTCAAAGGCCTCATCGAAGATTCTTGGATAATTGCTTTTGTTTGCATGTATCGGATTTATAAGTGCAGGTTCCAATCCCGCAAAGCCTTTAAGCTTTCTCACAATAGAGAGATCAAAGAGAAATATGAATCTGGATCCTTCGGGCCCGGGGTCTTGTATCTCATGGATACAACCTGATGGAATGATGAAGATCTCTCCGGGATTGATGATGTGCTTCACATCCTTGATCACCACTTCGTATCTTCCTTCCACCGGCATTAAAATCTCCATGGCGTCATGCCAATGGGGTTTAAACCCGTGGGTTTCCACGTTATACCAGATGCGTACCGAGGAATTATCATGGAAATCCACTATTTCCCGATCGTTTTCATCATATTCAATTTTGCCTTTAAAATCATTATTCGTACCCGTAAGAAGTACTTTTTCATTCTTGGGCATAATTGTTTTATCCTTGAAAAATACACGGCGGAGGCGGTGCCCCCGCCGTATTTGTTTAAAATTAATTTACGATTTTACTTTCCGTTATGTTCATCAAGATATGCCTGAACAGTACCGCGGATCTCTTCCATGATCTCTGCAGGTGTCTGGCTGTCGAGCTTCCACATGAGCATTGAACCATGGATACCGTCATTACCTACAAGACCGTAAACAGCTGAATCAAATCTTGCTGTGATAAACTTAGGATCGATGAGGCGAGGAAGTGTGAGATCTACAGCTTCTGTATCACGGAAGTTGTTATAGTAGCTGTACTTCCAAGCAGGATATCCTTCATAACCGGGAACGGGCTCTGTCCAAAGATTGAATGCGAATGCGATCTTTTCAGCCTTTTCCTTTGAATAGCAAGCAGGGATAACAAATAAGTTATCTTCTGTGTATGTGTAGTATCCGTCTACATTATTTCCCTTAGGGAAGCAAACGAAACCGAAATCATCAACACAGTTGTTGTTAAGTCTTTCACCTGCAACATATGTCTGGTGAACCATGAATGCTACCTTACCGCTTTCAAATGCAGGAAGGAAGTAATCCCACTGTCCGTCTTCAGGCTGAGGCATGTTGTACTTAGCTCTCATGTCCTTTGCCCAGTTAAGAGCTTCAAGTGTCTCGTTGCTCTCAAGGTTGCTGTAGTAGTTACCGTCCTTATCAATGCTGATGAAGTTACCCTTGTTAGAGAAAACAGCTGAAGGATAGAAGTAAGAGTTGAAGCAGGCCATAGCGTACTGGTCGATCACGCCGTCGTTATCAAAGTCCTTCTGTACCTTTTCGCATACTTCTTCGAACTTATCCCATGTCCATGTGCCGTCTTCCTGCCATGTGTAAAGGTCTTCGGGGTTGATACCTGCTTCCTTAAGGATTCTCTTGTTGAAATAAACACCATTTCTGGGTTCAGCTTCCTGGCCTCTCATAGCGAAGATCTTATCGCCTCTTGTACTGAAGCCCATAACACCCTTGTCCCACTTGGAATCTGTAAAATCAAGGCAGTCAATGCTTGCAAGGTCATACATGAGACCCTGAGACATTGCGCTTGCAGCACCGGTATCACCCTGATGGAGTGTGAAGATGTAGTACTCATCTCCGCCTGTTGTAGCATAGTTGATGTAATCAGAAGACATGTTGCTCCATGTGGAGTAGTTAAGACCTTCCATTTTGAAATTGTAGGTCTTCTCAAGCCACTCGTGCCACTCTTCCTGAGCTTCACGATAAGCACTGTTTGCATCGCTGGGTGCATAGAACCAGTCTGCGATCTGAATAGTGATACCACCGAGATCTACAGCTTTTCCGTTTGCATCTGTGATAATCTGGTAAGGGTCAGATCCTTTATCGTTGTTTGCAACAACTTCTGTCTGACTGTCTGTTGCCGCATCATTGTTAGCTACAACGATGGGTGCCTGAGTAACTTGGGGCTGAACTTCCTCCTCTTTGCCGCAAGCAGCAAGGCTGACTACCATGCTGAGTGCAAGCACCAAAGCCCCAACTTTTTTAAGTTGCTTCATAAAATTTCCTCCTTTAAAATTGTTTATATATATGACCGCTCCCGGCGGCTATATAACAAATTTGATCATGCCTTGATACCACTCTGGGCAATGCTTTCGGTAAATCCTCTCTGCATGAAGAGATAGAGGATCAGGATGGGGGTTATCACCATCAATGTACCGGTGGAAACTACACACTGTATGTATCCGGGGGAAGCACCGGCTGCATTGTTCAGTGTATATTTTACATAGTTATCAAGTCTGTCGGCTATAGCTGATAACTGAATGGATAAGAGCTTTATATTTCCAAGAAAAAGGCCTGAATAAAAACTGTCTGTCCACTGCCATACGAAACTGAACAGGAAACAGGAAACAAGGATGGGCTTCGCATCCGGAAGCATTATCCTGAAGAAAGTTCCCAATGTTCCCAGACCGTCAACGTAAGCTGCCTCCTCAAGTTCTTTGGGCATGTTTCTGAAAAACTGGCGGATCATGTAGATATAAAGACCGCACTTAAGTCCCATACAGCCTGCACTCATAAGATAATAAGGTATCGGTGAACCTCTCAGGTTAAACTGCATACCAAAGATATTAAAGAATCTGAAGTGCAGATAAAGTGATGTGGAAATGGTCTGAGGCGGAATAACGATAAGAAGTATTACGCATCCGAACCAAAACTTTTTAAGCGGAAATTCAAATCTTGCAAATCCATAACCTACCAGGGTACATACAGCGATCTGAACGAGCGCTATTGTAACGGAAACCAACAGAGTGGATCCCAGAGTGTGCCAGTAGCCCATGAATTGTGACGCCAAGCTGTAATTAGCTGAAGTGACATGCTCAGGGATACTGATTACCAGAGGATTGTATAAGTCCTGCTCTTCCATCAGGCTGACCGAGATCTTGTTTAATATCGGCTGCAGGATCAGAAAGCAAAGTCCGAACAGAAGGATGAATCTGGTGATCGCAAGAAACCACCTCATAAAATCCTTTGCGAACAACTCTCCTCCGGAAAGTCTGTTTCTTTCCCAATATGTCCTTTTTATAGTCTTATTATCAGTCATCGTAATATACCCACTTAGAAATAATAAATGAAGTAAGCCCTATTATCGCCATAACAATAATGAAATAGATCCATGCCATGGACGAAGCAAAGCCGTATTTGATCTGTCCAACCATCGTATTTCTGATCTTCTCGATGATCTCGTTATCGGATCTCATACAGAAGTCAACCAGCGTATAGACCCAACATACAAGGAACAGAGGCGAGATCAACGGGAAGGTAATCTTCCAGAAAGATTCCCAGGAGGTACATCCCTCGATCTGAGCTGCTTCGTAGGAACTCTTCGGTATTGTCTGTAATCCGGAAAGGAAAATAATGATCTGAATACCGGAAGCCAGAGCAACATCATAAATTCCGTCTATTACTTCAAACAATAATTCCAGTGGTTTACTTGCAACACCTGTTGTAACAAGGATATTTTCAATATAAGTTGTTATACTGGTGCCTGCACCGGACTCTTCAATGGACTCGTTTATACTTGCAAGCAATGTATTACTGGATTCGATACCTACGATAACACCGGAGGAAAGAATGACCGGCAGGAAGAAAACCGCTCTTACAAGGCCACGCCCCTTAAACTCCTGGTTCAGTATCAATGCAACAAAGAGACTGAACACTATGATCGCAAAAGAATTATAGGCCATTCTTCCAAGCTCTTCTCCAAGGAACTGTGTAAATTCCGGATCGACTCTGAAAGCTCTGTAGTAATTACTTATCCCTGCCCAGGTAAAGGTAAACCCGCCCGGATGAAGATCCACCTCACAGAAGCTCATGTAAAGTGACTGAAAAAGAGGTTTTACCATGAACGCCAAAAAGCCGATTATAAAGGGCGAAATAAATAAATAACCGGATATAGCTTTTCTTTTTTCCAATCCCTGTCTTTTTTTCTTAGTAGCCATTTCCTTACCTTTCAACAACGTAGTCTCTAGCCGGGATCATAATCCCTTCTGATGTAGTAAAGTCTGAATAACCGAAGTTTACATAGGCCTTCGTTCCGTCCTCATACTCAGTAACCGTTACAAATCTTGAAAGTCTTTCCCAATCAGATATCCTCTGATCAAAGGTGTGTCCCAGATCTGCCGAGTATCTTGAGAAGATTTCGGTAAACTTGGACTTCCAACTTTCATAAGAAGCTCCGAAATACTGGGAATAAAGTGTATCCTGAAGGCTCTGAGCATCCTCATCCATGAAGGTGAAGTAAAGGCCTGCACCGCACTCTACGCTCTTAAGGACCTCTTCCGTAAGATCCGATGTAATGTTCAATGCCTCACCGGAATAATTTGCATATCCATGAAGAGCGATAAACAGGAAAGGAACTTCCTCGTCAATGATGGTGTAATCATATCCGTTCAGATCCATGTTGGTGATGTAATCGGAAACTCCGAATACATAATCATTACCCACATTGGTCATGATGCCCAATCCCTTGTCCGTATAATCGGCAAGTTCTTTCATCTGCAGGTCTATTCCCTGTTGTCTGGTTGTCAGGCTCTTCTTCTTAAAATCTGATGATGTCTGATAACCTATATCTCTGAAGGATACACCGTAAGCTCCTTTTTTAAGAGCATAATTCTTGATGTTATCCATCATTTCTACTATGATCGAAGGCTTAAGAAGAAAATAGTCATCTCCGTCCTCAGGGCCGAAATAAATGGTAGAGAAATCGGTGAGCTGCGCTCTCTTCTTGTTTGCATAACATGCTGCATCGGTGTAAACAAAGAAACCTTCAAAAATGTTAGTATCGAATTCATATTCCGTAACGGCATCCAGATATAAAGGAATACCGGCAGTATTTGTGTAATTGATGAGAGAATTGAAATCTTTTTTGCCACCCAGGCGATTGATCAATTTTACCCTGGTCAGCATCTTCTGATAAATACCGCCGTTCATCCATCCCGAAAGTTTCACGGAAAGGTTTGAAACTCCTGTATTCTTGATGTCCTCGATCATTCTTTCCGCTTCACTGTAGGTAGTAAGAGCAAGGGGTCTTGATACCGGAACACCCAAAACCTGTTCGATCTTATCAACTGCGCAAAGGACTTCGACCGCTACGGGAACAGAAGTATCATTGTTCTTTACAAAACTGTCACCCAGCTTTTCCTTAAGGTGATCATGGTAAGCATTTGCCATATCGGTAATGCTATCCGAACCGACAAACCTGTAGGTCAATTCCAAAGTTTCATCCGGTATCTGCTGCTCATAAAGAAACATTTTACCGTTCATTCTTGCAGCCACATCCACTTCTTCTCTGTGGAGAATGGTGTAATCAGCAAAAACATTGTTGAAACCACTGGTCTTTCCTGCGATATCTGCTCTGATGGATGCATAGGCCGCACCATTGCCAAGGATGCACAGGAATGAATCGTTGTTCTTTCTGATACCGAAAGTACCATAACTTACTCTGGTTTCATGAACGAGAGAATTTCTCCTCGAAGCAAAATCCCAGCCGTAAACATTTGCGTAGTAAGCACTCTGATTAACCTTACCGTTATTGAAGTTGATCAAAGAACCTCCGCCTTCGGGAATGAGCATTGACCCCTCCTCTTCCCAGCTTCCGGCTCCGAAATAAGGAAGAACCTGAATGGAAACAAGAGGATAACTGTTCTTGTACTCTATCTCACCCATGGGGATCTCAACCTTAAGATCATTTCCATCAAGAGAATAAACCATATTTACATTGAAAACCGGCTTTTCCTGAACAGCCTGTCCCATGTAAGTCTCTTTATCGTAGAGGTACTCTTCCATGGTGTAACCTGCTTCACCGAAATAAATTTCAAATTTCGACTTAAGGTTATCTTTTACATTATCTCTGAGCACGTATATGACTTCGGTCTCCATAATGGGATACTTGGTCAGAAGCTCATCTTTCTGAGCTTCATCCTTGGCGCTCAGTTTATTTATATCATACTTCTTGTAATACTCTTTTACACCGTTGGCATCATTCTTTGACATCTTGGAAAGAAGTTCGTTGAATCTTGCCTCGGGAACCACCATGGGAATAATGTATTCCCTTTGTACCTGACCTATGGAATACTTTACCGTGACCTTATTCTTCTCGGCAATAATGTCATAGATCTTTCCGGTGATACTGTATTGATAATTGTTATATTTACTGTCAGCACCGTTCTTGGTACTGTAGGTTAATATCAAAGTTGAAAGAAGATTGTTCTTTTCTGCAGGTAACGCATAAGGATCTGAATTTGCATTCTCCGGATTCGAGCGCCACACTGTACCTGTTTTCTTGTTTGTAAGTGTGAAATGCGTTGTTGCGGGATCCATTTCAAACAACAGCTCGGAATTCTCCATGGTTATGGTATCCATCGTACCTTCATAGGCATTAACGGGAATGATTTCATTATCAACCGTATTATCGGTAAAATGGACTACCAGGATCGCTCCGACAATGATCACTGCTATTACAATCAATACCGGGATCAGGTTTTTCAGCTCTTTTAAAGCCGCCGCTTTTATTTCTTTTTTGCGTTCTTCTTTGTTGTAATACATCAGCCTGTCCTCCGGTCTAACCTACTCGGTACATGATTTCTTTGTATAAAGATACAAAGTATGAAACTCCTTCGCTGATCATAGAGAAGAAAAGCAAAAGGATAAAGATCATGATCGCCATTGCTATGATGGTGGCAAATATGAAAAGTAAGGTCTTTGAAAGCGAAAATTCATGGATCTGCATGTTACTGCAGACAAAAAGGATGACGGACCAAACCAGCGATAATGTACTGAGTATCCCCACCACCTGAGAGAAATCGTTGGAAAGAACGTTACTCACAATTGACAGCGGAATGGTGATCAATGCATAAGGAAGCATTGAATAGCATGAAGCAGTATATATCTGCAAAAGTCTTCCCTTGCCGTCAAACAAGGTGGTCAATGCCCAGTTTCCAACCACAAACAGTGCCAGCGGAAAAATGATACTTGCGATATAAGTAAAAATGTTGATCCTGCTCCAGTTTACCTGAACAAACAGGAAACTGGTCACGCCCAGAAACATGAGTCTTGCAACAAGAACCAATAACAAAATTAATGTTGCCACAAGCAGGTTTCCTCTTTTTTCATGGGTAAGATCCCAATATCCGTCCAAGGGATGAGTGAGGCAATAAAATGCAAACTTGAAATCACTGGCAAATTTCTTGTATTTATTTTTATCTTTAAGTGCAGCTATCATTTCTTCTCCTGATCTTTACCGGGTTTAAAAATATCAGCAGTGTCAATCTCTACCTTTATCTGCTTTACTCTCTTTACAGCAAGAGGAGCGATCAAGATCGCAAAGAACGCCAGGAATATCCATCCTATGTAATGTTCCACCCATTCTTTTCTGTAACGTTTAAAGGCTTTTGAATAGTGCTCCGTGTCCCACTTTGTCTTGAAATATACAAGGCTCTCGCCGTATTTCTTCTGTCTGAGTAACGAACGTCCGATACCGATGTAAGCAAGATCACAGTTACCGTTCATATCTTTTACTTTTTCCCAGGTCTTACCGGATGCGATATAATCACCCTTGTCATACTCTTCCAGAGCCTTGAATATGGTGTTACCGTATTCCGTAGGAGTGAAGACAGTAAGTGAGTTACCGGTGGAATCAAGGACCAGAAGATCATTTCCCATATGATCAAGGGCTACGGGAGTCTTAAAATATCCATCCACGTTACTTACACCGCCGAAAGCATAAAGGAGATTTCCCTGCTCATCGTAACTGAACAATCTGCCTCTGGTCTTATCAAGACAAACATAAACCTCATTGTCCAATGCGGTAACATCTATAAAGAGTGAAGGACCGCTGTAACCTGCAAAGTTACCGTACTGGATATCTCCTATCACTTCTTCGTAACCGTTCTCAATAAGAATATTCTTGCCCAAAAGATTCAAACGTCTTACAGGCTCCTCACTGCTGTCGTTACCTGTGATATTGGTGGTGCAGGCAAAGAAGAACCCTTCCGAATCAATGGCGATATTGTCATATTCAGTAGGAACAAAGTTTTCCATTGCCTGACGCTGAACGTCGGATGCAATGAATCTCTTCCAGAAATATTTATACCAACTGTAGCTTGCGGGCATTGCTCCGAAGAATCCGCTAAACTGCCCGTCTGTTTCATACTTGACTATACCTTTGTTCACGTTATCGCAAACCACGTATACACGTCCCTCGGAATCCACTATGAGCTTATCCGGAAGGAATGACAAAGACTGATCAAACGTAGCTTCAGCCGGCTTTGTATAGGACCTTATATAGTTAAGATCATTATCCAGTTTCAAAACTCTTTGATTGCCCTTATCACAGATGAATAAGGAACCGTCATCCATCATAAAGACATCTGTGGGGCCGGAAAGATTCTTAACTTCAACATCTCCCTTTATCTCATCTATGATCCTGATGAGCCTGAATTCATCGGAATCAAGTCTCTCCCACTGAATTACCCTGTTGTTACCTGTATCGCAAATGAATACGTAATTATCTTTAGTATATAATCCGTCGGGGGTTTTGAATCCGGTATCCATTCCAAGGTCTACTGCTGTGTACACTCCGACCACCGAATATGCATCGGGTGAATACTGGATCTCACCCCAATAATCGTAAGTGTAGGTATATCCTTTTTCTACGCCCTCATCGGCATAAGCAACGAGGGGTGTAACAATGGTGATGGCCATTGTTGTCATCAATATGAAGGATATTATTTTTTTCATGCTCTTCATATAAGCACTCCTCTTGTTTTTAATCTTTAAGTCCTGAGCTGGCCATTGTTTCAAGCACCTGACTCTCCGAAAGAACGAAGGCCAAGATGGGGATGACCATTGTAACAACCATTACGGCAGCAGTCTGACCTGTTCTTGCTATCAGGTTACCGCTGGATATCTGCTGTAATGCATAAACCAGCATCTTCTTTTCCTCGGAATAGATGTACATTTTTGCATCTGCATTCCAAAGAGCCTGAATATCAAAGATCATAAGAGTCAGCCATGCGGGCTTTACCAGAGGAAGAATGATGGTAAGGAAGATCCTTCCGATACCGGCACCATCCAGCTTAGCGGCTTCGATCAACGACATCGGGATACCTTCCATAAACTGTTTCATAAGGAAGAGTCCCATGGGAGCCGCAAATGCGGGAATGATGATAGCCCAGTAGGTATCGATCATGTTAAACTTACTCATGATGATATAGTTGGGAATGCCTGTAACATATCCGCTGAACATAAGGGCTGTAACTACAACGGTGAAGAAAGTCTTTCCGCCGGGAAAATCGTATTTTGCAAGAACGAAAGCCGCCAGGGATGCCAGCATGATATGTCCTATAGTACCCAAAACAGTAATAAACACTGTATTAAATACATATCTTGAGAAGGTAACCCAGGATTTGCTCATAGTAACAAACAGATCCGAGAAGTTATCAAAGCTTGGATTTCTCGCGAATATCGTAGGCGGGAATTTAAACAGCTCATCAAGAGGTTTAAGCGCACTGGATACCGCAAATACAAGCGGGAATACCATGGCGATGGCAAAGAGAAAAAGAACAAAATATATACCGATATCTCCTCCCACCGAACGGTTGGGTTTTCTTCTTTTTATAAGAGGTTTTCTGTATGCTTTTGGAGTCTTATTCTTTCCCACGTCATGTACCTACTCTTTGCAATATATTGGTTACGAACTTCTTACATAAAATCATTACCAGGAAAAGTAATGTGGCGATTGCCGAAGCATAACCCATTTCAAATCTTGAAAAACCGTAGTCAAAAAGGTGAGTTACAACTGTTCTTGCTGCGTAATCCGTACTGGGATAACCGCAAAGCGCCATCGTCTGGTTACAAACACTGAAGGAGTTGGTAATAGCCATTACCGCACCGAAGAGAAGCATGGGCTTCATGCTGGGTAAGGTGATGTACCAGAGTTCCTGCCAGCGGTTCTTGATCCCGTCTACATAACCTGCTTCGAACAGACTCTTGTCTACACCCTGAAGTCCGGCTACAAAGGAAAGGAAACCGGTACCAAGGGACATCCAAAGAATTACGAGCATGCAGATCGGAAGCATATATTTGGGGTCTGTCAGCCAAAGCCTGGGACCTTCTATGAATCCCCACTCCGTAAGGAATGCATTTACATAACCGTATGCATCGCCGCGGAAGAAGATCGTAAATATCTGATAAACGTTACCTGCTATTGAAGGAGCATAGAATACGATAACTGCAATTGTTCTCAGCCATCTTGGCAGCTCATTGATCAGCCAGGCAAAAAGGAATGCCATGATATAACCGAGAGGTCCTGTTATGATAGCTATAAGAAATGTATTCTTCACACCTATCAGGAATACATCATCCTGAAGTATCAGGTTCAGATAGTTCTTGACTCCCACGAAATTGGGTGCTTCCAGAATGTTATAATCCGTAAAACTCAATACAATGGAAGAACAAACAGGCAGGATGTAAAAGGCAAAGAACAGTATGGCATAGGGTGCCAGAAAAAGATAACACATCTTATTTATCTTTGCTTTTTTCCACATGACTGAAGCGTTATGCTTTCTCAATATGAAATATTTTTTTAAGTACTCTTTCATGTATCAGTTCCTCTTCTGTTCTTCTGCCACCGGAAGTCCGAATTCCTTACGTTTCTTAGTCAATTCTTCATCAATGGTGATAGCATAATCAAGAATGGTCTCTCTGGGATCTTCTTTTGCGTTTATAACTTTACGTACCGCATTTATTACGTGACGGCTCAGATAGTAACCGCCCGCTACTTCTCTCATTCCCACCGTGGTCTTTCTCTGCTCGGAAAGAACATCGATGGCATGTGCGCTCCAGGAAAGCTGAACAAATGCATTGACATTTGCGGTTGCATATCTTGCAGAACTACCGAGGAGTGCTTCCATCTCGCGTCCGAAACGTACCTGGCTTTCAGATCCTACCCACCATTTCATGAATTCCCATCCCTTGTTCTTGATCTCCTGATCGTCGGTCTGGATCATCATGCAGCAGACTCCGTCGGAGTGAACCGAACGGTTCAAAACCTCGTTTCCGTTTTCGTCTACGGTCTTCATCGCCGGTACAAGGGTAAAATCCCAAAGGCCTCTGATCTCAGGTGCGGAAACTACCAGAGTGTTGTATGTAGCATAGTTTGAAATACCTATAGGCATAAGTCCCGAACGGAATCTGTTGATGAAATCGTATTCCGCAGGGGCACCGTAGTCGTTAAAGAGACGCGTGTACATCTCGAAAGCGTTGACACCCTGTTCGTTATTTACCGTTGTGGTCATGGCATCTTTATCGTACAGTCCGCCGCCCATCTGATAAAGCAACGTATAATAAAGAGAAACGTCCGCTGTTGAAGATGAAGCTGCAGGAATACCGAATTCCATGTTGTTGCCCTGGATCGTAGGAAGCATTCCTATAACATCATCCCAGGTATTGGGAACTTCAAGTCCCAATTCTTCCAAAACATCTTTTCTATAGAAAAGAAGGTTGTAGGTCTGAGTCTCGGGAAGTCCGTAAACTCCTCCGTTAAACTTGTAAGGTTCATAGGCACTGGGATAGAACTCCGAAAGTACATGATCCAGGTCATCAAATTCGGTAAGATCCACAGCTCCGTTACGAAGAGCGTAGTTTACAGGGAAGCCGTTAGCTATTGAAAGAACTATGTCAGGTCCCTGTCCCGCAACTACCGCCCCGAGGAGGGCGTCCGCATTAACTATCTCTACGTTGACTTTTATGCCGGTAACGGGAGTAAAGGCATCATCGATCATGGTCTTAATAATGGTACCCTGATCACGTCCGGTGGTAACCCAGATCTTTAAGATCTTTTCATCCCCGTCGTCATATACATCGCCTACCGCGTCATAGTCAACAAGGAAGCTTGCAACAAATGACTTGACGCCGTGAGCCAGCTTTTTGAACACGTTGGTCTTATCTTTTTCGATCCCGTCTCCTGCCGAGGAAACAACAAGGTAATCCACATCAAGTTTTGTTTCACTCATGGAAAGGATCGCTGTACCCATGGAAGTGATATTGTCTCTGAAAGCCACAAATTCGGATGAGATCTTGAAAGGCTTTTCAACAAATCTTTCAAGCTGTGTTGCAACCGTTACGGCTGTTCCGATCTTATCGGCTTTCTGTCCCGTGTAGGCAACGGTGTCATCAATGATCTTGTAAAGCCTTTTGGCTTCAAGGTCCATGGCATCTATTACCTCGGGATAATACTGATCGATATTGTAATCTCTGTACTTATCAGGAGTAGCGCCTGTATAGATAAGGACTTTCCTGTATATCTGGTTCAATCTGAAAACCGAATCCTCAAGTTCTTCAAGGATAGGGCCTGCTTTTCCGAGAGTAGCTTCAAGCCTTAAGGTGTGCTCTCCCGCTTCAAGGTAGAATCTGTAAGGATCTCCGTTCTCATCCGCAAGAGTCTTTACTTCCCAGTCATTACTGTAATCAAACTCGATCACTTTAGCTTCATTAAAAGGAACTTCTCCATCGATCAAAAGAGTTCTTACCGAAACCTGACCTCTTGCATAATTCTGACGTCCTTTTACGGTAATGTTATAGAAACCGTCAGCCGGAACATTAACTTTCCACTCTATCCACTGACTGGATGTGCTCCAGGGATCTCCTCCGATATAGTTGAGGATCGTATTCATAACACTGTAAGGCTGTGTTGTGGATGATGCTCTGTCATATTTTGCATAGAGAGAAGCTTCCGAACGTAACGTGGAATCTTCGCCCTGTACTTTCACGATTATGTCTTTGCCGCTTGCGTTATCGGTTTTTCCGGAATTTTCGGAAGCGTAGTCGCTGTATGTCTTTCCGCCGGATACTGAAGTGATGTATACGCCGGAAATGGCAACAGGCTCATTTACACTGACGATCCCTATAGTCTGTCTTCCCTTTTCAAGCCAGAACTTGTAAGGCTCCGTGATATAGCCCATATCATCCTTAAAATAAGCTGTCTGCCAGTCAAATACTTCCACCTGAGTGGGTCTGATCTCATTTCCCTGGTTATCTACACGCTTTTTTCCGCCATCGGTCCATATTCTGGTAAAAAGCATGTTTCCCGCATCTGAAAAAGGCAATTCTCCATTAATAAGGATACCTCTTTCCACAGCAACTCCTCTGGATGCCATAGCGTAATAATCCATTTTTATGTTGTAAAAACCGCTCTCGGGAATATCAACCTCCCATGTAACAGTAGAATCATTTCCGGTATAAAGGACATTTGATCTTCCTTCATAGGTATCGTAAAACTCTATTTCCTTACCGAAAATGCAGTCATCCTTCAGATCTATCTCTATACCGTTGCCTGAAAGCCTGGGCTCTTTTCCGTCTGCATGCTTCGCAAGATAATTGGTATAAGAGTCTTCTCTTTCCGTACCCTCAATATCGGCAGAAAGATCAAAGCCTTCATACTTGTCACTGTAATCTTTGACATCGGTCTTCTTCATTGCAAAAATGATCAGGATCAAAGCAACAATGACTGCCGCAATGATGATGATATTCTTTCGGGTTAGCTTGGTTACCTTCTTTTCGGTTGTCTCCGTGTTTTTACTCATAATGCCTGTCAATCCTGTCTTCTCATTTATCACTATTTTATAATCATTAATAATCAATAATTGCCCGAATATTGCTTTTGGTTAATCGGTTAACCTTTGTTTGGATTATAACCGCATATTGTGCAATTTGTCAATATAGATTTTCAAGTATTTGTCCCCTTTAGCCATTATTACCAAATTTTGCAACCGTTTTTTGTGCACATTTCACAATTAATTGTTGCGTAACGATGTTTTGCCCCTTGAAAGACCACTTTTTCCTTTTTCTTTATTGAGCAAAAAAAAGCAACATTTGACCAAGCAAATGTTGCTTTTTTAAGCATTCCAATTTATATTTCTAAAATCTTCCTGCAGATTCTCTTTCGATAAATGTACAGGGTAGAACAGTCAGATCCCCTTCTGCGGGTTGTTGTCCTTCTATCATGGCTACAATCCTCCTGGCAGATCTGAAACCAAGTTCATAAAGAGGAAGATCAATGGTGGTAAGCTGGGGACTGAAATAACTCGCAATCTCACGGTTATCATGACCCACTATTGAAATATCCTTCGGAATGGAAAGCCTCGCTTCTCTCGCGTAATCATATGCACCGCCGGCCATCTCATCGTTAAAGCAATATACAGCGGTGACACCCATGCGTACGAACTTCTTAAGCCCGTCATATCCGCACTGTCTGCTCCATTTATCGGAATAGACCAGTTCCGGGTCAAAAGGTATGCCTGCGTCAAAAAGAGCTCTTTGATAACTTATGACCCTCTTCTGTGCATGAAGGTTATCATTTGCGCCGGCTATGATGCCTATCTTCCTGTGTCCCTTGTCTATCAGATACCTTACCGCATTATAGCTGCAATTCTCATCATCCAGTACATATACGGGAATATTCGGATCATTTACATATGAATACACCATAACTATGGGGAAGCCGTGTTCTTCCGGAAGAATATCTATATTTCTGGCATGGCATGCAAGAAATATAACCCCGTCGGCTCTCATGGCATGCATTTTGGCAAAAGCATCTGCCACATCCTTCTTGTACTTTATCTGCTCTTCCATGGATGTTGCAATGTCAGCCCTCATGTAATATCTCATGTTTTCGATAACGGCATGATAGCCGTTCTCCGCACAGTAATTCATGATGCTGACTATGATCTTGGGCGCGTCGAACAGGGTTATATCCTCAACTATGATGCCTATTGTTCCCGTTTTCTTGCCTCTCAGGCCTCTGGCGATCACATTGGGCTGATACCCCAGTTCCCTAATGGTTTCAAGGACTCTGTCTCTGGTTTCCGCACTGGCCTTGGATTTACCGTTTATGATATTTGATACTGTGGCTGTGGTTACATTACACCTTTCAGCCACATCTTTTAATGTTACCATGTTTAAACCGTCCCTGTTAGGTTAATCGTTTATCTTTCACTGTTTTCAAGCGTTTAGCTGTCAACGATGTAAAATTATAGCATAGATTAACCAAAAAAATCAACCCAAAAATATTGCTAAATTTGGGTTGATCCTATAATGACTTTGTTAAAAATTGCGCAATTTATTCTTCTATGTCCGTGACCATATCCAGGGAAATCGTGTTTCCATCCGTAAAATACAAGGTTCTCTCCGTTTCATCATATCTTTTTAAACGGCCTTTTATCCTTTTATAACTGCCTCCGGCCTTTTTATCATCCTCTTCAAAAACGGTAAGAACCACCTCCGGCTGTTCTTTGATCCGTTCCATAAGGATGTTCAGCCTTTCATTCATACGTACCAGCCTGTCCTCAGAGATCTCCGTCATCTTATCCGTGATCCTTTCGGTCTCTTCCACATCTTCATCAAATCCCGTAAGTGCTGCGAACGGAGCAAACTGAGCCGCTCTGTCGTAAAGGGACATCTGTTTTCTCTCTGTCGATACGTGATGGGGTAATTCCAATATATCCTTGTATTTATCGATGTTCTCGTTCATTTTAGTGATGGAAAAGTCTGATACCGGTAAAGCACATTGTCATATTGTGGTCGTTGCAGGCCTTGATGACATTGTCATCACGAACCGATCCGCCGGGCTCAGCAATATAGCAAACGCCTGATTTGTATGCTCTCTCGATGTTGTCTCCGAAAGGGAAGAAAGCATCTGATCCGAGAGCCACTCCGGTATTCTTTTTGATCCAGGCTTTTTTCTCCTCTCTTGTGAATTCCTTGGGTCTTTCGGTGAATATATTCTGCCACTTGCCGTCTGCAAGCACATCGTCGCACTCATCTCCGATATAGAGGTCGATGGCATTGTCTCTGTCGGCTCTGCCTATGCTTTCCTTAAATTTAAGGCCCAGCACCTGAGGTGCCTGACGAAGCCACCAGTTGTCTGCTTTCTGACCTGCGAGACGTGTGCAATGGATCCTGGACTGCTGTCCTGCACCGATACCGATAGCCTGACCACCCTTAGCATAGCATACCGAATTGGACTGAGTGTACTTCAAAGTGATAAGAGAAATGATAAGGTCGATCTTTGCGCTCTCAGGAAGTTCCTTGTTGTCGGAAACTATGTTTGTAAGCATGTTCTCATCGATAACCAGTTCATTTCTGCCCTGCTCAAAGGTGATACCGAACACTTCCTTATGCTCAATGGGTGCGGGCTTGTAAGAAGGATCGATCTGAATAACGCAATAATTGCCCTTCTTCTTGGCCTTGAGTATCTCAAGTGCTTCGGGCTCGTATCCGGGAGCGATGATACCGTCGGACACTTCTCTCTTTACAAGCATAGCGGTGTCAACATCGCAGGTATCCGAAAGAGAAATGAAATCACCGAAACTGGACATTCTGTCTGCGCCTCTGGCACGTGCATATGCGGACGCGAGGGGTGAAAGCTTTTCGAACTCAGTAACCCAGTAGATCTGCTTTTCAACATCATTAAGCTCCTTACCTACAGCAGCGCCTGCAGGGGAAACATGCTTAAAGGATGTGGCTGCGGGAAGTCCTGTTGCTCTCTTTAATTCGGAAACAAGCTGCCAGCCGTTAAATGCATCCAGAAGGTTAATATATCCGGGCCTGCCGTTAAGTACGGTAATGGGAAGTTCTCCCCCTTCCATATATACTTTTGAAGGCTTCTGATTGGGATTGCAGCCGTATTTTAATTCCATCTCTTTCATTTTTTTCTCCTTTATGATAACTGAAATAATATATTCCTGCTACTTATTTATTCTTGTTTACGATCCTGGTTTCGGTCTTTCCGGTTTCAATGTCGATAAATCTTACAAATAATGATACCTTGTTATCCTCATTCAAAGAATTCCATACATTATCGGTGAATTCATCGATATTTCCTTTAATCTCCGTCTTTACGGGTTCTCCGGAAAAGCTGGGAAGGGGATTACCGTCACCCATATAAGTGTGGATGATCCTGCCCTCACCCTTTGCGGGTCCGTTGTAAGCAAAGGTAAAACGATTGCAGGAAGAAGGATCTCCGTCATTACTCTTTAATATAGAAAGGGCAAAGTTGAATTTTCCCTCATCAACATGCATGATACCTGAAATTCTGGGAGTATAATTGGGTGCATCGGGCTCGAACTCTCTTGTGCGGAGAGACTGTTCAAAAGTCTGCTGCTTATCCATAAGTTCATAGATGGTGTCTGTCTGATCTCCGTTGGTAACGATGGTCTTGTTGCCGAGAACACGGACAGGTCTGTATATTATAAGGCTGGGATCAACCATTTTTGAAGGGTCGAAGGCCTCTGTTCTGATGCCGTCTCCTTCCGTTACAAAAATACGATTGCGTGAATTTACGCTTCTTCCCATGATGAAATAGGCTGTCACTGCCGATCTTCCGTCCTCCGAACAGCCGATCACTATGCCTCTTCCGGGATAAGTGTTACTGCTGAGGTATTCATTTAATGATACGCTTTTCATGGTGGTCCTCCATATATTTTATAAGTTTCCGGGAAATAAAAATGCTACCCTGTTTAAAGAGTAGCATTGTTTTAAATATTTATCAATTTTTAAATTTTAATGCAAACTATCAGTTAAACTAATCACATCTCGCAAACAACGGTATTATCCTTTTTAAGTTTTGATGCGGGAATGTAATCGCCCGGGATCTCTTCTCCGTTAAGAACGATCTTCTTAACACCGGATTCGGATCCGTTATTGTTCACATACTTAATTGAAAGATGAGAACCTCTGAAGTCCTTTTCGATCTCAAATTCCTTCCAATCCGAAGGTACGGAAGGAGAAAGTTTTATACCGTTGAAATCAGGGCGAAGTCCCAGGATACCTTCAACACAGCCCACCATTACGGTCGACGCTGTTCCTGTAAGCCAGTGAACATGTGATCTTCCTTCAAAAGGAGAATCAACGGACTCGGTGAACTGTCCGTGGCAATAAGGCTCCAGCTTTCTGATCTCTGCCTTGTCATTCATATTGGCGGGTGAGCTCTCCGAAAAATACTCGAAAGCACGATTTCCATGTCCCATAAGGGCTTCAGCCAAAATGATCCATCCCTGAGGCTGTGAGAAAATGCCGCCGTTTTCTTTGGTGGATTCGTTAAAGAGAAGGGCAAGTGCTCCGTCAAAAGCATGCTCCTTATAGGAAGGTGCCATTACTCTTGCTCCATACTTGGTATTAAGCTCTCTGTGAACGGATTCAAGTGCCTTCTCTGCCTGCTCCTTATCCGCAAGTCCGGAAATAACCGCCCAGGACTGGGGATTCAGCCACATGTTGGCTTCAGGATCCTTCTTGCTTCCGATAAGAGTACCATCCTCTTTGAATCCGCGAAGGAATCTGTCTCCTTCCCACCAGAAGTTCTGTATCTTGTCTCCGATCTCTTTTTGGGTCTTGTCTATATATTCAATATAGGAAGCATCCTTCTTGTATTCGGCAAACTTTTTGATAACGGTAAATGCATAATAAAGCTGCATAGCTACGAAGCTGGATTCACCTTTTTTGCCCAGTCTCAGGCAATCGTTCCAGTCGGCATGAAGACCTGCGGGAAGTCCGTGAGGTCCCAAACGCTCCATAGAGAAATTTATGGCTCTCTTCAAGTGATCGTAAACCGTTCCCTCATCCTTGTTAGCATAGGGGATAACAGTATCAACATAGGCCAGATCTCCGGATTCTGCTATATACTTATAAACCGTAGGGAAAAGCCATAATGCATCATCGGCTCTGTAGGCCGGATGTCCTGTTTCTCTTACATAGCTCTCGTCATCCGGAGTGTCCTCATGGCCTGCATTATGGGTGTACTTAACCAGAGGAAGTCCGCCTCCGTTATCCACCTGAGCGGAAAGCATGAAAGTTATCTGCTTCTTTGCCATTTCAGGATCAAGATGGATAATGCCCTGGATATCCTGAACCGTATCACGATAGCCATAGCCGTTACGCTGTCCGCAATATGTGAAGCTGGCTGCTCTTGACCAGGTAAAGGTCATAAAGCACTGATAAGCATTCCAGGTGTTTACCATCTCGTTAAAGGTCTCAGAAGGAGTCTTTACCTTAAGATGATCAAGCTCTGAGTGCCATCTGGTTATAAGTTCATTTACTTCCTTTTCAACGGTCTTAGTTACATCAGTGTAGGAAGCCATGATCTTTTCAGCTTCGGGGATAAGCTTCATCCCGAGAATAAAGGCAATATCCTTTTCCTCTCCGGGCTGCAAAACAATGTCAGTTGAAAGCGCTCCGCATCCGTTGGAGTTATAATTAAGAATATTGGGGCACTTACCCTGCTCAACGGAAACAGGGTTACCGTAATCATGATAACTGCCGATGAAGCTTTCCTTGTCTCCGCAATAGCTTGCAACAGGATTGCCTGCCAGTCCGAAGAAACGTGTCTTCATGGGATCTCCGTGATAAGGTCCTCCGGATACAAATTCATTGATGCACTGAACGATCTTGTCTTCCTTAAAAAATGTCTTGGTAATGAACTGGGTATATTGAAGATTTACCTGATCCTGTTCATAGTTACATTCATTGGTGAATTCACAATATCCGAAAACAGACAATCTTCTAACTTTACTGTCGTTATTCTTTACTTTAAGTCTCCAAACCTCATAGGTCTTGTTTTCCGGTACATAGTACAATGCGGAACTGGAGATCCCGGTATATTCCGCCTTAATGTCAGTATATCCCGTTCCGTGTCTGCACTCGCTCTTATAAGTATCGAGGGGTTTTCCCACAGGCTGCCAGCTTGCAGACCAGTAATCCGCAGTGTCATTATCCCTAAGGTAAATGTATCTGCCCGGGCGATCAAACTGGTTAAAGATGTAGCGGATTATTCTACCATTGGCTCCGCTCTTCTCAAAGGAGTAACCTCCGGCATTGTTTGAAATGATAGCTCCGTAGGCAGGGCTTCCAAGATAATTGGCCCAGGGTGCCGGAGTATCGGGTCTTGTAATTACGTATTCTCTTTTCTCCTCGTCGAAATAACCGTATTGCATGACTTCCTCCTCGATTTAATTCAAATTTAGTTAATATTTAGCCTGATTTACCTTGTCAGTTAGGTAAATGCTTTTATAATAATACCATAATCCCCAAAAAAATCAACGCTATTTTTCTTAAACAACATCCCTATTTTTAAGACCTTTTATATTTCATTTTTTTCATCTCCATCAGGTTTTATCCCTTCACTGTTTGTGCTATAATAATGAAGTATTTTTTTATAAAGGATGAGATCATGTACTTTAAATACGATAAAACCGAACTGAGTCCCATCACAAGAGGTGAATCGGACTGTTTTCTGCTGACCGACGGTCTGGGAGGCTATTGTTCTCTCACCCATGCCGGTTCCGTGGCCCGCGGCGATCAGGCTTTACTGATGACTGCCTTAAAACCTCCGGGCAACAGATGGCATATGCTTACAAATGTTAACGAGATTCTTACAGTTAACGGAAGTTCCTATATGCTCTCCTCGCAAAGGTATGATTTCGGACGAAGCGATAATGACCGTACTTCACTCCTCTCTTTCTTTGAATACGACGGTTATCCTGTCTGGCATTACGCCGTAAAAGGAATATCCGTTACAAAGGAACTGTGTATGGCTCATGAACATAACACCGTTTCGATAAGATACATTATAAATGCCCCGGACACCATAAAGGTTACTCTCAAGGTGGTTCCATTGTACAGGATCACGCCCAAGGATCAGCCCTTAACGGATATTAAGGATTCTTCTCCAATAAAGATCGCCACCAACGGCAGCATAAAGCCCAAAGCTCCTGTCAAAACCCCTTTATTATATTTTTCTCAGGATGAAAGAGACGGTCGTCCCGCCTCCGGAAAATGTTTTACTGATAAGGTGATATCTTTTGAGGATATAAAAGAACCCTGTGAAATAGTTTTCTCAACAGAAGAACTTACAGGTGACGCTCCCTCTTCCTTTGACAAAGTATATGCTTCCTTTAAAGCACATTGGGATAATATCAAAAACCATTCCCGTCTTAAAGGCGAGGTCTCACTTGAATTACTTAAGGCATCCGATGCTTTTATTGTCCGACGGGATAACGTAAAAGGTAAAACAGTGATCGCAGGTTACCCTTTTTTCGAAGACTGGGGAAGAGACACTTTCATCTCCCTCTCCGGCCTTACTCTTGCCACAGGGCGTTTTGAAGAGTGCAGATCCATCCTTCGCACCTTTGCCAAATACGAGAAAAACGGGTTACTTCCGAATCTTTTCCCTGATGGCGGCGAGGATGCCGGATACAACACTGCCGATGCTCCCCTGCTCTTTATAAACATGGTATGGAAATACTCAAAAGAAAGCAAAGACACGTCTTTTGCTCATGAAATGCTTCCGGTCATGCTGAATATCGAGAAGGCATATGAAAACGGAACGGATTTTCATATAAAAATGGATGAAGACGGCCTGATAATGGCGGGAGCAGACAAAGAGCAAGTGACCTGGATGGATGTGTGCGTAAACGGATTTCTTCCCACTCCGCGCCATGGTAAACCTGTGGAGATAAATGCCTATTGGTACAGTGCCCTAAGGATTCTGTATGAACTCACCCGGGATGAACATTTTTATAAACTTTCCGAAAAAGTCCGAACCTCTTTTTTGAATATATTTGTAAATAAAGAAAACAATACTTTAAAGGATGTTATAAACGGTACTTCGGAAGAGACCAAGGTCCGCTGCAATCAGATCTGGGCTCTCACCCAGCCTTTCACCATGTTACCTCCCGAAATAGAGGAAGGCGTTCTGAAACAGGTGAAAGATGAACTGTTCACTACAGCAGGATTAAGGACTCTTTCTCCTGCGGATCAGGATTTCCATGAAGTTTATATAGGCGACATGTTCCAAAGAGACGCAGCCTACCATCAAGGCACCGTATGGCCTTTTCCTCTGGGTGCCTACTATGTGGCTGAGATCAGGCATATAAAGAGTATGGATGAAGGTAAGGACCGCGATGAAAGATTAGCTTCCCTCGAGAAAGAAATGTCCGAGATAAGACATTGGCTCCGAGAAGGCTGCACCGGCCAATTACCTGAAATATATGACGGGCTGGAGCCCACTGTGTCCCGCGGTTGCTTTGCCCAGGCCTGGAGCGTGGCCGAGCTATTATATGCCATGTATTATTACGAACTTTCTTTTAACAAGGAGATATAGATGAAGAGAAAATACTTTTTAATGTTGCTTTTACCGATTTTGATCCTGATGGGCTGTACAAAGCAGGGAAAAGAATATCCCCTTCCCACTCCGACAGCGATAATCGTGGAGACTTCAACCCCTACACCTACAGACACACCTACGCCTACGCCTACGGATACACCTACACCCACCTTCACGCCTACCCCCACGGATACACCTACCCCCACATTTACACCGACGCCTACCAACACACCTACTCCTACTCCGATTCCGGTCAATGTAGTGTTTAACGAGGCCTATCTTTCTATCATAAAAGAAAGGCTGCAAACATATACCACCGCAGAGCTGGGAGATGCGCTTACCTCATCTTCTTTCGCAAATTATGAGACGCCTTATCGTGTTTCCGATTATGAAAATTACAGGATAACAGAGGATCAGGTGGTCTTCAGTTTTCCCGAGAACACTCTTTGTGAGTCCCATCCTGCTTTTGAGTATGCCACTGATCTTGCGGAAGCAAAGTTATTTATGAATTATGATGAGGAAGGTAATCCGATCAAAGATACGAGGATCCGTAAAGACCTTGATCCCAACGCTCCCATGATCTGCCTCACCTTCGATGACGGTCCCTATGACACAGTGGATCTGGAATTGATCAAAATACTTGAAAAATATAACGCCCGCGCCACTTTCTTCATCTGCACAAGCAGATTAAAAACAAAGCAATGGGCAGCTTCGACCATAGCTGTGTATAATGCGGGACATCAGATAGGAAGTCACACTATAAGCCACCCTTATTTCAGAGATTCGTCCTTCAACCCCGAGCAATTCTGGAAGGAAATAAACGGCTCCTGCTTAAGCATTGCTAAATTGATCGGACATGCACCGTCGATGATACGTATGCCCGGAGGACTTTGGGTAGATTATATGACAAACTGTCCTTTACCTATGATACTATGGAATATTTCCTCCGAAGACACCGGAAATCTGAACGCATTGAAAGGCGAAACACCCACAGACGTGTACAACCGTAAGGTTAAGGAAACCTCCACAAATGTTATAAAGAGAGCCCGTGATGCGGGTGTATCCCTTATGCATTCCATAAAGGCCCCCTCTCCCGAAGCTACCGAAATAATACTTGAGGAGCTTTCCAAAAAGGGTTATATCTTTGTTACACTGGAAGAACTGGAATACTATAAAGGTTACGATCTTCAAAAAGGAACGGAATTCCCACAGTGGAAACGATAAAAATAAAGCTTTGGTCTTATGAGAGTCATACCTCATAAAGCCAAAGCTCTTTTTTATTCCGCACTGTTTATTATCTCATTGATCAGATTTCTGTATTCAACTACCTTCCCTGTCTTCTTAAGGCGTTTTTCCATGTCCTTATCCACATTTAACGCGGGAAGCATATAGTACCACAACTCTTTAAGCTTGCAAAGGATGCTGAAATCGCCACTCATCCGTTCGCAATAGAAATCAAGCAGATCTTCGTTAAAGTTTTTGAACCTCTCCTTGTCTATTAACTTATCTCCTTCCGTAAGAAGATAGGGCCGGGCTATCAGCCCTCTTCCCAGCATAAAAGCTGTGGCCTCCGGAAATTTTTCCTTATTTCTCTCCAGATCTTCTTTCAAAAAGATATCACCGTTTATGCAGATGGGAATATCCGAATAAATATAGGCATAATCAAGCCATTCCTGCCTTATATCGCCTTTGTAAAAGTCCTTCTGTATCCTTGGGTGTACGATAAGTTCTTTAATTGGATAACGGTTATAGATCCCAAGTATCCTGACGAATTCTTCGGGGGAATGCTTGCCCAGTCTGGTTTTTACGGATACTCTGATTCCAAGCCCCTGTATTCCTTCAAATACTTTTTCAAAGAATTCATCCAATTCATCCGGATAATAAAGAAATCCACTGCCCTTCTTCTTGGTCACCACTGTGTTGGACGGGCAACCAAGGTTAAAATTCACCTCATTGTATCCCTTTTGGGCTATCTCCCTGCAGGCCCAGATAAAGTGGTCCGCATTACAGCAAAGAAGCTGCGGCACCGTTCTCATGCCCGCATTTTTCTCGTTGTCGATCTCCTCGAGTTCCTTCATCTGAAAGCTTTTATTTTGATTTGGCGAAAGAAATGGAGTGAAATATTTATCCACTCCATTGTAATACTTATTAAAGATTCTTCTGTATATGTGAGTTGTAACCCCTTCCATAGGGGCAAGATATATTTTTTGCATATTATTTTACAGAATTATTGACAACTTCCAATGCTTTTTCAAATTCCATGGGCTTCCCGGTATAGTATCCCTGTACCATATCGCATCCCCATTCCTTTAACGCTGCTATCTCACCTTCGTCTTCCACACCCTCGGCCAGGACTTCCGTATGAAGGACGTGGCCCATGGATATGATAAGTTTAATGAAGTCCCTATCCACATCGCTGTTATTCATCTTATCCACAAAAGCTTTATCTATCTTCAGCAGATTAACGGGAAGCTGTGAAAGGTAGGAAAGTGAAGCGTATCCCGTACCAAAATCGTCAAGTGCCACCTTAACCTCATTATTTCTGAGCTTGTCCATAGCTTCCTTTACGTTTTCTATGGCCGTTGCAAAAACAGTTTCCGTGATCTCGATCTCAAGATTCTTATTGGGGAAACCGTTCTCTTTAAGAGTCCTTAAAACGTAATCGGCGTAGCCCGGCTTTTGAAGATGATTTGCACTTATATTGACCGAAATAATAAGATCCGGTGAAGTTTTCACCACATCCTTAAATGTCTGGATCGCATGAACAAGTACCCAGTTATCAATACGGAAAATGAGATTCGATTTCTCAGCTACAGCTATGAATCTGTCAGGTCTGATGGCCTTTCCTTCTTCATCCTCAAGTCTGCTGAGAGTTTCAAATCCTCTTAACTTTCCGGTTTCCAGGTTAAACTGAGGCTGATAGACAAGATGCAGTTCATCTGTGCTGAGAGCCTTAAAGAGCCTGTCTTCTATCTTACCGTTCTCTGTTAGTTCATTGGTAACAGTAGCATCATAAAAAGCCACTTCCATACCTATCTGATTTCTATAATGTGCAATGGTATCATCCAGATGCCTGTAAAGTTCATTGATGCTGCTGCCGTCATCAGGATATCTTACTATAGCTGCTCTTGGCTCAAGGGTGATCTCCGTATTGTCGATGACCAACGGCCTCTTGATCTGCTTAATGGTCTGTCTTATCCTTGCATCCACGTCATTTCTTTCAGCCACAGGGTCCTTTTTATCCTTTGAGGCATCAATAACCAGAACAAATTCCGAATCACCGTTCTTACCGCCGTATTCTCCATCCAAGGTCTTCCCGATGAACCTTCCCGCAAGTGCTTTAAGAACTGTGTTTCCAAAATCTCTTCCCATCATATCATTAATAGATGCGAAATTTTCAATATAAAGGAAGGAAACATAGAATTCTTCCCCTGCTTTCATTCTTTTATCAATATTATCCCTGACGGCGGTAAGATTGTGCATACCGGTCAAAGGATCCTGTTGAGAAAGCATATGCAGGATCTTGTTATAATGATTAATGTTATTGATAAAGCTGTATGTGACATAGATGATCACAAATGTACATATAGCGTTGAACACACCGGGTACAGCATCCCAGGCTTTCATAAAGATCAATTGTCCGAACAGGGGAACTGAGCTGACAAAAAGAATAACATAGGAAATTATCATACCCGTTCTTTTTCCCTCAAGGACCAGCAAAACAAGCAGGATAAGTCTGATGTTGGTAAATATACCCGCAATATGCGTAGAATATAGTACCATGTCACCCATCTCTAACTTCAGTCCCGCTGCGGAAGCTATAGAAGTAAGGACGGTCAGCACTGCTGAGAATAATGCCAAAAGGATGATTGAAAGATTATGCTTTAATTGTTTGTTCATAAGAAAACCCTCGCTAAAAATCCCCGGATAACAAAATGCTAATACCAACGAAATTTATCTAAACTACATAATATATTATAATAACATATTTTTTTAAAAAGATATATAAAAAACCAAAAAAGTTCCACACAAAATGGAACTTTAGTTAATGCTGTTTTTATGTTTTTATCCTCGCCATAACTAGTACATCGGTTATTAAATAACTGGACCCAATGCTTGCCTGTTTACCCGACTGCCCGTACATGAAAGCCTCGGAGTAGCCCGCTACACCTGCGTTTTCATGCACGAGCATTCGAGCAAACATTCTGCGCATTAGTCCATTTATTTTAAAACCGCTGTACTAGTTTTTCCTCCAAAAGCAAACTTTTCCTGCTTTTTGGCTGTTTGGTTTGAATTTTCGAGTTAATGATGTCCGTTCTATCCGGTCAGCTCTGCCTTTTTGACTGTAGGAAGTACACAATACGCGCCGTAAGTGATGTAGGAATGAGATGCATGGCTATTCTGGAAGCCTTCACATAAAACTTGGGTACGATATAAAACCGGTTAAGATGTCTGATGGCATATTCTGCGACTTTATTTGCATCCGTCCCCATAAAAAGGAAGGAAATATTTGCATTTTTGGCAAAATCGGTAGCTACAGGGCCGGGGCAAAGAATGCTGATACCCACCTTTGACCTTCTTTTCTTAAGTTCCTGCCTTATTGCTTCAGATATCCTTACAACATAGGCTTTCGTAGCATAATAGGTAGCCATTAAAGGTCCAGGCATAAAGCCTGCAATTGATGCCACATTTAATATATGTCCGCTGTCCTTCTCGATCATGTCCTTAAGGTAAAGCTTGGTAAGAATGTGAAGAGCCACAACATTGGTTTCTATCATCTGAATGTCTTTTTCAAGGGCAGTCTTATCAAAGTCACCGAAGTCACCAAAACCGGCATTGTTAATAAGAAGATCAACATCGGGGTATTTCCCGTGAAGTTCCTCACAATTTCCATGAAGGCTCAGATCCGTAACTTCTGTAATGACCTCAAGTCCCTCTGTCTTTTCAATCAATTCCTTCTTTATTTCATCAAGCCTTTCAATGTTTCTTCCGACCAAAATAAGCTTATGTGCTTCTTTTGAGACTATTCTTGCCATCTCCCGTCCTATTCCGGAAGATGCTCCGGTTATCAATACCGTATCTTTCTTCATATCATTATTCCTTTCGTTCAATGTGAAAACTAACTATAGGGTCACTCTACTTTGTAAATTGTTCCCTTCACCGGCGATGTATAGGCGGCATCTGAATCATCCGCAACGTATCTCTCTCCCTCATACCAATCAGAAAAACCGAGCTCCACTCTATAATAATCACCTGTCTCGTTGTCGTAGATACGTTCATAACCCAGGATGGCATCGCTGTATTTCTGATTTGTCACATCATAGGTATGACTGCTCTTTTCCCAGCTATCCATGATCATATCGCTGATCTCATCTGCTGTTGACATTGTGGTAGCGGCAGTTCCAATGACCCTCTTCCACGTTTCATTTCTGTCATTCAAATATTTTTCCGAAAATTTAATGCTTCCAAGACAGTGATCGAGTACAGGCTGCCAGTCATAGAATTCCTCTACCGGAGCAGCTTCCATAACAATATCATAAGCCGTTGCCCAACCAGCATCTATCTGTGGCGAGAATATGCTGTACATATTTGAATTCACATTGTAATTAATTGCTGTAACATATGTTGTAGCAACGCATTCCACCTTTTTGCCTCTCTCGGAATTCGCCTCAAATACTACAATTTTGTCCATATTTTCAAGAACATTAAGATCCGAATAGCCATACCATGAAGCCACACTTTCAAAAAAACCTTTTGTTGTAAGATCCGATAACACAGGAGTTTTGGATAATGGATAGTCAGCACCGTAATACTTTACATACCAGTCGTGGGCCGCTTGCGATTTTACAAGTCCCGACGTTGAGAGATTAAAGTACAACATCCTTTCGGGAACAGCGGGGTCTCTAAGCTCGATACCATAACTTAAGATATCAAATTCGCGAGTAGGCTTGATCCCGATAATGACTTCCCAACCTACCGGGATATCCATGGTTATATAATTGTTAAAATCCGTGTAACTTGTATATTCCACCATTGCAGCTTCGGAAGGAATGATCTTGTAATTGGCTCCATCTTCGGGCTTGGCCTTTGCCGCATACATTTCTGCCTTTGTGAGCGTGGTAAATGATGATACAGCCCTTTCAAGCATTTCATCCAGAGGTTCTATCTGATCATCATCATAATATTTTACCGTAAAATTTACGATGTCCTTGTTATGCTGAAGAAAAAGCCTTTGCGCCGTTACCCTGTACTCCCCTACATCATAACTGTATTTCACGCTCAGCAGTTCCTTTCCGCCCACTTTTTCCCTTGTGACCGGTTCCATCTTCAGATTCTGATCCGCATAATCTTCATTGATAAAAGGAACGATGGATTCCTCCATATACTGGCTGACATCTATCGGCATATCTATACATCTGAAAATGAGAAGATATGGAATGCTTCCTTCAACTTCCGAGAATATATACAGTCCATCCTCGTCATTCCATTTGGTCGGATAAGTATCCAGGGACTTCACCTTAAAAAGTTGCTTTTCAGAGTAAGTATCAGCATAAACAGGTGCGGCACTTTTCTTCCCGTCATCATCCTCTTTCCTATCATCGATCTTTGTGTCCGATGCACCGGTAGGCCTTGCATCAGTCCCGATCTGCGTGATCACCTTTCCTTCTTTTGAACAACCACATACAGTTATAAAGATTGTTAAACAGATCATTAGCGAAATAATTCTCTTCATCATATTGTCACTCTCCTTTTTTTAGTAGAATGAGTTTTTTATAGTATACCATTTTCTGACAATTATAACTAATTAACTTTTTATGCAATATTTTATATTTTTGTTTCTGAATATTTTATATTATTCTTCCTCCCGTGAGCGAAAAGCCCGATCACGTAAAAAAAAATAAAAACGAAAGCATCGTTTTTATTCTAAAAAGGAAAAGCAGTAAAGCTTATGAAAAAACGCAGTAAGGATTTATCACAGTCAGTAAACAGGACAACATTAATAATTCCTCCTGCGCCAAACGGTATTTATTGCTCTTTCTTCCGTTTGAATATGAAAACCAGACTTTTAGACGAACCATAGCTTTGATTGGTTGACGCACTGCTTACCATCTCCCAGCCATCATTTCCTAACCGATCAAGCCTGCTTTCAAGCTCTTCGGTATTAACATTTCCGCCAAAAAAGCCTGTTGTGTCATAAGCGATCACTTTGTACTCATATTTATCCATTATTTTTTCCTCCTATTTAGCATTCTACAATAAGGCTCACATTTTTTTAATGTTGAATTGAGTATTGTACAGCTCTGTATACAAAACTCAGTTTCATTAAAGAGAAGGCCTCGTCCTACAAAAGGACTACTTGGTAAAAAAATAATTTTACCCATGAATGTCTCCATAAATAACTATATATAATAGTCGTAAAAACTTTAATATGTTACTTCTCCATCATGGCGATAGCTTCATCGAATGTAACGGCTTCGACGAGTTCTTCCCAAACATCCTCGTTGTAATAACGGACAGTCGTTTCGCCGGTCATGTAGTCATTGTCAAAAGTCGAGTTGGTCCCTTCCGGAATGATTACCTCAAAACCTCTTTCAAAAGCGGATTTTACGGTACAATCAATACAATAATTTGTCTGGAGGCCAATGATCATCAGACGTTTGTCAACCTGTGACTCCATATATTCTTTAAACTCCCTGTTTCCAAAGCAGCTGTTGATCGTCTTGACAAATACCTTTTCCCCTTCTTTTGGCGCTATCTGATCAACAATTTCAAAATCCTCGTCTCCAACCGACATGCCGCTCCCGGGACCTGCATCATGCTGAACAAAGATTACTTCAACGTTGTTTTTTCTGGCCACATCTACCAGTCGAACAGTTCTGTCTATGAAAATATCGAAGGCATATAAGTCCTCGTCAACCAGTCCCTTCTGCATATCAATAACCAGTAGAATCATATCTTCCTGTCCTCCCTACAAATAATTATTTCATTCTATACAAATATTATCATAACTCCTGCCGAAATCAAGGTACAAACAGTGAATCATTTACAAAATATGAGCCGTTGGGGACGGGGTTAGGGTGTCATATAGGATGCGAGTGGGCATGATGAGTCGAAATGAAACGTCCCCGTTGACTCTTCGATGCATGCATTATGTAATATTACCACTACTTTCATTGCCTTGGTGTGCCAGGCTAAAGACAATTTTTAATTCTTTGCCACCTTCCTGCATACCACGTTTGATCCATTCCAGCATCCATCCGTAAATGCCATATGCCCAAAAAGATTTCATGTATGCTTCAAGGTTGGGCATTTCAGGCATTATCTGAATGGTGCTAATTATGGTTTCCATCATGATGGAAGACATACCTGCGTTATAGAGAATCGTATAAAATTCTCTATGATCACGGTAAAAGTCGAATAATGAGGGGAACAAACTCTCCGGCGTTGATTCGGGGTTAGACTCATATAGCTTTCCCCATTCCTTAATGAGCCGGTCTGATTCTTCCTTCAAAATATCCTCTTTGTTCTGATAGTTGCGGTAAAAAGAGACGCGTCCGATCTCGGCTTTGCTTGTTAGTTCGCTGACAGAAATATCGGAGAGAGGTTTCTCCTTTAGAAGATCAAGAAGCGCAGTTAGGATCTGCTTTTTGACATATGTATTTTTTTGTTCATTGTTCATGTTCATGCGATGAAACAAACCTCCCGAATATGTATCATTTTGCTGAAACACTTGTATCATCAACGATTTTATGATACATTTGTTTTAGCAACTTGTCAAGGAGGTCATCATGAAAAAGGTCATGAAGATTGTTTTGATTTTGCTGGGTGTCATACTCATCCTGCTTATAGCTGTGTTTTTTTATATCAAATCCAAACTCCCAAACGGAGGCGGGAATAACGACATCACGGAAGGATATTATGAGCGCTTTCAGTCCGATGCGCCATTGGAGAAGAAGTATGCAAATCCCGGTTCATTTGAAACAAGTTATACCGAGTTTGCTTCTGATAATGAATCCATTGGAAAGGTGCGGGTCTGGTATCCTACAGAATTAGAAAGCAGTGGGAAAAGCTGGCCGATGATCATGGTCGTCAATGCGAGCGGAACACCCGCTTCATCTTACGAGCCATTTTTTTCTCGCCTTGCCTCATGGGGATTTGTAGTAGTTGGCAATGAAGACGGACAGACCGGAAATGGTAAGACAGCATCTGTTACATTGGACTTTATGCTGAATGTTCCGCATGACAGCGTACTAGCCGGCAAAATCGATTATGACAATATGGGAATCATCGGATACTCCCAGGGAGGGGCCGGAGCGATCTGCGCTGTGACGAACTATGAAAACGGCGTGCGTTATAAGGCCATGTTTACCGGAAGTGCCGCATATCCTACGCTTGCTAAAAACATGGGGTGGGAATATGACGTGTCTAAAGTGACAATCCCTTATTTTATGGTTGCGGGAACGGGGAAGTCGGACGATTCCGGCGCAGATCCCGAAACAAGCTATGGAGGTGTTTCCCCGCTCTCTGCGCTTGTATCGAACTATAATAGCATTTCTGATGAAGTACAAAAGATACGGGCAAGAGCCGTTGGCACGGAGCATGAACAGATGTTGATGCGCTCGGATGGATATATGACGGCATGGATGCTGTATCAGCTTGCAGGAGACAAAGAAGCTGCAACAGTCTTTGCCGGTGATAACGCAGAAATCTTGCACAATAATAATTGGCAGGACGTGGAGAAGAATCAATGAACGAGAAAAAGAAGAAAACGATACGGAAAATTTTGATCATATTTTTCATTATCCTTGCGATTCCGGTCGGCGGGGTATTGTTTGCACTGACACATACGCAGATCATCGTTGGTACGATTCAAAAGCTTTCGGCAAGTACAGTGAATACGGCCAATGTCTATGAGCCCCTTGGTGAACCCATGGAAGGATTAAAGGACAATGGGCAGTACGTTATCACGGAAATAAAATATTCCGAGGATTATCCGAACAGTTACCTTGACATCACCTACCCGAACGGGGACAGGGATGCATCAAATCCGACGCTTATATACTTTCACGGTGGAGGTTTTTTCGGTGGAAGTAAAAACGTAGGCGATCCGCTTGCTGAGAATGATGCTACGGCACTGCTTGATGATATCTGCGCAGAAGGGTTTAATCTTGTAAATATTGATTACGTGCTGGTGCCGGAATATCATTTCCCGGATCCCCTGGTTCAGGCAAATGAAGCATTTCGATTTTTGTTGGAGCACTCGGAAGAATATCATCTGGATATGAGCAGAGTGGTGATTATGGGGTCATCCGCCGGAGCAATCATGACAAGCCAGTTGGGAAGCATCATTACCAATCCGGATTATGCTGATTCTTTGGGAATTACTCCGGTATTAAAACCTGAGCAGATTAAGGCTGTTGTTATTGATGATGCGCCTCTTGCTTATGACAAGTTTTCTCTGGGAACAAAAATCCTTGTCGGAAACTATGTGAAGGGCAGTATCTTCCTTAATCGTAAGGAAATAAACAGATATAACAATATCCTCTGGGTCGATTCTGATTATCCGTCTGCTGTTTTGTTGGGAAGTGAATATTACGTGGATATGCGCGATATGGATGCAGCCCTGACTAAAGCGGGAGTGGTGCACGAATTAATCGATCCTCTTGCAGAAAGAAATATGGTGAAGCAGCATTGCTTTGTAGCTTCGGAACGTGCTGATGATGTAGCAAAAGATGCATTTGACAGAATGATTGCATTTGTCAAAGAAAGTTGTAAGTAATGCCCTTTACCGGATCGATTGAAAACAGGCCGTCATGGTTACAGTAAAAGAAGATCCTTCTGACACCCCTGGTTTTAAACCGAGCTTCGGCGTTCCCTTCCGGGTAGAGCGTGCGCATCTGCATATCATCAGATGACAACGCCGCCACAAACGAAATGTAGTGTTCCTTCGTCATACTGTGATCAATCCGCACATAATACTCATCCTCCACACGCTCGATAAAAACCATGTGATGTTCATCAGAAGGTTCTGCCTCTAAAGGAATAAGCTGGATCCCGTGACAATGAATTGCCGCCTCACCCATGCTGTGTATCACATTTCCGCAGATCGGGCATACATAAAACTTTGAGCGCAGCACATTTGCTGATACATTTGCATTATGAATAGTATTGCCTGATATCAGCTCCGTCACCGAAATCTTAAACACCTCAGCTATAGGCTCCAGCAGGGTAATGT
>JAEEWS010000042.1 GCA_016287765.1 Lachnospiraceae bacterium
CTTGAATGTAAGCTCAAATGGGAAAAGGAAATAGTTCCCGGTGATGGCCATGCAATGCTTTGCCTTGAGGTGATCGGCCTTCATATCGATGAAAACCATTTACCTGACAGAACCGGAGAAAGCGGGATCCTATATAACATCCACTATCAGGTCAATCCCGAAAATGTAGGCAAAACCGCACATGATTACGCTGGAGTACTGCAAAAGAAAATTGATGTTATGGAGTATTAGATGAATGAACTAATATAAGGGGTTCCCGAGGGGGTCCTGGTCAAAATCACCGTCCAGTAATGCCCTTACGGTGTCGATATAGCCCTTCTGAGCGAAGCTGTAATATTTCATGTTCGTCTCAACCGAGTGCCCCAGCATCGCGGCTCTGTCAGCCGGTGATATACCCATCGGAATCAGGACATTTGAATTAAGGGACATTCTCAGTGCATGATTATTGGTAACTTTAAACCCTTTCGATTGGCACAACCGTCGTAAATTGGTTATAAATCTTACGCTAAAACATCATGATTATGCTCCTTTTCGCAAAATCGTCAATTTTATTTTGGTAAATTCCTGCAAAATCGTCAATTTTATTTTAGCCTTTTCCTGCATAATCGCACTTTTTGAGGTGTAATCGCCAAAATTGTAGAATTCTACACTTTTTGCTATTACGTTTGCCTTATCCAAGTAAGACAGGAATGATGCCTGACCCATTTTATGAAACGGAAGTACTGAGAGAGTTCTGTTTTGAACAGGTAGAATTCCTGCTATTCCCATTATTCATCCTTTCCGCAGCCCATCTATCAGTCAGAGCTGCACCGCTCTCCGGAAAGGTCCAAGCGGTTACAATTAATGTGACTCAGTCGTTGTAAAAAACATGTTGGTACCGGTATAGGTCTGCATCCTGATATAGTCAGTGATACTAAGCCTTCTCTGTTCTTCTTCCAAAAGTCTTCTTCGTTCACTGGCAGCTTCCTGACTCTTTTCAAAGTAAGCTTTTCTTTCAGCTGCTTCTTTAGCCCGTTTCTCTCGATTGATCCGGTTTACTTCTGCAACACGTTCCGGCGGATCTTCGGCACCACATATATAAGTCACTGTCCCGTCTTCATGAACAACGCATCCACAAGATTGGAATTTTAAACCCATTGCAGCCGCTTCCATTTCGTATTTGGGAATGTTGTTAAAGAAATAGTCAATCTTTCCCTCAATTTCTGCTGCTTTCTTTGAATCCTCAGCCATCTTCGTCAGCATATTCGGAGCTATTACAACGTCAGTTCCGCTCATCATAGTACCTCCGACTTTATCAAGGCTTTTTTGATCTCTTCCTATGCTTTCTACACGAACTACGCCATACTTTTCCTTTAGATGCTGCATATAAGCTTCTTCCCGGGTCATATTATCGACATCGGCAATTCCTTGGCTTTCTGTTACCCCTCTAATCTGCTCTTGAAGAGCTGATACAAATGAGCCGCCTGAAAATACACCTTGGCTTGCTGACAGAAAGGCTCGTTCCGATTGCTTAATTGAAGAGATTCCGGTGTAGTACGCCATAAACGCAGTACCGCCCATACTTGCTATATTCATATGATTCCTCCTTCCCGAACGATTCGGAATAAAAAATGCGTGTCACCTCAACCTTCACTCCGTTGAAATGGCACGCACTCCGTTGCTAATAGTGTTCTTTTATTTTATCGGCATTTGCTCCTTAAATCCTTAGAAGAATGCATTAAATGAATTGTACCCAAGAGCAGACAATAGGCTGAGATTGCTATAATTGTAATTTAAGCCATTTCGTCCATATACACTGCCTGTGTAAACCTGCTGTTGTGAGTTGACCGCATATTGGAGGCGCTCAGCTGATGAAGCAATGATCTTTGAATACGAATTACTTCCTCTGAAAACATTGTTAACAGTACCGGTATCCGCATTATTAAACTTTTCTTCGTCAACTGACATTTTTCCGTCCGATGCTACAGTTATACCAATCTTGGACAGGTTGTTTTTCATGATTCCGGTCATTCTCTGCATACTGTTGCCGGAACTTCTGACTGTTGAGTTTACCGTTTTTGAAAGAGCTGCTACGGTGTCATTATAGTTTTCCACGAATGCTTCAACGTTCTTGTATGAAACGTCACCGGCCAGCTTATTTGCCGATTTAACAAGTGCCGATGCTTCATTACCCACTGTGGATAACGTCTTTTGTGAATTTGTCAGAGCCGTGCTATAGGTACTGTTTGTGTTTCTTTTTGACAGGCCTATACCATAGTTTGAATAATGGGTATTTGTCTTGCCCAAGTTGGAATTTGTGAAACCTAACCTGCCGGTATAACCAAAGATGTTCATATAGTCCATTCCGCTCAATCTGATCATATGATTTTCACCTCCCTTACCATAATTATCGACTGATAATCTGCGTAAACAAGGGATTTGACGTGAACCGCACATTTTACGTTGTGAAATGCGTTTAAGTGACAATCAGCCTATCAACATTATATTCAGGACAAAGAAAATACTATCGCCTCCATTCTCGTAACGGATTTCTATGTCACCATTGTACTTTGCGGCAATAGCCCTTATATTCTTAAGACCATATCCATGTCCGGCATCATGTTTTGTAGTAGATGGCAGGCCATCCGAGCCAAGAGTACATTCGTTTTTCACTATATTCCTGATATTTATCATAAAGACCCGGTCCCTGGCGACAGATTTGATCTGTATCGCGGCAGCATCAAATCCTTTAGAAGCTTCGAGGGCATTTTGAAGAGCATTGGTAAGGATAACGCTCATATCAAACGGATTCAGGGCCAATCCCTCCGGGTAAAAGAAAGAACTGGTAAAAGAAATCCCTTCTTTTTCAAAGCGGAGAGCGTATTCCGACAGGATCGCGTCTGTAACAGCATTACCCGACTTTATTTGCGGAGTCAGTTCTTCAAAAGTATCCTGCATGTCTGATATGAAGCTTCGCAGTTCCTCCGGCTTTCCGGTTTCCGCAAGTCTGCCCGCCACCGCAAGGAGATTACCCATATCATGCCTGAGCGCCCGCATCTTTTCATATATATCTTCGATATGAGCATAGTGTCCTTCTATATCTTTTACCTGTTTAGCCAAAGAGAGCCGCGCAAACTCGTCTTCCTGCTTTTCTTTTGACTGCTCATAGAAAGTAACGAGTATCACTATGGTAAAGAAGGACAGAATACAGAAAATAAGCCTGAACGGATTGCCAGGCACATTTCGATCAATGGTCCCGTTCTTCATACCCTCCAGCCAAAGGTTCAAATAAGAAGACATAATAGGCTTCACAGCCAGAAGTGACCATGCCGGAGTAAGTAACATTACCAGCTCCCGCAAGGTTAATTCGTCGTTCTTTTTCCTGTAGACACGGTGAAGCACTCTGACAGCAATATAAAGAAGGAGTATTGTCAACGCATACTGGAACGTATTCCACAGTACAAACTCGATAATAACGGCATTTACTCCACTGGAATACCACTCAAGGTCCAAGATCCATTCACCTTCGAACAGGCCGATTTCGGTAAAGATTTCTATCGAGAGCCAGCTCATGAGCTTAAATACTACCCAAAGAAAGATTTTCTGAACAGGATTTCTTTTTCCGTCCAACAGCCACAGAACAGTCAGCGGAAGCAGTATATTGGCAAACTCCAAGATGTGACCGGCAATTCCGTCGATGCTCATAAACGTCCTGACTACCATCAATGCAAAATAAACCAACGCTGTTATAATTGCCGCAGCTTTCTTTGTCGAAAAAGGACGAAGCCATTTTGCAAGCAGAACTGCCATAAAAAGTAAAAGTAAAAAGATTAGTATACGGGCATAAGCGTTTGCAAAATACTCGAAATTCTCAGCAATATATCCCATCATAGACATTCCCTCCGGGCATTGTATGTTAGGAAGGCTTTAATTAAATCCTGATATTTTCCACGTGCTACAGGTATGCTTGCCCCCTGGAGCAGAACGAATTTGGAATCATAAGCCTTTACATACTTCAGATTGATCAAATATGCCCTGTGTATCCTAAAGAAACTGCTCCCGGCTAGATGTTCAAGATCGGATATCTTGCCATAATATTCGATTACATCGCCTTCTTTCATATGGAGAGCAATCTGTCGGTCAAATATTTCGGCATAGACAACACGTTCAAGCTCAATCCTCAGATTGGCGCCTCCGCTCTTAACTACGATAGTTCGAACAGATTCAGAAGGTTCCTGCTTTACTACGGTTGTGTTCTGTTCCTGAGCCCTCACGCTTTTTACGGCCCTTGTGGCAATCTCAATAAGTTTTTCCGCCTCAAACGGTTTGACTATGTACTGAAAAGCACCTACATCAAAAGCCTTAAAGACATACTCTTCAAGCGCTGTAACAAAGATGATTACGGTTTTCTTTCCTGACGCACGCAGTTTTCTTGCAGCTTCCATACCATCTAGCCCCGGCATCTGAATATCCAGAAATAGTATATCTGCATCAAAGTCATCGTTTAAGATGCCGGAAGCATTGTCAAAGCACTTGATAACAGCTGCCGTCGTTATATTGCGGATACATTCAGAAATTTCATCCCGTATTGCCTTTTCGTCATCGCATATTGCAATGGTTATCGATTTTTCCATGTGATCACGCTCCTATGGACATAGTATATCTGTTATATCGGCTATTCGATCCGGCTTACAGCCGAAAATGATGTGAATCGCACTTTTTTTGATGTGAATTGCACTAAAAAGCAGGAGGCTCTTAAGCCTCCTGCTTCATATTTTATTGTTAGAACACTTTTCCTTCTCGCATATAATCGATTATGTTTTCGTGCAGAATTCCATTTCTTTTCTGGAGTAAATAATCGGTAGTCAATACATATTTCGGATAGTTATCAGCAATCATCTCCAAAGGTCTGTACTCTCGATCCTCAGTTTCTTTACTTAATGCAATCGTATATGCGACCTGCACGTAAGAATAATTCATCTCACTGTTGCGTATGATAAAATCGCATTCCAATTTACCAATCCTACCGACGCTTACGGTACAATCCTGCGAGCAAGCATATATATAAAGCATGTTTTCGAGTGTAGGCCCATAGTTAACACGGTTATCGGTGTTTTCAGCATAATAGAAACCCAAATCGGCAAGATAATATTTTTTCTCACCGCTCAATGACTTCTTTGACTTCATGTCAAAGCGGTTGCATTCATATAATATCTTGGCATCAACCAATGCATTTATGTATTTAGAAATAGTGGCCTTCCCTATGCTTTGACCATTCTTTTTAAGTTCGGCACAAATACTGTTGATGCTGGTAGTTGCGCCAAAATTATTTACGACGTACCTGCGTACCAATTCAAATGTTTCTTTCTTTCTTATCTTGACGCGTTTACGTATGTCCTTGTCAAATATTTCCTTTATAACTCCCTGCACATACTTTCTCTTATCAGCAGGATCATCCAGGAATAACGCCCTAGGGAATCCGCTCTCAAGTATATAATTTGTCAATTCAGCCTGAGGATTGGTATCAATGGGTTTCCCCAAGAATATTTTCATATCCTCATATTCACCAAAACTGAGCGGAAACATTTCAAACTCAAGATATCGGCCTGTCAGTTTAGTAACTAACTCGCCACTTAGCAAATATGAATTTGAACCCGTGATAAATATAGACCAATCGCCGTCTGTTCTGTATCCGTTTATAACTTCCTCAAATCCCTTCACATTTTGGATTTCATCAACGAAAAGATATTTTAGACCTTCGGCTGTTCCCTGTTCATCTATACACTTTTCGAGCGCATCCGGGGTTTTGATGTTTTTGAAGCCTCGTTTGTCCAAGTCTATATATATGACGTTTTCTTTCGGAACGCCGCTTGCGATTATTTCATCCGCTATCATCTCCATCAAACTAGACTTTCCGCACCGTCTTACTCCGGTTATGACTTTTATAATATCGTCAGCATCATAGAATCCTCTGATTTTTCTAAGATAATTCTCTCGCTTAAATAACTTCATCCGGTTGCCTCCGCATTTTATTTCGTATACATTCTACCATTATGTCCAGAAAAACTCAAGTTAACGTTACCACTTTTGTGTTTTTGATAATTTCGGTAACGTTAACGGCCATTTAACGTGTGGGCTCAATCCCAAGATATATCTCCATGCCTTTGGTTTCCCGGGAAAAAGCGGTGCCGGCCCCCTTCTATCAGTGTTCAACCAACATTGTTCAAGTCCCATCTTCTGCATTCGGAGCGGAGTTCCTTAACCCCCGGCTTCATTCTCCGCTACCGTGTGTCATATGCACTCAATTTTTTATTGACATGTAAAGTTGCACATGCTATACTCCAAATATGCTCCATATGGAGCATATGCTGTTATCTTTGGGAGGAAAATATTATGGATGGAAGTTCGGAAAAAGTATCAGTAAACATGAATGTCGGTACATTGTCTCAAATAGACCTGCTGGTAGATCTGGGATATTATTCTAATCGGAGTGATTTTATCAATCAGTCTGTAAGGCAGTCATTGGATCAAAAGCAATCTATTATTGAAAATGAGGCGTCAAGACAACGTGAATCTAATGGGGATTGGTTTACGGGAATTTACGTAGTTACGAAAGATCAGCTCGTTAACGCTAAAGAAAGAGGAAAAAAAGTCAAGATAAGCGGCTACGGTGTTGTTGTAATTGATAAAAAACTTGATGATCTTGCCCTGGAAGTAATAGAGAGTATTGACATCAAAGGAAAAATTTTGGCATCGCAGAAAACAAAGGAACATTTTCAAGGGGTTCCCCGCAATGAATTGACCTGATTAGGACCCTGAACTGCCGGCTCCATTGGAGTATAAAGAGATAGTAGATAATTTATTTTCTCGTAAATTTTCTATATATTTCCTGTTGCTCATATATCCAAAATACGTTACACTGATGTACATAAAAGTAAATATATAGGGGGTAATTATTTATGTCAGAAACTTATTGCGGTAAAAAATGCGATGAATGTGCCTGGATGGCAGAGGAAGGGTGTCCCGGGTGTGAAAACGGTCCGGGAAGACTCCTTGCCCGCGGGGGAAACTGTAAGTTGGCATCATGCTGCAGAGACAAGGGGCACCGTACGTGCGAATCATGCGATCTTCGCGCCGGCTGCGGAAAGTATTTGGATCGCTATCGCTACCCTGCAGAGCGAAAAAAACAAGCCGACGAAGAAAAGAGGATGATCGAGGTTTATACAGAGCGATCGGATTTCCTTATCAAATGGTTTCGTATATTGTTAATACTTACGATCCCATACTTAATTGCATATTTCCTGACCAGATTTTCTATGGAGGCTTCCTCTTCAGCACGAAACTTACACATGGCAGGGACCCTGATAAGCCTGCTGACATCCGTTGCTTACGGAAGTATTCTTCTCCGCATGTCTTCAGTTGAGAAAAGATATCGTACGGCAGGTATATGCATGTTTATCTCTTCTGCCTTAGATTTTTTGGATTTAATCTTTTCGCTGTCTGACCGGTCCGGAACCGCATTCAGCGCCTTGTTGTATATTTTGCTCGTGCTGTCGGTCATTACAACTCTTTACGGGACATATAAAGAGTATTCCGGCCATTCCGCTGTATTCAACGGCATCGATTCCTACCTCTGCGAAAAATGGGCAAGGCTTTGGATATTGTATATCTGCTCTCTGGGCGGCGTTTTCGTGTCCGTATTATTTATGTTCATATCGATCAAATTCGGTTTGTTTCTGTTAATCATCAGTTGCATTGCCTTTCTCATCGGAGGCATTTTAAAACTTGTTTATCTGCACAGTTCCGCCGAGAAATTAACCATTTACAGAGACGACCATACAAACAACCGATAAAAAAATAAAGTAACGGGTATCCGAATAGACACCCGTTCTTTTTATTGCCTTTGCGTACGTTCCTTCACCCCGGATCTATTCTCCGCTGTCTGCCGCGGCATCCACCCTGTCCACGCTGAACAGACAGGGGATCACCAAAAAGTTCATCCCCTTTGCCTTAACTCTGTCAAAGTGTGACTCCGGGTCAACTTTAAGCCACTCGTCGATCACCTTCGAAGCCTCGTCGCTTCGCCTTATGTTCACATTATTCCTGGGCTCTTCGTAGTACGAAAACAATATGTTTTCATGCATGGAGATAAAGGCATATTTATCGCCTTTGTTCAGCCCTTCGTCGGTCAGTCTCCTGTGATACATCACATAGGATGTCAGTTTCGAAGGAAAAACGAAAGCGATCCTTCCCACCCTCGTTTTTACGGCAGTCGTCCTCTCCTTTTCCCATTCATCCGGGTCATCTTCCGGCTCGTACTGATAGTAGACCTTTATCATCGGAACAAAGTACCTGTCTCCGTCCTCCTCGGGCCATGGCTTCAGGAAGGCCCCAATTTCCGGACATATGCTTTCCGGATCGCTCTTCTCATCTTCGCTGTCGCAGATCTCTTCAAGATGCAGGAAGCCCATTTTTTTGTATCGGTAAAAGGAGATATTGCAAAATGCTCCGTTTTTTATAAGAAGTGATGCTTTCTCACGGAACAATTCGATCGTGCTTTCAAATTCCAATCCCTCAGCAGAAGCATTAAAGCTGCATCTGTATTGATGTCTGATCAACATTTCGATACCTTCCTTTTATTTTTTTATCTGAGAAAAACAAACAGCCATACGGTGATCATAGCATCGTAGACGCCGTGGGCGATGATCAGCGATAAAACAGAACAATTCCTGATCTTAAGTCTGCAAAAGCAGAAGAAAAGCCCGATAAGAGTTGTCATTACCACCTGTATCAGGTTTCCGTTAAAGATGTGGAAAAGTCCGAAAAGAACAGATGAGCATATGACTGCGATCGCATTGTTTCCTCCGACGCGCCTTAACTTTTCGAAGAGCATCCCTCGGAACACAAATTCTTCGGCCAGAGCAACACCGCATGTACAATAAACGAACTCAAAGATAAACTGCCACAGGAATTGATATCTGTGCCCATTATCAACAAAGTTCCCGTAGCCGAGCAGATGCGGCACGAGCGTCAGCACGACGGACATGCCCACTCCGATCAAAACTCCTGTAACGATCTGTCGTAGGATCCCGTCACGCCTGAATCCGTAGTTCTCGAGCTTTTCTTTGTCCGCTGCCATGATGATAACGGGCACGAGTGCGATCAGCCAGTAAAACAGGATCATCGTGACCATCCTCGTAACGAGAGGTAAAGACATGAGCACATAGATATTAAATGCCCGCACTCCTATGCATCCCGCCATGGTTCCCAAAAATGCGACAATGATCAGGATCAGTTCTTTTACTTTGTTTACTTTTTTCATGTTATCCTCCCTTCAAACCCGGTCAGTATTCAAACGAAAAACTTCCGGAATGTTCTTTGGTCTCAAGGACCACCTTCACTTTGACATCTGTATCCACCTTAAAGCTCTCGTTTCCCGTGATCTCTTTTTCAAAGATCACTTCTTTACTCTTGTAATCCAGGATCTTCACATTCAGGCTGCCGGATTCTGTCTTTACACTGCAGTCTATAGCGGCGGATCCGGATGAAGGTGTTAAGGTGTAATCAAACTTTCCCATTATCTTGTGGTAACTTCCCGATGCCCTGTGAGGCAAAGAGCTTCCGGAAAAGCCGATCCTGACACCGCTTGTTGACGGCATAAATCCGGTCAACTTAAGGATCGCGATGACAGCCACCACTGCGATCATTACAAGGATTCTTGTTTTCGTGTCTGTTTTTTTCATACTCACTCCTCGATCTTCTTGTTCTTGTTTATTTTATGTATCCTGTATGCTGCTACAGAGAGCTCTGCCGCGCAAAAAAGTGTCAGGCTTCCGAAAATCACAACAGGGATCATATAGGGCCATGTGATAATAGCTATGCAAAGGGAAAGAAATGCGGCATAATACCATGGTCTGCTCAGTCTTTTTAAGTAATCGACCCGATCTTCACTTTCCGTGTGGAGTTCGAAGGGCTTTCCGTCATTTTCTTTTTCTACGATCAACAGTTCCTTATTGTAGGTTGAGGTTGCAGATGTTGATGATACTCTTCCGCCCCTGTCACCCCAGGGCCTGTAGGTGACTTTATACACGGAGTAATCAAGATTTATGTTTTTGTAAAACACTTTGTATCCGAGGCTTTCAAGAAAACCCTTATAGTTTTCTTCCTCTTCCCATGACCTGTCTCCCACGTACTCAACAGTGTAAATGTACTTTCCGGGTTCACATTCTTCAAATTCGTATTCAAGCTTTCCGGTCTTTACAAGCCTGTAGCCCTTTGAGGCCATGCTGTTAAGCCATTTTGCCTGAAGTTTCATGAAGCCTGCGAAAAACCTTTTCTTTTTTATGCTCATTTTCTCTCCTCCACAATGCTGCCGGCAGTCTCCACCAGCTTTCTGAGTCTCAGAAGTTCCTTTTCGGCGATCTCCCTGCCCATAGGCGTTATCAGGTACTCTTTTGTCCGCCCGTTATCATTTCCGTAGGGTTCTATCCACCCCTTTTCGTTCAGTGTATTCAGCGCACCGTACAAAGATCCCGCTCCAAGCACCAGCCGGCCTTCGGTCTTTTCTTCTATGAACTGCATGATCGCATATCCGTGCCTTGGGGTGTAGAGAGCCAGCAATATGAAAAAAGTCACTTCTGTGAGCGCTCCGCTCTTAACGTTGTCTTTCAAAGCCAACATCCTTTCCGAAATAATTATTACGTTTACTGTAACATATCACTAAACGTAATATATCACTAACCGTAACATCTGTCAACAAAAAAAAGATTGTTCCTTCAAACAATCTTTTTTAACATGATATACCGTTGCCCAAACAATTAATGCCTGTAGTACTTCTTTATAACCTCTTCCGCCTTCTTTAAATGAATGTTGAAGTCGTTATCCTTCGCAGCCTCTTCGCGGGTCTCATAGATCTCCGAACTCCAATCCCACCAAAAGATCCCCGCAAGCCACTGCTTGTCAAAGAACGTCGAAAGACAGGATTCATAGAAGTTTGCCTGCTCATCCTCATCATGAGGAAATTCCTTTCGCATGAAATCCCAAGGCATTGCAGCACAGCCTCTGGCACTTCTGCATCCTATTTCCATAAAGATGATGGGCTTTTTCGTTCTCTCCGAAGTTTTTTCCAGCTTTTCGGAGATCTTTTCCCATTCCGCCTTCATCTCGGCAGCCGAGGCTCCGCCCTGCTTTGCAACCTTATAGTAAGCGGACGTTCCGATGTAATCGATGGCATCGTACCAGGCTGCTTCATCCTCATGTCCGTGATTTGTGTTGTATGTAAGTTTCCCGGAATAAACCTTTCTCACCGCAGCGATCAGGTCTCTCCAGTAGGCCTCTTTTCTTTCCGTTCCCAGCATTTCACATCCCAGGCAGAGCATCTCGCAGTGTGTGTACTCTGCGATCTCCGCATAATGAAGGATGTAAGCCTTGTAGAACTCGAACCAGGTCTTCCAATACTTGTCTTCCTCAAACATGGTCTGATCCGGGAAATTAATGAGAGCACGCCAAACGCCGTCTTCCGTATCGATCATGGGCTTCAGGCAGACCTTTACGTTGTTCTTTTTAAAGTGCTCGATGGTCGAAATGATCTCCAGATCCGGCACCGACCTTCTGTAATCAAAATAGATCTCTGTGGAAGAGTAGGTTTTCTGTCTCACGGAAAATGCAAGGCAAACCCAGTTGATCCCTGTTTCCATGAGTGCTTCACGGCTTCTGACAGCCGCATCGCTCCTATATGTTCCTTTAACAGCCTTGTAGCCGTAAGTGTATCCTTTAATCTCCATGATGACCCCTAAATACATATATTAATTAATTGGAGTAAATTATATCATATTCGGCTAAATGATTAAAGTTAAATAAGCCTTATCGAACCTAAAAAGGAGAGCTGTTTACTCTCCTTTTCGAATCTCTTCATTTCCTATTTCATGTTTTCATCATAAAACTGCAAAAATGTTTCAAACAGATCGGAATCAAGATTATTGCACCATCTTTCGCGATCAAGGATGCATGTCGTGTAGTCTGCCCTGTCCTTTTCAAACTGTTCGCGGTTTTCGGGGATAAGATAATCATAATCTATGGTCTTCAGCCATTTATCAAGATCCTCATCCAATTTCTTCACGTATTCCTGATCGTTGTAGACGTAATTGTGCCCGTTTTTCTCCAGCCGTATGAAAGAAAAACGGGGATCTTCCTTGTATTTTTCGTAGAAAATGTCAAAGCCGTATTCTATGGGGACCACATCATCATCAGAGCTGTGAAGTATCAATATGCCCGCATCGCTTTTTTCAAAACCGTCCATCGCTGTTCCCATGGCGGCTTTGCCGTACTTGATCATTTCATGGAGCTTAACGAAGGGCAGCAGAAGGTATATGCCCGCGCCGGCCTGTTTCTTCCCCTCCGCCTCAAAAAGATCGGAGGACTTGTTGAATCCGGAGCATGAGATCACAGCTTTTATGTCATGATCGTAACGCAGGACATTGCAAACGCTGTAGCCTCCCCAGCTGTGTCCGAAAAGGCCTATCGGAAGACCCGGGAATTCTTTTTCCGCAAAGGTGAGGGCCGCATCCAGATCCACGACTCCCTGAGGAATCCCGCCGACGCCGTCTCCCTCGCTTTCATCGTTTCCCGTGGCGTCATAGGCAAATACTGCATATCCGTTCTGAGCAAAGTAGTTTGCCACATCCATGTAGGAATTGTGCCCGCCTCCGCCAAAACCGTGGGCTATAACGATCAGCCCCTTCGGATCTTCAACCGCAGTGTAAAGGTAACCGGTGAGGAGCTGTCCCTTATTGGAAGCAAATTGGTAACCGGTTCGCTTAAGGCCTTCAAAGTCCTCAACATAAAGCCTGAGCGGCTCATAGCTTTCAAACCTTTTGTTAAAGTTTTCGTTGTATATCGAGACGGAAACGCTCCAGAGGCCTGCGATAAAAAGCACAGCCAAAGCACAGAGCGTTACTGTCAGTATTTTTTTTGCTTTTATCTTCATCTTTTTCATAGTTTTTGCTCCACGATGATCAGCTTATGCATAGACTGTGAAATTTCCGCTGTCTTAAGAAGAGATTATAATTTAACGTTCGTTAACAGTCAAGTACAATCGTAAAAGTCCGATCTTTCGCATCTTTCGGGGCACTGCTCGCATTATTCAAAAAAAACCGAGCGGTTACCCGCCCGGCGTTTTGGTTCCGTTATTGTTTAAGTTATCAGAGTCTAAAGAAATTCAGATCTTCCTGTAAAGTATCGGCGATATGCTTAAGCTCGGCAGAAGTTTCCGCAAGTCTTGCGGTTTCCGAATTCAGCTGAGCCATTGCGGAAGAAGTGGTTTCCGCAGAAGCCGCATTCTCTTCGGAAATTGCCGAAAGATTCGTCATTATGTTTACGATGGTCTCACTGGAAGCTTCACAAGCCGTTGATTGTTTCATTACTTCTTCAACCGCACTCTGAGTGTAATCGATACCCGTACTTACATTCGAGAAAATGTCACGTGTCGAATCGATGTCACTCTTCTGATTCTTAATGAGTTCAGAAGCTTCATTGATGGTTTCGACCGTACGGTTGGACTCCTCGGAAAGCATCTGGATGATACCGTCGATAATGGATGCGGATTCATTTGTCTGTGCCGCAAGTTTTGCAACCTCCGTAGCAACTACCGCAAAGCCTCTTCCTGCTTCACCCGCACGCGCTGCTTCTATGCTTGCATTAAGTGAAAGAAGGTTGATCTTATTGGCAACCGAGGCGATGAGGCTGATGGCATCCTTGATCTTTCCTACGGATTCGTCTGTCTTATGAACCTGCTCCGCTATCTTTCCGAAGGCTTCCGTGGTCTTGTCGCTGGAAGCAGTCAGTTCAAGCATATTATTGGAGGCTTCCTGTCCATTGGAGTTCATCTCATCCGACTTTTCGGAAAGTGTGGTAACGCTGTCATAAATGCGATTTATGTTCTCTCTGATCTCGATAACCTTCTGTGAAGATTTTTCAACATCTTCCGCCTGATCTACGGCGCCTGTTGAAATCTGATGAATGGCATCGCTTAAGTTTGTTGCGACTTCCTTAGTCTTGTTGGCGCTTTCCTCAAGGCCTATGCCTGATTCTGCCAGCACATTTGTCATCTTCTTAACCTTGCTTACGGTTCCCTCAAGGATATCCAAAAAGCCGTTCAGACTGCTTGCAAACATTGCAAACTCGTCCTTTCCCGAAGCATCGGCTCTTGTAGTGATCTTACCGGATGCGATCTCATCCACCGCTTCCTTAAAGGACTTAACACTCTTATTGATACTGAGTGTAACACTGCCGAGGAGAAGTCCGAGAAGTACGACACCGACTATCAATACTATGATAGTGACAACCTCAACACTGTTTTTAACAGTATTCATGTTCTTGTTTGCGGCATCCAGAACATTTTCGGCTATTTTTGAAAGAGAAGCGTTTATTTCAGCATTGCTTGCCTTTATCTCGATGGTTTCGGTATCCATCTTCTTAAGTTCTTCAAACAGCCCCTTTTTGATCTTTAATGCTGCCAGAGATTTCTCTGCCAAGGTGGAGTCTGTTGTATAAGAAGGAATGTTAACTTCAAGTTCCGCAAACAGTTTTTCTATTGCTGCAAGAGACTGAGTAATGTCTTTACCTTCTCCGATAAGCTTACTGTAATTAAGCACTTCACTGTCTATGTTTGACAGGGCACTTGCAAATCCGTAAACGCCCGTAAGAGATCCTCCGTATCTGAAATCATAGCCTTCAGGTGCCGAAGGATCCATGTAAAGCTCATATCTTAAAAATGTATAGTTCTGAACGTTGTATTCTTCTATTGAAAAAGTAGCCTGAACCTCTTCCCATCTGTTATTTGCGGCGTCAAACTTACCGGTAACCTTGATAGCAGCATCTCCTCCAAGCTGTGAAAGTTCAGCCGCTGCAGCCCCGTCACCTGCTTTTGTGATCTTCTCGATCTTGGAGAGATCGACCTTAACTTCGTTACCGTTGGCATCGATAAAATAAAGATTCTTAACGTAATAATCCGTCTGATAGGTTAAAGTTCCGCCGACACGAAGGCATATGTTATTTCTCTTACCGATCGTAGGAAGAGGATTGTCATAAACGAACTTAACATAAGTTACTCCGTCAATATCCACATATTCTCCCGCACCCAAAGTGCCTGTTGCCCAAGGGATCTCAAACCATTCGTTATGATTTACGAGAGACTTGAAACTGGCATTCAGTTGCTCGGTTGCAGCCGCGAACTCCTTGTATTTTCCAATTTCAGTGGAATATCCTCTTGATGCATGGAATTCCAGCAGTTTCTTATAATTTTCCTTGTCCCGGGCTACATTTTTCAAAATATCATCAATGTAACTTCCATAGAGTGCACCACCCTCTTCTTTCAGAGTCTGTGCCTTTTTCTCCATCTCATCCAGGTTCTGCAAAGTCCGGTCTATGTAGCTGTCATCAATATAATACTGATAAAGAGCATCATTTGCCAGGTTTTGTGTCTGTAACACACTGATCTCATTTACAAGTGAAACCACTTCACTGCTCTCAGAGTTTCGACTTAAGGATGTCATTCCAATGGAACCGATGAATAATGCTATGATTATTCCGGTAACACCCATTATAATAAACTTCCCTTTAACCGTGCGAAAAATGTTGCTCTTTACGCTATTGCTCCCGATCAAAGCTTTCTTATCGGAAGCAGCCTTCATTTTGTTTGTGTCTTTTGAAACACTTGTGCTTTTGTTGTAAGTATTGATCATTTTTCACTCCTTTTCAAAAGATAATTAATGCAACACCCTCACATTATATTATTGTATGACCTTGCTACTCATTTTGACCAGTAAACTTTTTCTTAATAAAGAATGATTTTGTTGTTGACAGATGGTTCTTTCCATGATAAAGTAGGTTCACTTTTGAAAAGCGAATAATTTACGGAGTCTTTTCAAAGCAATTATATGGCTGTGTTTTCAGCCGCTTACTTATTGAGTATCATCTCAAATTTTATAAGTTGGTTACTTATAACCGAAATGCACATGTGTTGTGCAGACTTGTGAAACCGGTCAATAATTGAGTAGTAAAAGTGTAATTGCTATATAGACTCTGAAAAACCTGTAACGATTGAAACCAGACTTTTTTTGTGAAAGTACGATGTTCAGATAACAAGACTGTATGCCATGCGCGCATACAGTCTTTCTTTTTATCGGAGGATCAGAAAAATGCGTCCCGAATATAAACTCGACCAAAGCAACGCCCCGATCTATGAGGCTTTGGAAACATTCAGAAACATGCGCGTCGTTCCTTTTGACGTTCCCGGCCACAAACGCGGCCGCGGAAACCCGGAGCTCACACGCTTTCTCGGAGAAAGATGCGTTGGCATCGATGTAAACTCCATGAAGCCCCTGGACAATCTCTGCCACCCCATATCGGTCATTAAAGAAGCCGAGGATCTTGCGGCAGATGCCTTCGGAGCTGCCCACGCCTTCCTTATGGTGGGCGGTACCACAAGCTCCGTTCAGACCATGGTACTCTCCGCCTGTAAGCGCGGTGATGAGATCATCCTTCCCAGAAATGTTCACAGAAGTGTCATCAACGCTCTCGTGCTCTGCGGAGCTATCCCGGTTTACGTAAATCCCGATGTGGACAGACGTCTGGGGATTTCTCTGGGAATGAAGCGTGAGCAGGTGGAAAAGGCCATTAAAGAGCATCCCAACGCAGTGGCTGTTCTGGTGAACAACCCCACCTATTACGGCATATGCTCCGACCTCCGTGCCATCGTAAAAATGGCTCACGATGCGGGCATGCTCTGCCTTGCTGACGAAGCCCACGGAACCCACTTCTACTTCGGTGATGATATGCCTGTTTCCGCAATGGCGGCAGGGGCAGACATGGCAGCAGTGTCCATGCACAAGAGCGGCGGAAGCCTGACCCAGTCCAGCTTCATGCTGATCGGTCCCAATGTAAATCCCGGATATGTCCGCCAGATCATAAACCTGACCCAGACCACTTCCGGAAGCTATCTTCTCATGTCCTCTCTGGACATAAGCCGCAGAAACCTTGCCTTAAGAGGCCGTGAAGTCTTCGAGAAGGTGGTGCATATGGCAAAATATGCAAGAGAAGAGATCAACAGCGCCGGCGGCTATTACGCTTTTGGAAAAGAGCTGGTAAACGGAGATTCTGTTTTTGACTTTGATGAAACAAAATTAAGCATACACACCCTGGACATCGGCCTTGCAGGCATCGAGGTCTACGATCTTCTGAGAGATGAGTACGACATCCAGATCGAGTTCGGTGACATCGGAAACATCCTCGCCTACCTCTCCATCGGAGACCGTATGCAGGAGCTGGAGCGACTGGTGAGCGCCCTCTCTGAGATCAGAAGGCTCTACCACACCGACGGCGCGGGACTCATGAGCCAGGAATACATCGAGCCCGAAGTGGCAAAAAGCCCTCAGGAAGCCTTCTATGCAGAAAAGGAAAGCCTTCCTCTCATGGAAACCGAGGGAAGGATCTGCTCCGAATTTGTAATGTGCTACCCTCCCGGGATCCCCATCCTTGCTCCCGGTGAAAGGATCACAAAGCAGATCCTTGAGTACATCAGATACGCCAAAGAAAAGGGCTGCAGCATGACCGGTCCCGAGGATCCCGAGATCCTGAGGCTGAATGTACTGGTATAAATCCATCGGTGCATTCGTTTTGAACAAGCCTTTTAAGGCAAGTGTTACGAAGTATTATCATTAAAGCTCAGAAAGGACATTCCACTATGGAAATGTGGTTCAGTGAATTTCATACACCGGATGTTAAACACAGCATCCGTATAAACAAGCAGCTCTACTCCTGCGAAAGCGATTATCAGCGGATCGACATTTTTGAATCTCCCGAGTTCGGCCGTGTGCTGACTCTGGACGGTAATGTCATGCTGACGGAACGGGACGAATTCATCTACGACGAGATGATCACCCACGTTCCAATGGCTGTCCATCCGAGCATTAAAAAAGTGCTGGTCATCGGCGCCGGAGACGGCGGAGTGGTCAAGGAACTTACAAGATACGACCGTATCGAGCACATCGATCTTGTGGAGCAGGACCCCATGGTAGTGGAAGCCTGCAGGACCTATCTTCCAACCAACGCCTGTCGTCTGGATGATTCCCGTGTACACATCACTATCGGAAACCCTTTAAAGTTCATCCGTCGCTGCGAGAATGAATATGACCTGATCATCGTGGATTCCACCGATCCCTTCGGTCCTTCCGAGGGACTCTTCACCAAGGAATTCTACGGAAACTGCTACAATGCACTGAATGCGGAAGGCATCATGGTGAACCAGCAGGGAAGCCCCTTCTATCAGCAGGATGCGGACGCCATGAGAAGGAGCCACAAGCGTATCGCCAGCACATTCCCCATATGCAGGGTCTACCAGGCTCACATCCCCACATACGCCGCAGGTTACTGGCTCTTCGGCTTTGCAAGCAAAAAGTACCATCCCATTGATGATCTTGATGCCAAGGCCTGGTCACAGTTAAATCTTAAAACACGTTACTACACCACCCGCCTTCATGTGGGCGCCTTCTGGCTCCCGGCTTTCCTTGAAGATATGCTTAAGGAGGTTGAACAGCAATAATGGAAAAGAACATAGAAACTTTTATCGGCTGCGATTCCGAATACGATGACGCAGACATCGTCATCTTCGGCGCTCCCTTTGATTCCACCACTTCTTTCCGCCCCGGCGCCCGCTTCGGATCCTCCGCCATCCGTCACGAAAGCTTCGGTCTGGAGGTCTACAGCCCGTACCAGGACAAGGAGCTCACGGATTACAGGATCTTTGACAGCGGAGACATAGAACTCTGTTTCGGAAGTGCGGAAAGCGCATTAAAGGACATCGAGGAAAGAGCCGACGAGATCCTTACTGACGGAAAGTTCCCCTTCATGATGGGTGGCGAACACCTGGTGACTCTCGGAGCTGTCCGGGCCGCTTTCAAAAAGCATCCCGACATGCACCTGATCCAGTTTGACGCTCATTGCGATCTCAGAGACGATTACCTGGGTGCAAAGCTCTCCCATGCGGCTGTTGTCCGTCGCTGTCACGATTTTATGGGTGACGGAAAGATCCACCAGTTCTGCATAAGAAGCGGTGAAAAAACAGAATTTGAATTCGCCGCAAAGCACACGGACATGCACAAATTCAGCTTTGACGGAATAAAAGAAGTTGTTGCGGATCTTGTGGCAAAGAAAGTTCCGGTCTATCTCACCATAGACCTTGACTGCCTTGATTCGGGCATATTCCCCGGCACGGGAACCCCCGAAGCCGGAGGAGTTTCCTTCACTGATCTTCTGCATGCCATAATTGAAGTTTCAAAATGCAACATCATCGGAGCGGACGTGAACGAGCTGGCCCCCATGCTGGATACAAGCGGAATGTCCACTGCCACGGCATGCAAAGTCGTAAGAGAGCTTCTGATCGCCATCGGAAGCAGATGAAGAAATAAAGCGTACAGAAAACATATGCCTGTTTCATCAGGCAGAAATACACAGATTTGAATGATTTAAAAATCAGGAGGATGATTATGAGCAGAGTACTCGTTATAGGTTGCGGCGGAGTTGCCAATGTAGCGATCCGCAAGTGTTGCATGGTGAGCGAAGTTTTCACCGAGCTGATGATCGCAAGCCGTACAAAAGAAAAATGTGACGTTCTTGCGGAAGAGCTTCGCAAGATTTCAAAAACAAAGATAGAAACAGCAAAGGTAGACGCAGACAGTAAGGACGAGCTGGTAAAGCTCATCAACTCCTACAAGCCAGACCTTGTAATGAACATTGCGCTTCCCTATCAGGATCTCACCATCATGGATGCCTGCCTTGAGTGTCATGTAAACTACATGGATACAGCCAATTACGAGCCCGAGAACACCGACGATCCCGAGTGGCGCAAGATCTACGAAAAGCGCTGCAAGGAAGAAGGCTTCTCGGCTTACTTCGATTACAGCTGGCAGTGGGCTTACAAAAAGAAGTTCGAGGATGCGGGACTCATCGCTCTCCTCGGCTCCGGCTTTGATCCCGGCGTAACACAGGCCTATGTTGCATATGCAAAGAAGCACGAATTCGACACCATCGACACCATCGACATCCTTGACTGCAACGGCGGCGATCACGGTTACAAGTTTGCCACAAACTTTAACCCCGAAGTCAACCTCCGTGAAGTTTCCGCTCCCGGAAGCTACTGGGAGGACGGTCACTGGATCGAGATCCCCGCAATGAGCATCAAGCGTGAGTACGACTTCGATCAGGTGGGAATGAAAGACATGTACCTTCTCCACCACGAGGAGATCGAGTCCATCGCAAAGAACCTTCCCGAAGTGAAGCGCATCCGCTTCTTCATGACCTTCGGACAGAGCTACCTCGATCACATGCGCTGTCTTGAGGATGTGGGCATGCTTTCCACCACTCCCGTCATGTTTGAGGGCAAGGAGATCGTTCCCATCAAGTTCCTTAAGGCTCTCCTTCCCGATCCCGCAAGCCTCGGTCCCCGCACTCACGGAAAGACAAACATCGGCTGCATCTTCACGGGCAAGAAGGACGGCAAGGACAAGACCTACTACATCTATAACGTTTGCGACCATCAGGAGTGCTACAAGGAAGTAAAGAGCCAGGCCATCAGCTACACCACCGGTGTTCCCGCAATGTGCGGTGCTCTCATGCTCCTCACCGGTAAATGGAACACTCCCGGCGTTCACACAATCGAAGAACTCGATCCCGATCCCTTCATCGAAGCTCTGGACAAGTACGGACTTCCCAAGAGCGAAAGCCACGATCCGGTATTGGTTAAGTAAAAGAACTAAGCAGGCTGTAAATGGCAGGTAATCAGATTTCCGAAAAATGCAATGCAGGCTAAGGTTGCCGATGTTGCATGTTTTCAGCAACCGCCCCACCCACATGAGCATATAACGGGGGCCCTCCCCCACTTCGTGGCGGTCCTCCCCGTTATCATTAGTAGCGAAGCGGATTGCGATTGCAAGACAATGGGGAGGCCCCCATTGTATGGGCTTTGGGGCGGTGTGAACAGAAACGTAAAAAGGAGACATATGCAGGTACAATTTAAGAATCTGGAAAAATACAATATCGAAGAATTGTTTAAAAACGTGAAAACTCCCTGCTACATCCTTGACGAAGCAGCCTTCATGAAAAACGGCGAGATCCTTAAAAGCCTGCAGGAAGAAACAGGGGCGAAGGTGCTTCTTGCAGAGAAAGCCTTTTCAAACTTCACCCTTTTTCCCCTTCTTTCACAATATCTCGCAGGCACCGAAGCCAGCGGGCTTTTTGAAGCACGTCTCGGTCGGGAAGAGATGCCCGATAAGGAAGTCCATGTGTTTTCTGCCGCATTCAGAGACGATGAATTTGCTGAAGTTTTAAAGTATGCAGACCACATTGTTTTTAATTCCGTCCATCAGCTGAAGAAGTTTGGACCCATTGCGAAAAAAGCAGGAAAAGAAGTCGGCTTAAGGATCAATCCCGAATGCTCGACTCAGGAAGGTCATGAGATCTACGATCCATGTGCTCCCGGAAGCCGTTTGGGCGTAACACGGGAAGTTTTCGACAAAGAGATGGATAAGGAAACCTTCTCTCTGCTTTCCGGCCTTCACTTTCACACTCTCTGCGAACAGGACGCCGATGCGCTGGAGATCACGGTCAAAGCATTTTTCAGGAAGTTCGGAGATGTTGCAAAAAAGCTTAAATGGCTCAACATGGGAGGCGGTCACCACATCACGCGTCCCGGCTACAATCTCCCTCTCTTAAAAAAGATACTCACCGAGATCCACAAAAAATACGGCCTTCAGCTCTATCTCGAGCCCGGAGAAGCCGTAGCTTTAAATGCCGGTTACCTTGCCACCAGAGTACTAGACATTGTGCACAATTCCGGTCACAACATCGCGGTCCTCGACATGAGCGCTGCCTGCCACACCCCCGACGTTATCGAAATGCCCTACATGCCTCCGCTTCTGAATGCATGTCCGATTACGGACACTGAGACTGTTGATCCTTCAACAGAAGCCAACGCATCTTCCGATGCTCAGTCCTTTAAATCCGTCATCTCGCACGATGCGCAGCCCCATAAATCCGGTGCTACTACTCCCGATGCACTGACTGAGACAATGTCGGATCTTTTTGGGGACGTTTTTGGTGATGCCATCGACGATATTTTCGGTGGCGCTCCGAATACAGACCATAATCCCGTCACTCGGTCCCGTACCTTCCGTCTCGCAGGTCCTTCCTGCCTTGCAGGGGATGTGATCGGTAACTACCTTTTCGATCACGTTCTGAAAAGAGATGAACTTCTGCTCTTTGGGGATATGGCCATCTACTCCATATGCAAGAACAACACCTTTAACGGGATCCCGCTCCCAAGCATTTATCTTCTTAAGCAGGACGGCGATCTGGAACTTATAAAAGAATTCTCATATGATGATTTTAAGGGGCGTCTTGGATAAAGACACCCCTTTTGAAATCCTTATGATCTGATTTTTTTCGTATCATTCAAAATCGTCCTGTTTTCTACCGTCCAAAACCCGCTGTTTTTCCTATAATGGCATCAACATGTATATCCCGGCTTCTTGTACAGCACCTTCTCATCCGCAACGATCTGCGCGTCCCAGACCTTATCTTTCCATTCACTTTCCGAAATGTCCTTAATTGCTACGGATACACTTTTCTCTTGGCATCCCAATGTCTCAACGATGGCCTTCGTTATCCTTTCCGCGCATTCTTTCTTTTGCTCCTCCGTCCTTCCCGGGAAGCATTTTACCTCAACATGTGGCATAATTGATCTCCTTTCTGTTTTGTATTTCCATGACTTTCCTGTATCATTAACTCAGGCAAACAAAATGTATTTTTTCTCTAAAACCTCTTGTTAGCAATAACTTCTTTTTGTCTTTGCTTTAAAAAATAATTGGTTACTATTCTGATAAACCCTTTTTCCTCTTCATCATTTGTCTACTTCTTCAAGCTTCATATCTTTACACAATATATATAATTTATGTAATGCATCAGATTTCGACATTTACCCTCCATCTACATAAGTATAAAGAAATACTGCTTTGAATCCTTCTTCTCCCCTTTGTTTTTACCATTCTTCTTCATCATCCGAGCCCAACCCGTTACGGTAAAACTCGCTGATTCTCGCATTTGCGGCTTCGCTCTCCTTCTTAGCTTTCCACCGCTCGATGTCGCTGCAGATTGCAAGCATCTCATCCACCACAAGTTCTTCGCTCTTCGGCTTTACATTTTCCAGATAGCCTATCATCCTGGCGATCGCTTTGGGGCTCCCCAGCTGCTTTGCCATGAGTTCCCCCAGTTCTTTCGGAAATCCCAATTTAGCGGTAGCATTTACAAGTTCATTTTTGAATTGTGTCCAGGACGTTTGTTCGTTATACAAAGTGGTCATCTCTCCTCACAATCAGTAATTCTATCATTGAACTTCGGAAATTTAAAGTGATGATTGAAAAAATTCCTTTCATGAAATAAAAAGCGATTTCAGCATTCTCTTTATTCCCTTTATATCCAAAGGGGACTCTTCGGTTTCATATGTGATCAAGAGATTCTTTCCGAGATATATGCCATTTTCCCTGTATTCATCCAGTTTATGGAATGTAGCAGCCCTATATCCGTCCTCATCCATGAGTCCCAAATGTTCCAGGAAGATCTCCTCTCTGGTTTTGGTATTGAGTAAAGTAAAGTCAGGGTATCTGATTCCCATATTCAGTTGCAATGGAGCCTCATAACGATAGGGAATACCCAGATCATATAATATGTCTGCAATTATCGCTTCGGATTTAGAACGCACTTTCTCGCCCCTTTTGGTATCGTATCGTAGATTCTCAGATAAATAGGAGTTTGCTTTGAATTTCACGGATTGCCACTCTTCGGCATAAAGATCGTCGGATAAAATGTACGGTATAACAAGCCTTTGACGTTCGGGAGAGAGTTTTAAAAAGGTCGAGTCCCCATTGTTGTCTTCAAGTTTATCTATTATTCTCTGCAAAGTCTTTAATTCTTCATTCGCTTCTTTAAGAAAACGCTTATTATAGTCCTTTTGCGCCAGCTCTTTAACCAGTGGCTTATTTTTAACCGACAGGTAATCTCCAACTGTGTCATTCTTTACCATTACATTATAGTACCGATAACCCTTTTCGGTTTTTACCACCCGCAATCGTCCTTCCGGAAAGTTACCTTCATCCTGTTCTGCAAGTTTAATGGCCTTTTTAATGATGGATTCACGTTTTTTCAATTGTTTGATCAGTTCTTTCATGAGAATTTCCTTTCAAGAATTAATAGAAGTATAGAATTTTTAACTAAATGATTCCGGAATGGTCAATTTAGTTAAAGAAAACAGAGGACCGCACGCCCTGATCTGCCGTGTGAGGGGGGAACTTTTAACTAAGTGAGGGTTTTTCACTGCTTTTAGTTACAAAAAGCAAGGCTTCGCGCGGCTTTCACCCGCGCTCGAGGGGGAAATGTTTAACTAAGTGAGGGCTTTTCACTGCTTTTAGTTAATAAAAGCAAGGCTTCGCGCGGCTTTCGCCCGCGCTCGAGGGGGGAATTGTTTAACTAAGTGAGGGCTTTTTCACTCTTTTAGTTACAATTAGCAAGGCTTCGCGCGGCTTTCACCCGCGCTCGAGGGGGTAACTTTTAACTAAGTGAAGGCTTTTTCACACTTTTAGTTACAAAAAGCAAGGCTTCGCGCGGCTTTCGCCCGCGCTCGAGGGGGAAATGTTTAACTAAGTGAGGGCTTTTCACCGCTTTTAGTTAATAAAAGCAAGTCTTCGCGCGGCTTTCACCCGCGCTCGAGGGGGAATTGTTTAACTAAAACGAAGGTTTTGTGGGATTTAGGTAAAAAAGAGGGATTTGCGTCCCAAGAATTGCCTGTATCGGGGATTATACCGCCGGTAAAGGGAAATGTCAACAAAAACAGCGGCAGAGAAAAGTCAGAGAAAGGCCAAGAAAAACCCCGGCAGGAACGCCGGGGCAAAATCATCAAAGATGTAGGCAGATTAACAATTGTATAAGTGGTGGCTTCTTTCTCAGTGAGCATGCCCGAAACTGAACTTCCGCTCTGTTCCGGTCATCAGTCTCCTGATGTTCTCTTTGTGGCGAACGATCAGGAGGATCGCAGAAACAAGCGAAAGAATGATAGCCCATGGCTCTGCGCCCACGATCAGAAGGACAACCGGTGCTGAAAGGATTGCAACCATTGTAGCGACCGACATGTACTTTAACGTGAACAGGAGCAGGCAAAGAAGCACAACCCCCACAAGTCCTGCGCGCCAGTCGTAAAACCAGAGGGCCGCAATGTCAACCAGGAAGCCTT
>JAEEWS010000072.1 GCA_016287765.1 Lachnospiraceae bacterium
TGAACACAATAATCTTACTTGTCTTTACACTGCAGAAACAGATAAGGCAACTCCAATCAATATTACAAACCATGCATATTTTAACCTTGCTGGTAACGGAAATATTGGTGAGCATACAGTTCAGATGAATTCAACAAAACGTCTTGAAGTAAATGCAAAACTCATTCCAACAGGAAAGCTTCTTGATGTAAAGGGAACTCCTTTTGATTTTACAAAAGAAAAGAAGATAGGAAAGGATATCAAGAATGTAGGAGTAGGTTATGATCATTGTTATGTAACTGAACTCTTTGATCCTGAAAATCCACATTGCGGTCTTCCACTTGATGACAAAGACCTCGTTGAATTCTGTACAGTAAAAGAACCAACAACTGGAAATGAAATGACAGTATTCACAAATATGGAAGGCTGTCAGTTCTACACAGGAAACTACATAAAAGGAATCCTTGGAAAGAATGGTCGTGTTTATGATACACATGATGCTTTCTGTCTTGAAACCCAGTGTTTCCCTGATACACCAAATCAGGCTTCTTTCCCAACCTGTATTCTTGAACCAGGTCAGAAAATGAAGGCTAAGACAATTTATTCCTTTACAATTAATAAATAATACGGTATATTTGTTTAAGCGTTTAATTTATTAAACCAATACTACTCAAAATAAAATTCTACCCCAATATAAAGTTTTTCATTGAAAAACGGCATATTTGGGGTATAATTATTATATTATTCTTGACGTGTATAAGTGAGGTACTTTGATGGATGTACAATTGCAAGAACTGATTGATAAAATCAAAAAGGACGGCGTTGCTGCTGCAGAAAAGGATGCTGCAAAAATCATTGCAAATTCGGAGAAGAAAGCAGAAGCAATAATCGCAGAAGCGCAGTCGAAAGCTGCTGAAATTATTAAAAGTGCACAGTCAGAGACTAAAAAAATGGAGAAAGCAAGTGAGGAAGCCATTGTACAGGCTGGCCGTAATATGCTTCTTTCATTCAAAGATGCTCTGGTAGGAGAGCTTGACGGACTCATTCAGTCTGGTACAGAAAAAGCTCTTTCTAAAGATGTTCTTACTAAGCTTGTTCCAGAAACAGTAAAAGCCTGGGCTAAGAACTCTGATGCTTCAGAACTTTCAGTTCTTCTAAGTGAGAAAGATTTGAAATCTCTCGAAGCTTCCCTTAAAACTTCTCTTAAAGCCGAAATCAAAAAAGGTCTCGAGATTAAACCGGACAAAACTCTTTCTGCCGGATTCAGAATTGGAGTTAAGAACGGTGCCGCATTCTATGATTATTCTGCGGAAAGTCTCGCTGAGATGTTCTCCGCTTATCTGAATCCTAAAGTTGCAGCTCTTATGAAAGTTGCTGCAGAGGACGCGCAATAGTGGCTTATTATTATTTGGTTTCACAATTACCAAATATCTCTTCTACTGAAGGAAAATCTGCCCTGCCTTTAAATACAGAGCAGTTCCGCGAGCTTGCAGCCCGCTTTATTTCCGAAGAAGAAAAAGCTGTGCTTGAGAAGCTTTCTTTAGTTCCTTCAATGGAGCTGACTTCCACAGGCTCTGCCTTCCTGGATGTTTGGTATGAAAAAGAAAGAAACCTTCGTTGTGCGCTTGCTCAGATTCGTGCACAGAAACTCAAAAAGGACAGTGTACCGCTCCCACCTGGATGTACTGCAGATATTATTTCTGCTGCCCGTACTGCAGTTGGAATGGACAGCCCTTTGAGTGCCGAACAGTTTCTTTACGAGTACAGGTTACGACTGCTCGATGACTTGCGTCCTTTAGATGCATTCTCAATTGATGCGGTGTATGCCTACGGCCTCAGACTTATGCTTGTTGAACGCATGAAGAAGTTTGAAGTTGAAAACGGAAAGATATCTTATCATAAGATTTACGATACGATTTTAGACGGAGATAAATAATGACTAATACTAAAGCAAAAGTAGTCGGCATTAACGGAAACATGGTCACGATTGAATTCGAAGGCTCTGTTTCTATGAATGAAGTAGGCTACGTTAATGTAGACGGAAAGAAGCTCCGTGGTGAAGTTATCCGTATTCGCGGTAACAAAGCCCAGATGCAGATTTTCGAAATGACACAGGGAATTAAAGCCGGTGATAAGGTTGACTTAGTCGGCGATCTTCTTTGTGCAGAACTTGGACCAGGTCTTCTTGGTCAAACTTTTGATGGACTTCAGAATCCGCTTCCTCTGGTTGCAGAAAAAGCAGGCTTCTTCCTTGAGCGTGGTGTTTATGTAGATTCACTTCCACGTGATAAAAAATGGGAATGGACTCCTTGCGTAAAAGAAGGAGACAAGGTTCTTAGAGGTGACCCAATTGGATCTGTACCAGAAGGACCTTTTACACATAAAATTCTTGTTCCGTTTGATTTGCTCGGAATGTACACTGTAAAGAAGGTTACTAAACCTGGTGAATACACAATCGAAGATGTAGTTGCCGTAGTAACTGACGAAAAGGGTAAGGATCATAAACTTAAGATGGCATTCAAATGGCCTGTAAAACGTGCCGTAGACTGCTATGCAGAACGCCTTGCTCCAAGTGAGCCAATGGTTACTCAGGTTCGTTTGATTGATACTTTCTATCCAGTATCTAAAGGTGGTACATATTGTATTCCAGGACCTTTCGGTGCAGGTAAAACAGTTCTTCAGCACACAACATCACGTAATGCCGACGTTGATATCGTAATCATTGCTGCCTGTGGTGAACGTGCCGGTGAAGTTGTAGAAACAATTAAAGAGTTCCCAGAATTGAAGGACCCTCGTACAGGCCGTTCTTTGATGGAACGAACAATCATCATTTGTAACACATCTTCTATGCCTGTTGCTTCCCGCGAAGCTTCGGTATATACATCAGTTACACTTGCTGAATATTACCGCCAGATGGGCTTACACGTATTGCTCCTTGCAGACTCAACATCTCGTTGGGCTCAGGCTCTTCGTGAAATGTCTGGTCGTTTGGAAGAGATTCCTGGAGAAGAAGCATTCCCAGCTTACCTTGAATCTTACATTGCAGCATTCTATGAACGCGCAGGTATTGTAAAACTCCGTGACGGAAACGTAGGTTCTGTTACAATTGGTGGTACAGTATCTCCTGCCGGTGGTAACTTTGAAGAGCCTGTAACTCAGGCAACTCTTAAGGTAGTAGGTGCCTTCCACGGACTTTCACGTGAACGTTCAGATGCACGTAAGTATCCTGCAATTGACCCGATTATTTCATGGTCAAAATATAAATCAGTTATCCGCGAAGACTGGGTAGCTTATGCACGCAAGGTATTCCTTAGCGGTGTTGAAGTAAACCAGATGATGAAGGTAGTAGGTGAAGAAGGTACAACAACCGAAGACTACATCGAATACCTCAAGAGCGAATTCCTTGATGCAGTATATATGCAGCAGAACTCATTCGACGAAATTGATGCGGCTGTAAGCGTTGAACGCCAGCAGTATACTTTCGCAAAGGTTCTCAAGGTTCTTGGTTCTGATTTCGAGCTTGCTGATAAAGATTCTGCACGTAACTTCTTTAACCAGATGCGTCAGAAGTTTATCGACTGGAACTATTCTCTCTGGAACAGCGACAAGTTCAAGAAAGCAGAAAAGGATGTGGATGCTCACTTTGCTAGTGCTAATGGAAAAGTTCGTGACGAAGTTGCAGCAATGCTGAAGGATGGTAAGTAATGAACAAAGTATATAGTAAGATTGAATCCATCGTCGGAAGCGTTATCACTGTAAAGGCAGATAAAGTTGCATACGGTGAGCTTGCCGAAATTGAAACTCGCTTTGGTAAATCTCTTGCCGAAGTAAATAAAATTGAAGGTGATGTAGTTTCACTCCAGGTATTTGCCGGAGGACGCGGTATTTCTACCGGGGACCACATCAAATTCTTAGGACATCAGATGGAAGTTTCTTTCTCTGATGATTTGCTTGGACGTATCTTCAACGGATCTGCACAGCCTCGTGATAACGGACCGGCTCTTACAGACTGCCTTGTAACAATTGGTGGACCTTCTGTAAACCCTTCTAAGCGTATCATGGCTCGCCGTATGATTCGTACCGGTATTCCGATGATTGATATGTTCAACACACTGGTAGTTTCTCAGAAGCTTCCTATCTTCTCTATCTCTGGTGAACCTTACAACCAGCTGCTTGCCCGCATCGCCATGCAGGCCGAAGTTGATGTAATCGTTCTCGGTGGTATGGGATTGAAGTATGATGACTACCTTTACTTCAAAAAGACACTGGAAGACGGTGGTGCTTTGAGTAAGACAGTAATGTTTATGCATACAGCCGCTGACCCTACAGTAGAATGTCAGAAGATTCCTGATCTTTCTCTTGCAGTTGCTGAGCAGTTTGCTCTTAAGGGAAAGGACGTTCTGGTTCTTCTTACAGATATGACAAACTTTGCCGACTCAATGAAGGAAATTGCCATTACTCAGGAGCAGGTTCCTTCAAACCGTGGTTATCCTGGAGACTTGTACTCACAGCTGGCTGCCCGCTACGAAAAAGCCGTAGACTTTGAAGGCGCTGGTTCTGTAACAGTTCTCGCTGTAACAACAATGCCTGGTGATGATGTTACTCACCCGGTTCCAGATAACACTGGATACATTACAGAGGGACAGTACTACCTCAAGGGTGGACGTATCGAGCCTTTCGGTTCTCTTTCCCGCTTAAAGCAGAACGTAAACGGAAGCACTCGTTCAGACCACCGTGCCCTTATGGATGGTATGATCCGTCTTTATTCAAACTACAAAGATACTCTCGAAAAGAAATCGATGGGTTTCAATATGAGTAACTGGGATGAAAAGCTTCTTGTTTACGGAAAGATGTTTGAAGACGGAATGATGGATCTTTCAAAGAATATTTCTCTGGAAGATGCACTCGACCTTGGCTGGAAGATTCTGGCTGACTGCTTTGAACCGGAAGAAACCGGCTTGAAGTCATCACTCATTGAAGAGTACTGGCCTAAGAATAAGAGTAAGAAGTAGGAGTTCTGAATGGCAAAGATTAAGCTGACAAAAAATGAGCTCAAGGTTCAGAAAGATGCGCTTAAAATGTACAAGCGCTATCTTCCAACCCTTATGCTCAAAAAACAGCAGCTTCAGACAGAAATCCGCACTATAGACGCTAAGGCAAAAGAAGTCCGAGCACAGCGCGTTGCCCTTGAAAAAGAGTTTGAACAGTGGATT
>JAEEWS010000073.1 GCA_016287765.1 Lachnospiraceae bacterium
TCAAAATCCTGAGTCATCTCGCGGAATCCATAATTCAGCAATATACTTCCCCCACCGACGATCACTATCTCTATGGGCGTTTCGCCGTTTCTTTTACGATATTCCTTCGCAAAAGCCTTCAATACCTCCGAAGCATTTTCTTTAGATATCCTGTTTTTCCTTTCTTCAAACTGCGTCATAAAGATCCCCCTCAAAAATATTATGAACAGCAAACTCGCTTATATAGTTTTTTTCAGAATCCGCAAATTCTTTCCCGCCAACATAATAAGGTTCTTTAAGCTTTTTTGATCTTAAACTGTCATATTCCGAGCATATCGGAAGCCGATTCTTTTTCGAAAAAAAGTCCACAAAGCTTACCAGATACAAAGCTTTCAGTATATCCCCATTCTCATAATAATATTCAACAGATTTATTTTCCAGGATTTCAAGAAGCAACAACTCTTCCCCGTAGCTCTTCAGCCTGTGATGAAGATTATTCCTAAAGGTTTGAAAATCTTCTTTTTGATAAACCAATTCATCTACAGAAACATTAAAGTAATCCGCAATTGGCTTTAACGTCTTGTATTGACATTCCTCCATCTCAACCTTACCATTTACGATCTGGTTAAGCGTAGTATATGGGATAGAAGTGATAATAGAGAGCTTCCTGATCGATATTCCTTTTTCCTTTAACGCCTTCTTTAGATCCATGAGTCTTCCTCCTTAGGACAATATTAACGCTCCAACGTTAAAAAAGCAAGGAGATATTGAAATAATAACTCCTTGCTTTTTCAATCGCCACATCAAAACATTTTTATAGCTACTACATCACTTTACCCTCAGCCACCGCCTTCAAATGCTCTCCATAAGGTGATTTACCATATGCTTTTGCACTTTCCATCAGTTTATCTTTATCAATAAAGCCGTTCCTGTATGCTATCTCTTCCGGCGCGGAAATAGTGATACCCTGCCTGGACTGGATCGTTTCAACGAAGCTTGCAGCCTGCAAAAGGCTGGACATCGTTCCTGTATCAAGCCAAGCAAAGCCTCGACCGAGAAGCTGAACATCCAGCAGTCCATCCTTCAGGTACATTTCATTCAAAGTCGTGATCTCAAGCTCGCCTCTTGCGCTGGGCTCAACCTGATTTGCTCTGCCCGAAACCCCTGCGGGATAGAAGTAAAGTCCTGTTACCGCATAATTACTCTTGGGCTGCTTCGGCTTTTCTTCAATGCTCAAGGCTTTTCCGTTTTTATCAAATTCAATGACACCGAATCGCTCGGGATCATTCACGTAATACCCGAAAACAGTTGCTCTTCCGTTATTCGCATCCTCTACAGCCGCACGCAACATTCTCCCGAATCCGTTACCGTAAAAAATGTTGTCACCAAGGATCATTGCTCCCGCTTCTCCGTTAAGGAACTCCTCTCCAAGGATAAACGCCTGGGCGAGTCCATCGGGACTGGGCTGGACCTTATACTTCAATGTGATCCCGAACTGTGATCCATCGCCTAAAAGCGCTTCAAACCTCGGGGTATCTTCAGGTGTGCTGATGATCAGGATCTCCCTTATCCCCGCCAGCATAAGGGTTGATAAAGGATAGTAGATCATAGGTTTGTCGTACACAGGAAGTAACTGTTTTGAAGTTACCTTAGTCAACGGATATAATCTTGTACCGGAGCCACCTGCTAAAATTATGCCTTTCATTTTGTATTTCTCCCTAATTTCTTTTATTTCCGACACATTAAACCGTATCTAAAAACTGAAAGTTTCCCTGATTCCAAGCCACTTCTGATCTTTGTCAGAAAGGATCAGAGGACTTCCGTCGCTGAGCTTGTATCCGCTTGCATCAGCGCTTCCGGGATAATCCCCCACAACTTCCGGCCACTTGATCCCTATCTCAGGGTCGTTCCATGCCAATCCGCCTTCATCATTCGGATGATAAAAATCATCGCATTTATAGCAGAATTCAGCCGTATTCGTCAAAACAAGAAATCCGTGAGCAAACCCTCTCGGGATCAGATACTGCTTTCGATTGTCCTCTGTAAGAAGCACACCGTGGTACTTTCCGTATGTAGGTGATGTTCTTCTGAGATCTACAGCCACATCAAAAACCGTTCCCTTTATAACGCGAACCAGCTTCGTCTGAGGAAAATTCTTTTGAAAATGGAGTCCTCTTAACACTCCCTTTGCCGACATCGACTGATTGTCCTGCACAAAACTGATGTACAGACCCGCTTCATACATGTCTTTCTGACTGAATGTCTCCATGAAGTAACCACGCGAATCTCCGTGAACCGTTGATTCGATCACGCATAGTCCTTCTATTCCGCCAACATTGTAATCTACTTTTATCTGACCCATTCCTGACTTCCTCCTAAAATCTATTTTTTCAATAAATCCGCTTCGGTAATATATCTTCCAAGCGCATCCTTCCAATCCGGAAGCGGCTTAAATCCCATCGACACAAGTTTGCTCTTATCAAATCTTGAGTTGAAAGGACGTGTTGCTTTTGACAGTCCGTATTCCGCGGTCGTTACAGGAACGACTTTCGTATCAAGTCCGCATTGCCTGTAAATTTCACAGCAGAAATCATACCAGCTGATGTATCCGCCTTCGTTCGTGGCATGATAATAACCGTATTTGTCTGACTCGATCATATCCACCAACAACCTTGCAAGATCAAGCATGTAAGTGGGAGTTCCGATCTGATCGTTTACCACGCGTACCATATCGTGAGTCTTCCCCACCTTGATCATGGTCTTTACAAAATTATTGCCGTTAAGGCCAAAAGCCCATGCTATTCTTACGATAAAGAATTTATCAAGAGTTGAACTGACAGCCAGCTCTCCGTCAAGTTTACCCTGTCCGTATACATTTAACGGCGCATAACACTTGTCATCAGGCTCCCAGGGCCTTGTTCCTTTTCCGTCAAATACATAATCAGTGGAAATGTATAACATTTTCGCATCTGCTGCCTTTGCGGCTTCTGCCAGGTATTGGGAGCCGAGATGATTGACTCTGTCAACCTTTTCCCTGTTTTCTTCCTCCTCCGCAGCATCTACCGCATTCCAGGCGGCACAGTGTATGACAGCATCCGGCTTTAATTCTGTTATCACTTTAAGAACAGCAGCTCTGTCAGTGATATCAAGCTTATGATAATCCGCACTCGTTACAGCACTGCAGTCATCTATGCCGCAGTAGCTTTCCGCAACATCCGATGCAAAGGCCCTATGGCCTCTTTTCGCCAGTTCGTTCACAACATCATGTCCCAACTGACCGTTGACTCCGGTTACAAATACTCTCACTTCTCCTGCTCCTTTAGCCATCTGAACACTGTCTCTGCAAATTGCACCATATCTGCGTATCTGCAGTTTCTTAATGGCATTATTTTTGAATTACTGCCTGTTTTTGTACATCTCAGCATAATACTTCTGGTACTCGCCTGACGTCACTCTCTCCATCCAAGCCTGATTTTCGAGATACCAGTCTATGGTCTTTACAATACCAACCTCAAATGTTGTCTCCGGATACCAGCCAAGATCAGCCTTAATTTTGCTCGGATCGATACCATATCTGCGGTCGTGTCCGAGTCTGTCTTCAACATGCTTGATTAATCCCTCATTGATCTCAGGATCATGAAGCCGTTCAGAAAGCTGTGCAATGATCGTCTTTACAATGAAAATGTTAGGTCTTTCATTGTGTCCGCCAACATTGTAAACTTCTCCGTCTTTTCCGCCGTTAGCAACCATATCGATCGCCTTGCAATGGTCTTCAACAAAGAGCCAGTCTCTGATCTGCATACCATCACCATAAACAGGCAAAGCTTTATGGTTCTTGGCATTATTGATCATGAGAGGGATCAGCTTTTCGGGGAACTGGAACTGGCCATAGTTGTTCGAGCATCTCGTGATGTTCACAGGCATCCCGTAGGTGTCATGGAACGCCTTAACAAAATGATCCGCAGATGCTTTACTGCTACTGTAAGGCGAATGAGGATTTATGGGTGTAGTTTCCATAAAGTATCCATCAGCTCCAAGTGCCCCGTAAACCTCATCAGTGCTCACCTGCACATACTTCTTTCCCTTTTTCCAGGTCTTCTGAGACGCATCATACCATGCTTCTTTTGCTCTCTGCAACAGGTTAACCGTTCCCATTACATTTGTGGTCACGAAGATCTCAGGATTTGCAATGCTTCGATCCACATGCGATTCCGCAGCAAAGTTTATGATGAAATCAGGATCGTATTCCTTGATAAGCGAAGCAACCAGATCTTTATCACAGATGTTTCCGTGTACAAAGATGTGTCTTTCGTCATCCTCAAGATCCTTTAGGTTCTCAAGATTTCCTGCATAAGTCAACGCATCAAGATTTATGATCTTGATATCCGTGTACTTCTTAAGCATATAATGAACAAATGTTGTTCCGATAAATCCGGCACAGCCGGTAACCAAGTAAGTTGTCATGTCTGTTCTCCTTGTTGATCTGATAATTTCATTTCTTGCCAACCTCTTCAAAAACTTTTGCTATCAGCCTTCCTGAAAGCCCCTTCCCTCTGTATTCCTGTAAGATACCTATTTGCCAGATCAATATCCCTGTCTCTCCATTCACGCACGTAATGTACCCGATTGTTCGCTCATTATCCAATGCAATAAAAGACATATATCTACTCTGAAACACTTTTTACAAACACATCGAAGCGGGGGAGTTTGTAGCTCACCACACCACGTTTCGATGTATCTATCAGGCCTTTATCTTTCAGCCGTTCTCTGTATTGTGAAAACTCATTTTTCTTTTGTTTTGTCAGTTCCAATATTTCTGCCGTTGGCATATTTTCTTTTTGAACGATAAAAGACATATACCACTTGTCCTTTGCAGACAGTTCAGACCATATTTTCAAATACACGTAGTATCTTAATGCATCATCATATTTTGCCAGCACTTCTCTGTTGATCTTGTGTGTTTCTTCTTCCCACAGGTATTTTCCCAACGCCTGATATGCAAACGGATAGCCTTTTGTCAAAAGTGCGTATTCCATTGCTTCCTCATAAGCAATACCAAGGACTTTTGAATACCTGTCTGCGATCAAAGTCACATTCAGCGGCCCCATTTCGAATTTTGGAGTTCTGTACAAAAACGTCAGATTTTTCTCATTTTCCAGGTTTCTTATGTTCTCGTAAAGACC
>JAEEWS010000074.1 GCA_016287765.1 Lachnospiraceae bacterium
AAACCCGAAGATCTTGATAAGGTGGTAGGAGGCTCGATCGAAAGGCCTGAAAAACAAATAAGAGCGGCCGGTATCGACTTAATAAAGGAAGATGGCACCCCCGGTGAGTTCGGATATCTTTGGAACACAGGAGACTACTATTTTCAAGGCAAAAAACTCAATGACGAAGAGATAGATGTGCTGATCGATTATGGTCTGCTGCATAACCATCCCGCTCCATCGTTGGAAGTAGCAATAGAAGTTATGAAAGAATGGAGAAATCGATAACATTAACGAAAGCATAAAACCAAGGGGTTCAGAGTTTTCTGAACCTCTTATTCTTATGGCATAGATCTCCCGAATAATCTGCCCCCTTCGCCCCGTCTCAGGCACGAAGCACGTTCAGTCTAATTCTTAAATGGACGAGAGATGAGGGGCTCACAACATATTGGACAGTCACCAAATTGTCGGCAAATCAGTTACTTTTCAAGAAATGATCGACGAATCCTTGCAAAAGAAAAACCCTTGAAAGCCTTATCTTTCAAGGGTTTGTTCTTTGGAGCCATTTGTGGGACTCGAACCCACGACCTGCTGATTACAAAACGAAACAAGTGATTTTATAGCGTCTCATAAATTCTCTGAACGGCCCTAATTTATTAGGTTTGAGAGGTGTGCTTGATTATATAAGTTGTTATGTTTTCTCATAGTTTTTCTGAAAAAACCTACACTTTTCCTACACTATTTAAGGTTACTTCCCGTCCAACATCTCAGAGAACTCTTCCAGGTTACAGCACATGAACGGCCCGTCGACCTCTTCCGCGCTGACGACCTCCCTGCCGTCATCCGTCTCTTCTGCAATGACCGAATAGTACGTCTTATCCCCTTCGTCGTCCTTATACGCGACGCAGAACCAGTAGTATGTGTGCCCGTCGTAATTATCTATCTCCAGCGAATCCTCCGCCCAGTGATCCACAAATCCTTCGAGCTTCATGCCGGATATTCCGTATCCTACCCGTCCGGTCATCCAGGGCCGGCATATTATCCCGTCTCCGGGCTCGAGAGCTTTGTCTACGATGCCGCTGTCATAGCCGAACGTGACCGAGTACGACGCACCGTTGTCCTCTTTGTAGATCACGGACACGCCGTCGTATCCGATAATGTAAGACAGCTCCATCGCTTTATCGTAATCCAGGAGCACATCTTCCATGGCATCGCGGTCGACCTCGGGTCCTTCGTATACCGCATCCTTTGCTACGATCTTCGGCTTGCCTATCTCCTCTGCGGCAGCCTCCTCATACAGTTCAGGGTCCGTTATGACATCACTCAGCTTTATCTCGTTTCCCGAAGCATCCACATTGATAGTCTCGACGTCGCCGTCGTCTGACCAGGCGGCCATCGAGACCACGCTGCTGTCTATCCTGTAGAAATAAACACGGTCGCAATCCTCTGCCACGACCTTCCCGTTCACGGTGACTTCACCGTCCTCAAAACTAACTGTCGGGAACGCATTAACCTTGGACGAGCATGCACAAAAGGCACCCGCTGCCACAAGACACGCCATCCCCGCCGCTGCTGCTCTTATAAATCTGTTCATGACAAAAACCGGCCTTCCATTGAGATCTCACTATATATACAGCCGGGCTCCCGAAATGTTGCACTACAGATCCGCCACATCCATGACTTCTATCCCGTTCTCCATCAGCAACGTCATTATACATCCGTCCAATTTGTCGTACGGCGTTTTTGCATTTTTCTGAAACGCCTGGTTTTATTGCGTTTCAAGCCCCCTTTTTTCAAGCGGTTCGAATGGCACGTATTCCACCATCAATAAGCTTTCAAAGCACTTTTTCAAAAAAACTAACGTTAAGCAACACCTGTTCCGGGAATTGTTGCTTAAGCATCAGATAAGCCTTAGATTACTGATTGGTCTGCACCCATTCTCCTGCAATAATGAAGCCATCAAACAAAACAACTCATTCAGGAGGACATAACAATGAAGACTGTTAAATTGAACGGCAAAGAAATGACAAGCACAAAGGAACTCGGGTTCAGCGATCTTGATACGATCGCAGGCGGCTATGTTCATTATATTCACACCGGTATGTGGGGTATGTGGGAAGTAATAGATGATGAGACCGGAGATGTTTTGTCAACAGAAGAAGATTTGTGTCATGCCGAATGGGCCTGTAATAAATATGGTGTTTCCAAAGCAGAAATTGACGAATTTGGACTTAAGTGTCTGCGCAAGGGCATCAAGGGCCCAAAGATTGGAAATAATGCTTACTAATCCGTAAACAGATGACACAACTCGGCTTCCCGCTCCCCATGGGCGCTTGAGATCAACAGATTAACTCATAACAAAATAACCGATAGCAAGGGACCTCAGGACTTCTGAGGTCTTTTTCTTCGCAACAGAAAGAATGTGAGCATGTGCTGGATGTAGATGGAGTACAGTTCCTTCAGGTAGACTATGACGGCAATATCTGAAACTCAATCCATATCATAACCGCAGTCTATTGGCCCCATTCAGAATCAATGTGTGCCAACATAGCTTTGGGATACTTCCTTCGAAGATTTGATAACTCATAGACCAGACTGTCGAACTTCTCGTCCTCTTCTTTGTTCTGAATAGGCGGTACAAGTTCAGACTTTGGCCGGTTGTGATTAACCAGATCCACCATTTGGTTATATCTGCGGTCAGACTCTTCCATAGTGATTACTCCCCTATTCTCTCCATGACCAGATATTCACCTGCATTACGTCCGGAGATCTCGTAATAGACCGTGTCTTCATCGCCGGGATTCATATACACGAATGACAGTTCTTGGTCCTCACCGTCAACAGATATAAAAGCATTTTGTTCTCTCACATCAACAGGCTTCAGATCAGATGAATTATAATAACCCTCACCATTCCAGACATAATGTTTGTCATCTATCGTCATGACAATAATCTTGCCCTCATAGAATAAGAGGTTCCTCATTCTGGTTGCGTTTACTGTGCAGACGATATAAGCAAATCCTGCAACGATCAGATAGATAGCGATCATTCCGATTCCCGCAAGGAATGTAAATCTTTTCTTGCGGAGAATAAATAAAACTACGGCAAAAACTATACCCAATACAGCAAACCAGAAATAAGGAATATAAGACGTAGACAACTTCACCGCCTTCACAGTTCCGGTAATACTCAATATCACTCCGAAAACCAGAATTAAACACTCCACTACCGTTAATCGCGTTCTCATGAAATTATCCCTTATATCACTGAATCAATATGTGAATTATACTCCTTATTAGCGCGACTAATTCCTGATTATCGCTACTTTCCTATTTGCCGGTTATGTTTCTTAACCCGTCAAGTTCCTCAGACCTTCACGTCCTATTTCAATTGCTCTTTCAAGGCTGTCGGTCACATGTTTATAGTCATGAATGTAAGTATAAGTAAACCAATCGGGACCCATATACTCATCTGTTATTCTTTTCTGGAGCCACACTTCAAAATACTTGTCTTCTTGACAGATCAAGTATCTGTACTTCTTATCTGAAGAATACTCTTCTCGTATAATGTTATCTTTCAAGATTATTCTCCATGTTCGTGTTTGCTGTTCATATAACTTACGATCACTTTATCTTAATAAACGACAATGCCTGTACTGAGACCCTATTATTTGTCTATTTTTTTGCGAAAAACCATTTCAGTATTAACTGTATGGTAATTCATAATCCCATCTGCGTGTAACACTTTTTCGCCGCAGTCCAATATGCAAAAGATGCGATGGGCACGGTAAGATACTGCGATTCGGTTTTCGGAGCCTGATAAGATTACTTCTCTTTATCTTCGCCTATAACAAGCGATGCGCCGCAAAATGAGCACACGCTGGTATTCTCCACCCTGACCGATCCGCAGTTCGGACAGTTGGTATAATACTTGTGCTTTAAGAACTCCGCCTCAACGTCGAGTTCTTTCTGGATGGCGGTATTTTTCTCTACGAGCTTTTCCGTCTCTTTCTCTTCGTTCTTCTCGTGGAACTTCTTTTTGTAGATTATTCCTGCGACTATGTATAGAACAAACAGCACCATGAAAATGCAAGGCGTGAAATAGATAAGGTTATCGAAGAAATCGAATACCGGGCCTTCTTCAAGGCTTGAGTTCTCGATCACGGGCACGACCAGTTCATAGAATAGATTAGTCACAAACAAAATAAGGTTGACTACAGCTCCGATCAGACCAATGACAAATGAATATTTGAAGATTTTTTTCATTAGATCTTCTCCTTTGCCGCCGCATTAGCTTTATGCTTTTGGGGGTCAAATGTGGATACGCGGTGTACTGAGGACGGCTCCGTATCCGCAAATGAAGGAACCTCCAAAGAAGTGCCGCAGCTTAAGCAGTAAGTCAATGTCTTGTTTGCCACTGCACCGCAGTTCGGGCAACTGTTGTAGTACCGCTTCTTGCTGAGCTGCGAATTAATGAACTGCTCGGTCTTATATCTTTCCTCGAATGCCATGTTGTCTTCGACGATCCTTAATGCGCATTCGTGAAGGATCTTGTCTCTAGCGTTGATGCAGACGAGCGCTGCAATGGAAAACAGGAGCGTCAGGACAGACATGAAATAGAATACGAATTCGTCGATAAAAAAGAACGCTATGTCTGTCATTATCATGTTCTCGAAAACACCTATTACTGCTTCATAGAAGGAGAAATTAACGATGAAGCTGATGAGCATCAAGATGCCCCAGACATTTGTCTTCACCCAGACTATCTTGGGAGTTCTCTGTTTTGCTTCATATACTTTATTCGCATTCTCGACACCGAATTCCCTGTCAAAGAAAGAGATGCTGTACTGACTGCCATTCTTTGATGCCCATGTACGCTTATCACCTATCGCATCAGCAGGACGGTATCCCTTTACTTTGTAGACT
>JAEEWS010000075.1 GCA_016287765.1 Lachnospiraceae bacterium
GAGTTTCACCCTTCTCCACATGTCCGCCGGGATTCTCAAAGCTTTTTCTGCGTTTATGCCAGCAAAATACCCATTTGCCGCGGTACCTTGTAAGGATCACAACAAATGTTATGTCGTCGAGTTCACCAAGATAATGGTTTGTTTTTCTGTATATCATTTTTTCTCCCCGGCAGTGAATCAAAAAAGCTTCCCTATTGACTCACTCTCTTTCTGTATGTTATGAGTTCCTGATCCCATCCCGCCGCTCTAAATCCGAGCTTTTCGAACAGGCGCCTAGATGGGATGTTGGTCTCTTCAATGCTGACCTCTATTGTTTTGACAGTATCAGGTAACATAGCAAAGTATTTCATCAACGATGTTTCTGCTATCCCAAGCCTTCTGTATTTTTCACTGACACAAACGCTTAAGTATAATACATTTCCATCCGTTTCACCATGGATTCCTCCCACCGGGACTCTGTCAACCATAATCTTATAATAATATACTCCTTCCGTTTCCGTAACATAGTTAAAATAATTATCAGAAAGCGAAAGGTATCTTAAAACGGATGGTTCCCGAGAGATTCTTAAGAGTTCATCCAAATCTGTATCTCCCCGAACTGCTCTTTCTAATTCAACTGATGAAGTATTCATGATATCACTCCCGTTGTAAAAAACTTTACTGCCTTGTTGCCATTGGAAAGAATCTTTACTAAACCAAAAACTATTTACCCATCATTTCAATTGCATCATCCAAAGAAATACAGTCAGCAAATCTCTTTGGCCACATCATTTCATTGTAATATTTGGGGGAGTCGATGGGGACAGTTCATTTTGACTCACCTCCGATGAGTCAAAATGAACTGTCCCTATCGACTCTCCTCTCTCAGTCGGGCACTAAATCCACCATTCCGGAGTAAGTTCACCTAAAGTTACAACTCTTTCATTGTCATAGTCCAGCATGATCTCAATATCGTGGTATTTTCCGGGAGTAAGCTGCGTCATCAGCTCCCTGCATGCTCCGCAGGGCGCCCCTGTCTTACCGTCCGGCATTATAGCCAGTACACGCTTTATCTTATATTCACCGTTTGTGATCATATTAAATATCGCATTTCGTTCGGCACAGATCCCAAGCGTCGAGCAGGTATCCACGCAAACGCCCACATATATCCTGCCGCTTTCGGATTCAACAGCTGCCGCAACGCCTCCTGCCCATACTCTGTCAGATATCTCCCTGCTGTTCTGCACAGCTTTTGCTGCATTATATAATTCAGTCCATTTTTTATCCATTTCAAAACCCTCCATAAATTAATAATTAGCCAACATGCATACAATGGCAGAACACAACGATCTTGCTTACATATGCACGCTAAAGTGATGAGTTTCATCGTGCATATCAAAAATATCATGCCCTGCTTCCGAAATAAACTCCTGTTGCCACCTCAATACCAGATCTCTCAGGCGGTACAGCTGTTCGTTATCTTTTCGTCCAAAGCGTTCAGCAAGTTCCCTGATAGACGGCATTTTTCTTAAGTATTCGTCATCAAGTGCCTCTATCTCACTGACAATGTCCACCGTCTTCATCCCGTTGAAATGCGACAGATTTTCAGGCGTAAGAACAAGTGTCAACGACCGTTTCTCCGGCTCAGTCAGCTCACCGTTTTTGATCCACTCCGCTTCAGTCATATGCCTGGTTTTTTGGAAATATGCCCTGACTTCCTCAGGCAAACGCTCAAATTCCCATTTTGTGATCCTTTGATCCTGTATACTGCATCCTCTGCCCTTGGAATGGGGAATGAAATATGAGTATCTCCCTGCCTTCGCGATCTCGGGTATACGTCGAAGTTCGGTCATTTGGTCCATGTTTTCACGCAAAAGAGGAATGCTGATGCTGACCGGCAACCCTATCTTCTCCGCAACCGACAGCATTTCCAGCATAAAAGCGAAGTCACCCTTACGTCCCGCAAACCTGTCGTGATACTCTTCCATTCCGTAGAAAGTGATGTCTATCAGTTCAACACCTTCTCTCTGAATACTTTCGAGTAAACCATGCAGTTCATTTTCACTTCGGAATGCAAAACCATTCATTTGAAGAAAACGCGCACCCGGGGAATTCGTTTCTTTGCAAAAGCGTATATAATCCACCAGCCTGGGGGAATCCATGCAATATCCGATATAGTAAGCTCCGGAAATATCCTTCTTCTGTTCCCTCAATTCTCTTAGAACCCTGCCTGCAAAAGAAAGCCCTGTATCAAAAGGAACTCCTGTTGCCATCCCCTTTGACGAAAGCAGGCAATATCGGCAATGCGCTCCGCATGGAACACAATAATTCGCTATATAGAAATTAACAGTTTTCATTATACTCCCTTTCCCATTCATAGCCGTTCAACCCTGCTCAACATTTTCAGCACCTTACCGATTTTGTTGCCATTGAAGTGTTAATGTGTTTATCCGGCAATGCGTGAGTCGATGGGGACGCTTCATTTTGACTCATCCTTGATGAGTCAAAATGAAGCGTCCCCATCGACTCACCTTCCTCATCTTCTTATAAATCTCTATATCCTATATTCATTCAGTGCCATTTGCCAGTATTTTTCCGGAATGCATCTCCAATCCACGCTGCCCTTTTCTTCCTCACATAACTCGCATGCTTTTGTAAGGACAGCTGTCTGTGATACATTTTTTCCCAGCAATACAGCCTTGGTTACTCTATACCATGCGGGAGCTTGCTCCGGGAGTTTTTCTTCATCCATTTCCCTTATAGCTCTTTCCACATCATATTCAAGAGTAATGAATTCCGGTTTCCAAATGCCTTCGTTATCGTATAATATCATAAACTGGGTTTTTCCACCACTTTTGAGCGGAACTCCCACCGCTCCGGGATTAATAATACATTTGCCGTTCTTGATATAGTGGGACTGTATATGAAAATGACCACATATGGTTAATTCCGTCTCGAGCATTCGAGTTAATGAATCTATGTAATCATAATCTTCCCGCAGGCTTTCATTAACTTTAAATGGCGATCCGTGACAGATAACAAAATCCGGCATACCATCGTATTTCATGAGTTTTGTAAATGGCATCTCTTCAAAAGCATGGATCTGATCCGGCAAGAGTCGATCATACGTATATCGCAGCATTCCGGATCCGGATGTTCCGGCCTTCCATTCCCAGTCACTATGCTTCCCTGCCATGTGATCTATCCAATAGTTTTCCTTATTCCCCTTGATAAAGGTACAAGGATACTCTGCTTTGAGTGTCTGAAGAAGTTCCAGTGTACGTTCAGGATAAGCCAGTTCTCCAAGATAGTCCCCTAAAAAAATAAATTCTTCAGCTTCCCTATGTTTTGCTTCAGCAATACATCTTTCAAGCGCTATATGATTGCTGTGTATATCAGCCATAACTGCAATTTTCAAGCTACTTCTCCAATCCTGTCTATTCTCGTAAATCTAATACAGCAATCAGTTCTTCCTCATCCATGTCTCCGGTTTCCTCGAATCCAAATGAACTGTCCCCATCGACTCATCCTTTCCTAACTTTTTCCTTTAGCCTTGACGCATACGCAATTTTCTGATAAAGCTCTAACAGAAATGGGTTTTTACCGGGTAGGACTTAGGTCTGACAGGACTTGCCTGTTTCTTTTTTTATTTCCATGTCCCTTTATCTTATAATACCTGCACGGAATCCCATAAGAATCATCCGAAAACTCAGTTTCTATCTCTGCGTCAAGGTCATCCATGATACTTTTCAGATCGTTTCCTTCCTTATCACAGATCATCTGCAGATAAAGTGCGCCGTCTTCTTTAAGACACGATACAGCATTTCTTATGATCGCCTCGGCGTTTCCCGATTCATCAACAGCCGATCCGATCATCGTGACAACGTCATACTTCTTGTCAAATCGATAGGTAATCGCGTCATCGCAGAGGATGGTTACACGCTCTCTATTGTTCTCATTCTGAAGGCACAGATCAAGATTATCTGCACACTCTCTGTCAATATCGATCGAAGTAAGGCTCCCTTCCGGCACTTTAAACGAAAGATATCTGTCCCAATAACCTGCACCTATCCCAATATTAAGGATATCAAAGTTCGGTTTGACCGTAAAATTCTCCTCAAAGAATTTAGTGATCATGTATTCGAGATATTTATTTGACAGAGAACTGTTCCATTCCCCTGCTTCACCGCTCCAGCATTCACCGTATATTTCAGCTAATCTTTTATAGTCCATATTATTTCCCCTGCAACTAAGTTTTATTTTCCATTCCATTCTTCACGTCTCAAAACGTTGGTGATCAGTTCAACGTCACAAAACTGTTCTTTACAATGATACGAAAACCCCAGTTTTTCCTGCAAAGCATGAGATGCTTTGTTAAACGACGCATATTCACAATCTATAAAGTCTGCATTTCTGTGCATAAATAGTTCATCAATCAAAGCCCTCAGTGCTTCCTCCATAAACCCTTTCCTGCGATACGGTTTTGCCAATGCAAAAGAAAGGGAATAGCCGGTTTTATCTTTAAAGTCCGCTTCTTTTGATATTTGCATATGCTGAGGATGAATGCATATATGTCCGTTCGCTTTTCCTGTTTCCTTTATGATCACAGCATAAAATTCGCGATTTTCCATAAGCCATTGAAATGCCTCATAAGCGGATTTCCTGCTGTTGATATCGTGTAATCCCAGCATATACTGTAATTCCGGTTCCATGATATAATCAAAATAATCATCAAAATCAAATTCAATATAAGGCCTTATCGCGAGCCTACCGGTCTCCAAATACATATTGTGCGTCCCTACTTAAGATCAAACAACGTCAGCTGCCGGTACCTGTCCGGCAGTTCCTGCATATACTTAAAACATTCGTCGGGGCTTGACATCATTTCGTTATCCTCACAGATGCTTTTTAAAAGCCCCGAC
>JAEEWS010000043.1 GCA_016287765.1 Lachnospiraceae bacterium
TCATTACCGATGAGGGTCTGAATATAAAGAATGTTAATATAAACGGGAGGACGATTTAATGTATTATTTAGGTGTCGATCTTGGAACTTCTTCCATTAAACTTGTTGTCATGGACGAAAAAGGAGCCATTCAGGCTACAGCGGGAGCAGAGTACGGACTTAGTTTTCCGAAGCCGGGCTGGTCGGAACAGGAACCTGCAGACTGGGTTAAGGGCATGAAGGAGAGCTTTAAGAAACTCTCCGAAAAAGTGGACCTTAAGAAGGTTAAGGGTATCAGCTTCGGAGGGCAGATGCACGGTCTTGTTATCCTGGATGACAAGGATAATGTTATCAGACCCGCCATCCTCTGGAATGACGGAAGGACCCAGAAGGAATGCGATTATCTCAATAAAACCATAGGAAGAGAAAAGATCTCTTCTTATACGGCAAATATGGCACTTACAGGTTTTACCGCACCCAAGATCCTTTGGGTAAAGGAAAACGAGCCCGAGAACTTTAAGAAGATCAAGAAGATCATGCTTCCCAAGGATTATCTGGCTTATGTCCTTGCCGGAGTTCATTGCACCGACTATTCCGATGCATCGGGAATGCTGCTCCTGGATGTGAAGAACAAGTGCTGGTCCAAAGAGATGATGGAGCTTTGCGATGTTAAGGAAGAACAGCTGGCAAAGCTTTATGAAAGCTATGAGGTTGTAGGCACCGTAAAGACTGATATGGCCGCTGAGCTCGGTCTCGGAGAAGGTGTTAAAGTTACCGCGGGTGCAGGCGACAATGCTGCAGGCGCTATCGGAACAGGTACCGTTAAGAACGGTATGACTATTGTTTCTCTCGGAACCAGCGGAACAGTGTTTACTGCCAGCGATAAGTTTGCAGTGGACGATAAGAATGCACTTCACATGTTCGCCCATGCCAACGGCAAGTATCATCTTATGGGCTGCATGCTTTCCGCAGCATCCTCCAATAAGTGGTGGATGGACGAGATCATCGGCACCAAGGATTATGCCGGCGAGCAGAAGAACATCGGTGAGTTGGGAGAGAATCACGTTTACTATCTTCCTTACCTTATGGGAGAGCGTACTCCTCACAACAACCCCAATGCAAGAGGAAGCTTCGTGGGTATGACCATGGATACCACAAGATCCGACATGACGTTGGCCGTTCTTGAGGGCGTAACCTTCGCACTTCGTGATTCACTTGAGATAGCCCGTTCTCTCGGCGTTAAGATCGATACCATCCGCGCTACCGGCGGCGGAGCAAAGAGCCCTCTCTGGAGAAAACTCCTTGCCAATATTATGAATGTTAATGTTGAGATCATGAACAGCGAAGAAGGACCCGGCTACGGGGCAGCTATCCTTGCTGCAGTGGGATGCGGCGAATATAAAAATGTCGAGGAAGCTACCGATAAGATCGTTAAGGTTTCTGACAAACTTTCACCTGATGCTGAGCTTGTTAAGAAATACGAAGTTAAATACAATGTATGGAAGAAGATATATCCTGCACTTAAGGATGTATTCGATGATGTAGCTACAAAATAATTTAAATGATATCTAATAATAAGGGCTGATTAAATTCAGCCCTTATGTTATATTTGGGAGCATGGGCAAGGGGATCTTTATCTTGATCGTCCTGTGCCCGGTTTGGTTTTGATCATAACAGCTTAGGAAAGGATAACCCATGAATACCATGACCCCCGAAAAGATCTACAGAATTGAAATGAAACCCGCAAAGTTTTCACTTGATCTTTGCGATGGCAGTGAAAGAGGAGAGTACGTAAATCAGGACTACATCCTTCATGCTCTCGGCAGACCTCACAGAGCGATAAACCTGATGTATTGCTATTATCCCAATGACAAAGGATGGCCCGAAAGAGCCAGCGTGGCATTTAAGGATAAGAAAGTGGGCTTTGCCTGGGATTATCCCTATGATGATTATTTCCCCTACGGAGGAGGACTTAACGGAGATCCGGAGGCGGAAGTCTTTAAGCAGATCAGAGAGATAAGACGTCACGGCATGGATGTTATCCTTACTTTAACCATAGATCCAAAGGTGAGCGATGAACATTTGAGAGCCATAGGCCGGGATCTGAAAAAGTTTGGACGAATCGAGCTTAGGATAAATCATGAAGCTACCGGTAACTGGTTTTCCTTTACAAAGCGTGCCACCTATAAGGAGATCGGTGAGTTTTTCTGCCATGCATCAAAGCTTATCAAGGAAGAAGCTCCCAATGTAAAGACCATTACCTGTGTGGGAGGCATAGAAGACCTTAACAGTAACACCATTACCATGGAGGAAGAGTTTAAGGATACTATCCTTGAAGCAGACATATGGTCTGTGGACAAATATCTGGCTCTCCACTGGGGATGGCCCTATGATGTGGCCGAAAAGGGGGGCAGCAGTTTTGCCAGATATCCTGTGTCGGAAGTATATGAAAAGACCAAGAGAAGCTGGAAAAGATATACCGAACTTAACAACGGAAAGTCCAAGCCCTTTGTAATGGCTGAATTAAATGCGGATGGTGATGTTACCGGTCCCTATGATCAGATAAAGATGATGAAAGAATTCATGGATATGCTTAAAAAGGATCCCGACGACTGGTTCAAGGGCTTCACTTTTTATCAGTTCAGGGACAGAGGAAGACTGGGCCTTGAAATCGAGGACCCCAACGATAAGCATGTGGGAGTGCGTCAGCCTCTTATGGATTATTATATTGAGCTTATAAATGAACCCGACCTCCTGCCGGTGATAAAAAACGGAAAGACGGTCAAGAAGAAGGAAGAGGTGAAACTTCGCTTCGGAGGAGGAGAGGATGCGGAAGGTATCGCCATGGAATTTGAGCTTCCCGGGAATCCGGTGTTCTTTGAGGCTTACTTTGAGAATGAAGCCGTGGATTACAATCTTATGATGGAAGTGAACGGCCAGTGGTTCTATAAAGCTCCCGGTACCAAATGCATAGATATGATGGAAGCTTTTTATAAGAAGAAACTTAAGGGAGAAACGAAGGTTCAGGTGAAGCTGTTCGCTCCTCCTGCCACAGGCGAGAATGAAGATGATCCGATCAATTACTATAAGACGATAAAAGAACTTCCCAAGTTTAGGATCGAGTTTGAGCCTGTTGTAAAAAGAATAAAATAAAAAACATCGGCCGCCGGGAATCCGGCGGCCTTCGTCTTATGTTATCCCTCGAAGATTCTAAAATCCTTCGGGTTCTATCAGTCCGTATGTATTGCCCTTACGCTTGTAAACAACGTTGATCTCGTTGGTTTCGGCGTTTCTGAATACGAAGAAGGTGTGATTCAAAAGTTCCATCTGAACACAAGCCTCTTCCACATCCATGGGCTTCATATCAAATCTCTTGTTTCTGACGATACGGATCTCTTCATCCGCCTCATCGTCTTCAACGGTAAAAGCATCCGCAAAGCTTGCAGCTGCAGCAGACTGCTTTTTATCTATCAGTTTCTTTCTGTACCTCCTTAACTGTCTTTCTATAGTGTCTTCAATCATGTCGATGGAAGCGTACATGTCTTCGCTTTCTTCTTCGGCGTGGATCGTGGTACCTTTAAGAGGAATTGTAACTTCGACCTTCTGCTTTCCGCCTTGGACACTGAAGGTTACATGGACCTCGGTCTCGGGTTTAAAGTAATGTTCCAGTTTACCCAGTTTTTCTTCCACCATGTTCTTCATGCCTTTGGTTACATCAATGTTTTTGCCATACGTGTTAATGCGCATACAATCACTCCCTTTATTAAGTTGATTAGGCTGAAAACCTTGGGTTTTTAACCTGTCTAAATGATACCATATCGGTGGATCATTTTCAAGGACGGGATGAACAGTTTACAGAAAGTTTATTTCCTTCTGTCGAAATTTTCTGAAAAAATACGTGTCAAGTAGGAATACTTATAAAAGAGGATTTGGACAACATTTCGTGAATATTTACAAGTAAAATTTTGCATTATTTCGGTGTAGAATCATTCCACTTTGATAGTATAATCGGTGGAAATTGTGGATAACTTTGCGGATAACTCACTTTTAAGGGTAAAAACAGGGGGTTTGGCTGTGGATAAGTTTTGCGCAACTTTGCGCTGAAAATTCATTCTACACCTTAAGAAGATGGTGTTTTTGTGAATAATGCACAAAGGTTTTAATTGTCAATAAGCAAATCCCAAAAAATAAAATTGCGAAAATGGGGACGTGCTTGAGTCCTTCGGAAGACGGCTTTAGGAGTATTAGTGTGTTGTATATCTGTGAACAGTAAACATTTACAATAAGTTAAATTTTAGCTTATTGATAAGAACAGAGCAAAATGCTATAATAAAGGATAATTTTGGGGTTTTGGACTCAAGAATTGGTCAAAGGAAGGAGCGCTTTCTTTTGACCGAACATTTAACCTACGTTTGGAGGAAATAAAATTGAGCATTGTTACAAAGATATTCGGTACGCACAGTGAGAGAGAATTGAAAAGGATCACTCCCATTGCGGACAAGGTCATGGCACTTGATGCGGAGATGGCAGCTCTTACCGATGAGCAGCTTAGGGGAAAAACCGATGAATTCAGAAAAAGATTAAAGAACGGAGAGACACTGGATGATATCCTCGTGGAAGCCTATGCGGTGGTACGCGAAGCAGCCGGCAGAACACTGGGGATGAAGCACTTTAAGGTGCAGATCATCGGTGGTATCATCCTTCATCAGGGACGAATAGCAGAACTTAAAACAGGTGAAGGTAAAACCCTTATGGCAACCCTTCCCTCCTACCTGAACGCACTTACCGGAAACGGGGTACATGTGGTCACCTGTAACGACTACCTGGCACACCGTGATGCGGAGTGGATGGGACAGGTACACCGCTTCCTTGGTCTTACGGTCGGATGTATCCTTAACAGTATGACAAGCGAAGAAAGAAGAGAAGCATATAATTGCGACATTACATATGCAACAAATAACGAACTTGGATTTGATTATCTCCGTGACAATATGGTGATCTACAAGGAGCAGCTGGTTTTAAGAGGCCTGCCCTATGCCATCATCGACGAGGTCGACTCCATCCTTATCGATGAAGCCAGAACACCTCTCATCATTTCCGGACAGAGCGGCAAGTCCACCAAACTCTATGAGGCTTGCGACATTCTTGCCCGTCAGTTAAAGCGCGGTACGGAAAAAGAACTTTCCAAGATGGATATAATCATGGGTGAGGAATCCCAGGAATCCGGCGACTTTGTAGTAAACGAAAAGGATAAGAACGTTAACCTTACCGAGGAAGGCGTAAGAAAGGTAGAGCAGTTCTTTAAGATCGAGAATCTGGCCGATCCCGAGAACCTTGAGATCCAGCACAATATCATTCTTGCCCTCAGAGCACATAATCTCATGTTCAGGGACAAGGACTATGTTGTAAAGGATGACGAAGTACTTATCGTAGATGACTTTACAGGACGTATCCTTCCGGGACGTCGTTATTCCGACGGACTTCACCAGGCCATTGAAGCAAAGGAACACGTTAAGATCAAGCGTGAGTCTCAGACGCTGGCCACCATTACTTTCCAGAACTTCTTTAATAAGTATGAAAAGAAAGCCGGCATGACAGGTACGGCACTTACCGAGGAACAGGAATTCCGTGAGATCTACGGAATGGACGTTGTGGAAGTTCCCACAAATGTTCCCGTAAAACGTATCGATCATGAAGATGCTGTATATAAAACAAAGAGAGAAAAGTTAAATGCCATTACGGAAGCGGTTGCCCAGGCTCATGCAAAGGGACAGCCCGTTCTCGTAGGTACGGTTACCATCGAGTCTTCTGAAGAAGTCAGTGAGTATCTGCGTCGCCGCGGCATCCCTCATAAAGTATTGAATGCAAAATTCCATGAGCTTGAAGCCGAGATCATCGCCGATGCCGGCCAAAAGGGTGCTGTAACCATTGCCACCAACATGGCGGGCCGTGGTACAGATATTAAACTGGGCGAAGGCGTTGTGGAACTGGGCGGTCTTAAGATCATAGGTACTGAAAGACATGAGTCCAGACGTATAGATAACCAGCTCCGCGGACGTGCGGGACGTCAGGGAGATCCCGGTGAATCCAGGTTCTATATTTCACTTGAGGACGATCTCTTAAGACTCTTCGGTGCCGAAAATCTTATGAACATCTTCAATTCCCTGGGCTTTCCCGAGGGAGAAGAACTTCATCACAAGATGCTTTCGAATGCCATTGAAAGAGCACAGAAGAAGATAGAAGGAAATAACTTCGGTATCAGAAAGAATCTTTTGGAATACGACCGTGTCAACAACGAACAGCGTGAAGTCATCTACTCCGAGCGTCGTAAAGTGCTGGACGGTGAAAACATGCGCAACTCTGTGATCAAGATGATCTATGATGTTGTGGAGGGAAGCGTTGACACCTGCATAGGTGAAGATAAAATGCCCGAAGAATGGGATATGGGAGAACTTAACAACCTTCTTCTTCCTATTATACCTATTGATACCGTAGAGCTTTCCGAAGAAGACATGAAACACTTCACCAAGAAGGAACTTAAGCAGAGCCTTAAGGAAAAGGCATTGAGACTTTATGAGTCCAAGGAAGCCGAGTTCCCCGAGAAGGAGCAGTTCCGTGAAGTTGAGCGTGTCATCCTCTTAAAGGTCATCGACCGCAAGTGGATGGATCACATAGATGATATGGAACAGCTTCGTCAGGGCATACATCTCCAGTCCTACGGACAGAAGAATCCTGTTCAGGAATATAAGATGCAGGGCTATGACATGTTCGATGATATGGAAGCAGCCATTGCGGAAGATACGGTTAAGATCCTTATGCACATAAAGGTTGAGCAGAAGGTGGAGCGTGAAGAAGTAGCCAAGGTTACCGGCACAAACAGAGATGATTCTTCCCTCAAGCAGCCCGTTCGCCGTTCGACCAAGAAGGTAATGCCCAACGATCCCTGCCCTTGCGGATCGGGTAAAAAGTATAAATTCTGCTGCGGCAAATGAGCCGGAGTCGAAAATAAATAATCATATAAAAGGTGGTGACGACTGTTGGTAGAACTTGACCAGATTAAGTTTAAGCTTAATTCCTACAAACAACCTTTAGTCGAAGTGGGGGATTCACTTTGACCTCGCCAATAAGCGGGAAAAGATCGAAGAGATCGAGAATATAATGAATGAACCGGGATTTTGGGATTCTGCCGAAAAATCTCAGAATTACGTTAAGGAACTCAACCGGTTAAAGAATATCGTGGGTGAATACAAAAAACTGGAAGATGAGTATGATGATGTAAAGGTTTATCTTGAGATGGGCTATGAGTCCAATGATCCCGAGATAATTCCTGAAGTCCAGGAAGCTCTTGATAAATTTTCGAACCATCTTGAAAAACTCAGGCTTTCCACCATGCTTTCCGGTGAATATGATAAAAATGATGCCATTCTTACTCTCCATGCGGGAGCAGGCGGTACAGAAAGCTGCGACTGGGCTTCCATGCTGTGCAGAATGTATATGCGTTGGGCTGAAAGACACGGGTTTGCCGTTTCCATGCTGGATTTTTTGGACGGAGACGAAGCAGGCTATAAGTCTGTGACTCTTGAGATCAAGGGTGAGAATGCATACGGCTATCTAAAGAGCGAAAAAGGCATACACAGACTGGTCCGGATCTCGCCTTTCAATGCGGCGGGCAAACGCCAGACTTCCTTTGTATCCTGCGATGTAATGCCTGATATAGAGGACAATATCGATATCGAGATCAATGATGCGGATATCAGGATAGATACCTATCACTCCAGCGGTGCGGGCGGACAGCACATCAATAAGACCTCTTCCGCCATAAGGATCACCCACTTTCCTACGGGCATAGTGGTACAGTGCCAGAACGAGCGTTCCCAGTTCCAGAACAAGGATAAGGCTATGCAGATGCTGAAAGCAAAGCTGTATCTTCTTGAACAGGAGAAAAATGCGGAAAAGACTTCAGGCATACGCGGAGAGGTGAGAGATATCAATTTCGGAAGCCAGATCAGATCCTATGTTCTGCAGCCTTACACTCTTGTAAAGGATCACAGGACAAATGCGGAAGTAGGTAACGCCGGCGCGGTACTTGACGGAGATCTGGATCCCTTCATTACGGCGTTTCTTAAGTGGAATGCCACAGGACAGAAATCCGGAGAAGATTCGGACATTGAATGATAACCCCTGACACAGGGAAATGTGCATAAAGGTCACTTAAGGTGATCTTAAGACGGAGATGAAGATGAAAAAAGAAGAGATTAAAAAGGCTATCGGGGAAGGCAGGACCTTCCTCGGTATTGAACTTGGATCCACAAGGATCAAGGGTGTCTTGATCGGGGAGGACTTTGCACCCATAGCATCGGGAGATCACACCTGGGAAAACAAGCTTGTTGACGGTATCTGGACCTATTCTTTGGAAGAAGTGGGTGAAGGATTAAGAGACTGCTACAAAAATCTTGCGGACAACGTAAGACAGGAGTACGGCGAAGAACTTACGGATATAGGTTGCATAGGTATCAGTGCCATGATGCACGGTTATATGCCCTTTGATGAGAAGGGCAACATCCTGGTGCCTTTCAGAACCTGGAGAAACACCATAACAGGTCAGGCAGCGGATGAGCTTACGGAACTGTTCGGTTTCAATATTCCCCAGAGATGGAGCATTGCTCACCTTTATCAGGCTGTTTTAAACAAGGAACCTCATGTAAAGGATATCAGGTATCTCACTACCCTTGAAGGCTATGTACACTGGATGCTTACCGGTAAAAAGGTTCTCGGTATAGGTGACTGCGCGGGAATGTTCCCTATTGACGGCAATACTAAGCAGTATAATGCCGGCATGACAGAGAAGTTTGATAAGCTTATGGCATCCAAGGGTATAGACCTTAAGCTGGAAGATATAATGCCTAAGATCCTTCTTGCAGGAGAAGAGGCAGGCTGCCTTACCGAAGAAGGAGCCCGTTTCCTGGATCCTTCGGGAAGATTAAAGGCAGGAATAAAACTCTGTCCTCCCGAGGGCGATGCGGGTACAGGCATGGTGGCTACGGATTCCGTGGCGGTCAGAACCTGTAATGTTTCCGCGGGCACCAGTTGTTTTGCTATGGTGGTACTGGAAAAGGATCTTAAGAAGCTCCACAGAGAGATAGACATGGTTACCACTCCCGACGGACTGCCTGTAGCCATGGTTCATTGCAATAACTGTACTTCGGATCTGAATGCATGGATCAATCTTTTTGAAGAGAATTTAAAGCTTTTCGGCCTTAATGTTGATAAGAATGATATATACGAAAAGTTATATACCCTTGCTCTTAAGGGAGACAAGGATTGCGGCGGACTTATGAGCTTCCCTTATTTTTCGGGAGAGCACGTGACTCATCTGGATGAGGGACGTCCCATGTTCCTGCGTAAGCCCGATGCGAAATTTAATCTTGCAAATTTCATGAGAACCCATCTCATTTCATCTCTGGGTGTTCTTAAGCTCGGAATGGAGATCTTAAGTAAAGAAGAAAATGTTAAGGTGGACAGTGTTATGGGACACGGAGGTCTCTTTAAGACCAAAGGCGTGGGTCAGAGTATCCTGGCGGCCATTACCGAGTCACCTGTGACCTGTATGGAGACTGCCGGCGAAGGCGGTGCCTGGGGCGCGGCCCTTCTTGCGGCGTTTGCGGCTACGGGTAAGGGTATGACCTTACCTGAATTCCTTGATAAGAAGGTATTTGCAGAGGCCCGGGGAACCACTTTAAAGCCTGATGAAGCCGATATCAAGGGCGTTGAAGGATTTATGGAACTTTACAGAGACTGGATCGTTGCGGAAGAAGCAGTAGTTCAGGCTGATAGGAGATAAAATGGGATTACGTGATGAGATCAAACAGGTAGTAAGCCTGGAAAAACTCAAAGAGATCGTTTATGAGCAAAATATGGAACTCCCCAAGAGAGGGCTGGTTACATATACCTGGGGAAATGTGAGCGCCATAGACAGAAAAAGAGGTCTGGTGGTGATCAAACCCAGCGGAGTGGATTATGAGAAAATGAAACCCGAGGACATGGTAGTGCTGGATCTGGAGGGAAATATCGTTGAAGGAAAATACAGACCTTCTTCCGATACACCTACCCATCTGGAACTATATAAAGCATTTCCTGAGATCGGCGGTATAGTACACACCCACTCACCCTGGGCTACCAGCTGGGCTCAGGCGGCAAGATCCATCCCCTGTTACGGGACCACTCATGCGGACTATTTTTACGGCCCCATACCCTGTGTAAGAAATCTTACCAAAGAAGAGATCGAGGAAGGATATGAAAAGAACACGGGAACATCCATAATCGAAACCTTTGAGGGGAAGAATCCCATGTTCTGTCCGGGATGCATATGCGCAAATCACGGACCTTTTACCTGGGGAAAAGATGCGGCTGAGGCCGTTCACAATGCGGTTGTTCTGGAAGAAGTGGCTAAGATGGCTGCCAGAGCTGAGGCTCTTAATCCAAACATAAAGGAAACGCCTCAGGCTATGCAGGACAAACACTTTAACAGAAAACACGGTCCGAATGCTTATTACGGACAGAAATAGAAGGTTGATCTAAGATCATTTGGGGCTTTTGAGTGTAAAAGGGAAAAGAAAAAGGCTTGTTTTCATCGGTCGACAGTTTAGGGTAACCCAAGTATGATCAAAGAATTGACAAAAAAGAAGATAGTGATCATAGGAATTGTTTCCTTCGTTATAATGATCATTGCATGGATCGGTATATACTTTTTGCGCGGAACAAAGCGGTCGGATACTGTCTATCTGGACAAGGGCTGGACCCTTAAGATAAATGACAGGACAGTATATGATGTAAATATCGATTCCTACTATTTTAGCGGGCTTAAAAGATTAGATGTCATAGAAGTGTCGAGACAGATCGAAGAAGATCTGGGAGACCGGATCATGGCGAGGCTCAGAGTACACTATTCCTCTGTGGAGGTTTTTGTAAACGGAGAAAAGATCTATTCCTTTGGTACGGAGGAAGTGAAACGTAATGTTTTTCTTGGCAGCGGATATTGCTATGTGGAACTTCCGAAGGATATACAGGGAAAGACGCTGACTGTCCGTTACATCGCCAATGAAAAAAATGCCACCATCGATATAGGACGTATCGGTTTTTCCACACCCGCCGATGCCAGAAGGATATTTGCAAATGCCAATGCCACAAGTGTTTATCTGAATGCCTTCATCATGGTATTCGGTCTGGCACTCATCGTTCTGAGTCTTATGGTTAGATTGTATGATCAGGACTCTTTCAGCCTCTTCCTGATAGGTGTGTTTTCACTGCTGATAGGAAACTGGTCCAATTGTCAGGGTAAGATCTATGAGATCTTTTCGGAGGACCTGACCAGACTTTCGGTTTTTGAATATGTCAGTCTGTACAGTGCACCCATACCCCTTGGAATCTTTATATGGAGAAGATTCAAGAGAGTGGGAGGCTGGAGGGAGAGTGTCATAAAGCTGTCCACCTTAACACTTGCGATCGTGGACCTTTTGGCATGTCTGTTACATTTCACGAATCTGATGCGTTTTCCGGATACGCTCACAGTATTCCAGCTCATCTGCGGGCTGTGTCTGCTGGGAGTTTTGGTAGCTTCGACTTTTAAGATCAAATATGATAATATCTCGGATATTGTGGTTGCCCTGGCTTTTTTTGAAGTGATGATATCAGGTGTTCTTGATCTGATCAGACTCAACATTCAGCGCATATTGTTACCTTATAACGATACTGTAACGGAAGTCAGCTTCCTTCCCCTGGGAGTGCTCCTGTTTGTTACAAATATCATCTCCAGTTATCTTTTCTCTTTATACGAAAAGATATTGGATAATGCGGAAAAAGACGCACTTACCAAACTGGCCTATCAGGACCCTCTAACCGGTCTGTACAATAGGACTAAGGCCAAGGAAAGATTTGAAGAGATCGATTCTCAGGATTCCCCTGTAGCTTTGGTGAATTTTGATGTGAACGGTCTTAAGTACGTGAACGATCATTTCGGGCATGAGGAGGGTGATGTTCTTCTAAAGACTGTCGCATCAGTTATTGAAGAGAATTTTGGCAGCATAGGCACCAACTACAGAATGGGCGGTGATGAATTCCTTTGCGTGGTTGATCCTTCCGGACTGTTTGCCATAGGAAGAGCCGCAAATAAGCTGGATGCGGATCTGAAGGAAGCATCCAGAAACAATAAATACATTTTTAGCGTTTCTTACGGAGTGGCCTATAAGAGAAAGGGCGAAGCAAGATGCATACAGGATGTGTACGCTGAGGCGGACGAGAATATGTATGCCATGAAGGCACTGAGTCCCTATTCGAGAGAAGCAATGGAAGATAATTAAATAAAAGATGTAAAAGAACGGTTCCCTAAGGAGCCGTTCTTTTTCTTACTGTCTATTTAAATCTTTTGAATACAGGCATATATTCTATCGGCGCTTTTACAGTTACGGTCTGGCCGCCGTCGTAAACCCTGTTGTCGCTTGTAAGCTGCCATTTCCCTTCGGGAAGGTAAACCTGACGCTCAAAGCAGTTAAGCTTAAAGATGGGGGCGCAGAGGTAGTCGCTGCCGAACATGTATTGATCCTCCAGTTCCCAGCATTTGGAATCATCCGGGAATTCATAGAACATGGTACGGATCAGAGGAGAGCCGTTTTCGGAAGCTTCTTTATAAAGGCCTTTGATGTAATCATGCATGGAGATACGGATATCATAGTAGTGACGCATGATCCTGTAATTTTCCTCACCGTAGCTCCAAAGCTCGTTGGGCTGACCGGTGTGAAGATAACCGCCGCCCCAGTCTCTGTCGTCCAAAGGCGGGATATTGTAAGGACCGCGGTCTCCGTGCATTCTGAGGACAGCGGAATAAACAGCAAATTGATACCAGCGGATCAGAAGCTGGCGGAAGTCGGGATCGTTCACATCATCCGTCATGAAGCCGCCGATGTCGGTGGTCCACCAGGCTATGCCCGCAAGCCCCATGTTAAGGCCTGCTTTAAGCTGGGTGGCAAAGGATTCAAAGGTGCTGGGGATGTCTCCGGACCAGACCACATTGCCGTACTTCTGGCTGCCGGCCCAGGCGCAGCGAAGGAGATTAACAGCTTCACCGTTCTGCACCGTCTTCATATTATCATAGAAAACTCTGCTGTACATCTGAGGATAGATGTTGCTGACCTCAAGGGCCGGAGCATCATAGTAGCGGAAGTTTTCAAAATCATAGACACCCAGATCCGGCTCGGAATTGTCCAGCCAGAAGGCATCTATGCCGTAATCGTAGTAATTGGCTTTACATTTTTCCCAAACGTATTTGGCGGTTTCGGGATTAAAGGGATCGATCTCAACGCAGTCGCCCTGGTAGTCATAGGTCTGGGCGGCGCCTCTTTCCGTTTTCATAAGAAGGCCTCTTTCCATCATGGGACCGAAGTTTTCACTCTTTCTGTCCACGGAAGGCCAAACGGAAACTATGACCTTTATGCCCATGGAATGGAGTTCATCCACCATTGCCTTGGGATCGGGCCAGTATTTCTTGTCAAACTTCCAGTCACCCTGGACTGTCCAGTGGAAGAAGTCTATAACTATCTGATCTATCTTTATGCCTTCAGCCTTGTACTTTCTTGCCACCTCCAGGACTTCTTCCTGAGTACGGTAGCGGAGCTTACACTGCCAAAGCCCCATGAGGCTTTCGGGGAACATGGGAGAGTGGCCCGTGACCGAAGTATAATTTGCTTCTATTTTCTTTGGATCTTCATCTGCAGTGATCCAATAGTCCATTTCCTTGGTGGCTCTTGCAACCCAGCGGGTGATGTTTTTGCCGAAGGTTACATTTCCCACTCCGGGATTGTTCCAGAGCATGCCATAACCGAGAGAGGAGATCATGAAGGGAACCGAAGCCTGGGAATTTCTCTGAGCCAGTTCGAGAGTACATCCCTTAAGATCCATATAGGGCTGCTGGTATTGACCCATGCCGAAGATCTTTTCGTTGTCATTGCTTTCAAAACGGAGATCCAGACTGTAATCTGTTCCTCCTATAATGCCTTTCCATTCACGGTTAACCGTCTTAAGACATCTGCTCTCTTTTGAAATGGTTCCGCCGTAGCTGTGGAAATCCTCTCTTAAGATAAGCTTATTGTCTCTGAAAAAGGAGATTATGCCTACGAAATTTACTGTGGCTTTAATGCGACCGTTGGTTATCTCGCCCACTTCATGCCAATCCGGATTGCTTCCGTCTCCACACCACTCGGTGAGCTTACCTATCTTAACATCGCCCTTGGTAATAGAAGGCTTCTCGGTGAGAGCCCAGTCTTTGCCCGTAAACTTGGAAAACATGGTGGCTCTGACTCTTAAAGCATTTTCACCCCAGGCTTCGATCCTTACAGTTTCGCCCTTGGTCTTAAAAACAAGAGCACCGTTATCATTGGTAAATAGCATAAAATCCTCCTGACTGTTCATGAGATCTTTCGGTTTCTGATCTTCCCGCTTTATCAGGGAAGACACACAGTTGATTTTAGCATATGCGGACTCGATAGTTTACGGACTATTTTCGACACATATACAGGCGAAAATCTTTTATATAAAGCCACGGGCTTAAGAATATTGATCTGTTATTTTAGGATCCTGGCAAGATACTGTCCCGTATAGGATTCTTTTACTTTTGCTACTTTTTCGGGGGTTCCCTTGGCTATTACGGTACCGCCTCTGTCACCGCCCTCCGGACCCATGTCGATGATATAGTCGGCACATTTGATCACGTCAAGATTATGTTCGATAACAAGCACCGTGTTTCCGGCTTTTGTCAACCGCTGAAGAACTTCGATCAGCTTGTTCACGTCTTCAAAATGAAGTCCGGTGGTGGGTTCGTCCAGAATGTAGATGGTCTTACCCGTTGCACGCTTGGAAAGCTCGGTGGCAAGCTTGATACGCTGGGCTTCACCTCCCGAAAGGTCTGTAGAGGGATGACCCAGTTCAAGATAGGAGAGCCCCACATCGTTCATGGTCTCTATCTTTCTCTTTATCTGGGGTACATTGGCAAAAAACTTTACCGCATCGTCCACAGTCATATCCAAAACGTCATATATGGATTTACCCTTGTACTTTACTTCCAGAGTTTCACGGTTATATCGTTTTCCGTTGCAGACCTCACAGGGCACGTAAACATCCGGAAGGAAATTCATTTCGATCTTTATGATACCGTCTCCGCTGCAGGCTTCACAACGTCCGCCCTTAACATTGAAGGAAAAACGGCCCTTGGTGTAGCCTCTTTGCTTGGCATCCATGGTTCCCGCAAAAAGATCCCTGATCATGTCAAACACACCGGTGTAGGTGGCAGGGTTGGATCTTGGGGTTCTGCCTATGGGAGACTGGTCTATGCATATGACCTTATCCAATTGCTCGATACCTGTGATCTCTTTGCATTTTCCGGGTATGGTCCTAGCCTTGTTAAGCTCCCGGGCCAATGTCTTATAGAGGACTTCGTTTACCATGGAACTCTTTCCCGAACCTGAAACACCGGTAACGCAGGCAAAGACTCCCAGAGGGATATCCACATCCACGTTCTTAAGGTTGTGCTCTGTGGCACCCTTTATCTTGAGCCAGCCCGTGGGTTTACGACGGGTGGGGGGGATCTCTATCTTTTTTCTTCCGGAAAGGTAATCGGCAGTAATGGAGTTGGGACACTTCATGACTTCTTCGGGGGTGCCCGCAGCCACGATCTCGCCTCCCTGACTTCCCGCTCCGGGGCCTATGTCTACCAGGAAATCGGCTTCACGCATGGTCTCTTCGTCATGCTCCACCACGATCAGTGTATTGCCCAGGTCTCTGAGTCTTTTTAAGGATGCCAGAAGTTTGCCGTTGTCCCTCTGGTGAAGACCTATGCTGGGTTCGTCCAGGATATAGGCCACGCCCACAAGTCCCGAGCCTATCTGGGTAGCAAGACGGATACGCTGGGATTCGCCTCCGGAAAGTGAGCCGGCTGATCGGGCAAGGGTCAGGTAGTCAAGACCCACATCGTTGAGAAAACGTATGCGCCCTTTGATCTCCTTAAGAATGGCAGCGCCGATGGTCTGCTGGGTGGGAGTGAGCTCCAGGTTATTAAAGAAGTCGGCCAGATCCCTTAAGGGGAGCTCCGTGACTTCCGCTATATTTTTTCCACCTACGGTGACAGCCAGAACCTCGGGCTTAAGACGCTTTCCGTTGCAGGCGGTGCAGGGGGTGGTGGTCATGAATTCTTCATATTCGGCCTTGGTGTATTCAGAGGCGGTCTCTCTGTAGCGGCGCTCCACGTTCTTTATAAGACCCTCGAAAACGATGGGGTAGACGCCGGAGCCGCGCTGACCGGAGTAGTGCACGTCCACGGATTCCTCTGTGCCGTAGATCAGGGCCTGCTTTACATTTTCAGGCAGGTCTTTAAAAGGCGTCTTAAGGGAGAAACCAAAGTGCTTGGACATGGCTACCAGAAGGGAACCGGCGAAGCTTTTGGGATCGGAGGAGGACTGCCAGCCCATTACCTGAATGGCGCCTTCCGAAAGGCTTAAAGACTGATCCGGGATCATCAGATCCGAGGAAAACTCCATCTTTACGCCGATACCGTTACAGTTGGGGCAGGCGCCGAAGGGATTGTTAAAGGAAAAGGCTCTGGGCTCCAGCTCGGGAAGGCTGATACCGCAATCAGGGCAGGCAAAGCTCTGGGAGAATATCTTTTCCTCCCCGTTCATGAGATCTATGACCAGAAGCCCTTCCGAAAGCTTCAGGGCGGTCTCGATGGAATCGGAGAGTCGCTGCTCGATGCCGGGCTTGGCGATCAGTCGGTCCACCACGATCTCTATCAGATGCTTATTGTTCTTTTCCAGTTTGATCTCTTCCGAAAGGTCATATATATGGCCGTCGATCCGGGCTCTTACAAAGCCTGATTTCTTGGCGCTTTCCAGCACTTTTACATGTTCGCCCTTACGGCCTCTGACAACGGGAGCCAGCACCTGAAACTTGGTACCCTCCGGGAATTTCATGATCTCGTCGGTCATCTGGTCCACCGACTGCTTCTTTATCTCTCTTCCGCAGTTGGGGCAGTGGGGGATGCCCACTCTCGCATACAGCAGACGGAAGTAATCATATATTTCCGTTACCGTGCCCACTGTTGATCTGGGATTTCGGTTGGTGGATTTCTGGTCTATGGATATGGCGGGAGAGAGGCCCTCAATGCTTTCCACATTGGGCTTTTCCATCTGTCCCAGGAATTGTCTCGCATAGGAAGACAGGGATTCCATGTATCTTCTCTGGCCTTCCGCATATATGGTATCAAAGGCCAGGGAGCTTTTACCTGAGCCGGACAGGCCCGTGAGCACCACGAATCTGTCTCTGGGGATGTCGATGTTTACTCCCTTCAGGTTGTGCTCGTTGGCACCCCTGATCTTAATGAAATTTTTTGCTTCTTCAAACATGAGTATATCCTTTATTTGATCTTTTTTAGTTCTGCCAGTTTGTCTCTGTATTCTGCCGCCAGCTCGAAATTAAGTTCTGCGGCAGCGGCCAGCATCTTACGGTTAAGGCTCTCTTTAAGTGCCTTAAGCTCATTTGCGGACATGGATTCCACATCCTTTTCTATGAGCTTGGTGCCGGGTTCAGCCTTTTTGGAGATGCTTATGAGTTCGCGGACTGCCTTTTTAATGGAAGTGGGGGTTATTCCGTGTTCCTTGTTATAGGCATCCTGGATAGAGCGTCTTCTCTCGGTTTCGGAAATAGCCTTATCCATGGACTCGGTTATGGTGTCGGCATACATTATAACATGGCCGTCAACATTTCTTGCCGCACGGCCTATCGTCTGGATCAAGGAGGTTTCGGAACGCAGGAAGCCCTCTTTGTCAGCGTCCAGGATGGCTACCAGGGAAACCTCCGGGATGTCCAGGCCTTCTCTTAAAAGGTTGATGCCCACCAGTACATCAAATACATCCAGACGCATGTCACGGATGATCTGGGAACGCTCCAGGGTGTCCACATCCGAATGGAGGTAGCGAACACGTATGCCTACTTCTTTAAGATATTCCGTAAGGCTTTCCGCCATCTTTTTGGTAAGGGTGGTGACCAGCACTTTTCCGCCGGTCTTTGTGGTCTTGTTTATCTCACCGATGAGATCGTCGATCTGGCCCGTGGTGGGGCGAACGAAGATCTCGGGATCCAGAAGACCCGTAGGACGGATGATCTGCTCGGTGCGCATGAGTTCGTGGGAGGCCTCGTACTTTGAAGGCGTGGCGGACACGAACAACATCTGGCTTATATGGGTCTCGAATTCCTCAAAATTCAGGGGGCGGTTGTCCTGGGCCGAAGGCAGACGGAAGCCGTAGTCGATCAGGGTGGCTTTTCTGGAGCGGTTGCCGTTGAACATGCCGCCGATCTGGGGAATGGTCATGTGGGACTCGTCCACGATGATCAAAAAATCGTCGGGGAAGAAGTCCAAAAGGGTGTAGGGCGGCTCTCCCGTATGAAGCCCGGAAAGGTGCATGGTATAGTTCTCGATGCCGGAGCAAAAACCGGTTTCTCTCATCATCTCTATATCGTAGCTGGTGCGCTCATATATCCTCTGGGCCTCAAGAAGCTTGCCCTTGGACTTAAAGTAGGCCACCTGCTCATTCATTTCTTCTTCAATGGCTTTAAGCGCTTCCTCCATCCGCTCCCGATCCACTACATAGTGGGAGGCAGGGTAGATGGCCGCATGAGCCAGAGTGCATTTGGGATTTCCGGTAACCACTTCAAATTCGGTGATGCGGTCGATCTCATCTCCGAAAAACTCGATCCTGAGGGCAGTGTCTCCGTAGGCAGCGGGGTAGACCTCCACCACATCGCCTCTTACCCTGAAGGTGCCTCGCTTAAAATCTATGTCATTTCGGGCATATTGCATCTCCACCAGTCGGCGCAGCACTTCATCCCTGTCCTTGGTGGCACCCTCACGCAGTATCAAAGACATGCCCTGATACTCCTCCGGACTGCCGATCCCGTATATGCATGATACGGAAGCCACGATGATAACGTCATTCCTTTCGGAAAGCGCATCCGTGGCCGAGTGGCGCAGTTTATCGATCTCGTCGTTTACGGCGGAATCCTTTTCTATGTAAGTATCGCTGGAGGGAACGTAGGCCTCTGGCTGGTAGTAGTCATAGTAGGACACAAAATACTCCACAGCATTGTCCGGAAAGAATTCCTTCATCTCCGAGTAAAGCTGTGCCGCCAGGGTCTTGTTGTGGGCGATGATCAGGGTGGGCTTCTGTATCCCCTCTATGACATTCGCCATAGTGAAGGTCTTGCCGGAGCCCGTGACGCCCAGCAGGGTTTCAAACTGATTTCCGCTTTTGAACCCCTCCACCAGTGCCTTTATGGCCTCGGGCTGATCGCCCGTGGGCTTGTATTCCGAATGAATTTTAAATTCCATGATTACCTCGATTCTATAAAATTACATTATAACATAATTCCCGCCGGAAAGATAGATTCTATGATTTTTGACACCCGGGGACGGGGTTAGGGGTTCAAAAAATGAACCCCTAACCCCGTCCCCGGGTGTCAAAAAGTGAGCCTATAACCCCGTCCCCAAAGGTTCATTTTTTTTATTATATTCTTGACTATCGCGAAGCACAATAATAAACTACAATGGTAAAATTTACTTTATCTGAAATAAGCAGAGGGAGGCAGCTATGGAGATCTGGGATTTATATGACAGCGAGGGAAACAAGACAGGGGAAACATGGGAGAGGAAGTTCGGAGAGAACAATAAGATACCCGAGGGAAGATTTCATCTGGTGTGCGACATTTTGTTGAAGCATGCGGACGGAACATTTCTTCTTACAAAGAGGAGCCCCGACAAGGATGTGTATCCGGGAAGATGGGAAGCAAGTGCCGGCGGCAGTGCTTTAAGCGGAGAAGGACCTTTGGAATGCGCAAAGCGTGAACTTTTTGAGGAAACCGGGATCAAAACCGATGATTTCGTCCTTTTGGGAACCACGAAGCGTGAGCAGAGCCGCAGTATGTTCGGCATGTATATTGCGGAGACGGACTGTCCCAAGGATGCAGTAAGATTGCAGGAAGGGGAGACGGTTGACTATAAGTGGGTGACGAGGGAAGAACTTCTGTCCCACATAGGCTCCGATGATTCCATTCCCAGCCATGATGTGAGATACAGAAAATACTATGATAAGATATTGGCAAATGAGATACTTGCGGCAAGACCCACGGCGCCCTGGCTTAAAGACATGGATCCTGAGGATTTTGTATCGCCTTATCCCACCTATGAATGCGGAACGATCCTTGATCGGTTTACAAAGCAGGAATTCACCGGCCCTGACGGAACAAAGATCAAGTATTACTTTTTTGAACCTGCCGAAGCTAAAACGACCGATAAGAAGTTACCGCTTCTTGTGTTTTTTCACGGAAGAAGCAATGCTTTAGTGGGAGATCTGTGTGTGAACTACACCGGCGCGGAAAGATATGCCTCGGATGAGTACCAGGCTTCCATGGGCGGCGCCTACATTTTGGTCCCCATAGCGAATGAATTCAGGGACGAAAACGACCGGTGCGAGGGCACCTGGTCACCGGAGTACGACACGGTGATCCGGGCTTTGGTGAAGAAATTTGCGGAAGAAAGACCCGGGCATATCTCTTCTCGACTTTTTCTGGGCAATTCCGCCGGCGGAAGATATGTCTTCCATGCGCTTGAAACTTTCCCGGAGGAGGTGGACGCGGTGATACCCGTGGGCAGCGGATATATCCCGGAGAACAGGATACTGGAGGAGTTTGATAAGGCCGGAAAACATCTGTTTTTCGCCATGGGAAAAAGAGATGAGATCAATGATTATAACTCAATTGTGGTTCCCCGCCTGCCTGAGCTTAGGTCTTTAAAGAATTGCTTTATCTTCACCCCCGAATGGGTCAGGAACGGTGATAAAGGCATAGCTTCCATCAATGGCGGCATAGAGATGGGACAGCATTGCCTTATGAACGGCATTCAGGCAAATCTGATGTTCGATGACGGTACACCCATGGATGAGAGGCTGCCCGAGGGCCTGACCGGATGGATAGCAAAACTCGGATGATCCTGTGAAAAATTCCATTAAAAAAAATAATAAGCTGTACGTTGTGAATAGGAAAAAAAAGTGTTAATATTCCTAATTGTTCTTTAAAGGCATACGGTCCGGCGAGAACCTAATGGCTTGCGGCCGATATGGTTTTATCGGAGCGCAGGTTCGTTGATCGGAGGAAAAATGATACAGGAAAAGATTCTGGTCCTCGACTTCGGAGGACAATATAATCAGCTTGTTGCCAGGCGCGTGCGTGAATGCAACGTTTATTGCGAGATCGCATCTTATAAGACGCCAATCGACAAGATCAGGGAAATGAAGCTTAAAGGCATAATCCTTACCGGCGGTCCCAACAGCTGCTATGAAGAGGGCGCACCCACCTATTCAAAGGAACTTTTTGAACTGGGTATTCCTGTTCTCGGCCTTTGCTACGGTGCTCAGCTTATGAGCCATGTGCTGGGAGGCAAGGTTGAAAGAGCTGCCAACAGAGAATATGGCAAGACCAAAGTCTATGTGGATGGTGAAAAAGGTGAAGGCGGTCTGTTTGACGGCGTTCCCGATGAAACCGTGGTCTGGATGAGCCATTTCGATTATATATCAAAAATTGCTCCCGGTTTTGAAATTTTGGCGCACACGGACAATTGTCCGGTAGCTGCCGCAGGTAACAGGGCCGAGAAGTTATATGCGATACAGTTCCATCCCGAGGTGCTCCATACGGAAAAGGGTAAAGAAATACTCTTTAATTTTGTGCGCAAGATCTGCGAATGTGCCGGTGAATGGAGAATGGATTCTTTCGTTGAGCATTCCATAAAGGAGATCCGCGAAAAGGTGGGAGACGGCAAGGTTCTGCTGGCGCTGTCCGGCGGTGTGGATTCATCCGTTGCTGCGGGACTTCTCTCCCGGGCCATCGGAAAGCAGCTTACCTGCGTGTTTGTGGATCACGGCCTTCTTCGTAAGAACGAAGGGGACGATGTGGAAGCCGTATTTGGAAAGAACGGCAGGTTTGACCTGAATTTTGTCCGCGTAAATGCGCAGAAGAGATACTACGATAAGCTTGCGGGTGTTACCGAGCCGGAGAGAAAGAGAAAGATCATCGGCGAGGAATTCATCCGTGTATTTGAAGAAGAAGCCAAGAAGATAGGCAAAGTGGATTTCCTGGCACAGGGAACCATTTATCCCGACGTGGTGGAGTCCGGTCTCGGCGGCGAATCCGCTGTTATCAAGTCCCATCACAATGTGGGCGGACTTCCTGATTTCGTTGATTTCAAGGAGATCATCGAGCCCCTCCGCAATCTGTTTAAGGATGAAGTGCGTAAAGCCGGCCTTGAACTGGGCCTTCCCGAAAATCTTGTGTTCCGTCAGCCCTTCCCCGGCCCCGGTCTCGGCGTCCGCATAGTGGGCGAGGTTACGGAAGAAAAGGTGCGCATCGTTCAGGATGCAGATTTCATCTATCGCGATGAGATTGCCAAAGCAGACCTTAAGAAACTGCCGGATCAATACTTTGCAGCCCTCACCAACATGCGCTCCGTGGGAGTCATGGGCGACGAGAGGACCTATGACTATGCTGTTGCTCTTCGTGCTGTGAATACCATCGATTTCATGACGGCTGAGGCAGCGGAGATACCCTTCGAGGTGCTCCAGAAAGTAATGAGCCGTATCATAAACGAGGTCCGCGGAGTAAACCGCGTATTCTATGATCTCACCAGCAAGCCTCCGGGCACGATAGAACTTGAGTGACCTGAGTGACGACAAATCGTTGTTTTTTCTAAGGAATAAATTCTATTATTTCGATGCCCACCGCCTCAAAAATGGCGGGGGCATCGAAAATTTCAAATTTCAAAATCTCGATGCCCTGAATAGCATATTCCCCTGGCCTATGGCATCGGAAATTCCCAAATTCAAAATCTCGATGCCCAGAAGGCCTGATATCAAGGGTATATGGCATCGGAAATTCCCAAATTCAAAATCTCGATGCCCTAAAGGCTGGATTTCAAGGGCTTATGGCATCGGAAATTCCCAAATTCAAAATCTCGATGCCCTGAAGGTCTGGTTTCAAAGGCTTATGGCATCGGAAATTCCCAAAATCAAAATCCCGATGCCCTAAAGGCCTGATTTCAGTGACATATGGCATCGGAAATTTCAAAATTCAAAATCCCGATGCTCTGAAGGTCTGGTTTCAATGACATATGGCATCGGAAATCCAAAAATTCAAAATTTCGATGCCCAGAAGGCCTGATATCAAGGGTATATGGCATCGAAAACTCCAGAATTCAAAATCTCGATGCCCAAAATGGCATATTCCCCTGGCCTATGGCATCGGAAAATCCAAAAATCAAAATCCCGATGCTCTGAAGGTCTGGTTTCAATGACATATGGCATCGGAAATCCAAAAATTCAAAATCTCGATGCTCTGAGCCCTTTGAACTGAGGAAGAAGAGCATCGGGATTCTATAAATTCAATTAAAGGAAGGCAATTACCATGAAAAACACAAGGGAAGCACAATTGTTACAGACGACAATGGTTTATGAGGAAGCAAAGAAGCGATATGCCGACGTTGCTGCCAAACGAGAGAAGCTGGAAAGAGCATTGGAAAAAGCTCCACCCGGGAAGATACATGTTGTGAAAACGGAAAAAAGGACGCAATTCTACCTGCGAAGCGATGATTCGGAAAAGAGTGGCAAGTACATTTCGAAGTCCGATGAAGCAACGATCAAAACACATTTGCAGA
>JAEEWS010000076.1 GCA_016287765.1 Lachnospiraceae bacterium
GGGACGGGGTTAGGGGTTCATTTTTTTTGCGCTTTGCGCCAAAAAATGAACCCCTAACCCCGTCCCCAAAGGCTCAAAAAGTGAACCCCTAACCCCGTCCCCAAGGCTCAAAAAGTGAACCTACAACCCCGTCCCCGGGGCTCATTTTATTCGGTCTCTTTTAAATATATTATCGCGTTCTGGTGGGTATTGTCCATCTCCAGCACCTGCTTAAAGTACTCCGCTGCCTTAGTTTTATTCCCCAGGCCCAGGTTTGCGAGTCCCATAAGGTAATAGCAATGGGCTCTGTTCTTGGCTGTCATGTCAGCGTCAAATACCGACATATCCGGCATGGAAACCGCGAAATAGTCCATCTTAAATTCATCCCCCACATGTGCTTCGCCATAATCCAAAAGCCTGTAAAACCTGGCGTTTGCACTTGCTCTGTCTCCCAGCTTTTCCTTCGCGAGACCCTGATAGAGTATCATGTCCGCCGGCTGGTCATAGTAGTACATCATGCCTGCCACTTCCATAGCGCCGAGAGTTGCCTTTTCGAAGCACTCCCTTGCCTTGTCCTTATCGCCTTCCATTTCATAAGCAAGACCCAGATGGTAATAGATGTGGTTGTCCTTGGTGCCTTCCAGCTTCCCTTCGCCCAGGTTTTCGGGATAGGACAACGCTTCCGTAAGCAGTTTCTCAGCACTTACCCCATCTCCCTTTGAAAGCTCAGCCTTGGCCTGTTCCAAGAGGCACACCTTAAACTGAGTCGTGATCTTTCCTTCCGCCCCTTCCCAAGTCCGGAAAAGATGGCTTGTGATCCGCTCATAGGCCTCTTTGTAAAGCCCCAGATCATTTAACAATGTCACATATTCCGTATACAGATCGTCACGTTTTTCGATAAGCTCCGGGTGAGCCCTGAATTTTTCCAGACGCTCGGCAAGCGGTACATTAAGCTTCTGATACAATTGATCCAGCTCCAGGAACACTCTCGCATCCGTGGGATCCAGCTCAAACGCCCGCTCCATGCAGGCCCGCGCCCGTTCCTTATCGCCCTTTTTATTAAAGTAAGCGATAGCCAGATTCCTTAGCAGCGTGGGGTAAGTATCATCCAAAGCCAAAGACTTTTCCCAAAGCTCTATTGCCAGATCATACTGCAACTTGTCATAGTAGAGGCAGCCCAGATAGTAAGGCGCCTTCGCCCCCTCAGGGTACGTCGACATTGCTGCGTCGAGAACAGATATGTCCTCCGGCTTATTGGGGAAACAGTAGGCGGGATCAAGACTTTCCGCCTTCTTAAACGCCTTAAGCGCCTCATCCTTCTTACCCAGCTTTTCCAGATAAGCCCCCTTATAATAGAAGATCATGGGCTTTTCAGCCGGGCATATATCTACGCAACCCGCCGCTTCTTCGTAAAGTCCCCATTCCGCCAGATCCCTTGCGATCTGCAGATAGGTCTCATGATTGTCTCTTGTTAACTTATGGAAAGCTTCCAAAAGCGCCTTTTTTTCTTCGCCTTCCGCCAAAAGGAGTTCAATAAAGGCAGAAACTCCGTCAAAAGCATCCAGCTCAAGATTTTCCCCGATCCAGGCAACAGCCTTTTCCTTAAGCCCCAGCTTTGCCAGGATCGCAGCCTTTAAGCCCCTGGCCTTCACGCTGTGGGAATTCTTTACCAGCGACCTTTCCGTGAGCTCCAAAGCTTCCTTAAGATCTCCGCGCCTTAAAGCGATGGACCCCAGGTAGTAGTAGGACATTTCCTGCAGTTCATTCACCCAGGCAGCCTTGTAGAAGGCATCAAAGGCCTCGTCATATTTTTCACGGTAGAAAAGGGACAGGCCCAGATTGTAATAAGGTTCCGAATCATAGGGGTTCGGATGCATCCGGGTCAAACGCTCGAGAGCACATCTGAAATACCCTTCCGCCTTTTCGAAACGCCCTCTTCTCATTAAAAGAAGGCCATAGGCGTTGTTTATCCTCGTATCCTTCGGATCTCTCTTTAACCCTTCCAGATAGTAGGGATCCGGCAGCCAGGTGGCATGGCGGTACTGCTCTATGTGCTGTCCCGTAAGGTACAGTTCTTCATTGGTAAGGATCTCTCCGGGCTCTTTTGCGGCCTTTGCGGGCTCAGCCGGAGTGGGTATCCCCTGATCCTTCGCCTGATAGGACACCAGCTCCTTCTTCCCGGAAACAACAGCCACTTTAAGCTTAAATTCATCGGGCACGGAAAGTTCAAGCTCCTTTTCGTAGACTACCGTGGGAGACAGCGTTGTGTCCTCCCTGTATATCTCTTTTCCGTCATATGTTGCGACAACGGTCGCGTCATATTCCGCCGTTGCATACACGCAGACATACACCTTGTCTGCGCTTTTAACTTCCACGTTAAGGGCCGCATCTATGGTGGCATTCTTCACATATCCCACAGCCTTATAGGGCATGAAATATTGTTTAAACACCTTTTCCTCATAGGGCTTAAGCCATGAAAAGTCAGGCTGGTTGTCGCAGTACATTCCCGTCATCAGCTCGATGTACGGGCCGTCCTCGTCCGTAAGGTTTCTGTCCCAGGCCTTTCCGAAATCACCGCAGCCCCAGGTCCATTGCTTCTTTCCCGGAGACACATGGTGATCCGCCACGTGAAGAAGCCCCGCCTTCTTTTGATAATCGTAGCCTCCCACGAAGTTATAGTCCGACTTTTCAGCCATATAAGATGTGGGCACGGGGATATTCTTGTATCTGGAAATATCCACTCCCGCGCTGTAATCGTATTTGTAATATTCTCCCGTAGCTATGGGGAATCTTGACACCGCTCTCTTTCCGTGATCGTATACGTTGTGCACGTCGGGCGGAAAAACAGACTGGGTATAGTCGTTCACCGATACCGCAGGGTTTGCCCACCAAAGGAAGGTCTGAGGAAAGGGTGTCCGGTTGTACAGCTGCCCTGTTATCTCAATATATGCCTTGTCGGGATAGAGGGTGAACCTGGTTATCTCCTTAGTCCCGTACATCTGATCCACATCCCCGATGAGCACGGAGCAGCTGCCGTCCCCGTTTTTCTCGATCTTGTGATCCACCGGTGAATAGGTGGTGGGCCTGTGATGCTGGGGCCAGTTGAACTCTATGCCTCCGCTGATCCAGGGTCCCGTAAGTCCCACCAGCGCCGGCTTTATCACATGATTATAGTACACAAAATCATAATCATTGGTCTTGTCGTAGGCTCTTTGTATGCGCCCGCCCAGCTCCGGCAGTATCATCACCTTTATGAAATCATTTTCCAGCCACAGCGCCTTCCAGGCCTTGTCCGTTTTGGTCCTGCTGATCTCATTGGTGGAGGGGTAGGGGTAGATCTTCCCCGAACTGCCCTGATATACTCTTTTTTCCAGAAACATCGGATTCTTGTCCGCCGCACCCACTTCGTAGGTCGGAATTATCACCGATTCTTCCCACACCTTAACTTCACTCATCTCTTATTTCTCCGTCTGATAAATTATAGTTTCGAGCCCGTTTTCTTCAAGGATTCCGGTCACATCTTCCTTACCCGAAAGATCTATGATCCGGTCATATATTTCCTCGACGACCACACTCTTAATCTCTCCGTAGAAACCGTCTCCGCTCAAGTACAAAAATATTACTTTTCTGCGCTCGGTCTCTTTGCTACGAGCGTATAATAACACCGCTTAAACATTGGTTCATAACTATATATTGCCTTTTAAATGTCAAAATATTGCTCTTCACTTATATACCTGTTTTGTGCTATTATCATTGCATGAGAACAATAATCCCTTATACCTATTTACAAAAAGATTCCTGGGCCGAGGACTTTACCCCCTCCGGGGATCTGAGACAAAAGAATATGTTTATCCAGTGCATGGGGCACTACAAGTCCATGCCCGGTTACGGAGTCTTCGACCGCAGCAAGCTTAAGAGCTACCTCCTTCTTTACACTTCCCACGGCACCGGGATCGTAAAGTATCTGGGCAGAGAAACCGTCCTTTCCCCCGGAAATGCCACTGTCATCGACTGCACCCTTCCCCATTCCTACTACTGTTCTACCGATGATATCTGGGAATTCAGATGGATCCACTTTTCCGGAGCCTGCATCGACGGGTATCTTGCGGATTTCATGGATAACTGGGGTACTGCTCCCCTTTCGGAAGGCACAGCTTTCTTTATGAAGATGTATGACCTGATGCACAGTAATCGGCAGACCGCATTTATCTCCTGCTCCACAGGCCTCATCTCCGTTTGCTCCGAAATGCTGATCCACCTGATCCAAAACAACGAGACCGCATCAAACCGCACCTCCCCCGTGGTAGTCAGTGCCATAGAGCTTTTCGAAGAGGAATTCCAGTCGGATCTGAATCTGTCCTATATATGTGACCGCCTGTCCGTCAGCAAGTTTTACTTCCTGCGCATCTTCAAACAACAGACCGGCTTCACCCCCAACGACTACCTGATCACCGTGCGCCTGAACCACGCCAAGTCCCTGCTGAGGAGCACCTCCCTCACCATCGAGGACATCGCCCTGGAATGTGGCTTCTCCACCAGCACCTACTTCATCCAGGTTTTCAAGAAGCGCGAGACCATGACTCCCCTCCACTACCGCAAATATTTCCTGCAAACTACCCTCGAATGAGCCTTTGGGGACGGGGTTAGGGGTTCACTTTTTGCCCCTTTGGGGACGGGGTTAGGGTGTCACTTTTTGACCCTTTGGGGACGGGGTTAGAGGTTCATTTTTCGGCGCGCAGCGCCAAAATGAACCTCTAACC
>JAEEWS010000011.1 GCA_016287765.1 Lachnospiraceae bacterium
AAGCCTTCTCGGGATACCCTTCTACGATCCAGGTTATCTGTTGAAACAATTCATCTCTGAATTCTATCAGTTTCCTTATGGCTTCACCGAACGTGACTTCTTTAGATAACAATTTCTGTATTTCTTTATTCTTTTCCGACCAATCTTTATCCATAAGCTTTATTCCGATTTCTTCTCCGATTCTTTGATTCTGCAGTAATCCTCCGCATCAATTCCAATATGAATATAATCTTTCGGCTTCGAAAAATTTTTGCTCAAGCAAACTACAGTCTCGACGTTGTTACGCTTGAGCAACACCTTGCCACCGGTTTCAGCGTCATAATCTATGCTGAATCTTAATCTGTTTCACTACGAGATACATTAACCGATTGTGCACAGCTTGCCGCGAAGAATATATCCTATCTTCTCATAACATGCATTTGACGCCTCATAATCTGCATCGGTATAAAGCATCGGTATATATCCTTCTTCTTTCACTTTCATCGTAACCTGATAAACAAGATTTTCCGCATAGTGTTTTCTGCGATACGCGGAGCGTGTGAACACGAGGTTTATCGATGCCATATCTCCGGTAGGTGCATACTTACAGCTTGCTACACTGTACCCCTGCGCATCCTTCCAAAGATACATATTGCCCGTTTGGATAAACTCTACCGCGTCTTCCCGGTAACCCGAAATATCCTTCTGGTCAATGCTTAGTTCCTTATGGAAGCTATCCAGGAAGTCAACCAATTCTTCCAAGTCCTTCATCTCACAACGGTAGAGGCCTCCATCTGCCTCTGTTTCCGGTCTGATAGGATCAATGCAATCGTATGCATACATATTTGTAGTGATTTTAAATTCTGATCCATCTTCCGCAGCACGTCTTATGAAATACTCGGCCAGTGAATACTTGATATTAAAATGATGTTTCCCATCGAATAAATCGTTTTCTTTTGCCAGGCGATATGCCTGCTCCATTTCCTCTTCCGAAGCATCATCCGGTGTCCAGATCCAAACCGGGAACGGCTGCCCCGTAAAGCAAAGGATCAGCCGCTCATGATCCGACAGCAGCAGTTTGCATGCTCCGCCCATGATCCGCTTAAGCACGAAGAATGTGTATTTGTCCGCTTCTAGAAGCTCATAGTCCCTTTCATCAACATAAGTATCCATCATAGTTTTATCAGCATCTCCCATCTACCGTTACGCTTACCGTTTTCTCTGCGGATCAGTCCCTTCTCCTGCATTTCAACTGTTCTTCTTTTGATTGTCCTCTCAGATTTTCCCGTAAGCTCCGCAATTCTCTTTTGAGTTGCTGAAGGCTCTTTCTGTAGTACTTTTATTATTGCCATTTCCTCAAGAGTCATCTTCATAGTGCCATTATGGCACTTTGTGTTTGGCACTTTGGCACTTTGAATTGTACTTTGTTCCTTCTCCCAAAATACTATTTTACTATAGTGATGAATTTTCTTCAAGAAATATGAACCGCCAAGTCACATTTCATTGCAATAAAAAGAAGACTCGCATTATTTCATGCTAGTCTTACATCTCTGTTTCCTTCTCTTTGAACTATTTCTATTTTGGAAACAGTTGCCTCTTTCTCCAATTCACCTTCATCGTATATATTCGAAAGGTGCTTCGATATATCCGGCACATTGACACCAAAAAGCTCTGCCATCGCCTTCTGTGTTATCCAAATACTCTCGTCTTTAATGTATGCATCAACAGAAACATCTCCTTCATCTGAATGATAGAGAACCATTTCCATCTGCTTATCAAAATCTCTCATAGAAGGTTATCCTCCTTCCCTTTCACCAATTCCTCATACTTCAACTGGTAAGCAATAAGTCTGGGGATGTATTCCGGTGGTGTTCTCCTTCCCGCTTCCCATTCTGCCTAAAGCCCTTTACAATGCTAACTTGTGTGTTTGTCTCCTCCATGCATTCGCGAAGTGCGGTTTCTTATTCTGTCTCGTTCTCTTCAACATGCCCTTTCGGAAAACACACCACATCATTAGTCTGTTTTACCAGAAGGAAATACGGTTCATTGTTTTTTATCATATACGGGATGACCCCGCAGGATTTTTGTTGTTTCATGTATTCTCCTTTTTCGTTTTGAACTATTCGGAAAAACCGAATAATTGACTCCCTGCGTCTGTTTTACCTACATATGGTCAGTAAAATTCATCTTTCTTGTCTGTTCGTATCTCTTTGCCCTAAATGATTTTTTCATGCATTCAAGTCATAAATTTCTATCCATTTTAGGGGAATTTACCTTTTCATATTTTTTAGCCTGAGCTGCAACTTTTATCTGTGCCTGTTCCCAAACTTCTTCAGAAACCAAAGCTTCATGAAGTCCATCTACAAGCAGATAATCATCCTTATAAACCTGACGATAATTATTTCTTGTTCCATGAACCTTTTCTGTTCTTCTCCTGCCATAAGCAATTTTACCGCAATAAACAGGATTTTGAATAATACGTCGAATGAGCGAAGCATCAAAAAGCGGATTCTTTCCATTTTGCCTTGTAATCTTATGAATCCCATGATTTTCTAAATATTTTGCGATTCCGTTTGATCCCATATCTGTATTAACGTACTGATCAAAGATTGTTCTGATAGCTACAGCTTCCTCTTCATTTATTTCAAGCTTTCCATCAACCAAGGCATATCCATAAGGAGCGAAGCCGCCATTCCACTTACCTTCTCTAGCCTTTTGCATACGGCCTTCCATAGTCTGTACACGTATGTTTTCACGTTCAATCTCAGCGACTGCCGACAGTACAGAAATCATAAGTCTTCCTGCTTCTTTTGATGAATCAATACCGTCCTCGACACAGATCAGATTCACTCCAAAGTCTTGCATAATCTGAAGTGAATTGAGAACATCAGCTGCATTTCTGCCAAATCTGGAAAGTTTAAATACAAGAACGAACGACACATCATCTTTTCCGGATTTGATGTCCTCCATCATATTGTTAAAGGCAACACGTCCCTCAATAGATTTGCCAGACTTGCCTGCATCTTCATACTCGCCGACTATCTTATATTCATTGAATTCACAAAAAGCCTTCATCCGAGACTTCTGCGCATCCAAAGAATATCCGTCTATCTGCATAGCTGTTGAAACACGAGTATATAAATAGACCTTTATTTTTTCTTTACTCAATCAGAATCACCCCTATTTTACTTAGACGTTTGTATAGCCTTATTGATGAGATTGTTAATTACATCTTTACCCTCTATCTTATTTATTCCGAAACATTTCTTTCCTGCATCCTTAAGAGATGCTCCAATATGATACCCCTCCGCACCATCTATAATCATGAAACGGTCATGAAATGCCGTTGTCTTTTTTACCGTTAATGTAGGATACTGAACATTAAAATTTGCAATGTCCTGTGCAGATATCTTTGCACTCGGAAGTGTATATGCAAAAACATTAACCCCTATGCTTTTCTTTGCCAGTATATTTAATGTGATCACATCAACATACCCGTCAATCAAGATTATTTCCTTTTTTGCGTGTCCAATAATATCTGTCAATAAGCTGAAAGCATCAAATATCTGACCATCAAAGAAAATCTTCTGATTTTCTTCCTCATGATTTGCCATATACTCAAATATCCTGCCAAACTTCTCATCTGTATCTTTTTGATATTCCAACTGCTTCAGTTCGATAGCATTAATCTTCTCAAACATTAGAGCATTATTAGCAATGAAGTGACGCATCTCCTTAAAAGCACGCATTATATAAATACTCTGCTTAGTGGCCAATTCACCCTTTAGAACCGTTGCTAACATATAAATGCCCTGTTCTGTAAAGGCATATGGAAATTTTCTACGACCTCCACCTTGTCCAGAAAAAAATGTGTTTTCTCGTGAAGTCACAAATTGTGACTTCACCAATTCAACTTCATCTTTTGTCAATTGAAACATAAAATCTTCCGGGAATCGCTCAATATTTCGTTTCACCTGCTGATTCATAGCTTTAAGCTCATATCCATAAATATCAGACAAATCACTATCGAGCATTACCTGTTGTCCACGTATCGTATATACATAGTTTCTAATAGATTCAACTGTGATTAAGTCTGTTGTATTTTTCATAAACACTATATTCCTTTGTATTTTCTTTTTTTGAAGTCACAAATTGTGACTTCATGTATTCTATATACAAACAAAGATGTTTTTTGTGGTCGAAAAAATCGACCGCAACCCACTGGTCCAAATTTTTAATCGAATAATTTTAACTACATATCCTCAAGGCTCTCTATCTTCTTCAGTGCCTCCATATATGCCATAAGCCGCTTTTGTTGTTCTTCCTTGAGGTTATGATAATCTTCAATCATCTGAACATCTCCTGGAGTAAACTTGCTCTCAGGACTTGCTGCTGCAATTTCCTCCTCGTCCTCAATTCCCTTTCCGGTAAGAAGTTGCTCAGGTGTGATTTGCAAAACATTACAGATGTCCATTATCTTTTCTACAGTAGGATTGGTCTTTCTCTTTTTCCATTCGCTTATGGTACTCGTTGAAATCCCAACCTGCTTTGCAAAATCCGCCTGTGTCATATTACGTTCCTGCATAACCTTTATAATTCTTTCACTGATGATCATGAGTAATACCTCGCCATATAATTCACTTATATAACATTCATATTTGTGAATCAATTGTATCACTTCCTATGACTTTCTTCAATGAGCTACTTCTCTTTTTTGTGACGTAATCTCATATATGCTTTGGGATGTAGTAGTAATCTTGAAAATAACTTGGGGGAAATAAAGCTTTGAAGTGTAAATTATCAATTCAGGAAAAACTAAAAGATTTGAGAATAGAAAAAGGCCTGTCTCTGCAAGAATTGTCAGAGCAGACCGGAATATCCAGAGCATCACTGGGAAATTATGAAACAGATGATTACAAAGAAATCTCTCACAAGGCCATCATCACACTTGCGGATTTTTATGGAGTAACATCAGACTAAGGATGCGTCAGATCCGTAAATGCCTTCATCAAATCGTCATAGTCCGCCTGACTCCCGGGCATCATAATATCATTTCCCGCCTTGATACTGCCGGAAGCACATGCCAACGGATATTTATAAACTTTTCCTGTCGGGATTCCGGATATCACCCAATCTGACATCACGATTCCTTTAAATCCCCATTCTTTTCTCAACACCTGCTGGATCAAATCTGCTCTTTGGGAGGTATGTTCCCCATTGAGCAGATTATAGGAGGTCATGACCGCTTGAGGCTTTGCTTCCTGCACAGTGATCTTAAATCCTTTTAAATAAATATCCCTGAGCGCGCGTTCACTGACGATGCTGTTGGAGTGGAAACGGTTCGTCTCCTGATTGTTGCACGCGAAATGCTTAATAGCCACGCTACAGCCTGGATGTTTCTGCACGCCTTTCGTAACTGCCGCCGCAATCTTCCCACTCACAAGAGGATCTTCCGAGTAATACTCAAAGTTCCTTCCGCACAGCGCACATCTCTGGATATTCAGTGCCGGAGCAAGCCATATATGTACTCCGAAGCATTCCATCTCATTTCCTACTATGTCCCCGCACTCTTCGCACAAATCAGGATTCCAACTCTGTGCCAGCGCCGTTCCTACAGGGATTGCCGAGCAATACTGATCGTGTATCGTTCCGTTTCTGGTTTTTTCATTCTCTTTCCCATTAGTCATAAGAGCAAGTGCCTGTTCGTCAATGAAATCAAGAAATGTTGCCGGAATCTCGTCCCCAACTGCGTATACTCCCTGTTCATCTTTTCCGTACTGGCGACTGAGTCTTAACCCTGCGGGGCCATCGGCCATGACAAGTCCTGGGATTCCCTGTGTTTCATATAGCCTTGTAGTCTCTCCTGCAGAGCCTGCCACTACAAAGCTTGAGTTCCCGATAATGCTTTTACTCCCTTCGTCCAGGTATCTCCCGATGCAGAGATACGCCAGTTCTCTATTGCTCATGGCATCCAGAAGTTCGAGGAGTTCTTCATCATCAGGGTTTCCTCTCTGTTCAAAACTATCCACTAAGGTGCTGTTTGTCCTCCATGCATCTATATCCAAAGAAAACAAAGGAATCTGTCCGTCTCTAAGTTTTTGATCGATTTTTCCCTTTTCCTGAACGAGTAGTGAATGATCTGGCTTCCAGTCGCTAAAGTCCGCTTCTCCGCCTGCATGGTCAAGGCAGGAAACAATGATTTCCTTCTCCAGTCGGACTGCGCCGCATACCTCCGTAGTCCTGCTACTGTTTCCCATACGCAGAATATAATCTCCCGGCTCCAATATCTCAGTGCTTCTTTCTGTGTCAAAGGACACCAACTCTTTTATAGAAAATTTTAGAACAACTTCCTGTGTCTCGCCCGGTCTTAGTTCCTTCGTCTTTGCAAAAGCAGCTAGCGTCTGATACGGTTGATCCAGCCTCTCTGACGGGACAGATACATACAACTGAAGGACTTCTTTCCCTAATAGAATACCGATGTTTGTCACTGCTGCCCTCACCGTCACAACCGTTCCATCAAGGAATATTTTCCTAACAGAAGAAGTAAAAGTCGTATAACTAAGTCCATAGCCAAAAGGAAAGAGCGGTTCCTCTCCTGTGGAGTCAAAATACCGGTATCCCACATAGACACCTTCTTTGTATCTTGTGTCGTCCTCTTCTGCAAAATCCCCTATTATTCCTAACTTTTCTCCGCCCCATGTAGCTGCAAGTTTTCCTGAAGGATATGACCTACCGAGAAGCACATCCGCAAAAGCGTCACCTATCGTCATTCCTATCTGTGACAGCAGAAGAATATTGCTGATTTCCATGATTGGAGTCAAATCCAACGGACCGCCTGTGTTGAGAACAAGCAGAAAACGGTCATACCGCTGGAAAAGTGAAAGGATATCGTGAATTTCTGTTTTTGTCAAACGATAGTCTCCTTCGATATCTTTTCTGTCAGAACCTTCACCACTAATACGTGCTAGTACATAGATCGCAGTATCTCCTTCCCCCTCCATAGGAAGTTCATAATCCGGTTCCGGCATCACAGCACCCATACCGAACTAGATTGCTGGTATTCCTGCTTCCTTCGCCTTTTTCTTAATTTCTTGTACAAAGCGATGATGTGCCTCTTCGTGCACCCGGTCGTAAGCGTCCAGCCAGTTCTTTGTAGTAACTGTAAATCCAGCTTTTTCAAGCCCCTCTTCTATTGTTGTAAAATGCCGTACATTCACATCTCCGGAACCGGTTCCTCCTTTAACCGTTTTCCTCGCACCGCTTCCATACAGAGCGATTTTTCCTGCTCCTTTAAGAGGAAAACTACCGTCATATTTCAAAAGTACCATACACTCTGGAGATATTCTTCTTAATATTGTCATATGCTCTTTTTCATACTCATAAATATCACCCATTGTTACACCTTCTTCCTTCCATGTTCAGTTGTTAGTAAAATACTCAGTTAAATATTCATCCATTAACTGATAATATTCTTTTGTTTTGTCAGGATCGCCTGTTAAGCCATGTCCCGAATTTGGAAATTCCACAAAATCATGTGAGATTTTATACTCGTCAAGTTTATCTAATAGTGGATATTTCGCTTTAGGATTTACCATTCTATCTTTTGGACCATATGCTAACAGAATCGGAACTGAATTATCATTAATCATTGTTGCCACACTGATTTCATCAATAGCATTCTGGTATTCCTGCGTTCCAACATCCTCCGCAGTGAATGTTGTACCTGCAAGTGTATTTATAAAAAAAGCTTTTTCTTCATTAGTTTGCATATCCCACAAATCAGGTTCAAATGATGCCGGCCCCGTTTCTTCAAAAACAAATTTTATTGGTACAGGAAGCTGTTCAGGTTCTTTGTATGCCACCAGCATCGCAAGACACCCACCCGCAGAGCCACCGGAGGTAGCCATTTCATTTATGTGATAGCCTCGGCTTTCACATTCTTTCACAACAGAATGGACGGCAGTCATAAGTTCCTCATACATACCGAGAATGGTTGCTCCGTTACCTTCCGTACGATAAGTGTAATTAACGGAAGCAAATATATATCCCTTAGACGCTAGATACTGACCGTGCTTTCTGCATTCTACTAAACTCTTGTCACCACCTGTAAAACCTCCACCGTGACTGTAAAAAATCAAGGAATAATTATCTTTGCTATTATCAGCAGGAAAGTAGATATCAAAATTATTAAGAGGTTTATCCCCGTAAGTTAAGTTTTCGACAACATAACCAACATCTTCCGTAAAATTGACATCCAGATATTGATATCTCCTGTCAATAAGACGATTTGCAGAGATAACCACACCAATAATCACTGATACGACGAAAGCAACAACACAAATAAATATAAAAATAATAGTTTTCATCTTTTTTCCCATTCCTAAAAACCTCCAATAATTTTTGTCCCAATGATAAAACCTAATACTACTCCTATTGCAATAACAATAAGTAAAATAATTATTTTCTTCACTACTATTTCCTCCATTGACTGTCTCAAAATTAAATGCTATTATAGGAACAGTTGTTCCTATTTCCATAATATATATAAATACTGTATTGTCAACAAACAGAAAACAAATTTAACTTAAGCGGAACATAACACTACAATCTGTATCTTTTAGGGAGAGAGAAAATGAGAAGAAAAGATATGTCAACGAAATTTATAAAATCTTGTCTCGCTGAAAGTTTTGTGAAATTGCTTTATGAGAAATCATATTCTGACATTTCTGTAACAGATATCTGTAAAAAAGCAGGCTTTGGGCGAACAACCTATTATCGTCATTTTTCAAATCAAAAAGAAGAATTGCTAGATTATTTTTCAGAGTCAAGATTCACTGAATATAGAAATATGAATGAAACGTTATTTAAAGAAAACCAGGATTTGGCGATATTAACTCATATTTACAATAATAGGCAGTTTTTTATTTGTTTAAAAAAGCAAGGGTTATTTTATTATGTTTATAAAATGCTTCATCAAATGCTGTTTTGCAATAACCCGAACGACACAAGCGGAATGAGGTATATCAACGGAATACGAAGCGGATGGTTCTTTGGGGTTATTGATACGTGGATTGAAGATGAATTCAATATAACACCAAAGGAAGTACTATCAGTTACGGCAGATGCACTCGTTGTGCTTTTAACACAATCCAGTCAGACAAATTGAGACATTTGAAAGAAATCCGCCATTTTTTCTCTACCATCATGAAGGTTGACTCCTGACATCAATAGAATATTCCGAGCCGCTTTTTTAACCTCATTATCATTCAATAAAAAGTAACAATACATCATATATATGTCACGTATTTATTGTAATAAAAATCTCAGTATCATTTCTAATACTGAGATTTTTTATCATTATCTTAACTTAATGAGATGGAATAACGTCCTGTTTGTATACAAAAAACAGTGATTTGAGATATCTGCTTTCTTACTTAATCCATATTGAGATGGATCTCCTCAATAACTTCAAGCGTCTGGGAGTACAGGCAAGCACACTTAACGGTGCAGAACGCCTAGAACTGATACATCAGCAGTTCCATATGGGAGATGATGAGAAGTTCTTCTTTGACTGGAAATGGCTAGTGGGAAGCGGTCTTTCTGTAAAAGATTTTGTGGCTCCGGCAGGTATCAATTTCAAAAATGGCAGATTGTTCCAGATGGGAAATCTCTATGGCGCTATGAGTTTTTTAAGTATCACAGCTTCGGATATCTCAGACAGGATGCTTGCTGATTTTCTTGGCATGGAATCCAGCCAGATTGTGACCATGCATTTGCAGTCCGTTGATCAGACGGAAGCTATCAAGACTGTAAAGCATACCATCACAGAACTTGATCGAAGCAAGATAGAGGAGCAGAAAAAGGCAGTAAGAGCTGGTTACGATATGGATATAATCCCTTCAGATCTGGCTACTTACGGCAAGGATGCAAAAGCGCTTTTGAAGGAATTGCAGAGCCAGAATGAGAGAATGTTCTTGTTGACCTTCTTGGTACTTAATACCGGAAAGACGGAGCAGGAGCTTGAAAATAATGTCTTCCAGGCTAATTCCATTGCTCAGAAGCATAACTGTAATTTGATAAGACTCAATTTCCAGCAGGAGCAAGGACTTATGAGTTCCCTTCCTCTTGCCTATAACGAGATTGAGATTCAGCGAGGCATGACCACAAGCTCTACAGCAATCTTTGTGCCTTTTACCACACAGGAGCTGTTTCAGGCAGGTAATGAGGCGCTTTACTACGGCCTCAATGCTCTTTCCAATAATTTGATTATGGTAGACAGAAAGAAGCTGAAAAACCCGAACGGACTAATCCTTGGTACTCCAGGTTCAGGTAAATCTTTCTCTGCAAAAAGAGAAATCGCAAATGCGTTTCTGGTGACAGATGATGACGTAATCATTTCAGATCCTGAGGCAGAGTATAGTGCTCTGGTGAAAAGATTTGGCGGTCAGGTCATCAAAATCAGTCCTACCAGTACCCAGTATATCAATCCTATGGACATCAATATGAATTATTCGGATGATGATAATCCGATTGCCCTGAAGGCTGATTTCATATTGTCTTTAGCTTTCAAGCTCTTTCAGTAGTTTCATAGCTTTCTGATTAGCGCAGTGCAGATCTTCCTGGATATTCTCCAAGGTGTAATAGACATACACTCGTCCCTGATCATCAATCCAGTGATTCTTCTTGGATAGAGATACCCGATTAAGGAATAAGCCATATAGAACCTTGGCATCCGTTGAGAGCTTTGCGAACTTTTCATCCTTAAAAAGAATCTGTGGAATCATATAAAAGGCAAACTGCTCCGACTCTTCTTCTCGAAAATATCCAAAGTCCATAAGCGCCTCTTTATGAATTGCCTGTAGCAGCTTTCTTCTTCTCTCTGTGCTCAGCTACAATATTCTGGTAGCACGGAAAACAGAAGGTTCTGCCATTGCCATAAGCGCAAGGATGCTTGCAATTACAAGGTATGACTGGACCAATCTTTGGTTCTACACTATGAGGCACTCGCGAAATACCATTTTTGTTGAAGTTCTTCTGAACTTTTTTATATCCTTTATTCATCTTGGATATCTCCTTTCTCCATTGAAAAAGGCTCCCCATATTGGGAAGCCTCTCTCATCAATAATTACCGGATTTTACAAAGAAGTCTCATGCTTCTTGTTTGCAACTTTTGTGGCTGCATCCATAGCCGGTTCTTTCTTTGCAATCTCCTTCTTCTTTTCTTTCAGATCTCCAAGAACGGAATCCTTATCAGCTGAATCATGTTCAGCCTCGCGCTGTCTTTCCTCATACTTATCAGCCAGCTCAAAAATATGATTCTGACTATCGTAGTGGTAGACATGATCAGTAAGCTGATCTGCAGGCTCAACCTGAGTAGCATTGACCTCTTTGACCATATTTTCAAGCTCTTTGGCTGTCATCTGACCATTGTCTCTTACCAATAGCACCTCGTGGATACTGCTTGGAAGAACGAAGAAGTCACCGCCCATCTTTTCAGCTGCATCCTCCATGAAATTCGGATATGCGATAACTCCTGCGCCATGAATCTTATCAGGAACAGAAGCTACAAACATCTGCTCATCCTCCGGCGCTACCTCAGGAAGCATGCCAGGTGCAAGCTCACTCATCACTTCAGACATGCCTCTGATTTCAGAAGGTCTGATTTCAGGTGCATTTTCTAAAGCGTCTGCGCGAAGCTGTTCCTTGGTAATACCGTACTGATCAAGCATCTGATTGGTAATAAGAATAGTCCCATTACCGGAATCCGTCTGATCAAGGATAATGCGATATACAACCGCCATATCCTCCATCTTCTCATGAGGAACATTCTGAAGAAGATCTGCATTTCTCTCAGCAGAAACAACCTCCATAGAAAGCTTGCTCTTCATCTGCTCATAATCAGAAATGGAATCCAGATCGAACTGAGGCGATTCACGAAGCCCATTCTCAACGGCATCTGCAAAGCGATCCGCAATCTCAGCGATATCCGTACCTTTCTCATACTCGGCATACGCCTTCTCAATGCTGATGTTTACGCCAATCGCACTGTCTACCGGCTTTACCGTAATGGCATCGTAGCTGTCGTTCATCTTTTCTACTCTACGAGACTCGACTTCAACATCAGCTCCTCTGCCAGCAAGTACGTCCTTTAACGCATCCTGGAAATCTTCTTTGAAACGTTCATAATCCATATTCAGTTTTCTCCTTTTCTTTTTGCATTATCAATAGAAACACCGGCGCGCGCTTACCGAAATTGGCAATAAAAAAAGCGTCCGGCTTCGCGACTTTACAATCACGAGCTGACGCTCTTTACTTTGCCTATTTACTTTCTGCAGAAAAGGATCTCAAAGGAAGTTTTTTGCTTCACTTCATTAAATCCATTGTAATAATATCATAGGAATTTTCTTGTGAAAATGCATGGCAAGTGTATTCTTAGTGCCCTTTGGGTGTATTATTTGTACCTTTGACTCAAATCATATCTAAAAATTCTTTTATTGCTATTAGGACAGTATCTCCAGCATAGCAAATTATATGTGGAAAAGCACCTATTATAGAGCCAAATATCAATGCCTCTAAAAACATCTTCCAGTCAATCGGTGATGCAAACAAAAAGGTAAAGGATAATAGCACAAAGAGGCCTCCAATTATTCCGCAAACCAGACCAAGCACACCACTTGCAAAATGAACCATAGCTATAAGGACTGTCAAAACAGCCTGTACCGGTAAGAGAAGTATTCTCAATATTATACGGATGAAAACTCTAAATGCACTTATTGCCATCATAAATCCCCCTATTTATCCAATATCTGTTCTATAAACTTAATTACCTCATTTTGTTCTGTAGCATTCAGCTTAGAATAAAGTTGATAATACTTACCTAATCGCTTCATTCTGGCTTCTTCCTCAGAATTATTACCATAGAGCAGCCAATTACTGGACACATCATATAATGCAGAAAACTCTCGAATTTCTTCTGCAGATACTACTCTCTTGCCAGACTCAATCGCACTAAGAGTTGGTCGCGACATTTCCATAGAACGTGCTGCATCCTCTTGATGAATACCAGCCTTATTTCTTGCCTCTTTTAATCTATCAGCTATAGTTTTATCCATATTTCACCTCCATGTCAGCATTCCTGACATCTTTATAATAGCACATTCATTTTCCGATGTCAGCATTTCTGACATGAATATTCATAAATATTTCCAGACTCATGAAAATCATGAGCCTGGAATCATGATAAATATTATTTATGCTCTGTTACCTGCCCATTGCTCCAATAGCTGTAGAATCTGCATTTCCATCTCTCTAGCTGTTGTTTTCTGAGGGAAATATTTTTGAAGAATGCTACTGTCAAACACCACACGGTTTAGAGGATTTTTCTTTTCCTCGTCCATTATTCTTTCTATGAGTTCTGCAGTACAATTCCCTTCCTGACTTGATTTCTTCAATCGCTGTGCTTGTGATAATGACGGAGTAGTCTGTGCTATTTCCATTGCCTCATAAAACTCTTTCTGCTCTTCCGGCTTCATATAGGAAATCTCTACTGCAGGATTAAAAGCTATTTTCTTTTCATCTACAAGATCAAGAAGCTCTGGAATAAGATTGTTTAGCCTTACAAACCTCTGCACCGTTCTAGCACTTTCACCGGTTTGCTTTGCCAGCTCTTCATCTGCGCGTAACCTCGTGCCAACTTGACACGAAGTAAGATCTGTTCGCTTTCCCTGATGCTTTAGTGCCTCCATCTTCATTTTATAAGCCTTTGCCCTTTCACTTGGCAAAATATGTTCCCTCTGTAGATTAGAATCAACCATCAAAATGGTTGCTGTATCATCGTCCATTTCACGAATAATTGCAGGGACTTCTTTTTTCCCCGCCATGATGGAAGCATACCTTCTTCTGTGTCCAGAAATCATCTCGTATTCTCCATTACCATCAGGACGAATTATTACAGGTACGAGTACTCCGTATTCTCTAATACTATCAACAGTTTTTCTCATATCCTCGTCATCAAGCACCTTGAATGGGTGATTTTTAAACTCATGAATCTGATTGACCGGAATCATAACAACCTGCTCGCCGGTCTCTTGTCTCTTTTCTTCAGTTGTAAAAATATCTTCATAGCTCTTTAAGCTAATATTAGTTCCTCTTCTGGTCATAGCTAAGCACCTCCTGTGTTAATGATGAATAAGCTTCAGCAACTTTGCCTGAAGGATCATAAGCAAAAATGCTTTTCCCTTCTGCACTCGTCTCAGCAGCTCTAACTGATCTTGGAATCTCTGTCTCAAACACATTTATCTTGTTGCAGTAGGTATCACGAATTAAATTACTGATATCCTTGGCATAATTCGTTCTAGCTTCTACCATAGTAATTAGAATTCCTTCAATGCATAACTTAGGATTAATTTGACGCTTAACCTGGCTTATTGTTGCAAGTAGTTGTTCTAAGCCTTTTGCTGATAAGTAGTTTGCCTGAACAGGAACTAAAGTTGCATCAGCAGCTGCAAGAGCATTTACAGTTAGCATTCCAAGGCTCGGCATACAATCCAAAAGAATATAATCATAATCTTCTCTGAGTGTCTCTAGAAACTGCTTAAGAATACGCTCTCTATTCATAGTATTCACAAGTGATACTTCTAGCCCTGCAAGAGAAATATTTGAAGGGATTAAATCAATACCTTCCTGCTGATGGATCAACACCTCATCCAGCGCCACTGGATTTTCACTTATTGTTCCATTCAGAAGATCTGAGAGTGTAAGTTCCAAATCATCAGGTTGTGGATACCCCAGGCTGATCGTAAGTGATGCTTGGGGATCTGCATCTATTAGAAGCACCTTTTTCCCCTGTTTGGATAATCCGATCCCTAAACTTTCTACTGTAGTAGTCTTTGCTGTGCCACCTTTCTGGTTAACTACAGCAATAATTGTTGCCTTATTTTTCATACTGTCTCCTTCCAATTTGCCATATCATAACTGACCTTGGCTGTATAATAATGATCAATGGTTAGCGGTGCGTTGTAGATGGTGGTAAGTAAGTACTGCTTGATGTTACGGATATCCGATGTTTGATTCTTGAAACAATCCAAGATGTATTCCATATGGCTTGAATCCAATTTCATAAACTGTGCTTTTACAACCTCTGCTGGCTTATCCTCCCCGGATATCCGGATTGTCTTTGCCTTACTGTTAAGCACATCGACCATGATTTCAAGAATTTCATTAATCCTTCTGACTTCGTAAGGATTCCTTTGAGACAATATGTCTATTTCCAGCTTTTCTCTAAGATAATCCTCATATTGTTCTCGTAATCTCATCGAATCTTCCTTTTCCTGTGCCTGTACCACCTTTATCTTCGGAGATGCTGATTCCGCCGATAGATTGATTGGATTGGTATTAATAAAATCAGTGTTGTTATAATTAGTATTATTAGTGCATGATTTCCATGAGTCCGGACCTGTGATTATCACATTTCTAGATTCATGATTTTCATTAGTCTCAGAATCATGATATTCATGAGTCTGAATTATTCTTCTGTCAGGTCCATAGTCATGCAATCCGGTAGCAAAGTCCTTTACATAGATTTTTGTTGGCTTACCCTGACCTTGCTTTTGTCTTTCTATTAACCCGGCTTTATCTTCCAGCTCTTTTAACATCTTCGTTGCTTTCTGATTAGCACAGTGCATATCTGCCATAATCCTATCCAATTTGTAATAAATAAACACTTTGCCATCTTCATCAAGCCATCCATTTTTTGCTGAAAGAGATGCTCTGTCCAGCATTAAGGAGTAGAGAATTTTAGATTCCATCGTTATTCCTGCAAATTTTTCATCCGTAATCAAAATCTTAGGAATCTGATAAAAAGCAAATTGATCTGCCCCTCTGCCATAAAAATAATCAAAATCCACTGGCGTTCCTCCTTTCTTAGATTTGGAATAAAACAAAAAAAGACGCCTAACCCACAGGAAATGCTGTAAGTTAAGCGTCTTCCGACGATTCTTATTTTGTTTATATCAGACATATTCAAGTAGTGCACTACTGTCACGACGTAGGCTCTATTTTTGCACCTACTGTCACGAGTTCGACAGCTACAACTACCCGAATATACTTTTTCATGTGCTTTCCACGCTCAGAATAATCAGTCTTATCAAACGTGAAATGCTCGAAAAAGTGCGTAAATTCAAGGATTTCTATTAGTTCACTCTTGTGAGCAACACTACAGTCTCCACATGCCCTGTCCTGCTAAACATATCCACGGGCCGGATGACCTTAAGGGCATATCCATTCTCGATGAGATACTTTACATCTCTAACCTGGGTTTCGGGATTGCAGGAAATGTACACGATGCGATCCGGAGCCGCAGTACACACTGCTTTCAGGAACTTTTCGTCGCTGCCGGATCTGGGCGGATCCATAAATATTACATCAGGATTTAATGTTTTTGCTTCCTTTTCAAGAAATTCTCCCGCATCTCCCTTCAAAAATTCTACATTAGTAATGCTGTTGATTTCGGCATTTTCCTTGGCATCTCTCACTGCATCCGGATTGATTTCCACACCGATCACCTTGCCGGCCTTTTTTGCTGCGATCAAAGAAATGGTCCCTATGCCCGAATAAGCGTCAATTACTGTATCCGTGGAGCTGATATCACCCAAAACCACGGCAGCTTCATAAAGCTTCGCCGTCTGCCTCGGATTCACCTGATAAAAAGATTTCGGCGATATCTTAAAGGTGCAGCCGCATAGCTCGTCCATGATGTATCCTTTTCCGTATATGACATTTTCTTTATTTCCGAGGATCATTCCCGTCTTTCCCGGATTTATGTTGTGAACTATAGTTTCTATACAAGGATGCTTCTTGATCAGAGTCTGTACAAATCGGGACTTGTCCTTAAACTCAGGAACTCCGGTTACAAGGACCAGCATTACTTTTCCCGTCTTTTCTGCAACGCGGATATAGGCATGTCTCAAGACTCCCGTTTTAGTGTCCGGGTCGTAGCTTCTGGTACCTGTCAATCTCATCAGATCCAATATTGTTTTAATTATTGAATTTGCAACAGAGTTCTGTATCAGACAATCACTGCAGTTGACCACTTTACGGGTGTTCTCCTCGTACATTCCAGCAATCTGCCTGATCTCCCCTCTCCCTCTTTTTTCAAAGCTGAAGCTGGCATATATCTTGTTTCTGTAATGTTCAAAATTCTCATTTTTAATTATAGGAAGCTGCGTTACGTTCAAATCCTGATATAACTTTTTAACCTTATCACTTTTGAACTTTAACTCTGCTTCATAGGACATGTGCTGTAAATTACAGCCACCACACTTGTCGTATACAGGGCATTTCACTGCCACTCTATCCTTTGAAGGTTCAAGTATTTCAACAAGCCTTGCCCCGGTTCCTTCCTTCTTATATACAAGTTCTATTGTACATTTTTCTCCGGGTAAAACTCCGGCCACTTCAAACTTTGAATTGTTAAAGATCACCAGACCATTGCCTGATGGCAATAATTCCTTACATCTGACCGTATATTGTTTCGACATGGCAAAACTCCTTATTATAAGTATTTATAGGTTAAAACATTTTAACCCCACTTATTTTCAATTTTTTAGTATACAACAAAAACTTACACTTGACTACTTTAACGGATTGAATTATGATACACTGAAATGATTTTTCAAAGGAGAAAACTATGGCTAAGTACAAGATTAATACCACATGTGTACAAGGCGGATACACTCCCGGAAACGGAGAGCCCCGTCAGATCCCTATCGTTCAGAGCACCACTTTCAAATATAACACCAGCGAAGACATGGGAAAGCTCTTCGATCTTGAAGCAAGCGGCTATTTCTATACAAGACTTCAAAACCCTACCAATGACTTCGTAGCAGCCAAGATCTGCGAGCTTGAAGGCGGTACGGCAGCAATGCTCACTTCCTCCGGTCAGGCAGCAAACTTCTTCGCTGTTTTCAATATCGCATCCTGCGGAGATCACGTAGTTGCCTCCTCCTCCATCTACGGCGGAACCTTCAACCTCTTTGCCGTAACCATGAAGAAGATGGGCATAGATTTCACCTTCGTTGCTCCCGACTGCACAGATGAAGAATTAAATGCAGCTTTTCAGCCCAACACTAAGGCTGTATTCGGTGAGACCATTGCAAATCCCGCACTTACTGTTCTTGACATCGAGCAGTGGGCAAAAGCATCTCACGCTCACGGCGTTCCTTTTATTATCGATAACACCTTCGCTACACCTGTTAACTGCCGTCCCATCGAATGGGGTGCAGACATCGTAACCCATTCCACCACTAAGTACATGGACGGTCACGGCGCAGCTGTAGGCGGATGCATCGTAGATTCCGGAAAGTTTGACTGGATGGCTCATGCCGACAAATTCCCCGGTCTCTGCACCCCCGATGATTCCTACCATGGCATCACCTATGCCACCAAGTTCGGCAATGCAGGCGCCTTCATCACCAAGGCTACCGCTCAGCTCATGCGTGACTTTGGTTCCATTCAGTCTCCTCAGAATGCTTTCATCCTTAACCTGGGCCTTGAAAGCCTTCATGTTCGTATGGCAAGGCATTGCGAAAACGGTCAGGCAGTGGCTGAATTCCTTTCCAAGCATCCCAAGATCGAGTACGTTAACTATTGCGGACTTCCCGGGGACAAGTACCACAAGGTGGCTGAAAAGTACCTTCCCAACGGTTCCTGCGGCGTTGTAAGCTTCGGCCTTAAGGGCGGACGTAAAGCAGCCGAAGTCTTCATGAAGAACCTTAAACTGGCTGCCATCGAAACCCACGTAGCCGACGCAAGAAGCTGCTGTCTCCATCCCGCCAATGCCACCCATCGTCAGATGAACGACGAACAGTTGGCTGCCTGCGGTATCCTTCCCAATCTGGTTCGTTTCTCCTGCGGCCTTGAGGATAAGGAAGATCTGATCGCAGATATCAGTCAGGCTCTTGACAAAGTACAGGATTAGTCAAATCCTGATTTAACCGTGTCAAATGCGCTGTATCAAAGGCTTTCAGCCAAAATCATAAAATTACCAAAGACGGTTCTTTTCGAACCGTCTTTTTTTATCTTCCGTTTCTTCTATTCTTAACTTTTACATTTTTATACCCTGCTATTCATTACCTTCCCAGGCATATATCTTCTCAACGGGCAAATATTTTCCCAGTTCTTCTTTTGCAAACTCCACCATCTCTTTTGACAGATCTCCGTAATGGCAGGCTCCGTTTTCCGTTATGTATGGAAACTGTGTCACGGGACTCAACTCATTTGCGTCCCTCATTCTTTTCAACAGCTTGTTTGAAATTCTAAATACTCCTATGCTCGCATCAACAATATCTTCCGCAGAAATGGAATTAAATACAATTCTAAATAATTGTATATACGATTCTTTCCATCCCGGATGAAATATCATTGGATCAAAGCATAGCCTTACGGGAAAGCCTGCATCCTTTGCAGCCCTTAAAGCATCCAGTCTTTTTTCAACAGCCGGAAGTCCGACTTCCGCAAAACTTGTCACCTCTTTGGGTGAAATTGTCCACGCAAAAATGATATTGTCAGTATTTTCCGTAATATAATCTGTTTTTAACTTTTTATATTCCTTAAATATGGAAGAATTTCCGCTTTTAGTTCTTATTTCCACCTTAAGCTTCGGTCTCTTCTGTGCATAACTTACCCATTTTTCCACATAGTGTAGTTTTGACTCCATTGCCAAAAGATCTGTATCGTAGGAAATACACACATACACAGGAAACTTCTCCAGTAATCTGTCCAGTTCCTCAAAGTAATCCTCGAGATTTATAAAATATACCGGGTAACCACAGGGATAAAGCCCCTGAAGGAAGCAGTAATCACAGTCAAAGATACAGTTCTTCACACAGGAAGCATAATAAAAATGTTCATTTCCGAAGCTCTGGCAAAAGGGAGCTCCCGAATAAACCATAGCATCTTTGTTCCTCGCTACAATAAAATTTCCGCTGTGCTTTTCTTTCTTGAAATCATGGCCTTTGGCATTAAATATATCCTTATAATGTCTGATGGGTATCACTTTATCGGAGCTTTTATAAAGTTCAACTGCCCTCGGGTCATCCATGATATCCTCTTCCACCCAGGCAGTGATCTCTCTTTTATCCCCTGTCCCGCCGGAAGATCCCGCTTCGGATCTTTTCGGCACCGTCTCCTTTATCGCCCTGTCCCTTAAAGCCTCCAGCAGTTTCTTCGTCTCATTCTTGCTGACTGTCGTATCTTCCTTTATTTGATCACGACAAAAATCCGCCATAAAGCTTTCAACGTCGGTATTATTAACCATCAGAAATTTTAGTATCTGATCCAGTTCCGTTTCCATTTGAAAGCTCAGACGGACATTTCGTTTAAATTCTTCTTTTATTCTGTTTAACTCAGCATCAAAAACCGACACTTTTAAACCTTCCTAAAATAATTTAAGGCTAAGGATCTCCTTGAGCCCCGGCCAGTTCTCATCTCTTGCGTTTAAAACAATGGGAGAACCATCCACTTTATATCCTTCCGCCTTACCGTTGCCCTTGTATTCCCCCTCGACCTTAGGCCATTTAATGCCTATCTCAGGATCATTCCAGCAAACTCCGCCCTCTCCCTGAGGATAGTAATAATCATCGCATTTATAGCAGATCTCGGCAATATCCGATAATACCAGATAACCGTGAGCAAAGCCCTTGGGAATATATAACTGTTTTCCGTTCTCGGCAGAAAGCAACTCTCCGTACCATTTTCCGCAGGTTTTACTGTCCTGTCTCAGATCCACCGCCACATCAAAAACCTCCCCTTTAATAGCTCTTAAAAGCTTGGCCTGAGTTTTCTCTTTTTGAAAATGCAGCCCTCTCAGCACGCCCTTTGTGCTCCGCGCCTGATTGTCCTGAACAAACACCGTATTGATGCCGGCTTCGGCAAGATCCCTGTAATTATAGGTTTCCGAAAAGCATCCTCTGCTGTCGCCATGGACCACAGGCGTGATCACGCACAATCCTTCTATTCCGCCCGCATTCTTTAAAACATCTACCTGTCCCATGTATTTCTCCGTTCCAATGCCCTTCAGCATTCTTTATCTGTCATATTCTTTCATTTCTTTAAGATATCTTCCCAAAGCGTCCTTCCAGTCCGGAAGCGGCTTAAAGCCCTCCCTCGCCAGCTTGCTCTTGTCAAGCCGTCCGTTAAGGGGTCTTTCTGCACCGTTTCCGCCGTATTCTGCAGTGGTCACGGGGATCACCTTCGTCTTCAGCCCGTATTGTCTGTAGATCTCTCTGCAAAAATCGTATCTGGAAACATATTCTCCTTCATTAACGCCATGATAGACGCCGTACCTGTCCCGCTCTGCCATGTCCAGCAGAAGTCGCGCCAGATCCTTCATGTAAGTGGGATTCCCCACCTGATCGTTGACCACTCTCACTTCATCATGGGTCTTTCCCACGTTCAGCATGATCCTGACAAAATTATTCCCGTTTATCCCGAAGCCCCAGGCGATCCGCACGATATAGTATTTATCCAGTATCTCCCGAACCACTCTTTCGCCCTCGGCCTTTGTCCGCCCGTATACATTAAGCGCTCCGGAAGGCTCGGTTTCCGCGGTCCTCGGCTGATCTCCGCTGCCGTCAAAAACATACTCCGTGCTCACATAGATCAGCTTGCAGCCCAGTTTCCTGCATGCCCTCGCAATATTTGCGGTTCCGCCCACATTCACTTCCTCCACCCTGGCACGATTTTCCGGCTTTTCTGCCGCATCCACCGCGCTCCAGGCCGCACAATGTATCACCGCATCGGGCTTTTCCCTCTCCAGCACCTCATTAACTGCCTTTTCGTCTGTAATGTCCAGACAGACATATGCTTTCCCGACCCTACCGTCATCGTCGGCCACTCCGTTATAGGCTTCCTTGGTACCGCAACCTGTTCCTTCGTAGCCCCGCTTAAATATTTCCTTCATGACGTCATGGCCAAGCATTCCGTTAACACCCGTGACAAACAGTTTCAAATCAGTTCTCCTTTAACACCCCGCGACGTCCGTACATGTCTGAATAGTATTTGGTGTAATCGCCGCTGGTAACATTCTTAAGCCAGTCTTCGTTATTTATATACCAGTCGATGGTCTTAATGATACCTTTTTCAAAGCAGGTCTCGGGATACCATCCCAGTTCGTTTTTGATCTTCTCGGGATCGATGGCGTATCTCACATCATGCCCCGGTCTGTCCTCCACATGAGCGATAAGCCCCTCGTTTATCCCCGGATCATGAAGTTTCTCGCTGAGCTCTCTGATCACGGTTTCAACAATAAACAGATTTGTCTTTTCGTTGTGACCTCCGATATTGTACACTTCTCCCACTCTTCCGTTAAAGAGCACCATATCTATCGCTTTGCAGTGATCCTCCGTAAAAAGCCAGTCCCTGATCTGCTGTCCGTCACCATAGATGGGCAGTTTCTCATGCTTTCTCGCATTGTTGATCATTAACGGTATCAACTTCTCCGGGAACTGATAAGGTCCGTAGTTATTGGAGCATCTGGTGATGTTCACAGGCATCTTATAGGTATCAAAAAATGCCTTCACAAACAGATCCGCCGAAGCCTTGGATGAACTGTAGGGACTGTGGGGTGAAAGAGGTGTGGTCTCGGTGAAATAGCCTTCCTTTCCGAGGCAGCCGTACACTTCATCCGTTCCCACCTGCAGGAACTTCTTCCCGCTCTTCCATTTGCGTGTGACAGTATCAAACCAGGCGTCCTTTGCCCTTTGCAGCATGTTCACAACGCCCTTCACATTGGTCTCCACAAAGACCTCGGGATTCAAAATGGATCTGTCCACATGGGACTCTCCCGCAAAATTCACGATAAAGTCAGGATCGTACTCTTCCATAAGAGAAGCCACCAGCTCCTTATCACAAATGTCCCCCTTCACAAATATATGCCTGGGATCATTTTCAATGCTCTTGAGGTTTTCCAGATTTCCCGCATAGGTCAGCTTATCCAGATTGATGATCTTAATATCCTCATATTTATTCAACATATAATGCACAAAATTGCTTCCGATGAATCCTGCGCATCCGGTTACCAAATATACAGCCATATCTTTTCTCAATATCCTTTCGGTTTTATGATCTTATAATCTCGGCTATCCGCCCCAATTTACCGTTATATTTTAAACTTCCGCGACAAGACCGTCAACAACAATTGACGCCTTATTCAAAAAAAATGGGCAGGCTTTGATCATACTATTGACAACAGAGAAAAAGATGCTATTATATAAATGAACATTTGAGCGATTGTTCAAATGATAATTCAACTGATTACCCCGGAGGGATTTTAGATATGCAGAAGAAAGATACAGATCACGAGGAAGAGATCCTCGAGGAGAAAAAGCATCACCACGAAGATGATGATGACCATTGCGACTGTCACGACCATGACCATGAGCATCATGAACATCATCACCACCATGATGAAGATGATGACGACCATTGCGACTGTCACGACCATGACCATGAGCATCATGAACATCATCACCACCATGATGAAGATGATGACGACCATTGCGACTGTCACGACCATGACCATGAGCATCACGAACATCATCACCACCATGATGAAGACGATGACGAATGCGGTTGCGGTTGCGGCTGCCATCACCATCACCACGAAGAAGATGAAGAAGAGAAGGGTCCTAAGGCCGAGATCATACGCATCATAATTTCAGCTGTAATAATGGTTGCCCTCCTGATCGCAGGCTCCAAGATGCCTTCCGCTCTCTTATATACTCTTGTGGGCATTGCCTACGTTGTGATAGCCTATGATATAATTTATGAAGCACTTACAGGACTTTTCAAGGGTCATCTGCTGGATGAAAACTTCCTTATGACGGTCGCATCCATAGGCGCTCTCATTCTCGGAGAGTATCCCGAAAGCATCGCTGTAATGATCTTCTACCGTCTGGGTGAGCTTTTCGAAGAATATGCCGTAGGTAAGAGCCGTGCCAACATCAAGGCTCTCATGGACATACGCCCTGATTACGCAAATATAGAGGAAGACGGCGAGCTTAAAAGGGTAAAGCCTCAGTCGGTCCGCAAGGGATCGGTGATAGTGGTTCAGCCCGGCGAAAGAGTTCCCATTGACGGTAAAGTAATATCCGGACATTCTTCTCTGGATACAGCCGCTCTCACCGGAGAAAGCCTTCCCATTGAAGTAGCCGAAGGAGACGAGGTTCTCAGCGGTTCCATCAATCTTAACGGCATTATAAAACTGGAAACCACAAAGAAATTCTCGGATTCTGCTCTTTCCAGGATCCTTACCCTGGTTCGCGAGGCAAGTTCCAGAAAGACCCGTTCCGAAAACTTCATTAAGAAATTTGCAAGAGTCTACACTCCCATCGTTTGCGGTGCGGCGGTACTCCTTGTGGCTATCCCCACGATCATAAACCTTATTATGGGTAACGATCCCGACCTTCACACCTGGGTTTACAGAGCTCTTTCCTTCCTTTGCGTGAGTTGCCCCTGTGCACTGGTCATCAGTATTCCTTTAAGCTTCTTTGCAGGTATCGGCTGTGCGGGTAAGAACGGTATCCTGGTCAAGGGTTCCGGTTACATTGAAGCTCTTGCAAAGGCAAAGACCTTTGTATTTGATAAGACAGGAACCATGACCAAGGGTGTCTTCGAAGTAGTGGGTATCCACCACAGCGAAATGCCCGAGGAAAAGCTTATAGAGCTGGCCGCTTATGCAGAGAGTGCCTCCTCCCATCCTATTGCAAAAAGCATCATAAAAGCATATAATAAGCCGATAGACCGCGATCTCGTGGAAAGCGTGGACGAGGTAGGCGGTAACGGTATCATCGCAGGCCTTAAGCTTGAAGGCATCTTTAAAGACCTTGAAAAGCCCTGGGTAGCTGTAGGTAACGAAAAACTCATGAACCGTGTGGGCGTTGAAGCCATTCCCTGCCATCATGCGGGAACCATTGTTCATGTGGCTGTCAACGGAAGATATGCCGGACACATCCTTATCACGGACGTTGTTAAGGAGACTGCGGCAGATGCCATCCGCCATCTGAACAAACTGGGTATAAACGATACGGTCATGCTTACGGGCGACGCCAAAAATGTGGCTGACAACGTAGCAAAACAGCTGGGCATCTCCTCCTACTATGCGGAGCTTCTTCCCGGCGACAAGGTAGCCAGGGTGGAGGAACTGATCGATAAGAAAGCAACTCCTGCCTCATCTGTTGCCTTTGTTGGTGACGGCATAAACGATGCTCCGGTTCTCTCCCGTGCGGATGTGGGTATCGCCATGGGCGGACTGGGCAGCGATGCGGCCATTGAGGCTGCTGATGTGGTCCTTATGGATGACGATCCGGACAAGCTGTCTCTGGCCGTAAAAATTGCAAGAAAGACACTCAGGATAGCCCATGAAAACATTTACTTTGCCATAGGCGTTAAGCTCCTCTGCCTGATCCTTACAGCAACGGGTATCACAGGCATGTGGCTGGCCATCTTCGCCGACGTCGGAGTTATGGCACTGGCGGTCCTTAATGCCATGAGAGCACTCAGGATCAGACAAAAATAAGGCCCGGGTACAAAATAAGGGCCGGATACGGATAAAAAATGAAAGACAGTAATGCATCGGAAAATACTCTATACGATCTGGCCGAGCTCTTTAAATACTTCGGCGATTCAACAAGAATAAGAATTCTTTATGCCCTCTTTGAAGGTGAGCTTTGCGTTAATGATATTGCAGAAAAACTCAGTATGACACCATCGGCAGTTTCCCACCAGCTTAAATTTCTTAAGACCGGGAAACTCATTACTTCCAGAAGAGACGGTAAATCCATTTACTACTCTCTGGCCGATGACCACGTGCGTTCCATCATAAACCTTGGCATCGAACACGTTTGCGAATAAAACTGCCTACTTCAAAAGGAGTATCATGAACAAGACATTTAATGCTTATGCAAAGCTTAACCTTTTACTGGACATAATCAAAAAAAGAGAGGACGGTTATCATGACATCTCATCGGTCATGCAAAGCATATCTCTTCACGACGAGATAAACATCGATATCTCTCCTTCAAAACAAAATGAGATCAAAGTCTCCTGCTTAAATGCGGGAGACTTTTCGTCTGTAAAATGGGACGAGTCCAACCTGGTTTACAAGGCTGCGGCTCTTCTTCTCACTGACTGCGGTCAAACTCTCAAGTCCCCCGTAAGCATCAATATTTCGGTCAAAAAGAACATTCCCGCAGGTGCGGGCATGGGTGGCGGAAGCGCGGACGCCGCAGCTGTTCTTAAGGGCCTGAACGAGCTTTTGGGCCTTGAGCTGTCCGTTGAAAAGCTCTGCGAACTGGGCAAGCGCCTGGGTGCTGATGTTCCTTTTTGTATTGTGGGAGGAACTGCCCTTTGCGAAGGCATAGGAGAACGCATCACTTCCCTTCCTTCACCGGGCGAAGTCCCCTGTGTCATCTTAAAGCCCGAGATCTCCCTAAGCACCAAGGAGATATATGACATTACAGACACTTACCTAGATCTTCCGGGTCATCCGGATACAGCCCAAATGATAGCTGCTCTGAATTCAAACGACCGTAATGCATTTACCAAAGCCTGTGGAAATTTCATGGAGCCCGCCGCAATAAAGCTCTGTCCGGGTATCAATGGCCTTAAAAAGATGCTCACCGATGCGGGAGCTTCTTTGGCTATGATGACCGGAAGCGGTTCCGCAGTCTTCGGCCTGTTTACCGATGAAAAAGCCGCAAAAAAAGCCTTTGAAGAGATCACTCCTTCAAAGGCCGAAAAATTTATTTCATTCTTTTTTGTTGATTGACGCTTTCCAAAAGCTGTTCAAAATATTCCGCGCTGATGGGACGGTCAAAGTAAAAGCCCTGAGCCACAAAGCAGTTATTATCCTTTAAGAGCTTTACGTCTTCGGGTGTTTCAACACCTTCCACCACACATTCCATACCAAGATCTCTCACCATGCTGATTATATGGCAGAGCATCAGATGTTCGCTGGAGCCTTCCCTCTCCGCTTCGTGAAGAAGGCTCTTGTCTATCTTAAGCACATTCCAGGGAAGGTCGCTTATCAGCTTCAAGGAAGAATAACCTGTTCCGAAATCATCCACCGCGGTGCTTATGCCCACGTCTCTCAATCCCAGCACCAGATCCTTAAGTTCATCAAATCCAAGCTCTGTGGAAGTCTCCGTAAGCTCTATCTGTATATAGGAATGAGGGATCCTGTACTTGTCCACGATCTCCACGATACGTTCCAGCAACCTGTCCTGACCCACGTTTATCCTGGAAAGGTTAACGGATACCTGGACCACATTTTTTCCCTCATCCAGCCATCTTCTCATGTCCATGCAAACATGCTCCAGCATGTAAAAATCCAGTTTCTCTATCTTGGAGCTCTGTTCCAGGATAGGTATAAAATTGTCGGGAGAGATCACCTGATCATTATGGACCCAACGGCAAAGAGCTTCCGCACCGTTGGGCTCATAGGTCTTAAGGTTCACCTTAGGCTGATAAAACACCTTAAACTCATTGTTTTTAACCGCATCCTCAAACAGCTCTTCCACATTATTCTTGTCTATGATAGCCTTACCGTCTCTCTTGCTGCTGTCTCCGTATCTGAGCTTTGAATAGACATTTGCCACCTCCATCCGGAGTTCACTGGCCTTGGAAGCTGTTTCCGCATTTTGTTCAAGTTCATTCAGAAGTTCTTCTATTCTCTTGATACTATCACTGATCATCCGAATTTACCTCAAGTTGGGGAATGACCACAGAACACCAGGTCTCTCCTTTTCCAACCTTTATAACATTTATTACACCGTTCATTCTCTTAACCACTCTTGCAATACTGAGCAGCTTAAGTTCGGAGGCACCGACTCCATCCACCATCTTTGCTTCTTCTATATCATTTTCAAGCAGGTCTTTGAGCCTGTTGCCTTCTTTTTCTGTCAACAGCCTGTTGCCCTTGACATTTATGGACAGGGAAGTGGCGTAGTTGCTCTTCCTGCTGTCAAAATATATGGCTGTTTCACCTTCATTGTCCTCATCGGACATGGCAAGTAAAATGTTTTCCGTAAGCCTTCTTATGCTGTTGGAATCTCCGAACAGTACGGATGGCATTCCGGAAGCGGCGCTGACCGACATCTTATCCGCAAGTCCCGGATGTATCCTCTGCATATCTTCTCTCAACGATATGATCAGTTTCTCAACGCTGTAAACGCCTTCTTTTATTTGGGCTGACATATCGCTGCCCTCATTGTAATTTGTGAAATCATCGGTACGTGAGACTATGTCGTAACAGAAGCCGATAAATTTGCCCGCAAATTCTCTTAAAGCGTCGGAATTACCAAGCTTACGCACTCTCTCGCCCTCAGCTGCCATTCTTCTTGCTTCTTCGCCGATCTCATTGTGGTACTCGGATATCTTTTCCAGCTCTTCTCTTGCCTGCTTCAGCTTGTTCCTGTTCTGAAGGCTGCGGCGAAAATTACCGAAGGCAACGATCTCAAGTATCTTAGAAACATAGATGGCATGCTGTTGTGCATCCTCTTTATTCAATATGCATTCTTCAGGTATCTTAAAGATGGTGGAGCCTATCACTCTGTCATTCAGCATGATAAAGCTGGCACTTTCGTCTTCTCTCAGCGCATTCACATCCACAAGGCCGTGATTTGTCTTTCCCACAAGTACTGTACCCCTGGAATCCGCAACTATAACATTTACTCCAAAGGAATTCTTATAATAGCCGTTGATGTATTTAAGCATATCCATGCTCACCAGATCGGTGATCACCGCAGAATCCAAAAACTCTCTTGTATCCGTTGTAGCCAGATCAAGCCTATCCATAATGGAATCCATGGCCTCGGAGATTATCTTCATTTCTATGGGATCTCCGATCTCATCATTACCCTCATAGGAAACCATTTCCTTACCTGTCTCGGCAGCTTTCTTAATGCTGTTGGTCATTCTGATTATGGGCTCCGCAACCTGATCTGCTATCTTTCTTGATCTTATCTTTACAATGAAGATGGAGATAAGAAGGCATTCAGCCAGCAAAACGATCAGCAATATAGGTGTATCCATGTAATCCTTGTAGGGGAAGCCTATGCATATGCTCCAGCCGGGTGTTTCCGAGATCGGAGCATAGCTCAGATAATAAAACGTCCCATTAAGCCTTATGGTGGCAGAACCCGTTTCACCGTTGAGCATCCTCTTCTCCACCTGGGCAATGGGCTCATAAGAGCTGTCCGTTTCACTGTTTATAATATTGTTGTTTTTATTGTAAACCAACTCCATATCACTGGCAGACACTGTCGTTCCCTGACTGTCAATGATATACATTATGGTATTTTTGCTGATATCCGCTCCTTCAATGATATTATGCAGGAACATGGGATTAATGGAGATGAATACCACACCCGCTATCTCTCCGCCCAGTTCTCCGTCTTTCCAAAGAGGTGCCGCACCTATGATGGCCAGCTGTCCGTCGGTTCTAGAAGTAACGGGTTCCTGGATATATGTCTTGCCTTTCATGGCCTGGATAAAGTATTCTCTGTCACCTCTGTATATGGGTTCTTCGTCCATATCCGAAAAGCCGTCGGTGTTGATGATCTTGCTTCTTACAAGACCATACTCCTTACAAATGGCGCTGAGCACCTCTTCTTTTTCTTCCACAGAAACCTTCTCATCGGAAAGCAAAGGAATGGCGCCAATGTTCTTAACTATGTTTTTATAAGACTGCAAAGCCCAGTAAACTCTGTCGGAAGCAAGTCCCACAGCTACATCAAAATCTCTGCTGTTTGCACTGTATTGCCCGGTAACAAGCACAAAAACACTGATAATCGATACAGACACGACTATCAGGCTCATGATCTTGTTAAAAGATGTACTTATTATGTCCGATATGGATTTATCAGATCTGCTGTTTTTCTTCATATTAAGCCCCATAAAGAAAATATCAATAGATTTTAAGCCCATAAAATCTAAAATATATCTTAACAAATTATTTGTTCTAAAACAACAAAAAAACCGTATGTTAAACAAATATTAACATACGGTTCTAAAATTTGTAATTGATCTAGTACATCGGTTTTAAAATTTGTAATTGATCTATGCTCCGACCTTTTTCTTCTTTTCAGGTCTCACTTCATAGATGGGTTTTTCGCCCTTTTCCACTGTTTCCTTGGTCACTATGCATTTCAAAATGGATGTATCCGAAGGAATGTCATACATGGTATCAAGAAGGATCTTCTCGATTATGGATCGTAAGCCTCTCGCGCCTGTCTTTAACTCAAGCGCCTCCTTAGCGATCTCTTTCAGAGCCGCATCCTCGAATTCAAGCTCTACGCCGTCAAGTTCGAACAAAGCGCTGTACTGCTTGATAAGAGCATTCTTGGGCTCTTTGAGTATTCTGATGAGTGTTCTTTCGTCAAGCTTGTCAAGAGCCACATTTACGGGAACACGACCAATGAATTCCGGAATCAGTCCGAACTTCATCAGATCCTCGGGAGTCGATTTCCTAAACAGATCGCCGATGTTATATTCGTCATTGTCAAGGATCTGAGCATTAAAGCCGATGGCCTTTTTACCGATCCTTTGTTTAATGATCGTCTCTAATCCGTCAAAAGCTCCTCCGCAGATAAACAGGATGTTTGTTGTATCTATACGGATAAACTCCTGATTCGGATGTTTTCTTCCTCCCTGAGGAGGAACGGAGGCTATAGTGCCTTCCAATATCTTTAAAAGAGCCTGCTGAACGCCTTCCCCGGATACATCTCTTGTAATGGACACATTCTCACCCTTCTTGCTGATCTTGTCTATCTCATCGATGTAAACGATACCGTACTCAGCTTTCTCAACATCATAATCGGCCGCCTGTATCAGCTTTAAGAGAATATTTTCAACGTCCTCTCCCACATATCCCGCCTCTGTCAGCGTGGTGGCATCGGCTATGGCGAAGGGTACGTTCAAAAGCTTTGCCAGAGTCTGGGCAAGATAGGTCTTACCCGAACCTGTGGGTCCGATCAAAAGTATGTTGCTCTTCTGAAGTTCAACATCCGATTTCGTTTCGAACAGTATTTTTTTGTAATGATTGTAAACGGCTACAGAAAGAACTTTTTTAGCATCATCCTGGCCTATAACGTAATCATCGAGAAAGTTCTTTATCTCTCTGGGTTTCAGAAGATTGATGTGTTCCTCCCAACCGTGTCCGCGTTTTTTACCGTCAGAACTCTTTTCGGCATCGGGAAAAGGAATCTCATCATCATCGTCATCTACGATCTCCGCACAGAGATTGACACATTCCGAGCATATATATACGTTGGGCTCAAGGCCTGAGAAAAGTCTGACTCCGTCCTCAGCCGTCCTTCCGCAGAAGGCGCATCGTACATTATCTGATTTTGCCACTTTCTACCCCTTTCGGTATTATAAGCTATCTGCTTGTGACGATCTTATCAACAAGTCCGTATCTGACTGCTTCTTCAGCCGTCATGAAGTTATCTCTCTCTGTATCCCTTGCGATCTCTTCCACCGTCTTGCCTGTGTTGTCTGCAAGGATCTCATTCAATCTCTTTCTGATGGCAAGGATGTGCTCTGCCGCAATGTTGATCTCGGTAGCCTGACCCTGCGCACCGCCGGAGGGCTGATGGATCATTACCTCTGCATTGGGAAGGATGTAACGCTTTCCCTTGGTTCCTCCCGCAAGGAGGAAGGATGCCATGCTGGCAGCCATACCTATGCATATGGTAGAAACATCACACTTAATGAAGTTCATAGTGTCATAGATAGCCATTCCTGCGGTGATAACACCACCGGGAGAGTTGATATAAAGGGAAATATCCTTCTTGGGATCCTCCGCTTCAAGGAAAAGGAGCTGTGCAACCACCAGGCTGGCGGTTGTCTCGTTTACTTCTTCTCCGAGGAAAATGATCCTGTCCTTTAAAAGACGGGAATAGATATCATAAGAGCGTTCACCTTTACTGGTTTGTTCAATGACATACGGTACTAAGCTCATATTGTCTCCTTTCCTGAAAAGACATTACTCCTCAGTCTTCTTGGGAGCTGCCTTCTTTGCTGTTGTCTTCTTTACGGGAGCCTTCTTCTCTTCAGCGTCGTCTTCAGCTTCATCCTTCTTGGGAGCTGCTTTCTTAGCTGCCTTCTTGGTTCCCTTCTTTTCAACAAGTGTGGAAGAAATGAGATCAACTGCCTTGGTAACACAGATATCTTCTGCGATGGACTTCTTCTCTGTATCGGTAATGAGCTCCTTCAGCTTGTCAATTTCCATCTGATACTGCTCAGCCATCTTCTTGATCTCTTCTTCGATCTCTTCGTCTGTTGCCTTGAAGCCTTCTGCCTTAGCTACTGCTTCAAGAACGAGTCTGCTCTTGATCCTCTTTTCAGCCTGAGGACGGATCTGCTCCATGAGCTTCTCTTCGTTAAGGCCCGTAAACTTGAAGTACATATCAATGGTAAGGCCCTGCTGTCTCATTCTGCTTACGAAGTCATCATACATCTGCTCAACCTGAGTATCGATCATGGGAGCGGGGATGTCCATCTTTGCGTCTGCAATGATAGCTTCAACGGCAGCATCTTCCTTAGCGGACTTTGCAGCCTTTTCCTTATCCTCTTCCAGCTTCTTCTTTACATCAGCCTTATATTCTTCAAATGTATCAAATTCGGAAACATCCTGTGCAAAATCATCATCAAGTGCAGGAAGTTCCTTCTTCTTAATGCCGTTAACCTTTGTCTTGAATACAGCAGGCTTTCCTGCGAGGTTGGGAGCATGATACTCTGTGGGGAAAGTTACGTTAACATCAAACTCATCGCCGATGCTGTGGCCGATGATCTGATCTTCAAAACCGTCGATGAAGGAATGGGATCCGATAACCAGCTCATGGTTTTCGCCCTTACCGCCTTCAAAAGGAACTCCGTCAACAGAGCCTTCATAATCGATGATAGCCATATCTCCGTCCTGAACCGCTCTGTCCTCAACGGTAACCATACGGCTGTTCTGCTCCTGAGCCTTAAGGATCTCAGCATTGATATCATCCTCTGTAACTGTTGTATCAACTGCCTCAACCTCAATGCCCTTATAATTTCCGATCTCAGCCTCGGGCTTAACTGCCACTTCAGCGGAGAAAACAAAATCCTTACCGTCTTCAAGCTCTACAACATCAATGCCGGGACGGGAAACGATCTCAAGTCCTGACTCTTTTGCTGCCTGCGCATAAGCCTCGGGAATAACCTCGTTAGCGGCATCTTCATAGAAAACACCCTTGCCATACATCTTTTCGATAATGCTTCTGGGTGCCTTGCCCTTTCTGAAGCCCTGGATTTCAATCTTGTTCTTGTTCTTCTGATAAGCCTTTTCAATAGCCTTTTCAAATTCTGAAGCCTCAACTGTGATGATGAGCTTCACCATGTTCTTCTGCTCGAGATTCTCGATCTTTACCATGTTAAAAATACTCCTTTTCTTATGCGAACTTTTATATTATGTCATCTATTTTCAGTCTGCAAAATAGATATATTAGCAGACATGACCGCATTTTGCAAGTACTTCGATCAAATCATCGACAACTTTCTCACAAGTGTCCATTGATGCCGCTTCCGCCATTACTCTGATCAGAGGCTCGGTTCCGGACTCTCTCAAAAGCACTCTGCCTTCATCCGCCAGCTTCTTTTCGGCTTCAGCCACGGCAGCCTTTACTCTTTCATCTTCCCTTGCCGCCTTCTTGTCCTTGACCCTCACGTTTTTAAGCACCTGAGGATAGGTCTTCATGTCCTTGGAAAGCTCGGATATGGGGAGCTTGGACTCAAGCATTACTTCCATTACCTTTACGGAAGTAAGGATACCGTCTCCGGTCTTTGCATATTTGGAGAAGATGATATGCCCGGAGTTCTCTCCTCCGAGAGAGTGACCGTTCTTCATCATGTTCTCAAAAACGTACTTATCTCCCACCTTGGTCTGTTCGTATCTGATGCCCTTTTTCTCAAGAGCCTTGTACAGTCCCATGTTAGACATTACCGTTGTGACCAGCGTATTATTGTTCAGTTCTCCTCTCTGAGCCATATATACGGCGCACATATACATGATCCTGTCGCCGTCCACAACGTTACCCTTTTCATCGACGCAGATACATCTGTCTGCATCTCCGTCATAGGCAAACCCCACATCCAGTTTATTTTCAACCACAAACTTCTGAAGATTTTCTACATGTGTGGAACCACAATCAAGATTGATGTTTAATCCATCGGGTTCATTTCCTCTCACATAGGTCTTTGCTCCGAGAGCATCGAAAACCCCCTTTGCTACAGTTGTAGCAGATCCGTTGGCCAGATCCAGCCCCACCTTGATACCGTCAAAAGAACGGGTAGCTAAAGAGATAAGGTGTCCGATATAACGGTTTCGGCCCATGGCATAATCCAGGGTCTTTCCTATTGCATCTCTCTTGGCAAGAGGAAGATTGTCTTCTTCCGAATCGATATAATCCTCTATGAGCCCTTCTATTTCGGCTTCGAGTTTAAACCCTTCACCGTTTATGATCTTAATCCCGTTATCGTAATAAGGATTGTGACTGGCAGTGATCATGATCCCGCAATCAAAGCCTTCGCTTCTTACCACATAAGATACACTGGGAGTCGTGGTTACATGAAGCAGATAGACATCCGCTCCGCCTGCGGTGAGTCCCGCAACCAGCGAGTATTCAAACATATAGCTTGATCGTCTGGTATCCTTACCTATAACGATCTTAGCCTTATGATCCTTACCGTAATAGCAACCCAAAAACCTGCCGACTTTGAAAGCATGTTCCACCGTGAGGTCAACATTTGCTTCCCCCCTGAATCCGTCGGTACCAAAATACTTACCCATTTCTCAAATAACTCCAATCTTCTTTTTATTAATTAGCATCTGAATTTCTTTTGGCGATGCGTAATTTTCTGTTGCATTCCACTCTGTTTCTACCGTTCGTCTTAGCCTTGTACAGATATTTATCCGCCTTATTGTAAACAGAGGTGAAACTTGACTGCTCATCCAGTTCAGTGAGATAAACACCGATACTGACCGTAACCACGTCTCCCTTGCCCGTTGCATGAGGGATGCCCATGGCTTCCACGCTTGAACGTACTTCCTCGCCTATACCCAATATCGAAGGTGCATCCATACCGTAAACAAAAATAAGGAACTCTTCTCCTCCTATCCTGGAGGTAAAGCCTCTGTTGCCTACTGTATCAGCAACACACTTGGCCACCATCTGCAGACATCTGTCGCCCTGTACATGACCATATCCGTCATTGTACTTTTTAAAATGGTCTATGTCCAGGATCATCATACCGATAAGGGATCTGTTCTCCTGGCAGGCCTTGAATATCTTCTTTGTTGCTCTTTCAAGCCCTCTTCTGTTTATGAGACCCGTAAGAGGATCTCTCTCCGCCTGGCGTACCTCTTTCTTTGCAATAAGCTCCTGTCTTGCCAGTTCTGTCCTCATTTCCCTGCTTTCCTTTGCAAGCACATAAGAAAAAACATGAGCCACAAGAACAAAAATGTATTGCATATAGCTTAAAGGCTTTCCGATATTGTAGGCTATTATGGCCACTATCGCCAGTTCTGCCGCTTCGGCGATCATGACGACGATATAGGCGGGTGTATTGAACACCACCGTATATGCACAAAAGATAACTGCCAGATAATAAAGGCATATGCTGTCGAAACACTCTGTGGTTATCACCGAGAGAAAGGTACCGTAAATTATCATAAAGGTAACGAAGATGTAGGGAACCACAGTATAGTATTCCCTTGCTTCATTCTGATCGATGATCTGGAAGATAATACCGAAGATAGCACAGATAAAAGAAAATACAGCACCGGGAACAATGAACGAAATGTTCGTTTCCGTAAGATACAGAGTTCCCATAAGGATCACCGAAACTGCGGCAAAAACGCCGAGAGCAAAAGCTCCCGCACGGCATCGGATAACATTGCTCTTACCGATGATGTCGTTGAACTCTTTTCTCATCAATATATTTTTGGGTGCTCTTCTTTCCTGCATACTCCACCTTCTCAACTGTCAAAAAAACAGAATTTCACAGTTCTTTTTATTATAACATATATATTTTTTTAACGCAACGAAAAAGGACGGGAAGCACTTCCCGCCCTTTTCCTACTACTTTGTAACTCTCTCTTCTCTTTATTGATTTGATTTCATGGCCTCTATAGCCGAAATCTTCGTCGCTCTTCTGGCCGGGATATAACCCGAAACCACGCCCACAAACATTCCGAATAACGCTGCCGCAAAAGGCAGCCAGAAAGGAATGACGGAGAACTTTGCGCCCTCCACATCATAAACCGCACTGGTCTGCATGATGGCCGCAAATATGGGCTGTCCGTATTTGTTTATTCCGAAGGATACCAGATAACTGATGATAATTCCTATGATACCACCCATAAGGCCGATGAGGGCAGCTTCATAAAGGAACAGTCTTCTGATGTCATAAACCTTACATCCCAACACCTTCATGATACCGATCTCTCTTGTTCTTTCATAGATGGACATGACCATGGTATTTGCAATGTTGATGGCAGATACCAGCATGGCCAGTGCACCTATGGCACCGAGAACGATCTGGATCATATTTGATGTCTGCTGCAAAGGCTCCAGGTACTGCATATCACTGTATGTACCGTAACCCAGTTCCTTTATGGCATCCTGTACATCGGTCACATTATCGATATTATCCACGTTAACATAGATGGATGAATAGGATTCCAGCACCTGCATGGCTCTTTTTCTGTCTGCCACGGTAAGAGTGGAAGCATATTCCTTCCATATCTCCTTAAAGAAAGCCATGTCCATGTAGCAGGTGGAATTGTATTCCCAGTTATCGGACTCTGCCATTACTGCAAAGTTGCCTTTACCCGGATTCATTTCTAACTTAAAATCTTTTTTTCTTGGATTCTTCTGGTAGTTCCATTCCGGGAATACAAAAGTAACCTTTTCGTCCGTAGGATCCACTACCTTTGTTTCGTATTTACGTCCACTGCTGTAATAAAAATTCTGCAGTGTTCCGTTGGAAAATACTATTTTCTTGTAATCATTCTCACTTGGATAGGTCCCGTATGTCAATTCCGGAAAGCCGAATTCTCCGAATGCATCCCTTCCTATAGCCCTGATCTGGGTATAAGTCGAGTATTTTCCGCTTTTCAATTGGCCGCTTTGGTCAATTATGGGTGCTATGGCTTTCACGTGCTCGATACCTCTGAGTGCGTTCACCAGATTATCATCCAGTACCTGTTTGGACTCTCCGGCCCAGTTGCCGTTTTCGTCGAAATTCACACTGTATTGCTCGATCCGGATGATGGTCATGGCACCGTTTTCCATATAAGTCTTTTCAAAGGTTTCGTTTATGCCTATGCCTATGGAGACCATGGAAACGATGGAAACGGTACCTATGATAACGCCCACGACCGTAAGAGCTGTTCGGGCTTTTCTTCTGGAAAGATTACGAAGACCCATTTTTAATAAGTCCCATAAATTCATATAAAAGCCCTCATTTAATCATCAAACTCATCTTCATTGTTCTTTTTCTTTTTTCTCTTAACTACCGTGATAACGATGACAGCCGCAACCACAACCACGCCTGCTGCAATACCGCCGATAACTGCGGGGCTTAACTTCTTTCCGCCTTCTCCGGCAACGCCGGGGTCAATTCCCGGATCCATTCCGGGATTCATTCCGGGGAAGTCTATGATGCCGATGTCCATTCCACCGCCGCCGTTGCTTCCATCACCGATATAAACCATGGTACTGTTCTCTCTTGTTACTTCGTCTCCGTTGGAATCTTCCATATGGATGATGAATCTGAGTTCTGCATCTCCCGATATAAGAGGTCTGACAGAGCATTCAACAAACTCCGGTGAACCGGGTCCTATATTACCTATGTAATGGGAATTACCGGTTGCAAGTTCAAAATCACCTTCAACAGTCACATAAACGTTACTGAGCGGTGAACGACCCATATTGTAGAATTCGAAAGTAAGAGGACAAGGCATTCCCACAACGGGAGTATCCCAGTCACCTACCTGAACATTTTCGCACTGAGCTCTGAGAAGCTCGTTTACCTGAAGGAGGATCTCGTCATTGGCGGTTACGGCGTTATTTGTCTCTCCGTTCTTTACTTCCGCATCGTATTCATATTCCATCTCTACATTGATGGCATAAGCTCCTGTCTGAAGGCTTGAAGATGCCTTTAAGTTAATGGCGATCTCGGCCTCCTCTCCCGGAAGGATGTCACTGATAAAGAAGGTATTGCTTCCTGCGGTAACCGAGAAGCTCTGGCTTGTAACCTTAACCTTGATGTTTCTTGCTACGGATTCATCATTTGTATTCTTGATCTTAAACTTAAACTCAAATTTATCTGCCGCAAGGATCTCTTCCTTGTCCGTGGTGAAATTTGTAACCATGAGCTTAGGCTTGGAAACCGTGGTTCCGTCACTGCTGCCTCTGGAAGCCACACAGTTAAGGATATAAACGGTAGCGCTTCCATCGATGCCTGCTCCGTGCTTATCCTCAGCCGTAAAGTTAATGGTAAGAGGATTTGTACCTCCCGAAATGTTAGATCCGCACTTATAAGTCAGCTTCATCTTCTTTGTGCTTCTTGCCTTAAGATCGCCCACTATGGTGTAAGGGTTGGAATCAATGGGCTCAAAGCCTGAAGAAGAAACATTTCCCAGAAGGATTTTTACATTTCTGAATTCAGTATCGCCGTTATTTTCAAGATCGAAGTTAATGGTCACTTCCTCCCCTGCCTTGGGCTTTTCGGGAGTCTGTTTAACATTTTTTACTATAAAGTCGGAAGCTCTTGTAAACTCTTCCACGCCTTCGATATTAACCACCACATAATAACTGGAATCGGTGTAGGATGCTCCCGAATAATCTCTGCAGCTTACCGTAATGGGAAGGTTAAGTGTCTGGGATTTGGCATCCGCATCCACCATGAAACCGAAGAGTGCGTAGAAGCCCTCTCCTGTATCTGCGGATTCCATCTTCTGCTTCATGGCTGTTCCCGAAGAAACCAGACAGGCACTTCCTCCGATGGAAACATAGACATCATATGCCTTAAGGTCTCCCACATTGGTCATGCTTACGGGGATGTTCAGCTGTTCTCCTGCCTTTCCCTTTGCCTTGGGATTTCCGTTAAGTACGAACAGAGGCTCGCTGCTGGATGTAACCACATCAAGGCCGATCTTAAAAGCCCCCGTGTTTGCATAGGTGGGATTTCTGTCTCCGTCATAGCCGTTGAGTCTGGAATCGTAAGCCGTAAGGCCGTACTCCAGTGTACCGATCTTTGCCAGCTTGCTTACCGTGATCGTATATTTAACCTCAACCTCAAGATTGTATCTTAAGTTTACGGTCACAGATTCAAAAGTCTGATTGTAAGGTGTAACGGTGATGTCGCTGAAGGAAACCATACCATCTTCGGAGCTGCCGATGAATACGGGGTCCATATAGCTCATGGTATTTTCTCTGAGCATGAATCTCTGGGTTATCTCATATGACTTTCCCGCCTCCACGATCATGCGGTCGGGACCGTAAGTCATCACCAGAGAAGAATCCGGCTGTATCACGCGATCCCTGTCGAACTGTGCATATTCACTGTTGTTGTCTGTAAAGTAAGCATATGCTTTCTCGACACCGCTGCCTGCTGTCATGGCACTGACTGTCAAAACGAGTGCGAACAAAGTGGCCGCAGCTCTCTTAAAAACTGATTTCATTTTATAGCCTCCTGATTATGATAATGCCTGCTTTTTACGGCACTAATTTATCTTAGTCTCCACTATCTTACCGTCCGATATGCGGATCACCTTGTCGGCGTATTCCGTCAGCGTCGGATCGTGTGTTACCATTACGATGGTCTGATGATTTTCCTTGGCCATCTGCTTTATTAACGTCATAACCTCAACTGTTGTCTTTGTATCCAGGTTTCCTGTAGGTTCATCGGCAAAGATGATCTTGGGTTTCGCCACAAAGGCTCGGGCTATGCCTACTCTCTGTTGCTGACCGCCGCTCATTTCAGAGGGCTTATGGTCCATTCTGTTATCCAGCCCTACTTTCTTAAGCATCTCAACGGATTTTTTTCTTCTTATCTTCTTCTTTTCTCTTTTAAAGATCAGAGGCAGCTCCACATTTTCAAGAGCCGTCATGGTTCCTATAAGGTTATAGGACTGAAAAACAAATCCAAGACTGCTTTGTCTAAACCCGGCAAGTTTTGCTTCGGACATGCCTACTATGTTCTTTCCCCTGAGGATGATCTCCCCCGAGGTAGCTTTTTCGATACCTGCCAGGAGATTAAGTATAGTGGATTTTCCCGAACCTGATGTTCCGACCAGACAGCAAAATTCACCGTCCATAACATCAAAGGATACATCATCAACAGCCCGGATCTTCTCATCGCCCATGCGATAGATCTTTTTAAGATTTTTTACTTCTATCATCTTTTTCCGGGCCTTTTGTTCCTCGTTCAAAGCACATACCTCCGTTTCCTATAAATTTGTTTTGATTAAGTCTCCTTACTATGAGACGTAAAAAAAACTCTTTGGTTTCCCTTTTTGTTACAAAAAAAACAATATTTTTTATAAAAATGCGGGACATCAAAACCTTCGTTTTGGAGTCCCGCTCTGAGCCTTAATTATCTTTATTTTAAAGAATCTCCCGTAAATAACTGAGAGTACGGTCTTTCTATTCTCTTTGCATCATAGAGTTTCTTAAGTCTGGTGATCACTTCGTACAGTCTTTCCACATCGATGGGCTTACCCAGATGGTCATCCATGCCCGCATCTCTGGATATTTTTATATCTTCCGCATATGTATTGGCGGAAAGAGCCACAATGGGGATTATCTTTGCGTCTGCCCTGGTCATGTTGCGGATCGCTTTGGTAGCTTCCACGCCATCCATTACAGGCATCATGATATCCATGAGTATGAGATCGTAGGTGAAGGGTGCAGACTTTTCAAAAAGCTTGACCGCTTCTTCTCCGTTAACCGCGGTATCCACCGAGATCTCCTTATCTTCCAGCATGAACTTCGCGATCTCAAGATTAAGCTGATTATCCTCTACCAGAAGCATATGCGAGCCTTTAAGTCCGGTCTTCATATGCTCGGCTATCTCCTCATCCGTTCCGCCAGACTTTTTATCTATGGCAAAGGGCAATGAGAATGTAAGTCTGGTTCCTTCTCCCACCTCGCTCTTAAGATCTATACGTCCGCCCATGGCTTCAACCAGTTTCTTAACAATGGCAAGTCCGAGACCGGTTCCGGAGAAGTCCACCCTGGAGCCTTTGTTCTCCTGAGAAAAGGGTTCAAATGCATTACTGATAAAATCCCTGCTCATGCCTATGCCCGAATCTTCTATGCTGAAGGTGTAAACCACTCTTCTCTTATCTATAACGTTCTCGTTCACTTCTATGGTGACAGAGCCGTTGTCCTTGTTAAACTTGATGGCATTACTCAGGAGGTTGGTGAAGATCCTTCTGGTATAAAGCTCGCATCCCACCACCTTGGTAACCGTAAGGTCGGAGCTGTCCATATACACGCTGATATCTCTCTCTTCTGCCTGTCCCACCGCAAAGTCAAGACTCTGCTGCAAAACCTCTCCGATATCGAAGCTTTCTGTGGTAATGTCCAGATTTCCGTTATCCAGTTTGGACATATCCAATATCTCGTCTATGAGCACGATCATATGACTGGTGCTGATATCGATCTTTCTGATACAATCCCTTACACGCTTTTTGTCTTCGGGATTTTTCTTAATGATCTCTACCATGCCGTGAATGGCATTCATAGGTGTTCTGATATCATGGGACATTCTGGCAAGGAAATCCGTCTTTGTGGAATTGGCTGCCCTTGCGGCCGCTGCCCTTTCTTTTAAGTTTTCCGCCATAAGGCTGATACTGTTGGTAACAACGCCGATCTCATCCACCGCATCGGTTTTTGGGATGGCTTCCAGATCTCCCGTAGCCACTCCGTCCGCCTGATGAGTCAGTCTCTTAAGTCTCTTGATCACAACACTGATCAGAAAGTCCGAGATAACAAAGGAAACCATCATCATGAACACAGCCACCAGTATACAGGACACCCTGGCAGGCAGAAATTCTTTCATATACTTGATCTTTTCCGCTTCGTCCGCTGCCATTTTTGTGATTATCAGTTTTTGAAGACTGTATACATAACATCCGTAGAAAGAAAGGACTATGCCCTGCATCACGGTGATGCTTATCAGTATCTTTGCTCTGAGTGAAGCCTTGTAATTAAACCACCCGATCATTCTCTTCATAAATGAACACTCCCATAAATAAAAAAGACCTGTCTCCGAAAAAATGTTAAAATCCACATCAAGTTTTATTATATAATAAAACTCCACCAAATGTCTTCCTTTTTTATTTGAATTTTATGATATTTTATCATCGTAAAAAAGATAAATTTGAGTGGATTTTTTTATTAATAACGCTATAATGAAGAAAACAATGCTCATTTTAAGGAGGAGATCATATGAAAGTAACAAAATCCGGATTTGGAAAGACCAAGGACGGAAAAGAAGCCACCCTGTTCACCGTTGAAAATTCCAAGGGCATGAAGGTGACTCTTTGCGATTACGGCGCTACTGTTGTGGGCATCTTTGTTCCCGATAAGGATGGGATCGTAGAAGACGTTACCTTAGGTTACGACAACGTAAAGGGTTATGATGAGAACGGTACCTACTACGGTGCCTTCATCGGACGTAACGGAAACCGTATAGCAAATGCCGCTTTTACTATCAACGGCAAAACCTATAACCTTGAGAAGAACGACGGCCCCAACAACCTCCACGGCGGTTTCAAGGGTTACAACAACTTCTTCTACGAATCCGAGATCTTTGAAGATACAGACGAGATCACTGTTGAGTTTTCACGTCTCAGCCCCGATATGGAGCAGGGTTTCCCCGGAAATCTTGACGTAAGCGTTTCCTATTCCCTTACGGAACAAAACGAACTGGTTATCGAATATCATGCAGTTTCCGACAAGGATACGGTTGTCAACCTTACAAACCACACCTTCTTTAACCTTGACGGCCAGAACTCCGGATCCATCCTGGATACCTTCCTTCGTATAGATGCGGACAACTTCACTCCCACCGATGACAAGCTCATCCCTACAGGAGAGATCCGCGAAGTGTCCGGAACCCCCATGGATTTCAGAAGATCCACCAGGATCGGTGACAGGATCGAAACAGATTACCTTCCTTTAAAGCAGGCAGGCGGCTACGACCACAACTACTGCTTAAACAACTCCGGAAACGATTGTGAACTCGTATGTGAAGCTGTAAGCAAGAAGTCCGGAAGAAAGCTGGAAGTATTCACGGATCTTCCCGGAATGCAGCTTTATGTAGGTAACTTCATTGATGGTAAAGTAGCAGGTAAAGGCGGCTACGTTTATAAAAAGCGCGAAGGCTTCTGCCTTGAGACCCAGCTCTATCCCGATGCCTGCAACGAAAAGCCCTACTTTAAGACTTCTGTTCTTAAGGCCGGTGAAGAATACGAAACAGCTACCATCTATAAGTTCTCCATCGAAAAATAAAAAAGGTAAAATAAAAATCCCACAAAGAAATTTGTGGGATTTTTTAATGCCTTATTAAGTTCTACTTTGTTCCATAGATCCTGTCGCCTGCGTCTCCGAGGCCGGGAACGATGTAACCGTTCTCATTCAAGCACTTATCGAGAGCTCCGATGTAGATGTTTACGTCGGGATGTGCTGCCTGGAGTCTTTCAACTCCTTCGGGTGCTGCGATCAGGCAAAGGAAACGGATCTTTTTAATGCCGCGCTTCTTAAGAAGTGTGATGGCTGCATCTGCGGAACCGCCTGTTGCAAGCATGGGATCCACTACGAAAACATCACGTTCTGTAATGTCCTGGGGAAGCTTGCAGAAATATTCATGAGGCTCAAGGGTTTCCTCATCTCTGTAAAGACCGATGTGACCAACCTTAGCATTGGGAGTAAGCTGAAGAACACCTTCAGCCATCTGCATACCTGCACGAAGGATGGGAACCACGCACAATTTTTTTCCGGCGATCTCCTTTACCGTAGTCTTTGTGATAGGCGTCTCAACCTCTTTGTCGGCAAGAGGAAGGTTACGGCTTGCTTCGTAGTAGATGAGCATTGCCACTTCCGTAACGAGAGCACGAAATTCCTTTGTTGAGGTATTCATATCTCTCATGATACCGATCTTGTGTTGGATGAGCGGATGATCCATAATGTAAGTTGTTGACATTTTTTTGCCTCCTGAGCTTATATTCAATTTAATACGTATACTGCATTACGTATACATTTGATGCTCCAACGAGCCTACGATATTGTAACACCGCAGGGAATGGTTTGCAAGTCCAAATATTCATGAAAGCCAAACAAGGGCGATGCTCTGTAACGATCAAACACGGATCTTACAGGGGATCGCCCTTATTTGTTCCAACAACATCTATATTTTAGGTTCTTATAAACTTATTTTAGTACGGAGATGGCATCAGCTATGGTTTTTTCCAGAGCTTCACGGCCGTACTTGTCCACTTCGGCCTTGTTCTTCTCTCCGTGGGTAAGACACCCTGCGCCGCCGATACATCCGCCCACACAGGCCATGCCTTCGATAAAGTTGGCCTGAAGCCTTCCGGCTTTTTTCTGAAGAAGTGCCACTTTGCACTGTTCAATACCGTCGCAGGTGCAGGGCTGAAGAACAAACTCCAGATTCTGTTCCCTGACAGCTTCCGCAACCGCATCCGACAGGCCGCCGCTTCTGGCAAATATGCGTCCGAAATAGGATGCATTGTCCAGATCGCTCTCTTCCAGAGTTGTAATGTCTATCTCACGGCTGTCAAAGAGTGCCTGCAGTTCCTCGAAGGTGAGCACCGAGTCCACATAGGGTTTTACATCCTCTTTCTGGATCTCTGCCTTCTTTGCGGTGCAAGGTCCGATGAACACGATCTTGCAGTTCTTCTCATGCTCCTTCACATACTTGGCAATGGCTGCCATGGGTGAAAGATTGTGTGAAATGAACTGAGTAAGCTCCGGAAAGTTCTTTTCTATATAGCTTACGAAAGCCGGGCAGCAGGAACTGGTCAAAAATCCTTTTTCGGACAATTCCTTTGCTTCGGACATGGCTACCAGGTCAGCACCCAGAGCAGCCTCGATCACTGTGTGGAAGCCCAGTTTATGTATGCCTGTTACCACCTGCCCCAGCTTTGCGTATTTAAACTGACTGGATACAGAAGGCGCAACCACTGCATAAATCTTGTAATCCTTGTTTCCGTGACTTCCTTTAAGCATGTCTATTACATTTAAGATATAGGATTTATCGGTAATGGCTCCGAAGGGGCAGGCATACACACAGGCTCCGCAGGAAATGCACTTGCTGTTGTCTATGCAGGCTTCTTTTTCTTCCCCCATCTTGATGGCCTTCACCTTGCAGGCAGTCTCGCAGGGACGCTTGTAGTTGTGGATGGCGCTGTAAGGGCAGACCTTGGAGCACTGTCCGCATTCACGGCACTTGGTCTTGTCTATATGAGCAACATGATCTTCGTCAAAAGAAATAGCACCAAACTTGCATACATCTTCGCAACGATGGGCGAGACAGCCCCTGCAGGCATTGGTAACCTCATAACCTCCCATGGGACATTCATCGCAGGCGATATCGATGACCTCGATAACATTGGGATTCTGCTTGTTGCCGCCCATGGCCATTTTTACACGTTCTCCCAGAATGGCGCGTTCCTTGTAAACGCAGCAGCGCATTGTAGGCACTTTACCGGGTACAATGATCTTGGGGATATCCAGAAGATTTTCCTGCAAGGTATCAGCCCAGGCCTGCTTTGCCACTTCTCTGAGTACTTTGTATTTTAAATGTTGAACTTTGGTATCAAATTTTCTCATATCTTATCCTTTTAAATAACTTTCCTAAAACATCTTCCTAAAAATAGCTGACTTTTATATGTTTGCCCATTTCCCTGAGGCAGGCGGAAAGATCTTCCACCAGGTTCATCTTTATGTTGAAATTTATCGGAAGGTCAGGGTTCTGATGGGCCGGATTTATAGCCCTTCCAACATAGAAATTTATATCGGTAGCCTCCTCGAACAGCATCCTGCATATAAGTGATGCCCCGTCATGACCGAAGCTCCATTTTTCGTATAGCTTGTTATCGGCTATGGCATCATGAGCATATTCCACCACACGGTTTACGGTGATAACGCCCTCCGTTACCAGATCCACTCCTTCGATCCTGGCTGTGGGAGGAAGATCCGTATCAACGAAATTCAGATCCGCTTCCACTTTCTTCCCCAGGTACTTTGCCGCTATGGAGGAAGTGGTCCCTCCGCAGATGATGTGCTTTCCTTCCTTCGAGAAGAACAGCGCCATCATACGGTTTCCGTCGTCATGATCTCTGGGCGGTCCGAAAAGAATGTTCATGGGAACACGCTTTCTTATCTTTATAACACAGGCAGTGGCATCATCTCCCGGCCTCTTGCCGTACATCCTGTCCACTTCATCCAGAAGTATGGTGGACAAGGTCTTGGCCGTATAACCTCCTGCCACGTTTGCTTCCATGAAATCGATGATGTCCTCTCTTTTCCAGCCGAAATTGTAGGCAAGACCTATGCCTGCATGAGGGCAGCCGTCACTCATGGCAATGAAGGTATCATCCTCCTGAAGCTTTATGACAGAGTGATATATCTTTTTACCGCCGATATTCATCTCCGTCATGGGGTAATCAAAATTTTTTCCGTCCCTTAAGAGCAGAGTCAAGGGGTTGTCGTACTGGATCAATTCCATTTCACGGTTTTCCCTCAAATGAAGGATGGTGAAGGTGGAATAGGCCACTCCTCTAACGGAACAGATGGGAAGGGTCTGAGCTATGGTTTCAACGCAATCCGAAAGGGACAGACCTTCCGCCATCATGGTAGATATTATCTTGCTTGTGAGAGTGGACAATATGCTGGCTTTAACACCGCTGCCCAGCCCATCCGCAAGCACTACTACCGTAGAATCATCTCCGCTGTTCACCACATCCACATGATCGCCACAGAGCTGTTCGCCCACATGTTTGATGCTTTGATAACCGATATCGGCGCAAAGATCATTCATCGGATATGCTCTCCTTGAGTTTTGTAAGAGCGATCTTGGTTTCGGCTGCGGTCTCTCCCAGCAGTGAGGCGATCTCCTGCACGATACGCATTTGCTTATCCACCACCTTATCGGCGGTTTCAACCGTTTTTGTCCTCTGAGTCTCTCTCTTTTGTCTCTCGCTCTCTTCCTCCGTCACATCACGCATGATGCAAAGGAGCATATGATATGTGGTGTCGTAGATTATGGTCTGCTCCACATATCTGTTATATTCAGCCAGGAAAGTGCGGCTGTTGCGTATGCTCTTTCCTGTTTCAAGTACCCGGATAAAGGGCTTGGGATTAAGGATCCTGACCACCTGATCTCCCAGAATATCCGAGGCATATCTTATATTCAGTATCTTTCTCGCGGAAGGATTTACCAGCTGCACTTCCAGCGCCTCATTCACTACGATCAGGGCATTGGGGGTGTTGCTTACAATGGCATCCGAAAAACTTTCCGCCTTCTCCTTAAGATAGGGCAGGCACATGGATATATCCGCTTTTCCGTGGTAAATGGCAATGGCCTTCTCCCTGCATGTGTTATAACCGCAGGAACCGCAGTTAAGCTCATCCTCTTTCCGGTTCTTGCCCATTTTTTTAAGGATATCAGCTATCTCTTCTTCGGAAGGAATTCCGTTTCTGAGTTCAATGGGCTCAAAGTTTTTCCTGAGTTTCGAGGACTCGGGCTGAGGAACATCAAAGTCCTTCTTTCCTGCATATTCCGACACGGCCTTAAAATCAGCTACCGGAGAACGGTTGTACTTTTCCATTACAGGACCGCCGACGCAACTTCCCACACAGGCCGACATTTCTATAAATGTCTTGTGGATGTGTCCCTGCTCCAGTTCCTTAAGAGCCGCCATGCAGTTTTCCGTTCCGTCTATGGCAAGATAAGTATATCCGGGCAGATCCTGTGCCATAGTCTTAAGGATGCCTCCGGTGGTGGGGAAGAAACGGGCACGGCTGTTTTCGTTTTCATCCATGTCCTGTTCCGGTTCTATGTTTTCTTCCTTCAGCCATTCCGTAAGTTCCTCAAAGGTGAGGACCGCATCCACTATTCCTTCATAGTGCTGGGCTTCATCCTTTTTTGAAACACAGGGTCCGATGAACACGGTCCTGGCTTCCGGATCTTTTTCCTTTATAAGTTTGCAATGCGCCTGCATGGGGGAAAGTATATTTGCCAGGAAAGGTAGCATCGCAGGATAATATTTTTGTATCAGCAGATTCACCGAATGACAGCAGGAGGAGATCACTATGTCCCTCTTCTCTTCCTTCAGCATCTTTTCATATTCCGTCTTGACTATGGAAGCACCCACAGCTGTTTCTTCAGCTCCCGCAAAGCCCAGCTTTTTAAGAGCCTTATCTATACCGGAGATTCCCACTCCGGGATAATTGGCTATAAAGGAAGGAGCTACGCTGGCATATACCGGCGCTCCCGACTGTATAAGCACTTTAACCTTTTCGGTCTCTGCCACTATCTGTTTGGCATTCTGAGGGCAGACCACAAAGCACTGCCCGCAGAGTATGCATTCATTTCCTATTATATGCGCCTGATTGCCCGAAAACCTGATAGCTTTTACCGGGCAATGGCGTATGCATTTATAACAATTCTTGCAATTGGATTTTTTAAGCGTTAAACACTCAGACACGCCTATACCTCTCTTGCTTTTTCGAGGGCGGGAACTATGGTCTTCTCCCAGAACTCCCCCAAGCCTTCGGGTGTTATTCCGGTATAAACCTCTTCTCCCACCGTAATGGTGACTCCTACGCGATTGCATCTGCCGGAGCAAAATGCTCCGGTCAGTACAATCTCATTTTCCAGTTTGTTCTTTTCGATTCTATCCTGCAAAAGTTCCACTATGCGCGGGGCACCCTTTAAATGGCAGGAACTGCCGACACAAATCTCAACAAACAACATTATTTTACCTTCGCCTTTATTTCTTTTTCAAAGAACTCTTTAACGTTTTCAGGGGTAACGGAATAAAACTCATCATCTACCGTAACACAAACTCCCTGCTGGCACTTGCCCATACAGAAGGTTCCGCCGAGTTCCACCTTGTCTCCCAGCTTCTCTTCATTGATGTAATACTGAAGGCTTTCCACTACCTGACGTGATCCCTTGATGTGGCAGGAAGAACCGATACATACTGTAACTTTCATGCTTGACTCCTTTCGTCTCCTTACTCGTAATCCACTACATTTACCCAGCTCTGAAGGAACTCACGTTCCTTTTCATTGCCCTTTACGGACTGGGATGCAGCTACAATGGGCATCCATTTCTGGATATATCTCTTATCTGTCTTGCTCTTTGCGCAGAAGAGATCCAGGTACTTCTCAGCACCCTCTATGTCTCCGTTGAGCCAGAAAAGAAGATAGGATCTGGCAACATCTGCGGATGCATTTCCCTGAGTAGCATGTGACCAGTCAAGGATGCAGGGCTTTCCGTCCGGAGTGATGATGATATTTGAAGGGTTAAAATCACCGTGGCAAAGCTTATTGTGCTTGGGCATACCGTCCAGTCTTGTAAGCAGTTCATATCTCGTGGTGGCATCGAAATCCGTCATGGAGATCTTTCTGTTCATCTTATCCTTTAATTTGGTAAGAAGAGGACAGTTCTTGGACTGCATCTCGATCTGAAGATCTACGAAAAGCTCCAGATACTCATCCTTTTTCTCGGGATTCTCTTCCATGAGCTGAGCCAGTGTCTTTCCTTCCACAAAGTTTGTGATGATGGTCCACTTTCCGTCAAGGACGGTTACTTCATGGATCTTGGGAATGTTAAGGCCTGTCTCCTCTACTCTTGCCTGATTGAGAGCCTCGTTCAGAACATCGGCCTTGGAATAAGTCGCATCAAAAACCTTCATGCAGAGGTCTCCGTCGCGGTAAACGGTCTTGTTGTTTCTTACTGCTATGATCCTGTCAAGTTTCATATTCTTTCCCTCCTTATGCCTTCTTCAATCCGCTCTTCGCACGGCGATAGGGCTGTTTGAAATTGTGAACGTCGTCTGCTTCAATAAAGTCCGCTGCCTTGGGCATTACCGGCTCTTCAAAGTTATTCTTTCCATAGTAAGCATTAAGGTACATCTGCTTGATCTCACTCATAAGAGGATATCTGGGGTTAGCACCTGTGCACTGATCATCGAAAGCCTGTTCAACCATCGCATCAAGACGATCCAGGAAATCCTTCTCATCCGGTACGTAATCTCTGATGGTGGGCTTGATGCCTACTCTTGCCTTAAGATCGTTTACCGCCTTGATGAGGTTCTCCAGCTTTTCGGAATCTGTATTTCCGCCAAGGCCCAGAGCATCTGCCACTTCTGCATATCTTGCCAGTGTGTGGGGATGATCATACTGTGAGAAGGTACCCATCTTAACAGGTGCTTCAGCCGCATTGAAACGGAGAACCTGTTCAAGCATGAGAGCATTTGCCACACCGTGAGCTACATGGTGGAAAGCACCGAGCTTGTGAGCCATTGAATGGCATACACCCAGGAAAGCATTTGCAAATGCCATACCTGCCATTGTTGCCGCATTGGCCATCTTTTCACGTGCTTCCACGTCTGTCTGTCCGTTATCGTAAGCACGGGGAAGATACTTGAAGATCTCCTGCAGTGCCTGTTTTGCAAGTCCGTCTGTATAATCGGTAGCCATAACCGAAGCATAGGCTTCAAGCGCATGGGATACAGCATCGATACCCGAAGCTGCGGTAAGTCCCTTGGGAGCGCTCATATGGAAATCGGTATCGATGATCGCCATATTGGGAAGGAGCTGATAATCTGCAAGAGGATACTTGATACCGCTTTCCTGATCTGTGATAACTGCAAAAGGTGTAACCTCGGATCCTGTTCCGGCTGATGTGGGGATGGCTACGAAGTAGGCCTTTTCTCCCATCTTGGGGAAGGTATAAACTCTCTTACGGATATCAATGAATCTCATTGCCATATCCATGAAATCTGCTTCGGGATGCTCATAGAGTACCCACATGATCTTACCTGCGTCCATTGCGGAACCGCCGCCGAGAGCGATGATGGTATCGGGCTTAAAGGAACGCATAAGCTCTGCACCTGCCTGTGCACATGCAAGAGTCGGATCGGGAGCAACATCAAAGAAGGTCTCATGAACGATACCCATTTCGTCCAGTTTTTCCTCGATGGGCTTTGTATAGCCATTGTTGTAAAGGAAACTGTCTGTTACGATGAAGGCACGCTTCTTGCCCATTACTGTTCTGAGTTCGTCAAGAGCAACAGGCAGACATCCCTTCTTCATATATACCTTTTCGGGAGCACGGAACCAAAGCATGTTTTCTCTCCTTTCAGCCACTGTCTTAATATTTAAAAGATGCTTTACACCTACATTTTCCGAAACGCTGTTTCCGCCCCAGGAGCCGCAGCCCAAAGTAAGGGAAGGAGCAAGCTTAAAGTTGTAGAGATCGCCTATGCCTCCATGAGAGGAAGGTGTGTTGACAAGCACACGGCAGGTCTTCATACGGCTCTGGAACTCATCCAGCTTAGCCTGCTCGGTCTGAACGTTTAAGTAAATGGATGATGTGTGACCGAAACCGCCGTCTGCAATGAGATGTTCAGCCTTTGCAAAAGCATCCTGAATATCTTCGGCTTTATACATGGCAAGAACGGGTGAAAGCTTCTCGTGAGCAAATTCTTCGCTGATGTCTACGCTCTCAACTTCGCCGATAAGCACCTTTGTTCCCGCAGGAACGGTAACACCTGCGATCTCAGCGATCTTTGCGGCTCTCTGTCCTACGATCTTTGCATTCAATGCGCCGTTTATCAAAATAGCCTTACGTACTTTTTCTGTTTCTTCCGGATCAAGGAAGTAGCAGCCTCTGTCTGCAAACTCCTTCTTAACGGCAGCATATACGTTCTTGTGAACGATGACAGACTGCTCGGAAGCGCAGATCATACCGTTATCAAAGGTCTTGGAGTGGATGATGGAGTTAACCGCAAGAATGATATCTGCGGACTCATCGATGATAGCGGGAGTGTTTCCTGCACCGACACCAAGAGCGGGCTTTCCGGATGAGTAAGCTGCCTTTACCATTCCGGGACCACCGGTGGCAAGAATGATATCAGCCTCTTTCATAAGAAGGTTTGTCATATCCAGTGAAGGAACATCGATCCAGCTGATGATGCCTTCGGGAGCTCCTGCCTTTACCGCAGCTTCCAGCACGAGTTTTGCCGCTGCGATGGTGCATGCCTTAGCTCTGGGATGAGGGCTTATGATAATGGCATTTCTTGTCTTAAGTGCGATAAGTGTTTTAAAGATCGCAGTGGATGTGGGGTTGGTGGTGGGAATAACTGCCGCGATGACACCGATGGGCTCCGCGATCTTCTTCATTCCGTAGGCCTTATCCTCTTCCACAACTCCGCAGGTCTTTGTATCCTTGTAAGCATTGTAAATGTACTCTGCTGCATAGTTGTTCTTGATGACTTTATCTTCAACGATACCCATGCCTGTCTCTTCAACAGCCATCTTTGCAAGAGGGATCCTCGCTTGGTTTGCTGCTATCGCAGCTGCCTTAAAGATTTCGTCTACCTGTTTCTGGGTGTAGGCAGAAAAGATCTTCTGTGCCGCTTTTACTTCGGCGATGGTTTTTTCCAGTGTTTCAACACTGTCAACTATTGTTCTTTCCTTGTTTTCCATAGATACCTCCTATTGTCGGTTATGATCCAGAGATGTTTTTCTTTCTGCCAACAATATAGCATCCAAAACTTTGTTAAAAAATTATCAATTTCACATACCTATTATATTAAATTTGATATATCCTTCTCCGAATTCCCTGATTTTGAGCCTTTGGGGACGGGGTTAGGGGTTCATTTTTTGAACCCCTAACCCCGTCCCCAAAGGGTCAAAAAAAGCCGGACAGATTTTTTCTGTGTCGGCTCCTAATTTAGTGATGTTAAAGCTGTTACCTTCCGCCCTTTCGGGGTATATCATTTTATATCATTCTCAGTCGAAGTTCTCTCTCTTCACCCTGCAAAGTTCTGTGATAAATGCCTTGTCCAGATCAGTCAGTTTGTAGTCTTTTTTATATATGAGTACATCCTTGTATATCTTTTTATTTTCATAACACTCTCTTTGAATAAGACCGTATCTGTTAAGAAGCTTTTGAGGGATAAGGGATACCCACATGAAGGTTTCATGGTTCTCATCCAGAAGTTCAAACTGACTTGCCCTTTCAAAGACATATATCCTCTTGTCCATATCCGGCAATTCTTCCTTTTTAACTTCGGATAAAGCCAAGGACGGAACATAGGGATCTGCATGGGCGATCTCAATATGATCTCTCAGATCCGCAAAACTGATCTCGGAGAGCTTTGCCAGTGGTGATTGTTTACTCATCACCAGGTCATATTTAAACTTGGTTATGAGCTCATAGGTCAACCCTTTACTTTCAAGCATTTCCTTATAATACTTGTCAAACTGCTCTGCATATCTGATTATTCCCATCTGGTAGTTCTGTTCAAGAACATTCTTTATGGCGCGCAAGGCATTGGTCTCTTTATAAAAGATCTCAAATTCCCTTTCGTTTAAAAGATTGTTTGAAAATGATGCAAAGGCTTCCGCTATATAACTGGCTCTGGGAACGGACACGGAAAACTTCTTCTTGTCCTCATAGCCTTTTTTAAACATATTTTCGGCTATATCCACCTGCTTTAAGATGCTCCTGGCATATTTCAGGAATTCTTCTCCTTCCAGAGTAACCTTCATGCCCTTGGGAGACCTTTCGAAGATACTTACTCCCAGGGATGATTCCAATTCCTTAATGGAACGGCTTAAGTTGGGCTGATCCATATAGAGTTTTTCCGCTGCCTTATTTATTGACCCGCAGGCTGCTACTTCAATAGCATATTTTAAATAAAGTAAGTTCATAGGTTAACCTCGAAAATTACCCCAAAAAAGAGGAGAAGCCCATCAGAATGGGGAGGGAAATAACTGATGGGCTTGATTTATGAAAAAAATCTTGTAAGCTATTTAATTGTGTTGTTCTTTCAACGATGGCAATTATAAACCTCTATTTTTAAGATTGCGTGTAAAAAAAGTGAACAATCTGTTAACATTTTAACAGATTGTCCGGAGATAAAGAAATAACGGTTTACTTAAATAATCTTTTGTTTGTGATGATGATCAAAGCACTCAGAGGGATAGTGAAAAGTGCCACAGCGAAATCTCCTTCGTTGGCAGCAAGACCGATCACTGATGCTGCAAGAAGAGCTGCTCCTGCTGCTTTCTGAACAAGAAGATATCCTAACTTACTGAGCTTAACCTGCTTTGATGCTTCAGGTTTATATTCTCTGATATTGGAGATACGATGATTTCTCTCCTTGATCTCTTTAAGTGCTGCATTGTATCCTGCGATATAGGCTTCATCGTATAAGCTCACTGTCTGTGTCATAATTTATCTCCTTATCTAAAACCAAATGATCTTTGAACTCCTTGTTACCCTCTTGGGAATCTGACTGTCCGGAAGTTCATTTACCGCTTTTCTTTACGCGATCATAATAACACCATGTCATGGGGAAATTTCTCCGCATCCCGTCCGTCAGTTCAAAACTTTTCCGAATATTGCCAGCTCATCATCTTCCCTGATATTTATCGGCTTATAGTCCGGATTTAATGATATCAGGCTCACTCCTTCGGGACTTTTTTGAAGTTTTTTGCAATATGCATTTCCGTTAAGGAAAAAGATACCGATCTCTCCGTTTTCCAGACTCTCACATCTCTTGATCCAAACCGTCTGTCCGTTACTGTAACGGGGCTCCATACTGTTGCCTTTGATCCTGATACCGAAGTCGGCAGCCATGGAAACTTCATCTCCCACCTCAACCTCGGTGTAATCCTCTCCGTCAAGGAACTCACCTGTTCCTGCGGATGCGGGCAGGTTATAAAGTTTAAGGATCCTGGTGGGTCTTTTGATCTCGGAAACAGGAACGATATTCTTTTCTGTCTTGGCAGATCTGCGGATTTCACTGATCTTGACCGTCCTGTCAGCTCTTTTGACCTCGTCGATCTTATCCGTCTTCCCGGATCTATTGAACTTGCCCGAATTCTTTTCTGTATCTTCCCTTTTCTCTCTGAATTCCTCCGAAAGAAGCAAAAGTGAAATATACTCGGACGCTTTTTTCCTGCCTTCTTCATTCAATCCCGCAAAAGCCTCGATACCCACGATGTCTTCATTTTCAAATTCACCGTAAATATTTTTTATATCAAGAACCTTACATATGGCCAGAAACTGTAATGCATTGGGAATGCTCACATCCTTTTCCCAGGAACTTACGGAAGCCACCGAAGGGTTAAACCCGAAGGCCTTAAGTCTTTCGGCCAGTTCACCCTGAGAAAGCCCTGCAGCTTTTCTGTTCTTTGCAATTGTGGCTCCGATCTTCTCCATAGCATCCTCTCTGCTCTTTATATCTTGCATTATATCAATTTTAAATTGAATGTCAAGCATTTTTTCAATTTAAAATTGAATTTTATGATCTTCTTAGTTACAATTCACAGATATGCAAGCAGTCAAAACTCCGAAAGCTTGCTTTCAAAGAGTTTTAGCTGCTTGTATATTCTGCGTAGCGGTAACGCCCCCGCCCTCATGAGCAAGTAGCAAAGCGGATTGCGAATGCATGGCTGTGGGCTTGTGAACTGTAACATAATCTTCTTTAAGTTTTTTTATACAATTAAAAATAGTTTGACATTTTAAAGCTGAAATGCTATTATTACAGACTGTAGGGCAATTGTGTCCCACATAGATTTATTTATATTTTTTGGAGGATTTCAGAAATGCATAAGGGTACTGTTAAGTGGTTTAACAACCAAAAGGGCTATGGCTTCATCTGTGACGAAGAGGGCAAGGACGTTTTCGTTCATTACTCAGGTCTCAACATGGAAGGCTTCAAGTCTCTTGAAGAGGGCCAGGCTGTTATGTTCGATGTAACTGAAGGTGCTAAGGGACCTCAGGCAACAAACGTTACAAAGTGCTAATCAATTAAGCTTTTCAATGTACCTTTTTCAATATAAACGATATTTATATAGGAAACAGTTATATTGTGAACTAAGTTTGAGGAGACAAAAAAAGGAACGCAAACGCGTTCCTTTTTCTGTTGCCAAAATATATACCTTAAATAAATGATCAAAGTGTGGCTGCCCTGTCTCTCACCAGCTTGTCGAAGTTGATGATCTTATGCTCATACTCCTTATTCATAAACTCGGAATGAAGCATGAAATCCGCAGTGGCCTTGGTGTTTGCAATGGGAATATCGTAAACCGCAGCTATCCTTAAAAGAGCTTTTACATCAGGATCATGAGGCTGAGCGGTAAAGGGGTCGGAAAGGAAGATAACGAAATCCACTTTACCCTCTACGATCTTGGCGCCGATCTGCTGGTCTCCTCCCAGAGGGCCGGAATTATAGGCACGTACGGGAAGTCCCGTCTTGTCGGTGATCATTCTTGCGGTGGTACCTGTTCCGCAAAGGAAATGGTGCTTTAAGATGTCCTTGTTTTCATTGCACCACTCAATAAGCTTCTGCTTCATGCCATCATGAGCGATAAGCGCAATGTTCTTCTGTCTTCCGATGGTCATTGTGATAAATTCATTATCCATAGAATTACCCCACAAAATATATTTTTCATAATGCAGTGAATGATCTCACTTTCGCCCATTATAACCGTTTTTTTCGGTGCTGACAAGTATCCCAACTTTGATATTGCATTTATGTGTTCATCCGTGCTAAAATACGAGTTTAGAGTACAGAATATGAAAGGAAAAATTATCATGACTCAGTCAAGAACCCACAACTGCAACGAACTCCGTCTTGCAAATGCCGGCGAAAAGGTCACACTGGTCGGATGGTTCGAAAACATCCGTAAAGTCAGCAAAAATCTTGGCTTCGTTATCTTACGCGATTTCTACGGCACAACCCAGCTCGTGATCGAAACCGAAGAGATGATGGCGATAATCGACAGCCTCAACAAAGAGACTACCATTTCTGCCACAGGTATCGTAAGAGAACGTTCCTCCAAGAACAAGGACCTGCCCACAGGCGAGATCGAAGTCGTTCCCGAGAAGATCGAAATCCTCGGCAAGTGCAGATACAACGCGCTTCCTTTTGAAATAACAAAGTCAACCGAAGCAGACGAAAACACCCGTCTTAAATATCGTTACCTTGACCTCAGAAATCCCGAGGTTAAGAAGAATATCGTGATCAGAAGCCAGATCGTGTCAGAGCTCAGAAATGCTATGACCGCTCACGGTTTCCTGGAGATCACCACTCCCATCCTCACTGCTTCTTCTCCCGAAGGTGCAAGAGATTATCTTGTTCCCGCAAGAAATCATCCCGGAAAGTTTTATGCACTTCCCCAGGCACCTCAGCAGTTTAAGCAGCTTCTTATGACAGCAGGCTTTGATAAGTACTTTCAGATCGCTCCCTGCTTCCGTGATGAGGATGCCCGTGCAGACAGAAGCCCGGGAGAATTCTATCAGATGGATATGGAAATGGCTTTCGCTTCACAGGAAGACATTTTCGCAGTTATAGAGGACGTGCTTCCTCCCATCTTTGCCAAGTACGGTGTTTACAAGACAGCCTCCAAGGCTCCCTTCGTACGCATCCCCTACCGTGAAGCCATGGACAGGTACGGTTCCGACAAGCCCGACTTAAGAATAGACCTGATCCTTCAGGATGCCACAAACGTAATGGCTGACTGCGGATTTGAGCCTTTTAAGGATAAGGTTGTAAAGGCTGTTGTTGTTGACAGACTGAACGCTACCCGTAAGCAGATCGATGCCATGATCGCAGATGTAGAAGTTACCACCGCACAGAAGACCTATTGGTTCCGTGTGGATGAGAACGGCGAGTTTGTAGGCGGTATCTCCAAATTCCTTGCAGACAGAAAGCAGGCTGTCATCGAAGCTCTCGGCCTTAAGAACGGTGACTTCGTAGGTCTTGCGGCAGGAGATCTTCTCACCGCGCAGAAGACCGCAGGCGTATTCAGAAAGCTTCTGGGTGCTGCCGCAGAAGGCCACATGGACAAGGAAAAGTATGAATTCTGCTGGATCGTAGACTTCCCTATGTACGAGATCGGTGAAGAATCCGGCGAACTTGAGTTCTGCCACAATCCTTTCTCAATGCCCAAGGGCGGTATGGAAGCTCTTAAGACTCAGAACCCTCTTGACATCCTGGCTTATCAATATGACCTGGTCGTTAACGGCGTAGAGCTCTCTTCCGGAGCTATCCGAAACCACGATCCCGAGATCATGATCGAAGCCTTCAAGCTGGTCCGTCTCGGTGAGGAAGATGTTAAGGCCAAGTTCCCCGCCATGTACAACGCATTCTGCTACGGTGCTCCGCCTCACGGTGGTATCGCTCCCGGCGTAGACCGTATGGTAATGCTGATCCTCGGCAAGGATGCCATCCGCGATGTTATCGCTTTCCCTATGAACAAGAATGCTCAGGACCTTATGATGGGTGCTCCCGCAGAGGTTACTCCCAAGCAGCTTGAGGAAGACCACATCGCCATCGTTATGCCCGAGAAATAGACACAATAATAAAAGAGTCGCATGTGACAGCTCCCGTCAAACAGACAGTGACCTATCAACAGCGACTCTTTTTTTCTTATTTATAGGAGTGCTTTTTATTCATTTCTTCAGCCATTTCAATTATTCTGTCAAATTCCGGAGAATTCACCATGTTCATAAAATCCAGAAACAGCTTTATATCATATTCTTTATTGTCTTCTATCATCATGCTCAGAGCCGTTTCTTTATCAAAGCCCTTACGGTAAGGTCTGTCGGAGATAAGTGCCGCAAAGGCATCACAGATCTTAATGAATCTTGAAGAGTAAGGGATGTCATCCTCTCTCAGGTTATCCGGATAGCCGCTGCCGTCATAGCATTCATGATGGTGGTAGACCGCATCCACGATCTCCGGCGGATAATTGCATTTCCCCAGCATTTCTGCGCCAAGCTTGGCATGCATTCTCATGTGGCGCACCTCTTCAACATGAAGGGACTTCTTGTCACGTCCGTATATGCTCTGGGAAAGTCTGAGTTTCCCCACATCATGGACACAGGCCGCATTATAAATGGTTTCCGTAGTCTTTTCGTCCAGACCGATCCTTTCCGATAGCATCTTTACTATTTCCGCCACCAGCCTGCCGTGATCGATACTGTCCTCCAGGTCTTCGTTCACAACGCCCTTAAGGTCCAGAGTATAAAGAATATTTCTTATTTCCTTTTCCGAATCAAAAAGCATGATCTGTATTCCCCGTTCGTTTATATATCCGAAAAGAGTTTCCTCTTTCGTTCTATCATTTCATCGGTACGTTCCACGTAATCCTTGACGCTCTTCACGTTTTCCGTGCGTTCGATCTTCCTTACCTTGTACTCTCCGTCCTCGGCCTCGTTTAAAAATCCGCCTCCAAAGCATTCATCGCTCCTTACCAGCTTCGAAGATGCCCCGGGCCCGCAGGCTGCTATGGTGTGGCACTCTTCCATGATCAGCACATTGTAGAGACCTTCCTTACCCGGCTTTGCATAGCCCACATTTTCCAGATTGTCGGACATGTTCTTCTGTCTGTAAAGGTAGTAGGGTTCATATCCTTTCTCGGCCATGTACTTTTCTGCAGCCTCGGTCATGAGCCCTGTTTCCTTGCTCAAAGAATCCGCATAGGAATCCATTTCCGCATTGAGCCTTGCCGCTCTCTTAACCGCCAAAGTGTGGACTGTAATGGAATCCGGTTCCAGCTCGCCCACCTTTTCAAGGGTGTCCGTAAAGTCGGAAAGCACTTCTCCGTTAAGACCTGCGATCAGATCCATGTTGATATTGTCAAAGCCGCATTCCCGGGCCAGCTTAAAGGCATTTATAACATCTTCCACCGTATGCCGTCTTCCGATCAGATCCAGGGTCTTTTGCTGCATGGACTGGGGATTTACCGATATCCTGGTGATGCCTTCCTCTTTCATTGCCATCAGCTTTTCTCTTGTGATACTGTCCGGTCTTCCCGCCTCTATGGTCCATTCCCTTAAGTCCTTAAGATCAAAGCAGGCCTTTATCTTTCTTATTATCGCCCTTAACTGGTCGGCACTCATGGTAGTCGGCGTTCCGCCGCCAAAATATATGCTTATCAGCCTCTTGTTCTTCATCATGAGGGCTGTAGCCTCGATCTCCTTTAAAAGTGCTTCCACATAGGGCTCGGCATAGGCCTTGAACTTCTCATAGGGATAGGCCGAAAAAGAGCAATAAAGGCATATGCTTGGGCAAAAGGGTACGCCTATATAAAGGCTGTAGGTGTCATCAAAAGTGAGTCCTTCCAGAAGACGGCTCTCGTTTTCCGTGACCTTTAGCGCAAGTCTTGCCTTGGCGGGAGATGCCAGATACTCATTTTCATAATAGGAAATGATCTCTTTCGGAGAAAAACCTCTTAAGCGCATGTCCAGGACCTGCTTGGTGGGACGGACTCCCGTAAGGGTTCCCCAGGGAAGTACCTTGCCGGATATCTCGGACAACACCCTGTAAAGGGCACGATGAAGATGATTTCTGTACATCCTCCTGTCCGGATCTCCCTGATTTTGATAGGTGTTCTCATCCCTTTCGGAAAAATCCTCGCTTGCACCGGCCTTCCTGCCATATATTTCCGCGTCGATGGAAAAAGCTTCATCCTCAAGAAGGAAGTTCACACGACCCACGGTTTCAGGCACGTCTATCTGTCCGTGCCCGCGTTTTATCCTGGCTTCTTCCCGCTTTTTTTCCTCTTCCGCCTCATCAATGTTTATTGTTTTTATATCGCACTCTCTAAAAAAGGCTTTAATCAGCGGTCCTATATCCTGCGCGTAATCCAAGCCTTTTAAGTAAGCATATATCTGCTTCATTATCCCATTGTTCTTTCGACATCAACAACTCCTTCTATCATACGGAGCTTTGTGATCAGGGTGGTGAGCTGGTCCGTACTGGACACTTCAAAGCCCATGGTGATGGTGGCTGTACCGCCCTTGCTTACACGGCTGTTGATGTTCATCATATCGATCTTGTTTTCCGTCATGACCTTGGAAATATCAAGGATCATGCCGCTTCTGTTGGTTGCATAAACGTTGATCTCGGCAAAGTAGTTGCCCTTCTGCTTGTCGCCTTCATTCCATTCGGCACTAACGAGACGCATCCTCTCTTCGTCCGTGGCATTTATAACATTCACGCAGTCAGTCCTGTGAATGGATATGCCTCGTCCTCTGGTAACAAAGCCCACGATCTCATCTCCGGGAACGGGAGAACAGCATTTGGAGAAATGTACCGAAATGTCGCCCGCGCCCTGAACCACAATACCGGATTTTGCTTTAACTTCCACCGGTTTCTTGGTGTTCCTGATCTCGGCAACGGATTCAAGTACCTTTTCATCCGTGATCTCACGTTTTTTCTTCTTTTCCAGTTCCTCAAGAAGGCGATTTACTATCTGTCCTTCCTTCAGACCTCCGTGGCCTATGGCAGCCAGCACGGAATCCCAGTCATGGAAACCGTACTTGTGCATGGTCACATCCATGAATTCCGCTTTAAGGATCTCCTGGGGATTGATGCCCTTGGTCTTGCAATAGGTCATCATAAGTTCCTTGCCATGGATGACATTGTCTTCCTTAAGCTCTGTCTTAAACCACTGATTTATCTTGTTTCTGGCCTGTCCGCTCTTTACTATGTTCAACCAGTCACGGCTGGGTCCCTTTGAGTTCTGGGAGGTGATGATCTCGATCCTGTCACCGTTCTTGATCACATAGTCCATAGTAACCAGCTTGCCGTTTGCCCTTGCTCCCACCATCTTATTTCCCACTGCGGAGTGGATGGAGTAAGCGAAGTCTACAGGAGTAGAGCCTGCAGGAAGCGTCTTTACGTCTCCTGTAGGGGTGAAACAGTAAACCGTATCCGAAAAGAGATCCAGGTCCGATTTAACGTTGGAAAGAAACTCCTTGTTATCCGACATTTCCTGCTGCCATTCAAGGATCTGACGGAGCCATGCCATCTTCTCCTCTTCCTTGGCATCGGATCTGACACCGTTTTGAGCTTCCTTGTACTTCCAGTGAGCTGCGATACCGTATTCAGCCACCTTGTGCATTTCCATGGTACGGATCTGTACTTCGAAGGGTAGTCCGTTATGGGCGATAAGGGTGGTATGCAATGACTGGTAATTGTTTGCCTTGGGCATTGCTATATAATCCTTGAAACGACCCGGTATGGGTTTATACATCTCATGTATTATACCGAGGGCGGCATAGCAGTCCTTTACCGTATCCACGATTATACGGATGGCATATAAGTCATATATCTGATCCAGGGTCTTGTCCTGGTTTTTCATCTTTTTGTATATACTGAAGAAGTGCTTGATCCTGCCGTCGATCTGAGCTTTGATCTCGCCCTCTTCTATCTTCTCCGCGATCTCATCGATACGTTCGTCAATGAACTTCTCCCGATCGCTCTTACGCATGGCGATCTTCTCTTCCAGATCCGCATATACTTCCGGCTCTATTATCTTAAGCGAAAGATCATCCAGTTCTATCTTGATGCGGCTGATACCGAGACGCTGGGCAAGAGGTGCATATATGTCCATGGTCTCATGGGCCTTCTCCAATTGCTTGGGAACAGGCTGATACTGCATAGTCCTCATGTTGTGCAGACGGTCCGCCAGCTTTATCATGATCACACGGATATCCTTGGCCATTGCCAGGAACATTTTTCTAAGGTTTTCAGCCTGAACCTCCACCTTATCCATGTCATAGTTCAACTGGGTCAGTTTGGTAACACCGTCCACCAGAAGAGCTATCTCATCTCCGAATTCAGCCTTGATCTCTTCAAGAGTGGTATCCGTATCTTCCACCACATCGTGAAGTATCCCTGCGGCTATGGTCTCCTTATCCAGCTCGAGCTCGGCAAGGATAATGGCCACACAAAGGGGATGGATTATGTAGGGCTCTCCGGATTTTCTCTTTTGATCTTTATGTTTTTCCGAAGCCAGCTCATAGGCTTTTCGGATGATACCCAGATCTGTCAGACTTCTGTAGGCCCGGATCTCCTTTTCCAATCGCGCAAAAAGCGCCTCCGGATCGGTAAAATCCGAAGGTGTGGAGAATGATTTCTCGCTGATGGGCTTTTTAAGCACGTATTTGAATTCTTTTTTGTCCGTTTCAGCCATTGACACTCCTGATGTATTTAAGATCAAAGTCAGTTAGGATCACTTTATTTTCCGGGGTACTTAACAACAGAATCCACATTGTAGCCCTTAAGACGCTCACGTCCGTTCAAGCCTTCAAGTTCCATAAGGAAAACGATCTTAACTACCTTGCCGCCCAGACGTTCAATGAGCTTGATGATAGCCTCAATGGTACCGCCTGTTGCAATAAGGTCATCAACAATAATGACTCTCTGACCGGGCTTGATGGCGTCCTTGTGCATTTCAAGAACCGCAGAACCGTATTCCAGGTCATATGACTGCTCGATGGTCTCGCAGGGCAGCTTACCCTTCTTACGTACGGGTACAAAGGACTTGTGCATATTGTAAGCCACGGGAACTCCAAAGATGAATCCTCTGGACTCGGGTCCTACAACGATATCAAAATCCTCATTCTGAACAAGGCCCTCCAGCTTATCCACAGCAAGACGGAGTCCGTCGGGATCCTGGATGACACTTGTCACATCCCTGAACATGATACCGGGTTCCGGAAAATCAGGTATGGTTCTTACATAATCGGCAACTGTTTTCATTCTATCTACCTCCATATCATCAGCCAAAGTACAATGACTGAGATCATAGCCTGTATTATTGTAAATCTGTAAACCGTTTGGGTATTGGACCAGTTGAGATTCTTTCTCACATGATCGTGTAACGGTGTTCTGACGTTTTTAAGTATCTTTATCTTAAGGAATCTTCCCAGGAAGAGTTTTACCAGTCCCAGCCCTCCGTCCAGGAGGAACACAAGGCCGAAGAAGATCCAAAGGAAAGGACTTCTGCTTTTCAATGCAGCTATGGCAATGATCGTACCCATGGCTCTTGAGCCCGCATCCCCCATAAGCACTGTGCTGGGATGCGCATTAAAAAGAAGATAAGCCATAAGGCAGGCGCAGAAAAGACCGAGTACGTAGGGATAGTCCGAACCGCGTCCCATTATCATATCAAAAACTATAAAAGATCCCAGGGTAACGATACCGAGAGTAGCCGAAAGTCCGTCAACCCCGTCGGTACAGTTGGTAACATTAATGGAAAGCCATATGATGCCCACAGATATAAGTGCATATAGCCACACAGGGATCTCAACGGTTATACCGGGTAATGCAAAAGATACTGCGGTGCCGTTTTCAAATATCATAACCGAAGTAATGCCTACGGCTGTAAGGAGGTCAAAGATCGCCTTTTTGTAATCCTTCCAGGGTTTATCCGAAGCGTCATCCAAAAATCCGGTAGCCATGGCAAAAAGGATAAACAGCAGATAGGCACAGGATTCCGTGCTCTGTACATTAAATACACAGGCAACCACGGTAAAAACACATACAAAGATGATACCTGCTCCTCTGACCTTACCTTCCGAAAGTGCCCCTTCCACGGCGAATTTTCTTCCATGGTCTCTGGGCAGCTTGTTCCCGAAAAGCCTGATCATTAAGACCGTAAGAAAAAATGCGGCACCAAAACCTGCGGCATGTAATATTCCTACATTGGAAAACAGCAATTCAAGCATATTTTATCATTCCTTTTCCAACAAAAGATTATCATAGGTGGTATAAGTGAACTCTATATCAAAGCAGGTCTGTTCTTCCGATTCCTCCACCATCTTCCAGTTATCTTCCGAATCCAGATCCGGAAAGAAAGTATCCGCCACATATTCGTAATTGATCCTGGTCACATAGGCCTTCCTGCACTGCTCGTACAAAGCCTTGTAGATCTGACCGCCTCCGATCACGAAGATATCCTCTTCCGCCGAAAGTTCTCTTGCTTTTTTAAGAGCTTCATCAATACTGTGGGTCACAATAGCTCCATGGCCGTCATAATTCTTTTTGGTGGTTATAACGATATTGTTCCTGTTAGGAAGAGGCTTTCCGTCACGAAAGCTCTCAAGAGTACGTCTTCCCATGATAATGGTCTTTCCCGTGGTCATTTCTCTGAATCTCTTTTTGTCCCCGGGTATGCTGACCAACAAACCATTATTATAACCGATTCCCCAGTGTTTATCAACCGCAACTATTAAATTCAAGGTTGCATCCTCCTTTTTCCTTTAAGTGATCAGATGGCTACAGGTATGTTCTTGATCTGCTCACCCGTAACATAGTTTTCCAGCTTTACATCCTCGGGCGTAAAGTCGTAAAAATGCTTCACCTCCGGATTCAGCCACAGAGTGGGGGCTTCGTGCTGCTCTCGTGAAATGAGTTCCTTTACCAATTCCACATGCCGGTCATATATATGCGCGTCGGCTATAACATGAATAAATTCTCCCACCTCCATATCGCACTCTCTGGCGATCATGTGAAGCAGAACTGCGTATTGGCACACGTTCCAGTTGTTGGCTGTGAGCACATCCTGGGAACGCTGGTTTAAGATACCGTTAAGTATCAGCTTGTCGTGGCCCTCTTTCTTGGTCACATTAAAGGTCATACTGTATGCGCAGGGATAGAGCTTCATGTCATGCAGATCCGCATGGACATAGATGTTGGTCATTATCCTTCTGCTGTAGGGATTGTTTTTCAGGTCCCAAAGTACGCGGTCCACCTGATCCATCATCCCTTCCTTGTATTCGTGTTTTATCCCCAATTGATAGCCGTAAGCCTTTCCGATGGAGCCGTTCTCGTCGGCCCACTGATCCCAGATGTGGCTGTTCAGTTCCTTAATATTATTGGATTTCTTCTGCCATATCCACAAGATCTCATCCGTTGCGGATTTAATGGCGGTTTTTCTCAACGTAAGTGCGGGAAATTCCTTTGACAGGTCATATCTGTTCACGACCCCGAATTTTTTAATAGTATAGGCCAGAGCGCCGTCTTCCCAATGAGGGCGCACCTTTTCTCCCATGGTATTTGTTCCGTTTTCAAGAATGTCCCTGCACATCCCCACAAATACTTTGTCCGCGTAGCTCATACATTTCCCTCCCATAACTGAATATCTGCGTCATTAACAAGTCCCAAAACTTAGAATGCGGGCGGTAAAATACCGCCCGCATTTTATCTCATGCAAATGAAATTATCTGTTTCTGTCGGCAAAGCCCTTAATGCTGGATGCGTTGGCATACTTCATAACATCATTGTCTTTTATGACGATAAGAGTAGGTGCCTGCATGATACCGTATTTTCCAACAAGTTCCTGATTTTCCTCGGCATCGATCACTTCATAGTGATAATCTCTCAGGAATTCTTTTGCCATTTTGCAGTTGGGGCAAGTCTTTGTAGTGAAAAGATACATCTTTTCGTCACTTTTTGCAACCCCATCAACCTTAATTTCCACCATTCCGTCATTATCTGTCGATTTTGCCGTCTCGGGAGCGTTCTTGATCTTTGAGCCTGCTATATCATATACGACTCTGTTCTTGTATTCCTGGCTCTTACCTTCGTTCCAGTTCTGAACAGGGCGATAATAGCCGGTGATACGGCTGTAGACTTCAGCCTTTTCTCCGCATACGGGACAAGTGTAATGCTCGCCGGAAATGTATCCGTGAGTCTTGCAGACCGAATAGGTGGGAGACATTGTATAGTAAGGCAGCTTGTAATTCTCGGCAATTGTACGTACCAACTTTGCTGCAGCCTTCCAGTCGGGAAGTCTCTCTCCCAGGAATGCATGGAATACTGTTCCTGAAGTATAGAGTGTCTGGAGCTCATCCTGAACGTCGAGAGCTTCGAAGATATCTCTGGTGCTGTCAACAGGAAGATGTGAGCTGTTGGTGTAATAAGGTGTATCGCCGGGTTTGCCTGCTGTGATGATGTCGGGATAATGCTTCTTGTCATGCTTTGCAAGACGATAGCTTGTGGATTCTGCAGGAGTAGCTTCAAGGTTATAAAGGTCTCCGTACATCTCCTGATAATCGCTTAAGCGCTCTCTCATGTGGTTCAGGGTCTTCTTTGTGAACTCCTGAGCCTCAGGGCTGTTAAGATCCTTACCCAGCCACTTGGCATTGAGGCAGGCCTCGTTCATTCCCACAAGTCCGATGGTGGAGAAGTGGTTTGCAAAGGTTCCAAGATATCTCTTGGTGTAAGGATAAAGTCCTTCGTTAAGAAGCTTGGTGATAACATCTCTCTTAACCTTAAGAGAACGTGCTGCGATGTCCATCATATGGTCGAGACGTGCAAAATAATCTTTTTCATCGGTTGCAAGATAAGCGATCCTGGGCATGTTGATGGTTACAACGCCAACAGAACCTGTGCTCTCGCCGGATCCGAAGAAACCGCCGGTCTTCTTTCTGAGTTCACGAAGATCGAGGCGCAGACGGCAGCACATGGAACGTACGTCACTGGGCTGCATATCGGAATTGATATAGTTGGAGAAGTAAGGTGTTCCGTACTTCGCTGTCATTTCGAAAAGGAGTTTGTTATTCTCTGTCTCGCTCCAGTCAAAATCCTTGGTAATGGAATAGGTGGGGATGGGATACTGGAATCCGCGTCCGTTGGCATCACCCTCGATCATGATCTCGATGAATGCCTTGTTGACCATATCCATTTCCTTCTTACAATCCTTGTAGCAGAAGTCCACTTCTTTTCCGCCGATGATGCAGGGAAGGTTTGCAAGATCGTTGGGAACCGTCCAGTCAAGGGTGATGTTCGAGAAAGGAGCCTGTGTTCCCCAGCGGCTGGGAGTGTTAACGCCGTATACAAAGGACTGGATGCACTGCTTAACCTCTTTGTAAGGAAGGTTGTCGATCTTTACAAAAGGTGCAAGATAGGTATCAAAAGAAGAGAATGCCTGTGCTCCGGCCCATTCGTTCTGCATGATGCCCAGGAAGTTAACCATCTGGTTGCAGAGAGTGGAAAGGTGGCTTGCAGGGGAAGATGTGATCTTTCCGGGAATTCCTCCCAGTCCTTCTTTTATAAGCTGCTTAAGAGACCAGCCTGCACAATAGCCTGTAAGCATGGACAGATCATGAATGTGGATGTCTGCATTCCTGTGTGCGCTTTCGATCTCCTGATCATATATTTCGGACAGCCAGTAATTGGCAGTGATGGCTCCGGAATTGTGAAGGATAAGACCTCCCACGGAATATGTAACCGTGGAATTCTCCTTTACTCTCCAGTCCTCTTCCTTTACATAGCTGTTAATGGTGTCTTTATAGTCAAGAATAGTGGACTTCATGTTGCGGATACGTTCTCTGTTTTTACGATAGAGGATGTATGCCTTGGCTACGTCGGTGTATCCGGTCTGCTCAAGTACATGCTCGCAACTGTCCTGAATATCTTCCACAGTGATGGTTCCATCCTTCACCTTATCCTGGAAATCACTGGTTACTCTCAACGCAAGAAGATTGATGATATCTTCATTATAATTTTTCTGTGTGGCTGTAAAAGCTTTTGCAAGAGCGCCCGATATTTTGGAAATATTAAAATCTGTTATTTCCCCATCCCTTTTTACTACACTGATCATTTCGTTCTCCTTTCGAGTCTTTATCGGAAACTTTTGTTCCTGTTGCCTTCTGCAACGCTCTGAAATCGATTTTAGCAAACCACAGTGGTTAAGTCAAGAGGTAAATAACAAAATATAGAAGCTGTTCTTGACTCCCACCACAACATCTTGCGTAGGAAGGCCGCTGATTTATATTTCGGACATAAATATAAAAAATATAAGAAAAAAATTAAAAATGCCCTTTTTTCGCGGATTACTCACTTGTAGAAAAAAAGAAAAGAGTAACATTCGCTACTCTTTCTATTTTATATTTTCCACAATAATTAGTTTGATGTTATATTAACAAATACCATATGTAGTGTTTCAATTTTTTAAGACCGGTCCACATAGGCCTTAACATGGATACCGTCTTCCTTGTATTCTTCCGAGATGATCTGTCCATTCCTGCGTATCTTCTGGATCTCACCGGCTTCTGCAAAGGAAAATACCTTTTCTATGTAGTTTCTACTTTCCTTTATTATACGGTCCAGAACTCCCTTAAGTTCTTCTATGCCCGTACCTGTTTTGGCAGACCCCTTGATCACATGGTCTGCCCGCATATCTCTGAGCCTGAATTCTTCAGTCTCCGGTCTGTCACATTTATTAAAGAAGGTGATAAAGGTCTTTCCTTTGATCCCCAGCTTGTCCAGAGTTTCATAGGTTACTTCGATCTTTTTTTCATGGTCGGGATTGGAAGCATCCACCACATGTATGATGATATCCGAGTACTTGGCTTCCTCAAGAGTGGATCTGAAGGCATCCACAAGATGATGAGGCAGTTTTCTTACAAAACCTACCGTGTCTGTCATCAGTACCTTCTGCCCCGTTCCCAGGTCCAGTTCCCTGACTACGGGATCCAGTGTGGCAAAGAGCATGTCAGCCTCCAGTTCACTCGCTCCCGTGGCTTTATTTAACAATGTGGACTTGCCTGCATTGGTGTATCCCACTATAGCCGCAGAAGGGATATTGGCCTTTGTTCTCTGTGCTCTGGTCACATCTCTGGTCCTGACCACATTGTCCAGCTCGTTGTTAAGCTCAGATATCCTGTCTCTTATAAGTCTTCTGTCTGTCTCCAGCTTTTTTTCACCGGGACCTCTGGTTCCGATACCGCCACCCTGCCTCGAGAGACTTCTTCCCATTCCTATAAGGTGGGACTGCCTGTATTTGAGCTGTGCCAGCTCTACCTGTATCTTTCCTTCTCTCGTAAGTGCATGTCTGGCAAATATTTCGAGGATTATCTGAGTTCTGTCACAGATCTTAAGATCCAGGGCGTCCTCCAGATTACTTAACTGGGCGGGAGTCAGTTCATCATCACTTACTACGCCTGTAGCACCCAGTTCTTCCGCCATAATTCTTAGTTCCTCCACCTTCCCTTTTCCGAAATAGGTGGATTTATCTATGGCTTCCCTGTTCTGTATAAGGATACCTACGGTTTCTCCTCCCGCAGTTTTAACCAGCTCTTTAAGTTCGTTTATGGAATCTGCCGTGTCATCCGGTGAATTTTTCCCATTTTTATAGGTGTCCCCAAGGGAGACACCTATAAGTATAAATTTTTCAATTTCTTCTTTCAGTTCTATCATAACTTAGCTTTTTCTGCCTTCTGTTTAATGTATTCGTCGATGAAACGTCCCATCTTTGCCGACTCTCCCGAAAGCGCGGATACAACCTCGTTAACGGTCTCAAACTTCTCGGAGTTCTGAGCACACATAGCAGTGGTCTCTTCACTTGCAGCGGATATCTCTTCCGTAGCGGAGGACAGGCTGTTGATACTGTCTGTGATGATGGCATTGGTTTCAATGAGTTCGTTGGTCTTTCCGTTCATGTTATCGATAGCCTCATCCAGGCTGGAGAGACCGCCGGAGATCTTGTTAAAGTTCTCCTCAATGTCATGGATCATGGATATCTGGGTATTTATCTTTTCTATCATGCTGTCCATGGATCCTATGGTCTCGTTGGAGTTTTCATTCAATTTTTCAATGATGGCCTGAATGTTCTCTGTGGATGACTTGGTCTGCTCGGAAAGCACTCTGATCTGTTCCGCAACCACAGCAAAGCCTCTACCCGCTTCTCCTGCCCTTGCAGCCTCTATGGAAGCATTAAGTGCAAGCAGGTTGGTCTTGTTGGATATACTCTGAATGATACCGATGATCTTTTCCATGTCCATGGTATGATTGTGGAGTTCTTCCATGCTGGCTTTAACGGAATTGTTTTCCTGCTCCATGATCTCTGTCTGATTAACAACGTTCTTAACCAAAACGAAGCCTTCCTTAACGGAATCCGAGGAAATCCTGGCGATCTGTCCCAGATCATCAGAAACCTTGGCGGTTTCCTTAACTACCTTCTGGATCTTTTCGGTAGTACGTGCCTGCTCGTTTATACTGTTAAGAGTGGTTTCCATACCTGCCGCCACATCATTCATGGCAGTGGTAACGCCCTTTGTATCTTCGTTTACTTCTTCTACAAGAGCTGTAATGGACTGTACCGAATCATCGATCTTAGAACCGATGTTGGCAATGGCATCCATCATGGTCTCCTGTTCCTTTTCGTTATCAAAGATCTCTTCCAGTTGCTCCTTATTGGTCTGATTGCTGAGCATAGTGGTAAGTCCGAGACTGATATTCATGATGACGATGCACATGATCACTATCAGTGCACCTACAGGATCTTCTTTTACTCCCATAAGGTTACATACCACTGCGTTGATAACAGCTAATGCGATGTTTGCACCGGAAATGATGCCTATAAGTTTTTTGCTTCCGTACAGCATTACAGCTGCAGATACGGGGAAGATGAGGATGGTACTGCTTAAAGTCCCGGCCCTTATGGTGATAAATGTAAATGCCACATAGAAGATGGGCAATGCTATCTTCAGATATTTCCATTGCTCAAATGTAAACAGGAAATAGATCATCATAGACGTCAGGGTGGTAACTATGAGGATAATGGCCTCAAACACCAGTTCCTGAGACAATGTTCTACCGGTAATATACATGACAATGGTTACAATGAGCAATGCTACGTTGGAAGCATTTATCGCAAGATGAGTTGCAAGATTGGCTCTCTTGTTTTTCTTCTCTTCCAGATTCTTGGACTTGCGACGATTCTTAGTTACAGATGCCATAAAAACTACCTCCCATGATGTATAAACTTAACGTCCGATGCATGCACAGAATATCAGTTGTCCCAGGCATCGCGCTTTTATCTGCATTTTACACTGTCAGAGAGGTAGGTGTCAATAAATTCTGAAACTTTATCTAAATTTAAGTCTTTTTTCTGTATTTTTTAACAGCAAAATCACTCCGGGTCATACTTCTTCGTAACGATCTCATCAACTACCTGTTTAACGAAATTATTGAGGTCAACAGTAGTAGATTCCTGGCGTCCGTGCAATCTGAAGGTTACTGTATTCGCATCCTTCTCGTTGTTACCCAGAACGAGGATGTAGGGAACCTTTTGGATCTGTGCTTCTCTCATCTTGTAACCGAGTTTTTCGGCACGCTCATCCAGTTCTACTCTTACATTACGTACATAGAGCTCTTCGTATACCTTCTCGGCATATGCCATGAGCTCGGGATCGTCATTCTTAACAGGAAGCACTTTAACCTGTACGGGAGACAGCCAAAGAGGAAGATTGCCCTTGGTCTCTTCAAGGATGTATGCCATGAAACGATCGAGAGATCCCAGGATAGCTCTGTGAAGGACTACAGGTGTTCTCTTGTCTCCGTCGGAATCGATGTATGTAAGGTTAAACTTCATGGGAAGGCAGAAGTCCAGCTGACATGTGGAAAGCGTGTACTCATTTCCTACTGCCGGCTTAACGTTAACGTCAAGTTTCGGACCATAGAATGCAGCTTCGCCAATCTCTTCCGTATAGTCTATCTTCAGCTCATTGAGAACTTCTCTTAAAGCATCCTCAGCCTTGTTCCACATCTCGTCATCGGGATGATACTTCTTGGTATCCGCAGGATCACGAAGAGAAAGAACACAGCGATAATTTGTGATATTAAAATCTTTATATACTTCCTTTATCAGAGCAACAACGTTTGCAACTTCGTCCTTGATCTGCTCGGGTGTAACAAAGAGATGCGCATCGTTCTGGCAGAAGTGACGTCCTCTTTCGATACCCTTAAGTGTGCCGCTGGCTTCGAAACGGAAATCGTGAGCGATCTCACCTATCCTGATGGGAAGCTCTTTATAGGAATGGGGACGGTTAGCATAGATCATCATATGATGAGGGCAGTTCATGGGACGAAGAACGAAGCTTTCGCCTTCTACTTCCATCGCAGGGAACATGTTCTCCTTATAATGATCCCAGTGACCGGATGTCTTGTAAAGATCA
>JAEEWS010000077.1 GCA_016287765.1 Lachnospiraceae bacterium
GTCTCCCACCTATCCTGTACATCTCATGTCAAAACTCAATACCAAACTACAGTAAAGCTCTACGGGGTCTTTCCGTCTAGTCGCGGGTCGCTGGCATCTTTACCAGCCCTACAATTTCACCGAGTCCCTTGTTGAGACAGCGCCCATATCGTTACGCCATTCGTGCAGGTCGGAACTTACCCGACAAGGAATTTCGCTACCTTAGGACCGTTATAGTTACGGCCGCCGTTCACTGGGGCTTCGGTTCACTGCTTCGGTTGCCCTGACAGCTCCCCTTAACCTTCCAGCACTGGGCAGGCGTCAGCCCGTATACTTCATCTCTCGATTTCGCACAGACCTGTGTTTTTGATAAACAGTCGCATGGGCCTCTTCACTGCAACCACCTACGTGGCACTCCTTATCCCGAAGTTACGGAGTCATTTTGCCGAGTTCCTTAACAAGGGTTATCTCGCTCATCTTAGGATTCTCTCCTCGCCTACCTGTGTCGGTTTGCGGTACGGGTGCATCTTCGCTCGATAGCAGCTTTTCTCGCCAGTGTGAATTCAGTTACTTCGATACTTATGTTCTCTCCCCATCACACATCAGGATTGAAGGCATGTACTTCACTCTGTCTTCTCCCTTTGTGCTTGGCCCGGCTCTACCATTAACCGGGTTAACCTATCCTCCTGTGTCACTGCTTCTCTCAATCGCTAAATACAGTACAGGAATATCAACCTGTTGTCCATCATCTACGACCATCCAGTCCTCGACTTAGGCCCCGACTTACCCTGGGCGGACGAACCTTCCCCAGGAAACCTTAGGCTATCGATGGTGAGGATTCTCACCTCACTTTCGTTACTCATGCCAGCATTCTCTCTCCTATACGGTCCACGGCTCCTTCCGGTACCGCTTCTGCCCGTATACGATGCTCCTCTACCAATTATGTCTCCATAATTCCAAAGCTTCGGTGATAGGTTTTAGCCCCGGACATTTTCGGCGCAAGATCACTCGACCAGTGAGCTATTACGCACTCTTTGAATGAGTGGCTGCTTCTAAGCCAACGTCCTGGTTGTCTTAGCATTCTCACATCCTTTGCCACTTAACCTATACTTTGGGACCTTAGCTGTTGATCTGGGCTGTTTCCCTTTTGACAATGGAACTTAGCTCTCACTGTCTGACTCCCATGTATCCATTGCCGCCATTCGAAGTTTGATAAGGTTCGGTAAGCTTTGTGGCCCCCTAGCCCATTCAGTGCTCTACCTGCGACAATTTCTTTTTCATGAGGCTAGCCCTAAAGCTATTTCGAGGAGAACCAGCTATATCCGAGTTCGATTGGAATTTCTCCGCTATCCACAAGTCATCCCAATGCTTTTCACGCACGCAAGTTCGGCCCTCCACGATGTCTTACCACCGCTTCAGCCTGCTCATGGATAGGTCACCCGGTTTCGGGTCTACTTCATGCAACTTTCGCCCTCTTAAGACTCGGTTTCCCTGCGGCTTCGATACTTAGTATCTTAACCTCGCTGCATAAACGTAACTCGCTGGCCCGTTCTTCAATAAGTACGACTTCGCACTCTCTAATAGTGCTCAGTCCGTTTGTAAACATAGGGTTTCAGGTTCTCTTTCACTCCCCTCCCGGGGTACTTTTCACCTTTCCCTCACGGTACTGTTCCTCTATCGGTCATCAAGTAGTATTTAGCCTTGGCCGGTGGTCCGGCCTGCTTCCGACAGGATTTCTCGTGTCCTGCCGTACTCTAGTGCTTACTCACGCTATCTTGCATTTCGCTTACGAGACTTTCACTCTCTTTGGTCAGCCTTCCCAAACTGTTCTGCTATGATAAAGTTTGATAACTTCACGGGACATCCCCATGCGGCCCTACAACCCCATTAACTGGTTTGGGCTACTCCGAGTTCGCTCGCCGCTACTCTCGGAATCTCAATTGATTTCTATTCCCGGGTTACTTAGATGGTTCAGTTCACCCAGTGTGACTCTTGCGACCTATTTTATTCAGTCGTCGAAGTATACGAAGTTCATTCGTATGGGTTACCCCATTCGGAAATCTCGGCCTCACAGAATATTTGCTTCTCCACCGAGCTTATCGCAGCTTATTACGTCCTTCATCGCCTTACAGCTCCTAGGCATCCGCCATAAACCTATAATTCGCTTGACCATATTATTATTTCTGCAAACCATACTATCGCGGGCATATGGTCAGACCGCTTGCATGACTTGCGCCTTATAATTACTCCGTCCTTAAATTGTCAAACATCAAAAACCGGATTATCCGGCAAGAAAGAGAAAGAAAGAAAGATAAACCAACGCCTTGTGTGTACACATACACTTCCCAAAAAATTGGGATTACCTTTTGTCTTACAAAAGGAGGTGATCCAGCCGCAGCTTCCGCTACGGCTACCTTGTTACGACTTCACTCTTCTTACCAAGCATACCTTAGGCAGCGACCTCCCTTACGGGTTAGTCTACCGACTTCGGGTATCCTCGACTCGAATAGTGTGACGGGCGGTGTGTACAAGGCCCGGGAACGTATTCACCGCGCCGTGCTGATGCGCGATTACTAGCGATTCCAACTTCATGGAGTCGGGTTTCAGACTCCAATCCGGACTACGATAGGTTTTCTGCGTTTTGCTTCACCTCGCGGCTTCGCGTCACTCTGTACCTACCATTGTAGCACGTGTGTAGCCCTGGACATAAGGGCCATGATGACTTGACGTCATCCCCGCCTTCCTCCGGCTTGTCGCCGGCAGTTCCGCCAGAGTCCCCATCATTACATGCTGGTAACTGGCAGTAGGGGTTGCGCTCGTTGCGGGACTTAACCCAACACCTCACGGCACGAGCTGACGACAGCCATGCAGCACCTGTTCAGCGGCGTATTGCTACGCTTGCATATCTCTATACAATTCCACTGTATGTCAAACCCAGGTAAGGTTCCTCGCGTACCATCGAATTAAACCACATGCTCCACCGCTTGTGCGGGCCCCCGTCAATTCCTTTGAGTTTCACCCTTGCGGGCATACTCCCCAGGCGGTACACTTATCGCGTTTGCTTTGGCACCCAGCCTCATGGCCAGACACCTGGTGTACATAGTTTACTGTGCGGACTACCAGGGTATCTAATCCTGTTTGATCCCCGCACCTTCGCACCTGAGCGTCAGTTATATGCTAGAAACCTGCCTTCGCCATTGGTGTTCTTCCAGATATCTACAGATTTCACCCCTACACCTGGAATTCCGGTTTCCCCTCATTAACTCTAGTCATGCAGTTCTCAATGCAGTTCCGGGGTTAAGCCCCGGGATTTCACACCAAGCTTGCAAAACCGCCTGCGTGCCCTTTACGCCCAATAATTCCGAATAACGCTCGCACCTTACGTGTTACCGCGGCTGCTGGCACGTAATTAGCCGGTGCTTATTCATAATCTACAGTCACCACCAGGTCATTCCCTACCCGGCTTATTCCTCAATTATAAAAGGATTTTACAACCTTCCGGCCTTCATCATCCACGCGGCGTTGCTCCGTCAGACTTTCGTCCATTGCGGAATATTCTTAGCTGCTGCCTCCCGTAGGAGTCTGGGCCGTATCTCAGTCCCAATGTGTCCGATCACCCTCTCAGGCCGGATACCTGTCATTGCCTTGGTGGGCCTTTACCTCACCAACAAGCTGATAGGTCGCAGGCCGTTCTTTCGGCGACGCCGTAGCGCCTTTCCTTGCACGGCTCCAACCCGTGCAACCTTATCCGGTATTATCCCGTATTTCTACGGGCTATCCCCGTCCAAAAGGTACGTCACCTACGTGTTACTCACCAGTCCGCCACTCTAGGGTACCCGAAGGTACCTTGCCGTTCGACTTGCATGCTTAAGACACGCCGCCAGCGTTTATTCTGAGCCAGGATCAAACTCTCCATGATTATTCTCAAATCCCCGAAGGGATCAAGATTTACCATAAATTATTCGTCCCAACCAATCTTTAATTGATAGGATTGTTTTTTTTGCTTCCTCTGACCTTTTAGTCAGATTCTGCTGGCATTCGTTTTGTACTTGAAAAACTTTTCTGCTACTGGACTTTCCTTACGGAAAGTCTGTGCTATCTTGTCTTTCTTCCTTCACTAATTTTTTTTCAAAGAACTTGTGTTACCCTGCTTTAGAGCGGGTGAGAATGAATATAGCATTACTATAATTTTTAGTCAATTAAATTTTTTAAAAATTTGCAAAAATTTTTAATTTTTTTTTGTTTTTTTAATTTCTTTTTTAAGCGCTTCCGGACAGGAATCTTAGCCCCGGGCGCCGCGAGCGTCCCCGTCGAGCTAGCACGGGATTTATGAGTAAATAAACCCGGAAAAAAGCGCATTTTTTAATTAAATGGAAAAACTGGCTTCAAATCCAGTTACTTTAAAGCTTAGTTTTCAGTCTTTAACTGCTCTTCCCTTTTAGCAATTTCAGCCTTTAAGGATTTTATTTTTTCAATATGAGCTTTAATTTCCTCATCACCGGCTTTAATACAGTCTTTTGAATCATCTTCAAACGCCTTAAGGACATCAAGTCCGAGGGAAGAAATCTCCTGCTTTAACAGATTCTGAAAATGAAACTTTTCAACGCGGAGA
>JAEEWS010000078.1 GCA_016287765.1 Lachnospiraceae bacterium
AGGATGCTCTTCTGTATATGTTCGATCTTTGCCTCCAGCTCAAGCCTGCGTTGTTTATATTCTTCTTTTGCTTTATCCTGCTTTTCCTCCAGCAGCTTAACCGTCTGCATAGTGCCCTCCGCGATCACTTCCGACATTCCATCGCTGATACGCAGGATCGATCTCTGCAGTTCCTCCATCATTTCCAGCTGTTTATTCAGCTTAAGAACAGAGAGGGTCGTCATAATAAGGTCAAGAACCAGCGTAATGTATAACAGGACAAGTATCGCCCAGGCGATCTTCTCCGGCACAAGATCCGTCAGTCTTGAAATCTCCGGATGGATAACGCGCAGTACGAAAGCTATAGCCAGGCCCCATATGATGCTGAATCTCAAACATATGTAACCACGGAAATTAAACTTTTCCTTACTGTAATCCCACCATCTCGCATGGAAAAGGACATCCAGTATAGCGCCTGCCGCCAGCTCGATCGTAGTAGCAAAACATATCCCGACTGCAAATAACAGCGGCGCAGGGAACATCTCAATATCACCGCTGTAGCCAAGCTTTTCACCAATACAGCGCACCACTGCCAGTACGCTCAGCACTCCGCACCCGTAAACGGGACAGATCGGCCCGTTAAGGAATCCGCGGTTTACCACCTTCCCCATCGTAACAGCATGATAACTGACCTCGATCCCCCAGCCGATCAGGGAATAGATCATGAAAAAACATAATATCTGAAGAATAGTCATTTGATCACACCTTCAGGATCCCTTCTGTTCTCAACTCATCGAAAACAAGCCGGTATCTCTTTCACACCTCTCGCGCGGCATATAACCGATGTCGCACCTGTATAAGAGAGAGGCTTTCCTTCCGTATCGGTGACCATGCACCCGGCTTCTTCCGCTATCAGGGCAGCTGCCGCATAATCCCACAGCTGTATCTTAAGTTCAAAGTAAAGATTGCATCTTCCCATGGCAACGCAGCACATGTCCCAGGCTGCGGTTCCGGATCTTCTTAAATCCACGCACAAAGGAAGCAGGTTCTTCGCCACCTCAAAGGTCTTTTCCCGAAGCTCCGTATAATAGGGCGCTGTCCCGAAAACCGCCAGCGAGTCAGATAAGGGCGCCTCCGAGGACATGATCTTTTCACCGTTTAGATAAGCCCCCTGACCGTTTACGGCGGACAAAAGCATATCGTCGTAGGGATCATATATGACTGCCATGTGAGGCTGCCCATCTTTAAGAAGCGCGACAGAGATCACCGACGGCCGGTAGGAATAAATGAAATTCGAGGTTCCGTCAATGGGATCCAGCACAAAGCAATAGCCCTTGCTCATCTTGGCGGTGAACACATCCATGCCGTCCTCTTCCCCGAGGAAGGAAGCCTCAGGCACCACCCAACTCAGGCTGTTTACCAAAAAAGCCTGGATCTTCTCATCCGTTTCCGTGCAAAAATTTGCATGGCCGGATTTTTCTTTTATATTGGGCTTCTTGGCCGTAAGCATTATCTGCCCGGCCTCTTTCGCTATTTTTTTGATCTCTTCTATGATCATTTTCTTAACCCCTCGCCGCATATGCTTTTCTTCATTTTACGCCTAACCTATGAATACGTCAATTCTTACTGTTCACTAAAACTTTTCTTTACATACGTCACGGCGGGTGCTATAATCCTGTGAACGTTTTACATGATCCATCCATCGAGGTAACATATGCTTAAGAACAGCTCACTTTCAAATAACACGGCCAAAGGCATATTTTTAAACAGCCTTATGGCCATCCTTGCCCTTTTTGTAAACGGTTTCGGTATCTACCTCACCATGAAAGCCAACATCGGAGCCGCGCCCTGGGACGTGCTGAACCTGGGTCTTTCCAAGTCTCTGGGAATTCTTTACGGAACCGCTTCCATCAGTGTTTCTGTCATCATCCTTCTGATCGACATTTCCATGAAGGAATCCATCGGCCTCGCCATGTTCATTGACGCCATCGTGGTGGGAAAATCCGTGGATTTCTTTAACTATACCGATTTTGTTCCTGCTCCTCAAAGCCTTCCCGCAAGCATAGTCATGCTCTTTATCGGCCTTTTCGTTTTGGGCTATACCCAGTTTTTCTACATGAAAGCTGCCCTTGGCTGCGGTCCGAGAGATACCCTTCTCGTGGGTCTTAAACGTCATCTCCCCAGGATCCCCATCGGTATCATAAGCATAGTTCTTCTCGGCTCCGCCACTCTTATCGGCTTTTTACTGGGCGGCCCCGTGGGTATAGGCACCATAATCTGCGCTCTTTTTCAGGGTCCCATCATGGCTTTCGCCTTTAAGACTCTTCGCTTTGATGCTACAAGCATAAAGCACGAAAACCTGCTCCGATCCTTTTCTGTTATCGCAGCTTCAATGCGAAATCTGGGTCACAGGCACATCACTCAATGATTGTAAAAAAAGAGACGCAGATAACGGATGGATCGGCCCTTTGTTGATCTTATCTTACAATCCCCTGACCTCATTGACCGGATTAAATGCCCGGAATACAAAGCCCACCTCATGATTTCTGAATTCCGCTGCTTCTTTTCCTTTTATCTTTGCAATGTCTTTTCCGCAGACCAGGTATTGTTTTCGTACAGCCCCAGTACATCGGTTTATTCTGCGCTTTGAAACGAATCTTTCCGCACCCATGATGTACCCGTCATTTCATTTCCTGTTATCAAATTGTTATCTCCTGTCGAAAAAAGCTTCCGAGAGCGTACTATCAACGCTATCGAAAGCCTTTATTTAATGCTGTATAATTCCTACCTGAAAACCACCCGGTATCACTCCGGCTCGCAAATATTTTTTTTGAGCTACGTGTTTGTGCCGGCTACTCCGAGGCTTTCATGTACGGGCAGTCGGGTAAGCAGGCAAGCATTAGGTCCAGTTATTTTAAAACCGCTGTACTAGATTTGCGTTTGTATAACAGTTCATTTATGAACGGTTCTGTTGGGTATCATTCACCCCAATAATCTATGCTTTCTTATGCTGCTTGCTGTAGTCTTCCATATGTTTCCTCCGATTTTTTTCATTGCTATGAATCGGGATAGAGCCCTTATAAGTCTACTCCTATGCCTGCGTATGGAATGGCTTCCACCAGGCACTTTACGTAATCTTCCACGTCCTCCGGGTCCGGCTCCTCACCTTCCCTGGCGGCGCACTCAAACTCGTCCACAATGCCTTCGATCAGCACCATGTCGATAAAGAGCGGAAGCTTTTCCAACAGCTCCTCGGAAACCGTTGTCTCACTCCGGTAACCCTCTAAAATGGTCGCAAAATACTCTTCCTTCATGTAGGCCAGACGCTTCTCTCCGTCCGGCATCCACTGACACCAGCCAACGCCATGCGTCCAAAGATGTGCAAGGTCAAACATGTACCAGCAATATATGCAATTGTCGAAATCAAAGGTCGTAATTACGCCGTCACTGAAATCCACGTGATAATTCCCGTCGCTGAAATCAAAATGTACAAGGCCATAGCTCTCCGGATCCACAGGGAGCGTCCTGAAACTCTCCAGGCGATCCGCAATGGCCGCCTTCAGCTCCGCATAAGCATCAGGGATCACCTTATCGACATACTCCATGTTGTACTTGTCAAAATATTGTTGCCTTTGGTGTGTCGGCCGATATTGCTTCGAGAGCCTGTGAATCGCTCCGATGGTCTTTCCCATGTTGTAAAACAGCTCGGAAAGCGGTGCCCCATCTCTGTAATGATATCCGTTTTCGCTGAGAAGGATTCCTTTAGCATACGCAAACAAAGATACAAAGCATTCCGCATCCCCTTCTGCTCCATCAACAGCCTCGCTTAAACCGATCGCCGAAGGTTTTACCTGCATGCGTTCCACGAGTTTTCCGCTCCTCGAAGGGATCACATCCGCGACGGATGCACCGTTTTTCGCAAGGTAATGCACGAATTCGGTCTCTGCCTCATATTCCTCCATCGTCCTGTCACCAAGTGCGGATATTCTTAATACGTATTTCTTTTCTTCCTTTTGTTTGCAGACATAGACGAGGTTTCTTCCGCCGTCATGTCCGCCCACTTGTTCAAACTCATAATTCTCTAAATCATAAATGGCTTTTGCCTTCTCTAAAACATTTGTCAATACGCATTCCTCCACGCTTTTTTCGGGTAATTATGTTCCTCTCTGAAACTGCTTGCCGAAGTTGTTAAGATAGTAACTGTACTCCTTGTGGCTCACGAAAATAAAAGCCCAGTGAGCGTTCTTCTTTTCCTTTTTCAGCAAAGCAAGATATTCTTCTCCACAGAAACTTCTGAATCTGTGGCCTTCAAATAAAGCTATCAACGGTACATCTGTGTATCCATCCGATTTTTTATTTATGATCACTTCTGCATCATCTTCTATAAGCCGAAGGGGTATCTTTACCAGTTCAGACAGGAAAAACTCCTCCCCGTCAGGTGTTTCCAGTCCTCCATTCTCCAGATATATCCTTACCCATTCTTCACCTA
>JAEEWS010000079.1 GCA_016287765.1 Lachnospiraceae bacterium
TTCACCCTTCTTGATGTTGGTGATGAGTGTGGAAATGAACCATGAGCCCTGATTCATCATAGCAACGTCGCCGCCGGAGAATGCTGCCGAGTAGTGGAGACCTTCAGTCTTAAGATCTGCATACTTTCTGCAAACGCCGTCCTTCTCCTGATTGAGAACCATCTGATAGATGGGCTTTACGAAGTCATAGTTGCCGTCAAGGATGGTGTGCTTGCCGTCAAGCATAGCGCAAAGCTGAACGGTGCTTCTCCATGTATGATAATGTGTTCCGTATACCTGCTTACCGAAGGTGGTGTTTGTAACCTTTCTTGCAAGTGCATCGTACTGATCCCATGTCATATCGTTTGTAGGATAAGCAACGCCTGCTCTGTCAAAGATATCCTTATTGTAGAAGATTACCCAGAAGTCGTTACGGAAAGGAAGCTCATAAAGCTTACCGTCAACGAGCACCTGATCTGTAGCGCCGGAGAACTTGGCAAGATCTACCTTATCCTTCTTGATGTAGTCGTCAAGTGCGATGATGGCGTTCTTCTGAACCAATGTTGCATAGCCGGGAACGTCCTTGATAGTAACAACGTCGAAGTCTGAACCCGATCCGGAAAGTTCTGTTGCAAGAACAGTCATATAATCCGTCGACCCAAGGTCTACCATCTCGATGGTCACGCCATTGTGAGCAGCTTCATATGCCTTCTTGATGTCGCCCCAGTACTGTGTGGTGCTCTCATCCCAGATAGCCCACTTAAGAGTAACATTTCCCTTTGAGCCCGATCCGCTATCGGAGCCCCCGTCCTTCTGGCCGCATCCTGCAAGTAATGATACTGCCATGAGTGCGCACATAAGAACCGAAACAATTCTTTTCTTCATAAAAAAGCCTCCTCTAATTATATTATCCTCTCCCGGACCTCCCGAGAGTAAGTTACGGTCTTATTTTATTCCCTTTTTTAAAAGAGAAGAATGGAAATTATTATATTTCTTTGCTTTTTCCTTCATATACGTCCCTTTTTCGTCATGCAATTTTTTTAGATTGTCTGCCATTTTTTAAGATTTATTGTTATAAAGGGCTCTTTGGTGTAAAATAGCGCTATGAAAAAACTGATACGCCACGCCAGGTTTAAAAACAAGATAATTTCCTTTACCATCACGGCTTTGATACTTATCTGCACCACTATCACAGTCGTGAGTTATTCTGTTTTTCAAAATTATTTCGAAAAGAGCCTGATCCGCTCCACAGAAAGCTCGCTCCGTCTGGTTTCCGACAATATCGATTCCCATATGGCAAACATATATCGTCTCGTCCGTTTCTGTCGCGGCAGCTCGGCGGTTGCGGATTACATCGACAGTAATCCCACCCCCGGCTCTGTAATGTCAGTAGCCACTTACGACCGTATCGCGGAAGAATATGGCAATAATTCCTCTTCCGGCTACATTCCGAGAATGGCTGTGGTAACGGGCAATCACTTTTTACAGATCGTAAACGCCACCTACTCTTCCACCGTGAACATTTCCGGGGAATTACCTTCCCAGCCTTTTTTCACGAAGCTGATAAACGCTCCGGATTACGACTTTTCCACGGGCTTCATAAAGGATCCTTTTTATAAGAACGGCATACAGATCCTCCCCATTGTAAGGCCCATTACATACAGGTTTAATTCCGCTACCGGCGGCTGCCTCTTTATGGAACTGTCCTCGGCACTTTTTACCGATGCTTTCGGAAGATACCGGATCGAGGAGGACAGCCACATTTACCTGAATCTTCCGGATCACTGCTACAGCTATAAAGATAACGCTTTGACCGAAGTTGAAGGCTTCATGGTCCACGAGACCCTTAAGGATGCGGCCCTTATGCCGGATACGGTTGTAAGCCGCGTCACAGATCACACAGGAACTTCCACGATCCTGGTATCCATTCCCATAGATGCCAACGGCTGTACCATTTCCTGCAGTGTTTCCCTGCGGCAGCTTCACACAAGGCAGCTTTTCATGTGGCTCGCCATTCTTTCCGTAGTCGTCGCCATTACATTTGCCGTTCTGCTGTTCATGAGACGGCGTATTGCAAGCGAAAAGGAGAAGAACGATCTGGAATACAAGATGCTTCAAAGCCAGATCAATCCTCATTTCATATACAATACCTTAAATTCCATTAAATGGATGGCCACCATCCAGGGTTCGGAGGGTATCGCCGAAATGACCACCGCCCTTGCGAAGCTCCTTAAAAGTCTTTCAAAAGGCGCCACCCTGAACGTTCCCATCCGGGAAGAACTGTCTCTTCTGAGAGATTACTGCACCATTCAGGGTTACCGCTACGGCGGTACCATAAACGTGGACATAAAGGTGGACGATCCTGCCATCGAGGACTGCAGCATAGTGAAATTCACGCTTCAGCCTCTGGTGGAAAACGCCATCTTCCACGGCATCGAGCCCAAGGGCGCGGGAAATATCACCGTTCATCTCTATTACGAGAACAACATGATCCGCATAGACGTGATCGACGACGGTGTGGGCATGCCCAAGGAAAAAGCGGAATCCATCCTTAAAAACAGGACGGAGAACAAGTCCGATTTCTTCAGGGAATTCGGTGTTTACAACGTTAACCGTCGTCTTCTCTTCGAATTCGGGGAACCCGCGGGGATCACCATCTCCAGCGTGGAAGGCGAAGGCACGGTCATGACCGTCAGGATACCCGCCAAAAAACAGATATGATCATATATCACGGAGGAAAAAATGTACCGACTTCTTATAGTGGATGATGAGCCCCTTGTACAGGTGGGGGTCAAGTCCATGTTAAACTGGAATAAACTGGATACAGAGGTAATAGCCACCGCCCCCAACGGCCGTGTGGCCCTGGACATAATTGCCGAGCAGCATCCGGACATCGTCATCACCGACATCAAAATGCCGGTCATAGACGGTCTGGAACTGGTGCGCCGCTGTCGTGAGCTCTACGGCGACAACGACCCCCACTTCATCTTCCTCACCAGCTACGAGGAATTCAGCCTTGCCCGCCAGGCCATAGTTTACGGTGTTTCCGACTATCTGGTAAAGCTTGAGTTGTCACCGCGTATGCTTGAGGATGCGGTCACAAGAGTAATAGAGGATATCAAAAAAAGGCGTGAACTCCAGACTTCGGAACGCGCGCTGGCCAAGCCCTTTAGGGACAAATTCTTCATCCGCCTTTTAAATAACCTCTTCGAATCCGCCGAGCAGTTCGAGCTGCAGCGCACGGAACTGGGCCTGAATTTTAACTCCAAGGCATATATCTGCTGTACCGGTTATCTTTCGGGCACCGACACGGATTCCATGCCCTACGACAGGCAGCTTTCCCTTTTCAGTTCCTCCATCAGCATGATCGGAGAGCTGTCGGAAAAATATATGCCTGCTTTCTGCATTGCCCTTGACATGCGCCACTTCGTGCTCATCTTCTGCGGAGATTCCGACGGTGACAAGCTCCCGGGCATACTTTCCGGCATCAGCGAAGCTGTTTTCAAATACTACAAAGTCAGCTTCACCTGTGGCATAGGTACCGTAGAGACTCACCCTCTCGCCATCGGTGAATCCTACCGAAGCTCCCGTATGGCGCTGGTTCAGGCAACTTCCGCCGCTCCCATAGTGTGCTTCGAAAAGCTGCCTTCCGACAAACATGCCCACGATTCCTTTAACATGAGCCTTTTCAAGGATTCCCTGACCAAAGCTTTCGAAGAATACGATTCCAACGAGCTCAAAAAGCTGATCGACAGTCTCTGCGCCCTGTTTTCCGAGCATCCCAATGACTACGTTCAGGCTCTTGACGCTGCTTCCAACATACTTTACATGGCCATTTCCCTTCTCCCCGACGGTGAGGACCTGCTTTCCCGGATGTTTTCCGATTCCCCGGAGGGCTATCGTTCCCTTTATCGCCAGAACAACGTGGAGCAGATCGTTCACTGGCTTTCCTACTTCGGAGACAGCATGAGCGCGGTTTTTGATGCCCGCAGGAGCGATCACAAGAACCACATCGTTAGCAACGTTAAAAAATACATTTCACAGCACATTCAGGAAAAGCTGGTGCTGGACCAGGTGGCTGCAGCCTTCGGTATCAGCCCCAACTACCTTTCCCAGCTTTTCGGCAAATACAGTGATCTGGGCTTTTCTGAATATGTGAATTCCTGCAAGATCAAAAAAAGCAAGGAACTCCTCTCCACCGGCACTTACAAGGTCTACGAGGTCGCAGACATGCTGGGCTACGAAAGTTCCTTCTACTTCAGCAAAGTATTTAAAAAGGTGGAAGGCATCGCTCCCACCGAATATCTGAATCTGCCAAAATGAGCCATTGGGGACGGGGATAGGGGTTCAGTTTTTGACACCCGGGGACGGGGTTATGGGTTCACTTTTTGAGCCTTTGGGGACGGG